>CAZTAA010000040.1:0-1439 GCA_964611465.1 uncultured Mycobacterium sp. | reverse complement strand
GGCCTGGACCGCGAGGCGGACGACTTCTTCGCGTTCATCGCCGACGTCTCCGGCGCCAACAACGGCGAACGGCACCCGCTGCAGGTGATGTACGCCGTCGGCGGAGAGCGCAGCCTCGTCGAGGAGGAACTACGCCACCTCTCCGGCTACGACAACTCCCGGCCGGTGCGGATCGGCAACGGCGCCTACAACCAGATGCAGCACGACATCTGGGGCACCATGCTCGACTCGGTGTACCTGCACACCAAGTCACGCGAGCAGATCCCGGAGAACCTGTGGCCGGTGCTCAAGGAACAGGTCGAGGAAGCGATCAAGCATTGGCACGAACCCGACCGCGGCATCTGGGAGGTCCGCGGCGAACCGCAGCACTTCACCTCCAGCAAGGTCATGTGCTGGGTGGCGTTGGACCGCGGCTCGAAACTGGCCGAGCTGCAGGGCGAGAAGTCGTACGCCCAGCAGTGGCGCACGGTCGCCGAAGACATCAAGGCCGACATCCTGACCAACGGCGTCGATTCACGCGGGGTTCTGACCCAGCGGTACGGCGACGACGCGTTGGACGCGTCGCTGCTGCTGGCCGTGCTGACCCGGTTCCTGCCGGCCGACGACCCGCGCATCCGGGCGACGGTGATGGCCATCGCGGAGGAACTCACCGAGGACGGCCTCGTGCTGCGCTACCGCGTCGAGGAGACCGACGACGGGCTCTCCGGCGAGGAGGGCACCTTCACCATCTGTTCGTTCTGGCTGGTTTCGGCGTTGGTCGAGATCGGTGAGTTCCATCGGGCCAAGCATCTGTGCGAGCGGCTGCTGAGCTTCGCCTCCCCGCTGCATCTCTACGCCGAGGAGATCGAACCGCGAACCGGCCGGCACCTGGGCAACTTCCCGCAGGCGTTCACCCATCTGGCGCTGATCAACGCCGTCGTGCACGTGATCCGCGCCGAGCAGGAGGCCGACGGCTCCGGGGCCTTCCAGCCGGCCAACGCCCCGGTGTGACCGTCCCCGGTTCGCCGGGACGACGGGCGGGCGGAGGAGTCGCGCCGGATCTGTAGCGCATAGCATCGAGACCAGAAACGCCGGACGCGCAGGAATTCTTGTGCCGAAGTGCTTGTTCCGACCTGACAGCGTGACGGGTAGCGAGGAGACCACACCATGGGCAAGATCTACGACAACGTCACCGAACTGGTCGGGCGCACCCCGCTGGTCCGGCTCAACCGGCTGACCGACGGCCTGGGCGCTCAAGTGGTCGCCAAACTCGAGTTCTACAACCCCGCCAACAGCGTCAAGGACCGCATCGGCGTCGCCATCATCGACGCGGCCGAGGCGTCCGGTGAGCTGCGGCCCGGTGGCACCGTCGTCGAGGCCACCAGCGGCAACACCGGTATCGCGCTGGCCATGGTGGGCGCGGCCCGCGGCTACCGGGTGGTGCTGACCATGCCCGAGAC
>CAZTAA010000039.1:14064-33818 GCA_964611465.1 uncultured Mycobacterium sp. | reverse complement strand
TGTTCAGCGGTAGCTGCGACGTTTTGCGAGTGGAGTTCGCAGTGGCCGCTGAAGAGATCGGGGATTTGTCTGACAGCCGTCGATCCGGACTGACTATCCCTCGGCCGCGACCAGGCTCCGCAATGTGATCGACGGGTTGTCGCGCTGGAAGCCCTCCAGCCGCCACGGCGTCGAGAACAGCACCAGCATCACCCCGTCGGTGCGGGTCAGGACTTCCGCGGATACCTGCCGGTTCATGAACTCGGCGTCCTCGGGGTCGACGATGCGCGCGACCTGATAGGGCAGTGACTCCAACGAGATCGGCGCACCCATCTCGGTGGCCATCCGGTGGGTGGCCACCTCGAACTGCATGGGCCCGACCGCCGCGAGCACGGGCGCCTGCTCACCGCGCTTGTCCGAGCGCAGCACCTGAACCACACCCTCCTGGTCGAGTTGTTCGACGCCCTTCCGGAACTGCTTGTGCTTGCTGGGGTCGACGTTGCGGGCCACCGCGAAGTGTTCGGGGGAAAAGCTCGGGATCGGCGGAAACTGAACGGGCACATCGCGATACAGCGTGTCACCCGGACGCAGCGCGGCCGCGTTGGCCAGTCCGATGACGTCGCCGGGCCAGGCGTCATCGAGGGTGGCGCGCTGCTGGCCGAACACCGACTGCGCGTACTTGGTGACGAAGGGTTTGCCGGTGGCGGCATGGGTGAGCACGTCGCCGCGCTCGAAGGTGCCCGAGACCACCCGCGCATAGGCGATCCGATCCCGGTGCGACGAGTCCATGCCGGCCTGCACCTTGAAAACGAATGCGCTGAAAGGGGATTCGACCGCGCGTCGGTTGCCGTCGACGTCGAGGGCGCCATCGGGAGGCGGCGCCAGGCCGACGAGCACGTCGAGCAACTGGTTCACCCCGAAGTTCAGCGCCGCCGAGGTGAACAGCACCGGCGAGGCCTTGCCGGACAGGAAGGCGTCGCGGTCGTAGTCGGAGCCGTCGGCGCTGAGCAGTTCGGATTCCTCCACCGCGGTGTCCCAGTCGATGCCGGCCGCCGCGTGCGCGTCGGCCGCGGCGATGTGCTCCTCGGGAGCCGCGGTGGCCCCGCCCGCGGTGCGGGTGAACCGGATGAACTCTCCGGAACGGCGGTCCAGCACACCCTTGAAGTCGCCGGCGATGCCGACCGGCCACGTCAGGGGAGTGGTCCGCAGTCCGATCCGCTCGTGGATCTCGTCCATCAACTCGAGGGCGTGCCTGCCCGGCCGGTCCCACTTGTTGATCACCGTGATGATCGGGATGCCGCGGTGCTTGCACACCTGGAAGAGCTTCAGGGTCTGCGGTTCCAGACCCTTGGCGGCGTCGATCAGCATGACCGCGCAGTCCACGGCCGTCAGCACGCGATAGGTGTCCTCCGAGAAGTCGGCGTGGCCGGGCGTGTCGAGCAGGTTGATGACACAGTCGCGGTACGGGAACTGCAGCGCGGTCGAGGTGATCGAGATGCCGCGGGCCTTCTCCATCTCCATCCAGTCCGACACGGTGGCGCGCCGGCCGGCCTTGCCGTGGATCGCACCCGCCTCGATGATGGCCCGGGCGTGCAGCGCCAGGGCCTCGGTCAGCGTCGACTTGCCGGCGTCGGGGTGGCTGATTACGGCGAAGGTGCGGCGGCGCTGCGCCTCCGCGGCGATACGAGTGCTGTCAGACATGTCGCAAGTGATGGTATTGGCGCGGGCGGGCGAATCGATAATCGGCGACCATCCGGATCTGTTCAGCAGCCTGTGCGATGTCCACTCGCACGTCGTCGCAGGCACTGCTGAGCAGGTAGGAAAATGGGGCTGACGCCGCCGGCAAACGATTTCGAACTGTCATCAAAGTCTTGGCCTGCGCAAGCGAACTTCTCAGCTACCGCTCAGGGGTCCCCGGCATCCTGTAGAGCAACACCGCTGACCGCAAAACAGGAGAGCAACGCAGATCATGACGGACCGGTTCGGATACCCGCCGCAGCACGACGACCAGTGGTCGGCCCGCAATTACCAGTCAGGACAACACTATTCGCAGTACTGGTATCCCGAGCAGTCCTACCAGCCAACCGCTCCGGAGCCAAACCGGCCGCAGCGCAACCGTTCTCGCACCGCACCGCTGATCGCCGGAGTCGCCGCGATTGCGACCACGGCGGGCGTCGTCGGCACTTTGGCGCTGACCCATCACTCCGCTCCGACACCCACGCCGACCGCGGCCAGTGCGCCCGTGGCGGTGCCGCACCAGGTGCAGGCGCAGGCCCCCCAGGCCGCCCCGGCCGTCCCCAACGCCGCCGCACCCGCCGGCAGCGTCGCACAGGTGTCGGCCAAGGTGCTGCCCAGCGTCGTGAAGATCCAGATCAAGCAGGGCCGGCAGGGCGAGGAGGGTTCGGGCATCGTGCTGAGCGCCGACGGCCTGATCCTGACCAACAACCACGTCGTCGCCGCGGCCAACGCCTCGGCGGGCGATCCGGGCCAGGACGACCAGAGCGGCCCCTTCGGCGGCATGTTCCCCGGCGGGCGGGCCCCCAGCGGATTCGGGCAGAGCGACGCCGCCCCGACGGCCACCGTGACGTTCTCCGACGGCCGGACCGTGCCGTTCACCGTCGTCGGCGCGGACCCGGCCGATGACGTCGCCGTCATTCGCGCCCAAGGTGTTTCGGACCTGACGCCCATCGAGATCGGATCGTCCAAGGACCTTCAGGTCGGCCAGAACGTCGTCGCCATCGGGTCCCCGCTGGGCCTGCAAGGGACCGTCACCACGGGCATCATCAGCTCGCTGAACCGTCCCGTCACCACCGGCGACGAGTCCACCGGTCAACACTCGGTGATGAACGCCATCCAGACCGATGCCGCCATCAACCCGGGCAACTCCGGTGGCGCGCTGGTCGACATGGACGGCAAGCTCATCGGCGTGAACTCGGCCATCGCCTCGCTCGGCGGCGGCGATGCCCCGGGTGGCGGACAGGCCGGCTCGATCGGGCTCGGGTTCGCGATCCCGGTCGATCAGGCCAAGCGGATCGCCGACCAGTTGGTGGCCACCGGCACCGTGCAACACGCCTCACTGGGCGTGAAGCTGAGCAATGACCAGAGCGGCACCGGTGCGACCATCGCGGGCGTGGCCGACGGCGGCCCCGCCGCGGCGGCGGGACTGCCCAGCGGTGCGACCATCACCAAGATCGACGACCTGGTCATCGACGGACCCGAGGCACTGGTTGCCGCCGTGCGGTCCAAGGCGCCCGGCGACAACGTCGCCGTGACCTACCAGGACGACTCGGGCAAGCCGCAGACCGTGCAGGTCACGTTGGGCCAGATGCAGTCCTGATCGTCAGAGCCCCATCGTGGCGGCGGTCACTTGCGGGCGCGCCTTCGCCGGGTCAAGGCCAGACGTGCTCCGCGGGCGGCGTAGGCGCCGGTGACGACCGCCGCCACAATCAGGATGACGAACGTGGGCAACCATGACGAGCGGTCGTGGTCGACGTCCCACCACACGATGCTGAACAGCACCACGCACAGGAACAGCACGATGTCGCGCCAGTTCCCCTGGTAGCTGAACGCCGCGGACCGCAGTTGCCGGCGCTTCTCATTGGCCTCGATGACGTCATCGACCCGCTCGACGATGGTCGCCCGCAACGCTTCCCGTCGCGCGGTCTCGCTTTCCGGCAGCATCTCGAGCAACTCCAGATCGTCCTTGATACCGCCGCGGAAGTTTCCCGCGCCCACGATCTGGTTGCCGGCCATCGCCAGTAACACACCACCCAAGATGGGCGCGGCGCCCGTTGCCAATGCGCCGATGCCGATCACACTGTGCCCCTTCGCTCGAGGTGGGCTTGCTGCCACAGGCTAGCGGCACAACCAGTCGCGATGCGACGACCGCCGCTGTCATTGCACCAATTTCCCCCGGTGTGGGGGATGGCCCGGCAAAATTGACTGCCCTACGGTTGGAAGCACATCCGATGAAACAGGGGGCCACATGGCTTTGTCGATGCGTCCTGCGTTGACGGCCGGTGTCGCCGCGCTGTGCGCCGGCGCGCTGACCTTCACCAGCACCACCGCGCCGCAGGCCGCCAGCGTGCTGACCCACCCCGAGCAGACGGTCTCCGCTCAGGTCAGCCTGCGCGCCGCCACCGAACTGGTGATGCCGCCCAAGCTGGTGTCCGCGGTCTCCTCCCTGTCCGAGGCTCAGGTCCTCGACGTCGCGAACGCGCTGGCGGTCACGCCGAACGCCACGCCGGTGGACGGGCTGGCCGACGCCATCGACGCGATCTACGGTGCGGTCGAACCCTGGGTTCGTTACGGGTTCGAGGTCGCCGCAGCGGTCGTGGCGTGGATCCCGTGGGTCGGAATCTTCTCCAACCAGATCATGGTCGTCTACAACTTCGTGGAGTCGTTGATCAACAGCGGCGTCTTCAACGTCACCGACTGGATGCGCGGTGAGGGCAGTGCCCTGAAGAACGTCGCCGACTGGGTCGTCGACGCCGGACTGGCCCTGGTGTGGCTGGGCATCGACGAGGTCGGCGCCTGGGTCCCGCTGCCGCCGGTTCCGATTCCCATCCCGCGGCCGCCGTGGGCCGATCTGCCCGAGGGCGGCCTCGGCAACATCGTGGCCGGGGCGTCGCAGATCCTGGCCGATGTTTCCAACGGGATCTGGAACGTGTGGGAACCGATCAAGGGCGGCATCGGCGCCGGCGTCGACGCCGTCGGCAACGTCCTGCAGGCGGTTTCGTTCATTCCGTTCGTCCCGGTCGTCAACTTCCAGATCCAGGAGGGCTGGAACCTGATCGCCGCCGAGGGCGACGCGCTCACCGGCTTCGCCCACGACATGATCAACGCCGGGAATCAGTGGGTTTCGGACACCGTCAACGTCGGAATCCTCAACGCGACGGTCAACGCCGCGGTCAACACGTGGAACTCGATCGGCGGGCGAATCGGCGAGGCCGTCCAGGCGCTGCTGGCCTGGGGTCAGGCACAGCTCGAGAACCTGTTCGGGATCGGGTACAACAAGCCGAGCGGACTGGTGCCGGATGCCGCCGACGCCTCGGTCAAGGCGAAGTCCGTTGCCGCCACGGCACTTTCGGCCGATGCTACCGTCGCGGAGCCGGACAGTTCCGGCGATGCGCACAAGCAGCCAACGGTGACCGCGGCGGCCGGTGAGCACCAGGCCGACGCCCCGCAGCAGCAGTCCACCACCACCGAGCCGACGGTGGATTCGACGGCCACCCCGGTCGAGCCGGCCCCGGTGGTCACCCCCTCGGAGGGGCCGACCCCCGTCGTCGACGAAACCGTGGGCGGGTCCGAGGCCGGCGCCACCACCCCGGCGCCGAGTCAGGAGGAGCCGACGAAGGTCGACGAGAGCAAGTCTGAGGGGGACGGTTCCGGAAGCGAGCAGGCCCAGGATGTCGACGCCGACCCCGCGGGGGACCCCGCCGAGAAGGCGGGTTCCGGGTTGGCCGAGAAGCCGGGTTCCGGCCCGGCCGAGAAGCCGGACGTGAAGCCGGACTCCACGCCCGACACGTCAGCCCCGGCGGCCGAGCACGCCGACACCGGCGCCGCCGCGGCTTAACCCTCGGACTTCGCCGCGATCAGATGTTGCGACACCGGCGCGCCGTCGGTGTAGCGTTCCACGTCCTGCTCGATGATCAGGTCCTGCCCGGTGAGCCGGGTGCGGTGCTGGTGCATGTGCTCGCCCCAGGACCGCACGATGAACGCCTCGACGAACGTGTTGTCCCTTTCGACGTGGCGGAACACCCGCCACTGCGACGCCCCGGACCGCTGCCGGGACCGGCCCAGCCGCGCCATCGCGGCCAGAAACTCCGTCTCGTTGTCCGGCTGGACGCGGTAGCTGGTCAACACCAGCACCGGGCCGTCGGGCGGCTCGGGCTCGAACACCAGCGCCGGTTCGGGCCAGTGCGCTGACGGGGTCAGGTCCAGGTCGCCGGTGCGCTCGTGCAGCGGCCACCACCACACCGACAGCGCGCAGAACACCAGCAGGCCCGCGCTGACCAGCAGCGCGGTGACACTGCTCGTCGCGCCGGCCAGCAGACCCCAGACCAGTGAGCCGATCGCCTGCCCGCCCATGAACACCAGCTGATACACCGACAGGCCGCGGGCCCGCACCCACGCCGGCAGGCTCAGCTGCATCGACGCGTTCATCGTGGCCAGCGTCGCCAGCCACGCCATCCCGCCGACCACCAGCGCCACCAGCACGACCGCTACGTTGTGCACGAGCGCCAGAACCGTCGTCGCCGCGGCGAACCCGAGCGCGGCCGCCACCAGCAACCCGTTCTGGCCGAACACCGATCGCAACGGACCCAGCACCACCGCGCCGAGCACCGCCCCGACACCCAACGCGCCCAGCATCAGGCCGTAGCCGGAAGAAGACTGCGCCAGTTGATCTTTCGCGATCACGGCGAGCAGGCCCCACAGCGCGCTGCCCGGCGCGATGAACAGCACGGCGCGCAGCAGCACCCGGCGGATGATCGGCGCGCTGCGGATGAACCGCCCACCGGCGCTGAGCGCCGCCAGCGGCCGCTCGGCGGGCAGTTGCCGTTCGGTGGCCGGCCGCCGCCAGACGATAAGCACGACCACGATGCCCACGAACGACACCGCGTTGAGGGCGAACACCAGCGTCGGCCCGGACAGGGACACCAGGGCGCCGGCGATCGCCGGACCGATCGCCCGGGCACCGTTCATGCTGATGCTGCCCAGCGCGGCGGCGGCCGGAATCTGTTCGCGCGGAACGAGTTCCGGTTGGATCGCCTGCCATGCCGGACCGGTCAGGGCCTGCCCGCAGCCAACCAGGAACAGCAGCGTCAACAGCACCGCCGGGGTGGCCAGCCCGGCCCCGGTCAGCGATGCCAGCACGCCGACGCCGGCGGCCATCGCGGACTGCGTGGCGATCAGCAGCCGGCGCCGGTCGACCAGATCGGCCAGTACTCCCGAGGGCAGAGCCAGCAGCATCACCGGCAGCGTCGTCGCCGTCTGCACCAGTGGAACCAGGACCGCGGCGCGCGGATCGGCGACGAGCATCCATTGGGCGCCGACGGTCTGCATCCAGGTGCCGAGATTGGACACCAGTTGGGCGACCCACAGTGCGCGGTAGATCGGTGAGCGCAGTGGAGCCCACGTCGAACCACTGCCGGTCACCTCCCCAATGTAGCCACCCGCACCGCCGCCGACTGCTAGACAGGACGCATGGCATGGGATTTCAGCACCGAACCGGAATTCCAGGAGAAGCTCAACTGGGTCAAGCGGTTCTGCGAGGAGAAGATCGAACCGCTCGACCACGTCTTCCCGCACGCGGTCCGCTCACCGATCCCGGCGGTGAAAGCCTATGTGCGCGAACTGCAACAGGAGGTCAAGGACCAGGGGCTGTGGGCGATCTTCCTCGACCCCGAACTCGGGGGTCCCGGCTTCGGGCAGCTCAAACTCGGACTGCTCAACGAGATCATCGGCCGCTACGCTGGGGCCCCGCACATGTTCGGCGCGTCCGCGCCCGACACCGGCAACATGGAGATGCTGGCGGCGTTCGGCACCGAGGAACAGAAACAGCGCTGGCTGGTTCCGCTGCTGAACCAGGACATGTTCTCGGCCTACTCGATGACCGAACCGCAGGGCGGCAGCGACCCCAGCCTGTTCAAGACACACGCCGTGCGCGACGGCGCCGACTGGATCATCAACGGCGAGAAATGGTTCACCTCGGCCGGCCGGGTCGCCGACATCCTGTTCGTCATGTGCACCAACGGCATGTTCGTGGTGCCGCGCAAGACGCCGGGCGTCGAGATCCGGCCCGAACCGCGCAACCACAACCACATCGTCTACCGCGACGTGCGGGTGCCCGACGACCATCTGCTCGGTCCCGAGGACGGCGCAAAGGTGTTGGCGCAGCGCCGGCTTGGCGGCGGCCGCATCCACCACGCGATGCGCACCATCGCGCAGTGCAAGCTGGCGTTCGACATGATGTGCGAACGCGCGCTGAGCCGGCACTCGCACGGCAAGGTGATCAGCGAACACCAGATGGTGCAGGAGAAGATCGCCGAGTCCTACGCCAAGATCAGGATGCTGCGGCTGTTCGTGCTCGAGACGGCCTGGAAGATAGACAACACCTCCACACAGGAGGCCCGCACCGAGATCGCCGCGGTCAAGTTCACCATGGCCCGCGTGCTGCGCGAGGTGTCCTTCAACGCCCTGCACGTGCTGGGCTCGCTGGGCACCACCGACCTGACGCCCATCCAGGCGATGTACGCCGCCGCGCCCACCATGGGCATCGCCGACGGTGTCGACGAGGTGCACATCGCCACCGTCGCGCGCCGGGTGCTGCGCGACTACCGGCCGCACGACGGCGACTTCCCGACCGAATTCATCCCCTACAAACGGGAGAAGGCGCAGGCCAAGCTCAAGCCGGTGCTCGACGCGCGACCGGAGTTGGCCGCCGCCGCCGAGACCTATCGCGAACACTTCGCGCGAAGGGGGTAGCGGCATGGCCGCTCTTTGTCACAATCGAGGTATGTCCGTCCGCAACCTGTGCCTGACCGCAGCGGCGACCGTCGTTCTCGCCGCCGGCCTGCCGCTGGCCCCGGCGGACGCGGATGCGGCTCCGTCGCTGCCGGTGTTCACTCCCCATCCCTCGGACTGGAGTCCAGATTACGTCACGTTTCCGTACAACCTGTGGCAGAACCGGGTGACGCCCGAGCAGGTGATTGCCCAGCGCGACTCCTGCCAGTGGTTCAACGCGCAGTACGACACGCTGATCAACCAGGCCAAAGGCTTCCGTGACGCCCTGGACTCCGCGCACGACGTGTGGACGGCGCCCGGCGTGCAGGCCGCCGCCGACGTCCTGGCCGCCAACCTCGACCAGTCGGCAGCGTTCCTGGACCCGCGCGCGCACACGCTGTTCATCACCAACTACCCCGATCAGAGCGAGTATTCGCCGCTCTACAACGGAGATTCGATCTTCCACCTGTGGTACCAGCTGACCCAGATCAGCGACAAGATCAAGCGTCAGCTGCCGTCGGGTCAGATCCACGCTAACGTCGTGACGGCCGAGGTGTACGGCAACGTCATCCGCTATTCCGGGGTGTGCAATGGAGCTTGATGGCACCTGACCGGCCGGATCTCGACAACTCCGAGATGGCCCGATGGGATCCGGGGTTCGTCGACCTGGCGGACAAGCTCATCGACCCGGTCATGAAGCTGTACTTCCGGGCGACGGTTCGTGGCCTGGAAACCGTCCCGCCCACCGGCGGTGTGCTGATGGTGTGCAACCACTCCGGCGGCATGCTGACGCCCGACGTGCTCGTGCTGGCGCCCGCCTTCTACAAGAGGTTCGGGCTGGACCGCCCGCTGTACACCCTGGCGCATTACGGGGTGTTCATCACGCCGCTGGTCTCCTGGCTGCGCAAGTTCGGTGTGGTACATGCCAATCCGGACAACGCCGTCAAAGCGCTGGAGTCGGGCGGGGTGGTGGTGGTCTTCCCGGGCGGTGACTACGACGCCTACCGCCCCACGCAGAAGCGCAACGTCATCGATTTCGAGGGCCGCACCGGTTACGTCCGGGTCGCCGTCGAGGCCCGCGTGCCGATCGTGCCGGTCGTATCGATCGGGGCGCAGGAGACCCAGTGGTTTCTGGCCCGCGGCGATGGGCTGGCCCGACGGCTGGGCCTGCACCGCATCCGACTGGACATCATGCCGCTGACGCTCGGGTTTCCGTTCGGCCTGACGCCGTTCATGCCGTCCAACTTCCCGTTGCCGTCCAAGATCGTCACCGACGTGCTGCCACCCATCGACATCGCGGCCCGGTTCGGCGACGAGCCCGACATCGACGAGGTCGACGCGCACGTGCGGATGGTGATGCAACGGGCACTGGACCGGCTGGCCCGCGAGCGCCGGTTCCCGATACTGGGCTGAGCCGGAGTTCCACGAGGCCCGAGCGTCGACTTATCGCACGCCCATCGCGAAAACCCGTGGTATATCTCGACACTCGGCGCAGAAAGAAAGAAAAGGTGACCCCCGAAGCCCACCCTCGGGGGCCACCTTGATTCAGCCATGCGCATCGACGCGCACGCAGGTCAAACTCTCCCGCTGAGACCCGGTCGCGGGAAGGGTCTTTGGTCCTCTCCCGGAGGGCATTTCGCAGGCCGCGACTACACCGGCGGCGGTGGCGGCGGCGGTAGCCCCGGGTCCGGCGGCGGAGCAGCGGGCGCGGGCTCCGGGGCGGGCGGCGGAGGTTCCGGTGCGGCAGGCGGCGGAGGCGGCGGCGCCGGCTCCGGGCCCGGTGGCGGCGGAGGCGGTGGCGGCGGGGGCGCCGGGAACGGCAGGGTGATCGGCGGCAGACCGGGAATCTCGATGACGTTCGGCGGGGGCGGTGGTGGCGCCTCGGGAACCGGAGCAGGCGCGGGCGGCGGCGCTACCGGGGGTTCCCAGGTCGTCACCGGGGGCGGGACGTACACGGGTGCCGGAGCGATCCCGTTGCTGGTGTTGATCGTGATGATCGACCCGGGAATCGTCTTGCCCTTCGGCGTGGTGCCGACCACCGCACCCTTGACCGAGTAGCTGTTGACCGGGGTGGGCTGGTCGGCCACCCGGAAACCGGCGTCCTGGATGCGTTTACGCGCCGCGTCCAGTTTGAGTCCGGTCACGCTTGGCACCTCGCCGCCCGGGCCGCCGTTGACGTACCGCGGATCGGTGGGCGGCAGCGACACCGGGCCGAAGTCGTCGGCGATCGGCTGCATCGCCAGAAACCAGGTACGGGCCGGTTCCTTACCGCCATACAGGTTGCCGTAGCTGCACTTTCGCAGTGGATACGAGCACAGGCCCGACGGCTTCGGTGAGTCGTCGAAGACGTAGTTCGCCGCGGCGTACTGGTTGGTGAACCCCAGGAAACCCGATGACCGGTGCGACTCGGTGGTGCCCGTCTTGCCGGACATCGGCAGGCTCCAGCCCACCGAACCGGCGGATCCCGCCGCGGTGCCGCTGATCGAGTCCTTGGACAGGGCGACGGCCAGGGTGTTGGCCAGCCCGACCGGCACCGCCTGTTCACACGCCGGGGTCTGCAGCGCGATTTCGTGGCCGGTGCGGTCGATGACCTTGTCGATCGGCGACGGCGGGCACCACATGCCCCCGGAGGCCAATGTCGCTGCGACATTGGACAATTCGAGCGCATTCAGCTCGACGGGGCCCAACGTGAAGGAGCCCAGATTCTGCCTCTTGAGGTAGTCGGCGAGGCTCTCGTTGGTATTCGGGTCGTAGGCTCGCGCGGTTCCCGGCTCGGCGTAGGACCGCAGCCCGAGCCGGACCGCCATGTCCACGGCACGTGAAACACCCACCTGGGCAATGAGATTGGCGAACGCGGTGTTGGGCGACTGGGCCAGCGCGTCGGTGACGCTCATCGGGCTGCGATAGCCGCCGGCGTTCTTGACGCACCAGGTGTCCGGCGGGCAGCCCGGCGTGCCGCTGGTGCCCAGGCCCTTGCCCTGGTACACCGGTGGAACGTCGAGCTGGGCGTTGATGCCCATCCCCATGTCCAGCGCGGCGGCGGTGGTGAAGATCTTGAAGATCGAGCCGGCGCCGTCACCGGCCAACGAGTACGGCTGCGGCTGGACCGTCTGGCCCGCCGCCAGATTCAGGCCATACGTGCGGTTGTCGGCCATCGCCAGGACGCGGTGCGCGTCCCGGCCGGGCCGGATCACGCTCATCACGCTGGCGACGCCCTCGGCGGTGGGGGAGGCGACGGTGTCGACCGCCTTCTTGACGCTGTCCTGGACTTTGGGGTCCAGCGTCGTGCGGATCAGGTAGCCGTTGCGCAGCACGTCGTCCTTGGACAGCCCGGCGCGGGCCAGGTACTGCAGGGCGTAGTCGCAGAAGAAGGCGCGGTCCCGGGCGGCGATGCAGCCTGAGGGTAGGCCGTCGGGCTGCGGCAGGACGCCGAGCGGCGCGGCCTTGGCGGCCTCCAGTTCGGCGGCCCGGCCGGGCACATTCTGGATCATCGTGTCCAGCACCAGGTTTCGCCGGGCCAGCGCGCCCTTGGGGTTGGTGTAGGGATCCAGGGCGCTGGTGGACTGCACCATGCCGGCCAGCAGTGCGGCCTGCTGCCAATTGAGATCGGCGGCGTTGATGCCGAAGTAGGTGCGCGCGGCGTCCTGCACGCCGTACGCGCCGTTGCCGAACGGCACCAGGTTCAGATACCGGGTCAGGATCTCCGGCTTGGACAGGGCCTTGTCCAGGGCCACCGCCATTCGCATCTCACGCAGCTTGCGGGCCGGGGTGGCAACGACAGCCGCCCGGCGTTCGGCATCGGTCTGCGCCTTGACCAACAGGTTGTAGTTCTTGACGTACTGCTGCTCGATGGTCGAGCCGCCGCGGGTGTCCTCGTCCGCCTGCAGATAACCGAACAGCCCCGTCAGGGTGCCTTGCACGTCCACGCCGTTGTGCTCGGCGAAGCGCTTGTCCTCGATCGACACGATCGCCAGCTTCATGGTGTCGGCGATGCGGTGGGTGGGCACGATCCAGCGACGTTGGGCGTAGAGCCACGCGATCGGCGTCCCGGCGGCGTCGACCATCGTCGACACGATCGGCACGTCGCCCTGCACGATGTTCGTGGAATCCTCGTCCACCGAATCCGACACCCGCATCGCGACCAGTCCGGCGCCACCGGCGACCGGAAACAGGAAGCCGCCCACCAGCAAACCGGCCAGCAGGCAGAACAAAGCCAGGCGGGCAGCCGTTGCCCGTAACCCCCGGCCCTGCTGGGTCATGCCGACCAGCCTAGGGCGGTGGAATGCGTTGCGGTGGGCGATCCGAATGTGATTTGTATCGGCGCGTTGCCGCCGGCTGACGAGCGCGCTTTCTCTAGTCTGTTCGGGTGCACCTCGCGACGCTGTCTGGCCGCAGGTTCCGGATTTGGTGGGCGGTCCTGCTCACCGCTACCGCCTTTTTGCTGTGGTTCATCCCCGCGGTGCTGCGGGCCGGCCAGCCCGCGCCGGCGCATGCCGAACTGGTTGTGCTCAGCCCGTGCGCCGCCGACACGGCGATGGGCCCGAACTATGGATCGCGCGAGCCGGTCAGTTATTGCCGTCGCTGACACGTGACATCGGTCACAGTCCGCGAACCGGGTCGTCGGGGTGCGGACTGAGCGGCGTGGTATCGATCGTCATCCAGCCCGACAGCGGCAGCGACTCGAGGATCGCCATCAGCTCGCCGGGATCACGGGCGCGCCACAGGCCGACCGCGCGCGGTCCGTCGGGTCCGGCCGTCAGGCTCCACAACCGGACCAGGTTGCCGCGTCCGGCGAACGCTCGGGCGCGCTCGGACTCGCGCTCGACCGTTCCCGCGATGACGTCGGCTGGGGTGTCGTCGGGCACCGTGACGGTGGTCGCGATCAGATACTCCGGCCCGACGCCGGGCCGGCCCGTCAGACCCGTGCGCGCCGGGTCGTCGGGATGCGGGTCCAGTTCGGCGACCTCGGCCACGCGGGTTCGCCGGGGCAGGCACGCGAGCACCTTGTCCAGGCGCCGGCGGTCCTCCGCGGTGAACAGCCCGATGACACGCTCCTCGGCGCGGCCGACCGGCGTGTGCCACAGCCGCTGCAGATAACCCCTGGTGCCTTCCCGGTCGACCTCCACCGCGGTTCCCTGCGTGTCGAAAGTGGTCAGGGTGACCAGGAACTCCATCGGTGCCTCCGGGCGGGGCTGGCGGGATATTTCATGATGGGCCTCCCCGGGTGGGGATGTCGAGCAGGCTGATTCACTACAGCGATGAACGAACGCACGCGCACGCACCGATGGACCTCGAGGTGCCGCTCGGAGCTCCGACTGATCCTGGCCACCGCGGCCGGCGTCCTGGCGATGGTCGTCGCCGAGTTGACCGGACACGCCGACGTCCCGGCCCTGACGTCGTGGGGCAACCGCGCGGGCTTCCTGATGCTGGTGGCCTGGGACGTCCTGGCACTGACGTTCATGATCCTGACCTGGGCCGAGCTGTGGCGCATGTCGCCCGAGCAGACCGAACAGGATGCGGACCGCGAAGAGCCGCCCGTCGACGTCGTCATGATGCTCGTCGTCTCCGGCGCGCTGGCGAGCCTGGGCGTGGTGGCCTTCCTGATGACGCAGAAGCTCGCCGTCTGGTTCGGTATCGCCACCGTGGTGGTCTCGTGGCTTGCCGTGCACACACTGTTCGCCCTGACTTACGCCCGAATCTACTTCGATGAAATACCTTCCGGTGGAATCGATTTCAACAAGCCCGACTATGAGCCGCAGTACAGCGATTTCGCGTACGTCGCCTACACCGTCGGCATGAGCTTCGCGATCTCCGACACCAACCTGACGTCGCCGAGGATGCGCAAGGCGGCACTCGCGCACGGCTTGCTGTCGTTCGTGTTCGGCTCGGTGATCGTGGCATCCGTCGTCAACGTCCTGGGGACCTGACGATGCCCGCCGCCCCGTTCCTGCTGTTGTCGATCCGCGCCGAGGACGCGGCCGCCGACGACGAATTCCGTTCGGTGGCACGCTTCGGCGGCCTGGACGAGGGGTCGCTGCGGCGCATCCGGCTCACCCATCAGTCGTTGGGCCGCATCGACCTGGCCGAGTGGTCGGGCATCATCCTGGGCGGCGGCCCGTACAACGTGAGCGACCCGCCGGACCAGAAGTCCGACACCCAGCGGCGGGCCGAGGACGACCTGCTGGACCTCGTCGGCCGTGTCGTCGACGCCGACTTCCCGTTCCTGGGCTGCTGTTACGGCGTGGGCACCCTGGGCTCGGTGATCGGCGCGACCATCGACCGCAACCACAGCGAACCGGTCGGCGCGGTGACGGTCACGCTTACCCCGGACGGCCACCACGACCCGCTGTTCGCCGGTCTGCCCCACACCTTCGACGCCTACGGCGGACACAAAGAGGCGGCGTCCGAACTGCCCCCGACGGCAATACATCTGGCGTCGTCGGTGGATTGCCCGGTGCAGGCGTTCCGGGTCGGCGACAACGTCTACGCCACCCAGTTCCATCCGGAACTGGACTTCGACAGCCTGTGCACCCGCATCGACGTCTACCAGAACTACGGCTACTTTCCGCCCGAGACCGCCGAGGAACTCAAGGCCGCCGCCCGGCGGCACGACGCGCAGCACGCGCCGACGATTCTGCGGCGGTTCGTGGCGCGCTACACCCGGGCCGGTTAGCCGATGAGCCGTGCGGACCGTGATCGCTGGGACACCGCGTACGCCGACCGGCCACTGCCCGAGAGCATCACCGCGCCGGCCGAGTTCGCGCCGTTCGCCGACATGTTCCCCACCACCGGAACCGGACTCGACCTGGCGTGCGGGCAGGGCGCGCTCAGCGTCTGGCTGGCCCGCGGCGGCGTCACGATGCGCGGTGTCGACGTCTCGCCCGTCGCGGTGAACCGGGCCCGGGATCTCGCGCGGCGCGACGGGGTCGCCGAGCGCTGCCGCTTCGAGGTCGCCGACCTCGACGACGGCTTGCCGCCGGGCGACCCGGCCGATGTGGTTGTGTGCTACCGGTTTTGGGATCCGACGCTCAGTGCGGCGATCACCGCGCGGCTGGCGCCCGGCGGCCTGCTGGCGATCTGCGCCCTCAGCGAGGTGGGCGCCGGTCCGGGGCGGTATCGGGTGCCCGCCGGTCAGCTGCCCGCCGCGTTCCCGGGCCTGCGGATCCAGGCGGCCGGCGAAGCCGACGGTGTCGCCTGGATGTTGGCCACGAAATAGCCATTGCTCGCAATCTGTTCAGCGGCCCATGCGAGGTCCACTCGCACGATGTCGCAGCCTGGGCTGAACAGATCGTAAGGGGGGTTAGGCCGCCACCGGCGAGAACTCCCAACGGCCCTCGCCGAGCAACTCCAGATGCAGATTGTGATGCCGGCTGACCGTCGAACGGTGCGTGACGCTGACGAATATGGTGTCCGGCAACTCTTTTCGCACCATGCTGTAAATCAAGAACTCCAGCGGTTCGTCCAGCGCCGAGGTCGCCTCGTCGAGGAACACCGCCCTGGGCTTGGTCAGCAGCACCCGGGCGAACGCGATGCGCTGCTGCTCGCCGGGGGAGAGCACCTTGGCCCAGTCGGCCACCTCGTCGAGACGGTCGACATAGCGCGGCAGCGCCACCGCCAACAGGGCCTCGCGCAGCGCGTCGTCGGAAAGTTGGCCCGGCTCATGGGGATACGACACCACGGTCCGCAGATCGCCGAGCGGGACATAGGGCAGCTGCGACAGGAACAGTGTTTGATTGTGCGGATCGCCCGCACCCCCCGGCGAGGCCATCGAGCCGGATGCATACGGCCACAGCTGCGCCAGACTCTTCAGCAGCGTGGACTTCCCGGTGCCCGACTTGCCGGTGATGATCATCGCGTCACCGGCGGTCAGGCGCAGGTCCAGATCATTGACCAGCTGTTCACCCGCCGGGGTGCGAACCTCGACGTCGGCCAGCGCGACCGAGCCGTCGGCGCTCGGCGCCACCACCACCGTGGGCAGTTCGCGACTCTGCTCGTTAGCGATGGCCAGACCGTAGAGCCGGATGATCGACGCCCGGTAGCCGGCGAACACGTCGTAGGAATTCCGGAAGAACGACAACGCTTCCTGGACCGCTCCGAACGCCCCCACCGACTGCTGGATGTCGCCGAGCTTGATCTGGCCGGTGAACAGCCGCGGCGCCTGCACGATCCACGGCAGCGGAATGATGACGTGGTTGACCGACAGGTTCCAACCGGTGAAGACCATCGTGCGGTTCACGAACCTCTTGTAGTTGGACACCACCGGCTCGAACCGCGACCGCAGCTGCACTCGCTCGGCGAGCTCACCGCGGTAGAGCGCCACGGATTCGGCCGCGTCGCGCAGCCGCACCAACGCATAGCGGAAGGCGGCGTTGAACTTCTCGTTGTTGAAGCTCAGGCGGATGAGGGGACGGCCGAGTGCGAACGCGATCAGGCTCGCCACCGCGACATAGCCGAACACCACCCAGAACATCGCCTTGGGAATCGTCCAGCCGAACAGGGACAGCTCACCGGACAGCGTCCACAGGATCCCGGCGAACGAGACCACCGACACGATGGACCTGATCGCCCCGAACGGCAGTGTGCCGCTGCTGGTTTGGTGCGGTGTGTTGGGCTGCGGACCGGACAGCGCGGTGAACACGTCGATATCGGACTGGATGCGCTGATCGGGGTTGTCGATGCCCTCGTCGATGAACCGGCCCCGGTAGTAGGCCCGCCCGTCGAGCCAGTCGCCGGTGAGCCGGTCGGTCAGCCACGCGCGCCACGCCAGCATGAACCGCTGCGTGATGAACAGGTCGACCATCACCCGCGTCACCAGGATGGCCGCCAGGATCGAGAAGACCACGAGCGACACCCAGAAGCCGTGGATGCCGGCCGCTCTGGTGGCGTCGTCACCGGTGGCCAGTCCCGATCCGATGACCACCCCGGCGTTGTAGAGGTCGCGACTCTGATAGGTGAACAGGACCGCCAGCCGCACGTCGATGATCACCGACAGCAGCATCGCCGCCAGCGACAGCCAGGGCCTGGCGCTGTGCCGGTCGGCGAAGTATCCGCGGGTCACGTACCAGAACTGCTTGCCCCACGTGGTGAACCTGGCGATCACGAACAGCACCGCCAAGGTGCACACCGCCGCGATCAGCCAGGCCTTGCCCACCCACAGCAGCGAATCGGCGAGGGCGTGGCCCCAGTCCAGCGACGGCGTGAATGGTTCCCGTTCATTCATCCGCCGAACGCTACTCAGACCCGCGCGGCGATGACGCGCGCGGCCGTCGACTCAGGACGACCGCTTGCCGCCGGCACGCCAGTTGCGGTAACCCCGGTGCGCGGCGAACGCCCCGATGACGGCCGTCACGCACCAGACGGCGATCGCCGTATACGCCAGCGGGGCTGACAGGTCCCCGATCGAGGCGCCCAGCGCGGTGTACACGAACGCCCGCGGCACCGACCCGATGAAAGCGCCAACGGCCATCTGCCACAACGGAACTCCGAACGCGCCGAAGGCGTAGGCGGCCAGCGCGTCGGACAGACCGGGCACGAACCGCTGTCCGACCACCGCCCACAGTCCGCGCCGCCGGATCTGGTCGTCGAGCCCGTCGGCACGCTGCGGACCCAGCAGGGCGCGGGCGCTGTCCCGGCCGGCCCGCCGTCCCGCCAGGCTCGCCACTACGGCGGTGCCGACCGACGCGGCCAGCGTGACGAACGTGCCGAGGACCGGCCCGAACAGGAAGCCGCTGCCGGCGGCCAGGATCGGACCGGGCACGAAGACGGCGCCGAGCAGCGCCGAGACGATGGCGTAGGCCAGCGGTGCGGCCGGGCCGGTGGCGCGGATCATGTCGCGAATGTCGTCGACGTTGATGACCCGCTGCACGGCGACCAGATAGAACAGCACCAACAGGAAACCCGCGAACAGCGCCAGCCGGATGATGTGGGGACGCCGCGACGGGACGGGTTCGTCCAGGGGCTGCTCGCTCACGATCGGTCGATTCTAACGGCGCCAGGAAGCGGTTCGTCGCCACTCGTGCACTCGGCCTCAGTGGGTGTGTTGTGCAGCCCGCCGCGGTTAGCATCGGGATTGTGACCGACCCGCTCAGCAACATCTTTCGGCCGTTCGCAAAGACCGGACGGTATTACGCGGGAGCCTGGCGGCAGTACCGATCCGGGCAGGAGTCGGCGTTGCCGGTGGCCCGCCCGACGTTGCGGCTGGCCACCCACGCGCTGCGCGACGAGATCGTGTTGTCCGGGTTGCGCACCCAGCGACCGGTCACCGGCGCCGACGCCTACGGGTCCATCGAGCGGGAGGTCGTCGCGGCGCTCGAGTTCTACGGCGAGCGCGGCTACCTGGACGACCCCGCCGCGTTCTTCGCCCCGCCGCCGCCGCCCGAGCTGACCGTGCTGCCGGTCACCCACCGGCGCCGCAGCTACCAGCGGTTCATCTTCGACAGCGGCTACACCCCGGCCGAGGGTGAGCCCGGCGGGCAGCGCTGGACCGGCTACACCGGCAACGCCACGGTGTACGGGCTGATGTTGCGGCATCCCGAACCGCGGCCGTGGCTGGTGTGCGTGCACGGCCTGGAGATGGGCCGCGCCGGGGTGGACCTGACGCTGTTCCGGGCCTGGCATCTGCACCGGGACTTCGGCCTCAACGTGGTCGTGCCGGTGCACCCGATGCACGGCCCGCGGGCGCGCGGCCTGCCCAAGGGCAAGGCGTTCCCCGGCGACGACGTGATGGACGACGTGCACTTCGCCGCCCAGGCGGTGTGGGACGTGCGGCGGCTGCTGCGCTGGATCCGCGCCACCGAACCGGCCTCGGCGATCGGGCTGAACGGGCTGTCCATGGGCGGCTACGTCTCGGCGCTGGTGGCCAGCCTCGAGGACGGGTTGACGTGCGCGATTCTCGGGGTGCCGGTCGCCGACCTGGTGAGTCTGCTGGGGCATCACTCCGGCTTCGGTCCCAACGATCCCCGGCGCCGCACAATGGAATTGGCCGAACCCCTCGGCCGGATGACCTCACCGCTGTCGCTGCAGCCGCGGGTTCCACCGCAGGGCCGGTTCATCTACGGCGGTGTCGCCGACCGGCTCGTGCATCCGCGTGAACAGGTCGAGCGGCTGTGGGAGCACTGGGGCCGGCCCGAGATCATCTGGTATCCCGGCGGGCACACCGGGTTTTTCGGAAAACCGGTGCAGCAGTTCATCGACGCCGCGATCGTGCAGTCCGGCCTGCTTCAGAAGTAGACGACCATCAGCTGGGCCAGGAACACCTTGAGGATCATCGA
>CAZTAA010000039.1:0-13964 GCA_964611465.1 uncultured Mycobacterium sp. | reverse complement strand
GTCACCGCGGCGCACCCGGCTCACCACGGCGTCGAACCGTTCCGCCATCCGCAGGTCGTGCAGCTCCCGGCCGACGTAGGCCGGATTGGACAGCGTCACCCGGCGGAAGTCGATCTCGCTGCGGTCCAGCCACGGTTCCTCGGCGGCCGGCCGGCCCACCTCGGTCACCAGGCCGTCGGCGACGTCCTCCCGGGCGGTGATCGTCAGCAGGTCCCCGGCCGCCAGCGGTTCGGCCGCGTGCGCGACGACGGTCTGGTGCCCTCGGGTCAGCCGGGACACCACCGCCCGGTGACGGGCCTCGAATTCGGCCACCGTGCACCCCGGGTCGCCGACGAGCTCCAGGGTGCGCACGACGATCGGCGCGACCGTCTCGCGGTCCTCCGCGGTCGGTTTACGGTTGCCCGCGCTGATCAGATACGAGCAGGCCAGGATCGTCAGCAGCACCGTGATGGGATAGGCGACGGCGTAGCCGATGGCCGGCTCGGGCGGAATGTCACCACCGCCGGCGAGTTGCTGCTGCACGGCGCCCAGCGCGGCGGTCGCCGTGCCCGCGCCGCTGAACGCGCCGGCGATGGTCCCGATGTCGAATCCGAAGGCCTTGCCGACACCGAGCGCCGCGCCGGCCATCGCCGTGACCGCCACCAGGGACACCACCACCGGCTGCCAGCCGGTGCGCAGCGCGGACAGGAAGGCCGGGCCCGCGGCGATGCCGACCATGTAGCAGAACACACACAGCGAAAGCGACGTGATCAGCGGCGGCAGCGCCACGTCGGGTTCGATCGCCGACAGCGCCAGCGCCGCGAACAACGCCCCGGCCGGGCCGAACGAGACCGGCCCGAACCGGATTCGGCCGAACAGGCTGCCGATGCCGACGCAGAAGAACAGGGTGAGCAGGGGGCTGTCGGCGAACCACTGCATCATCGGTCCCTCCCGGTCCGGTCACCGAAAATCAGACCACAGCGTCCGACGGCGCGCCGCCGGATTTGCCCGGATGGAGCGGCTGGGGTCCGGCCTGGCCGTTTGGGCCTTAAGTCCCCGGGAATCCAGTCCGGTGTACCTCGCCAGATGCGAGGTCGGGGGGCCACCATAGAGACGGGATCCCTGCCGGTGCCCCGGTGGCGGCATGCGCGGACGGCGCAGGTTCCCGGGGGAAGGAGAGACCATGCACTCAGAGCACCTCACACCGCTGACCAAGGTCGACGGACCGTATGTGTCGGTGTTCTTCGACGACTCCGGCGACAGCGCCGAGGCGAGCGGCGCGTTGCAGACGCGGTGGCGCGACATCCATCGGGACCTGCAGGACAGCGGTGCGCCGGAGGCCACCGTCGCCGCCGTCGAGGAGGCCGTCCTGCACGGCAAGCCCGCGGTCGGCCGCTGGGGTCACGGGGTGATCGCGGCGGGGGACCGGGTGCTCGTCGACGCGCGGATGCCCAGCCCGCCGCCCACCACCACCGTGCGCGTCTCGGACTATCCGTATTTCCTGCCCCTGCTCGATTCGTGGCAGCCACCGTATGTGTTCGCCGCGATCGACCATCTGGGCGCCGACATCACGGTGCACCAGGACGACCGCGTGCACACCGAAACCATTGAGGGCGAAGGGTTTCCGGTGCACAAGCCGCACAACGCGGGCTGGTACGGACTGCGTGACCTGGAAGGTTCGGCGGAGGAGGCGGTGCGGATGAACATCCGTGCCGTCGCCGACCGGTTGACCGCGCTGATGGACCAGAGCGGCGCGGAGGTGCTGTTCCTCGCGGGCGAGGTCCAGGCCCGGGCCGCGGCGTTGGCGGCGCTGCCGGACCGGATCGCGGGACGGGTGTCGCAGTTGCCCGCGGGCTCCACCGGCCGTCGGGCCGACGAGGCCGAGGCCGACGAATCCATCGTCGCCGAACTCGACCGGCACCGCGACGCGGCGGTCGAGGACACCGACATGAGGTTCCGTGCCGAGATCGGCCGTGGCTCGGGCCTGGCCGCCGAGGGTCTGGCGGCGGTGTGCGCGGCACTGCGCGCCGGCGACGTCGACACCCTCATCGTCGGCAATCTCGGCGACGGCACCGTGCTGACCGGGTCGGAGCGCACCGTGCTGGCACCGGACCCCGACACGCTGTCCGAGCTGGGCCAATCGGCGTCCGCGGTGGTGCGGGTGGACGAGGCCTTGCCGTTCGTCGCGCTGGCGGTCGGGGCCCGAGTGGTGCACGCGGCCGACGACATCGCGCTCGCGGACGGGATCGGCGCACTGCTGAGATATCCCGCCCCGGAACCGACGGACCGCCCCGGCGGGGCTCCCGTATCGGCAACGCGCTGAGGCGCGGCTTGTGACGACAACGGGGGACTATCCGAGGTGAGTTCATGAATGACACGGGACAACCGGCAAACCAGGACCAGCGGCCGTCCGGCCTCGCGGCCGTGGAGTCGGCGCTGGCGCCGCTGACCAGAACGGGCCGTTACTACGCGGGCGCGTGGCGGCACTACCTGCGTGGCAGCGAGGGCGCCTTGCCGCTCGCCCGTCCCTCGGTGACCCTGGTGACCCACGCGCTGCGCGACGAACTGGTGCTGATCGGTCTGCGCACGTCGCGACCGCTGAGCAACGGCGCGACGTTCGACCGGATCGAGCAGGAGGTACACGCGGCGCTCGAGTTCTACGGCGCCAAGGGCTGGCTGGATGATCCGGGACTGTTGTTCGCGCCGCCGCCGCCGCTGACCGACATCGAGATCCACCCGGTCCGCCAGCGCGGCCGCACCTATGAACGCTTCGTGTTCACCAGCGGGTACACGCCGGAGGAGGGCGACCCCGGCCGGGAGCGCTGGCTGGGCTACACCGCCAACGAGCGGGTCTACGGGCTGATGCTGCGGCACCGCGAACCGCGGCCGTGGCTGGTGTGCATCCACGGAACCGAAATGGGCCGGGCGGCACTGGATCTCACGCTGTTCCGGGCCTGGCACCTGCACGACGACTTCGGGCTCAACATCGCTATCCCGGTGCTGCCGCAGCACGGACCGAGGGCGCGCGGACTGCCGAAGGGCAAGGCGTTTCCCGGTGAGGAGATCCTCGACGACGGGCACTTCGCCGCCCAGGCGGTCTGGGACGTGCGCCGGTTGCTGTCCTGGATCCGGGCGCAGGAGCCCGGCCAGAAGGTCGGCCTGAACAGCATCTCGATGGGCGGATTCGTCGCGGCTCTGGTGGCCGGGATCGACGACGACCTGACGTGCGCGGTGCTCGGTGTGCCGGTCGCCGACCTCGTCGAACTGCTGGGCCGCCACGCCGGCTTCCACCGCGGCGACCCGCGCATGCGGGTGGTCGAACTCGCGGCGCCGCTCGGCCGGATGGTGTCTCCGTTGTCGCTGACGCCCAAGGTGCCGATGGCCGGCCGGTTCATCTACGGCGGTGTCGCCGACCGGTTGGTCCACCCGCACGAGCAGGTGGTCCGGCTGTGGGAACACTGGGGCAAACCCGAGATCGTCTGGTACCGCGGCGGCCACACCGGGTTCTTCACCGCCCGGCCGGTGCAGAAGTTCATCGACGACGCGATCGTGCAGTCCGGCCTGGTGGGGGAGGGCGCCTGATGGACGTCATGGACGGGCTCGACGCGGCCATGATCACCGGTGAGGCGCTGTCCAGTCCGATGCACGTCGGAGCCCTGCTGATCTTCACGCCGCCCTCCGACGCCGGCCCGCACTACACCGACGACCTGCACCGGCAGGCGCTCGTGGGCGGCGGCGAGATCGATCCGCGGCTGCGCCGGCGCCCGCACATCGGCGTCGACACCCTGGGCATGTGGACCTGGCAGGAGGTCGAGGTCGATCTGCCCGAACACATGCAGGCCCGCGTCCTGCCACCGGGCTCCGATGAGCACACGTTGTGGGACCTGGTCGCCGAACTGCACGCCCGCCCGCTGGACCGGAGCAGACCGCAATGGATGGCCTATCTGATCGACGGCCTGCCCGGCGGCCGGTTCGCCTTCTACATCAAGATCCACCACACCCTGGTCGACGGTGTCGAAGGCATGCAGATGATCACCGACGGGCTGTCCACCGACCCGTCCCAGCGGTCGGTCAAACCGTTCTACGTGACCGCCGAGCACGCCCCGGCCGAAGAGCCCGAACCGGCGGGCCGGCCCGATCCGGTCGCGGCGCTGCGCGGGCTCGCCGGGTCCGCGACGTCCGCGGTCGGACTGGCGCGCGACCTGATCGGCGGCGGTGTCGACTACCTGGCCGGCGCCCTGAGCGGGGCCAGTCCGCTGCCGCTGGCGGCGCCCCACACCCCGTTCAACGGCCGGCTCGGACCCAAGCGGTCCGTCGCCGGCGGCGCCTGGCCGCTCGAACGCGTCCGGTCGATCCAGGACGCGACCGGGGTTACCAACAACGACGTGGTGACCGCCGTGGTGTCCGGGGCGCTGCGGGGCTGGCTCGCCGCGCACGACGCGCTGCCGGGACGTTCGCTCATCGGCTTCTGCCCGGTCTCGGTGCGCGTCGAGGGCGAGGGTCCCCAGGCCGGGCACGGCAACCTGTTCGGCCTGCAGCAGTGCCCGTTGGGCACCGACCTGGCCGACCCGGCGGAGCGGCTGGAGCGCATCCACCGGTCGATGCAGTTCGCCAAGGACGAGGTGGCCCGGCGCGGTTCGGCGGCCACCACGCTGTTGACCGTGCCCAATCTCCTCCCGACGTTTCTGCTGTCGGCGATTCCGCTGATTCCCAAGTGGCGCAACGGTTACAACGTGCCGATCTCCAACGTGCGCGGGCCGAGGACCGACATGTACTTCAACGGCGCGCACCTGGATTCGCTGTATCCGATCTCGACGGTGTTCGACGGCCTGGGGCTGAACGCCACGATGTGCTCGTACGCCGAGACCATCTCGTTCGGCTATGTCGCCGGGCGCAACCTCGTGCCCGACATCGCGACGCTCATACCGCTCACCGAGACGGCGTTCGCGGAACTGGAATCGGCGGTGGGCGTCGCCGGGCGGTGATCTCGGCGAGCACCACATCCACCGCGCCGGGAACCGCGGCGGCGACCCGGGGCGTCAGCCCCGGACCGTTCCCGGTCTCGGCGGCCTCGACACAGACCACCACCAGTTCGCCCGGCAACCGGTCCAGCGCCCGCCCCAGCCCGATGACCGCGGCGATGTCCACGCCGTGCGAGCTGTTCGCCCGGATACCGTCGAAATCCGTTGCGCGGCAGGACCGCACGCTGCCGGGCGGGGCGGCGCCCGTGACCGCGGCATCGACCAGCACGCCCAGTCCCATGCCCGTCCAGGCGTCGAGCAGTTGGGTGGGATCGGCGGGTTCGGTCACCACCCGAACTCCGGGTGGGTTGCGGGCCGCGCAGGCGTCCGCGACGGCCGGGCCGACGCCGTCGTCGCGGCGGTAGCGGTTGCCGACGCCGATCACCACGACATCGTCGACGGTCATCGTCGCCGGACCGTCACCGTCAGGAAGTGCGCGGCACACGAGATGCACGGGTCGTAGCAGCGAATCGTCTTCTCGCACAGGGTGGTCAGTGCGGCGTCGTCGAGGCCGGTGTTGGAAGCCACCATGGTGGCCAGGTCGTGCTCCATCGCACCCTGATTCTGGGAAGTGGGCGCGACGATGCGGGCGGCTTCGATGTCTCCGCGGGCATCGAACTCGTAGCGGTGGTAGAGCAGCCCGCGCGGCGCCTCGCTGATGCCGTGACCGATGCCGGCGCGCGGCGTGATCTCGGTGAACGGTCGTTCGGGCCGCCGGTACTCGGCGATGATCCGCAGCGCCTCCTCCACCGCGTAGACCACCTCGACGGCGCGAACAACGATGCTGCGGAACGGGTTTCGGCACTGTTCCCCGAGTCCCGCGCCGGCGGCGGCCTCCCGCGCGAGCGGGGACAGCTGCGCGGAGTTCAGCGAATAGCGGGCCAGCGGACCGGTCAGGAACCGGTGGCCGTCGAGGGTGGCCTGCAGCGCGGTGGAGTGCGGAACCTGCATTTCGGTCACGTGGTCGTCGAATTGCTCCGGGCCGAGACGCAATCCGCTGCTGCTGACGATCGACCCGGTCTCGATGGCGTACCGGTCCGGGGTCCGCACCGCCAGCAGGTCGTGGTCGACCTCGAGATCCGGGAACGGCAGGCCGGCCACCCACTGCACGGTCTCCAGCGCCAGATCCAGCGCCCGGCGCAGCCGTTCGGCGATCGCCGCGAGACCGTCGGGGTCCGGAACGGAGTAGAAGCCACCGACCCGGACGTTGACGGGATGCACGGCGCGGCCGCCGATCAGTTCCATCAACTCGTTGCCGGTCTTCTTCAGCGCCAGTCCACGCTCGACGGCGTCGCGGTGGTCGGCGGCCATGGTCATCGCGTCGGGGTAGCCGAGGAAGTCCGGGCCGTGCAGCAGGTAGATGTGCAGGGTATGGCTGCTGATCCACTCGCCGCAGTACAGCAGCCTGCGCAGCGAGGCCACCATCGGATCCAGCTGCATCCCGAACGCGTTCTCGACCGCGTTGCACGCGCTCGTCTGGTAGGCGACCGGACAGATGCCGCAGATCCGCGCGGTGATGTCGGGGGTCTCGGCGGCGGCGCGGCCGCGCAGGAACGCCTCGAAGAACCGGGGCGGCTCGAAGATCCGCAACCGGGCGTGCTCCACCCGGTCGCCGTCCAGGGTGACGCTGAACGAGCCCTCGCCCTCGACCCGGGTCATCAACTCCAGCGACAGGTTGCGGGTGGTCATCTGGCCTCCGGATGCCAGGGCGCGGCGACGTTGAACGTCGAGAACACCCGGTCGATGTCGTTGTCGGACATGCCATCCCGGCGCAAGAGCGGGATCAGCGTGGGTGTGGCCGGCTGGTCGGCCGGGCCGAAGCAGCCGTAGCACCCGCGGTGGTGCGCCGGACAGAGCGCGCCGCAGCCGGCCCGGGTGACGGGGCCCAGGCAGGCGATGCCCTCGGCGACCGGCAGGCACACGGTGCCGCGGCGTTTGCATTCGGTGCATACGGTCGATCCCGGCAGCCGGGGTCGGCGGCCGACGGCCAGCGCCGTCAGCGTGTCCAGCAGTTGGCCGCGGTCGATGGGACAGCCGTGCAGGGTGTAGTCGACCGTCACGTGCTCCGAGGCCGGGGTCGAGGTGGCCAGGGTGTCGATGTAGCCCGGTTGCGGATAGACCGCCGCGGCGAATTCGTTCACGTCGGCCAGGTTGCGCAGCGCCTGGATCCCGCCCGCGGACGCGCATGCCCCGATGGTGACCAGCACCCGGCTCTGCTCGCGGATCGCCACGATGCGCTGCCGGTCGGCTTCGGTGGTGATGGAGCCCTCGACCAGCGACACGTCGTAGGGGCCGTCGATGCGCGCGCTGGAGGCCTCGCCGAAGTCGGCGATCTGGAACCGGGCGGCCACCTCGAGCAACTCGTCCTCACAGTCGAGCAGGGTCAGCTGGCAGCCGTCGCAGGACGCGAACTTCCAGACCGCGAGAGTGGGTGGGCTCATCTACAGTTCCCCGATCCCCAGCAGTTCGCCGGCGACCCGGTAGTCGACGACCGGGCCGTCGCGACACAGCAGCAGCGGGCCGAGCTGGCAGTGTCCGCATAAACCGATGCCGCACTGCATGTTTCGTTCCAGGGACACCTGGATGTCCTCGGCGGTCATCCCGTTGTCGATCAGCGCGGCGGCGCTGAACCGGATCATCGGCTCCGGCCCGCACAGATACGCGGTGGTGCGGTCGGGCCGCAGCGACAGGTGCCGCACCGGTTCGGTGACGACCCCGACGTCGCCGGACCAACCCGGATCCGGCCGGTCGACGGTGCGGACGACCCGCAGCGCCGGATCGGCCGCCCAGACGTCCAGTTCCGGGCCGAACAGAAAATGTCCCGGGGTGCGCTCGCCGACCACCAGCACGATGTTCCCGTAACGCTCGCGCTCGGCGAGCGCCTTGAGCACCACTGGCCGCAGCGGCGCCAGGCCGCAGCCACCGGCCACGATCACCAGGTCGCGGCCCGCGGCGGCGGCCAGATCCCAGCTGGTGCCGAACGGCCCGCGCACGCCCACCACATCGCCGACCCCCGCGTCGTGCAGCGCCGCGCTGACGGCCCCGACGCAGCGGATGGTGTGCGTCAGCGTGCCGGCGGCGGCGTCGCCGTCGGGATCTCCGCTGTAGGACATCGGGATCTCACCGACCCCGAACGCGTAGAGCATGACGAACTGGCCGGGCGCCGGGGTGTCGAGCCGAGCCGCCAGCGGTTCCAGCGTCAGCGTCGCCGACTCGGCGTTCTCGGCGACCTTGTCGCGGATCCGGTACGGGACCGGCGTCATCGGTGATGCGGTGGGGGCGGCCGGACTCAGGGCGTCAATCATGTTGTGGCCCATCGAGTTCGGCGAGCGTCGTCATCTCCTCGGTGATGTCGATCCCGGTCGGGCACCAGGCGATGCAGCGTCCGCAACCCACGCATCCGGACGAACCGAACTGGTCGTGCCAGGTGCCGAGTTTGTGCGTGATCCAATGCCGGTATCGCGCGGGTGCGGACTGTCGCACACTGCCCTGGTGCATGACAGAGAAGTCCAGTTCGAAGCACGATGTCCAGTGCTGCCAGCGTTCGGCGTGCTGCCCGTTGAGGTCACTGACCTCCTCGGTGCCGGTGCAGAAACAGGTCGGGCAGACCATGGTGCAGTTGCCGCATGTCAGGCAGCGGGCGGCGACGTCGTCCCAATGCGCCGACTCCCGGGACCGCATCAGCAACGCCCGCAAATCCACCTCGGGCATCTGCCGGCCCATGTGGTCGGCCGCGTCGCGGACGGCGTCCGCCGCGGCGGCGATCTGGTGGTCGGGGGCCACCTCGTGTGGCACCGCGGCCAGCACGTCCGCGCCGGCCGTGCTGCCCACGTCGACGATGTAGCGGCAGGTGTCGCCGTCGACGAGTTCGGTCAGCGCCAGGTCGTAACCGGGCCGCACGCCCGGGCCGGTGCCCATCGAGGCGCAGAAGCACACCTCGCCGGGTTCGGTGCAGTTGACGGCGACCACGAAGACTCCGCGTCGCCGCCGCGCGTAGTCGCCGTCGGGGTGGCCACCACCCGCCAGGACCCGGTCCAGGGTGGCGATCGCGGCCAGGTCGCAGCCCCGCACTCCGAGAAAAGCGTAAGGGGCGGAAGGCGTTTCGGTTTCAGCGGCGGGTTCGCCGGCGAGGTCGGCTGTGCCGGACCACAGGCGGCGCCGCGGCGGATGCAGGAACTGCTTCCATGATTGCGGTCCGGCCGAGTGCCCGAACCGCGCGCCGTCGTCGCGGCCGTAGACCCGGTAGTGACCGGCCCCGGTGTGCACCCCCCAGCCGCGGGGCAGATCGTCCGCGGAGGTGAGGGTGCCCAGCGTGATGGCGTTCTCCCGCAGGGTGGGTCCGATCACCTGGTAGCCGCGCTCGATCAGCACGTCGACCAGTCGGGACAGACCGGCGTCGCCGAAGCTGACGGTCGGATGCCCGCTCATCAGCGCGGCCGCACGACGATGACCGGGCAGTGCGCGGCGTGGACGACGGCGGTGCTGACCGATCCCAGCAGCATCCCGATGTAACCGCCGCGGCCGTGGCTGCCGACCACCACCAGTTGGGCCTGCTGTGAGCCGTCGATCAGCCAGTGCGCGGGCCGGTCGGTGACGATCTGCCGGTGCACCGTGACGTCGGGGTAGCGGTCGTGCCAGCCCGCGAGACGTTCGGCGAGGATCTCGTGCCCCTGCGCCTCATAGGACTGGTCGGCGATCGCGTAGGGCGAGTAGCTCAGGTCGCTCCAGGCGTGCAACGCGATCAGGTCCACCCCGCGGCGGGATGCTTCGTCGAACGCCAGCGCGGTGGCCGCCACCGATGCCCGGGACCCGTCGATCCCGACTAGGACGGGCGCCACGTCATCGGGCGCCTGCGCGTCGTCGGCACGCACCAGGGCGATGGGACCGTGGCCGTGGTGGATCAGGCCGGTGCTGGTGGAGCCGAGCGCCAGCCGGCCGATCGCGCCGCGCCCGCGGCAGCCGACCACCACCATGGCGGCGTGCTTGGAGGCTTCGGCGAGAGCCGGCACGACCGCCGAATACACCACCTCCGAACGCATTTCGGGAACGGGGAGCTGGCCGGCGCTGGCGCGGACGATGTTCTCGGCCCGAGCCAGGGCGTCCCGCGCGTTGTCCTGCTGCCATCCGCTGTAGGCGGGCTCGAGCGGGGCCGGTCCGATGCTCCTGCTGGTGATGTAGTGCGACACCACGTTCAGCAGCACGATGGGAACGGCCCGCAACGTCGCCTCCCGGGTGCCGAACCGCACCGCGGCATCGGATTCCGGTGATCCGTCGACCGCGATCACGACGGTGTCGTGGTGTTCGGGCTCAGACATCGCACTCCTGCCGATCGGGACTGTCGGATATCACGTTAGGCCGCTCATCCGGCAAGTGGCAGGGTCATTGGTCCCGATCACTCAGACGCCCACCAGTGTGTCGATCCACCCCCGGGCGAAGTACAACAGGAATCCGGCCGCGACGACCCACAGCAGCGGACTGATCTCACGGGCTCGTCCGGACGCCGAGCGCAGCACCACCCACGCGATGAACCCCACGCCGATGCCGTTGGCGATCGAATAGGACAACGGCATCACCGCGACCGTCAGAACCACCGGCAGGGTCACGCTGAAATCGTCGAAGTCGATGTCGCGCAACACCGATGCCATCAAGGCGCCGACGACGACGAGCGCGGCGGCGGCCACCTCCGAGGGCACGATGGCGGCCAGCGGGGTGAGGAACATCGCAGCCAGGAACAGGCCGCCGGTCACCAGGCTCGCCAGTCCGGTGCGGGCGCCCTCGCCGATGCCGGTGCCCGATTCGATGAACACCGTGTTCGACGACGCCGACACCGCGCCGCCGACCACCGCGCCGGCGCCCTCGACCACCAGAGCCGACTGCAGCCGCGGGAAGTTGCCGTGCTCGTCGGCCAGCCCGGCTTGGCGCGACAGGCCGGTGAAGGTGCCCATGGCGTCGAAGAAGTTGGTGAACACCAGGGTGAAGACCAGCATGATGCCGGCCAGGATGCCGATGCGCCCGAAGCTGGCCAGGCTGACGTCGCCGACCAGCGACAGATCAGGCAGCGCGAACGGCGAGCCGGTCAGGGTGGGCACCGACAGGCCCCAGCCGCCGGCCTTGTCGGCCGCGGATCCCAGATGCCAGACGGCTTCGACGACGACGGCGACCACGGTGCCCGAGATCAGTCCGATCAGGATGCCGCCGCGGACTTTTCGCGCCACCAGGATGCCGGTGACCAGGAGCGTGAACACGAAGATCAACGTCGGGACGGTGGTGATCGAACCGGCGCCCTTGGCGCCCAAGCCCAGTGGCGGCGAGGGCAGCCCGGTGGAGCCGACGAACCCGGCGTCGACCAGACCGATGAACAGGATGAACAACCCGATGCCGGCGGTGATCGCCAGTTTCAGCGGCATCGGCACGGCGTCGAAGATCAGCCTGCGCAGGCCGCTGACGGCCAGCGCGACGATGATCAGACCGTCGATGACCACCAGGCCCATCGCCTCGGGCCAGCTCACCGACCCGACCACGGAGCTGGCCAGGAACGAGTTGATGCCCAGGCCGGCCGCGAACGCGAACGGCAACCGGGCGACCACGCCGAACAGGATCGTCATGACGCCGGCGGCCAGCGCCGTGACCGCCGACACCTGGGTGAAACCCAGTTTGTGGCCGGTGACATCGGCGGCGCCAGACAGGATGATCGGGTTCAGCACGACGATGTAGGCCATCGCGATGAATGTCACGACGCCGCCGCGGATCTCGCCGGCGACTGTCGAACCGCGCGCGGAGATCTCGAAGAAGCGGTCCAGGGCGGGCACCGGCCGTCAGACCCGGCCCGCGATGAACGACGCCGCCTGCCCGGGGTACGGGGCCATCTCGTAGTTGCTGTGCGCCGAGCGGTTGCGCCCCTCGGAGCAGATCGGGTCGCCCTGGCTGCACAGGTCGATCGCCCGGCCGGCGAACTGACCCGTCGACGACAGCGGGGTGCCGAACCGGTTGCCCGGGTTGCCGAACACCGCGACGGCCGCGACGCGCCCGGCCAGCGCGGGGTCCAGCGGGGGAGCCGAGCCGAGGCTGCCGATCCGGTCGCCGATGGGCGGCACGCCGGCGAGCATCGACACCACCGATGCGCCCTGCGAGAAGCCGCCCAGCACGATCCGGGTGTTCGGGCAGTTGTCGGCCATCCAGGCGATGTGGCCGCGGGCGTCGTCCGCGCCCCAACCGGTGGTCAGGAAGTTGTAGCCGGCCGGATAGTTCACCGCATAGGTGCTCAGACTGCGTCCGCCCAGCATCGGCGCCAAAGTGGCCGACAGCGCGTCACCGACGCGGCCCGGGCCCGGCGGCTCGGCCGTGCCGCGGGCGAACACGAGGTCAACGTCGGCGCACGGATCGGCGGCCGCCGTCGGCACGGTGGACGTCGGCGCGACGGCCAGCGCGCCCAGCGTCAGAGCGGCCAGGACCGAAGCTGCGGTGCGTGCGAACATGGGCCCCATCCTCACAGAGATCGGCGGCGGCCACGACCGAAACCGTGCCAGGATGGCAGGCATGGTCGATGACGCCGAACGGCAGTTCAACGAGCACAATATCGAGGAGTTCCGCCGCAACGGCGGCAAAGTCGGCGGTCCGTTCGAGGGCATGCCCCTGCTGTTGCTGACGTCGACGGGTGCCCGCAGTGGTGCGCCGCGCATCAACCCGGTCGCCTACTTCGACATCGGCGGCCGCCTCTACGTGGTCGCCTCGTCGGCGGGACGGGACCGGGATCCCGCGTGGGCGTTCAACCTGCGCGCGCATCCGCAGGCGTCCGTGGAGATCGGCGCCGACCCGCCCCGCGCCGTCACCGCCCGCGAGTTGCCGCGCGACGAACGGAATGCGTTGTATCCCAGGATCGTCGAGCGCGCACCCGGGTTCGGCGACTACGAGAAGGCCACCGATCGCGTCATCCCGGTTTTCGAGCTCGCCTGACCGACGACCCCATCTGTTGAGCGCTCCGTGCGAACTCCACTCGCACAACGTCGCAACCACCGCTGAACAGATTCCGGGACGGCGTGCGGCGGCCGTGCCACGATTGACCGATGCCGTCCACACCGAGCGGGCAGCACACCGTCCTCGCCGAGGCGGAGAGCAGCGCCTACCACTCGCTGCGGCAGCGGCCGGTCAGCCGCGCCGAGCGATACGCGCTGGGCCGCAGTCTGCGTCACCGGGTGCCGCGCCGGACGCTGGCCGACTGGACCCCGCCGCCGGACCGGCCGGATCCCATCGGTCTCATCGAGGACAACCACGAGGGCCGGCTCGAACAACTGCTCCCGATCCGGGTCGGCCGAATGGTGGCCTCTCCCTACGGTTTTCTGCGCGGTACCGCGGTGGTGATGGCCGAGGACGTGGCGCGCCTGCCGTCGACGGGCATCACACCGGTGGTGTGCGGCGACGCGCATCTGGGCAACTTCGGGTTCTACGCCTCACCCGAACGCGACCTCGTCATCGACCTCAACGACTTCGACGAGGCGCATCCGGGTGGCTGGGAATGGGATCTGCGCCGCCTGGTCGCCAGCATCTGGGTCGCCGGCCGGCAGAACGGTGCGACGGAGGAACAGCTCGCGGGCGCGGTGCGCTGCTGTGTCGCCGCCTACCGCCAGGAGTTGCGCCGGCTGGCCGACGAACCGCTGTTCGGCCGGTCGTTCAGCCGCCTCGACGTCGACAGCCTGGCGGGTGAGACGGCCGGTCCGCTGCAGCAGGAGGTGCTGCGCTCGGCGGCCCGGGCCCGCAATCGCACGAGTGACCGTGCGCTGCCCCGGTTCACCGAGGAGGTCGACGGGATGCGGCGGATCGTCGAGGAGCCGCCGCTGATCACTCGCCTGCCGGCAGACGAGGCCGACGCGCTGGCCGAGGGGCTCGACGACTACCTGGCGACGCTGTCCACCCACTGGCGCCGGGTCCTCGGCGGCTACACCCTGCTCGACGTCGCGCAGAAGGTGG
>CAZTAA010000038.1:7045-34695 GCA_964611465.1 uncultured Mycobacterium sp. | reverse complement strand
CCATGCCCAAGCGCCACCCCTGCCAACGCGTCGGCCTCGACTTCGTCGACACCGCGCCGTTCCGGTTCGTCAGCACGGTGGACCTGGCGATCACTCCCGAGCAGTTGTTCGAGGTGCTGGCCGACGCCGAGTCCTGGCCGCACTGGGCGACGGCGATCACGAAGGTCACCTGGACGTCACCGGAGCCGCGCGGTGTGGGCACCACCCGCACCGTGGACATGCGCGGCGGCATCACCGGCGACGAGGAGTTCCTGGCCTGGGAACCGTTCAGCCACATGGCTTTCCGGTTCAACGAGTCCACCACCGGGGCGATCACCGCATTCGCCGAGGACTACCGGGTCGTTCCGACGGCCGCCGGCTGCCACCTGACCTGGGTGATGGCGATGAAACCCAACGGGTTGGCCGGCCGGCTCGGCATGACGCTCGGAAAACCGGTGATGGGCTGGGTGTTCCAGCGGTTCCTGTACAACCTGCGCCGCTACAGCGACGAACGGTTCGCCACCGCCCGCGGTTGACCCTCCCCGTTACTGAACGAAACCAACTGCCGCGCAACGGGTCTCGATCCCGTCAGCCCAGTCCTTCCCAGGCCTGCCGGCGCACCCGGTCGGGGTCGTCGACGGTGACGTCGCGGGTCGTGCCGATCACCCGCGTCGCCCGCCGCGGCACCTCGTACGCGGGCCAGTCCGCCGGCATCGACCCATGGGCCGCGAAGTCCAGCCACGTGCGCTGCATGCGGCGGCCCACGGCGGGCTGCACGTGCCGGCCCAGCGGATGCAGTTTGCGGCCCAGATACGAGCCGTAACTGTGGTGCACGTGCACGATCTCACTGCCGTGCGTGGCGCCGAGGCCCAGCGCCCGCAACGTCGAGGTCACGTGGTCGAACCGGTAGACGTAGGTCGGCGCGCGGCCGCTGTAGGCGTCGGCGAACGCCCATGAGGGCGCCCCGAACATGGCGTCCGAGCCGAACGTGAGCAGCGCCCGGCGGCGCGGATAGCCCGGGTACGCCGAGAGCACCCGCTTCGGGGCGTCGGGGGCCACCCGCGCGAAGAACGCGTCGATCAGCGGGGCGGTGGTGGGCAGCATCGGCGGGCGCGACCAGCCGAACATCGACGCCTCGTGGCTGTTGGTGCCGACGATCAGCGGCAGCCGCGCGATCGCACCGGTGCGGGCGGCGTCGATGGGGTGCCGCGGCAGCAGCTCGGTGCCGAAGGTGAGGCCGTAGGCCAGCGTCGGCGAGGTCTCGACGCTGCGCAGCTGTTGACGGCCCGCCGCGCGGCGCAGGTCGCGCTGCGGCATCTCCTTGAGTTCGCCCGGCGACACGCCCAGATCGGCCAGGAACCGCCGCGCCTGCCGCGCACGGGCCTCCCGGTCGGCGATCAGCGGCAGTGCCGGCGACTGCGCGATCGCGCGGCCGAACAGGCCCTCCGCCGCCGGGCTGGCCAGCAAAGCCAGCACCGACGTCGCGCCGGCCGACTCCCCGAACACCGTCACCCGCCCGGGGTCGCCGCCGAACGCGGCGATGTTGTCGCGCACCCACCGCAGCGCGGCCAGCTGGTCGCGCAGGCACAGGTTGTCGTCGAACCCCTCGCCCAGGGACTCGAGTTCGAACCCGCCGAACACCCCGATGCGGTAGGTGACGTTGACGACCACGACGTTGCCGTTGGCCGCCAGCCGGGATCCGTTGTACAGCTGGAACTGGCCGGCCCCGAACACGAACGCCCCGCCGGGGATCCACACCATGACCGGTAACCCGGTGTTCTTGCGGGCGCCATCCGGCGACCAGACCGTCAGCGTCAGGCATGCCTCGTCGCGCTGTTTGGGGTCGTCGCGCCCTCGGCCGACGAACGTCTTGCCCTGCGGCGGCAGCGGCCCGTGCCGGGTGGCGTCCCGCACCCCGTCCCAGGGTTCCGGCGGCGCCGGGGCCAGGAAGCGCCGCGGTCCGACGGGCTGCCGCGCGTACGGCACACCCCGCCACACCGCGACCGTGCCCTCCCGCGTCCCGCGCACCGCACCGGCACGCGTAACGGCGGTGCTCTCGACTTCGTCCACGGCCGCCACGGCAAAATCGTAGTGTGCGAAGCTGTACGGCAAAGCGTTGCAGCGTGACCACGAAGAGGCGAGCATGACCTTCAACGAAGGTGTCCGGATCGACACCAGCCGTACCACGACCAGCGGTGGTGGCGGCGGCGGTTTCGGCGGCGGGTTCCCCGGCGGCGGTGGCGGAATCGCGGTCGGCGGCGGCATGCTCGGACTCGTCATCCTGCTGTTGACGCTGTTCCTCGGCGGCGATCCCGGCTCGGTGCTCAGCCAGCAGGCCATCGAGCCGCAGGGCGGCGTGGCCGCCCCCGGTTTCGACCTCAACGAGTGCCGCACCGGCAAGGACGCCAACGAGAAGATCGAGTGCCGGATGATCGCCACCGGCAACTCGGTGGACGGCGTGTGGAGCCAGCTGATGAAGGGCTACACCCCGCCGCACATGAAACTGTTCCACGGCCAGACGAATACCGGCTGCGGTCCGGCGACCTCCGACGTGGGCCCGTTCTACTGCCCCGCCGACCAGGTGGCCTACTTCGACACCGACTTCTTCCAGGTGCTGACGGACCAATTCGGTTCCAGCGGTGGGCCGTTGGCCCAGGAGTACGTGGTGGCCCACGAGTACGGCCACCACGTCCAGAACCTGCTGGGCAACATCGGCAAGGCGCAGCAGGGCCCGCAGGGCGCCGAGGGCAACAGTGTGCGCACCGAGCTGCAGGCCGACTGCTACGCCGGGGTGTGGGCGCACTACGCGGCGATCACCAAACAGCCGGGCACCGATGTGACGTACCTGGAACCGTTGAGCGACAAGGACATCGCCGACGCGCTGTCGGCGGCCTCCTCGGTCGGCGACGACCGGATCCAGAAGGCGGCCACCGGCCGGGTCAACCCGGAGTCGTGGACCCACGGGTCGTCCCAGCAGCGCCAGGCCTGGTTCACGCTCGGCTACCAGACCGGTGACCCGAACAAGTGCGACACCTACCGGGCCCGCGACCTGGATCGGCCCCAGGGCTGATCGCTGTCGGGGCTACAGCCGGGACTGGGCCTTGATGGCGTTGTCGGACGTCCGCAGCGGGCGGATCAGCGCGTCCTGCGTGAACGACGCGAGCAATCGGCCGTCCTCGGTGTGCACCGTGCCGCGCACATAGGACATGCCGGCGCCGACCTGAGTGCTCTCGTGGGTGTAGAGCAGCCAGCCCTCCCAGCGGAACGGCTCGTGGAACGACACCGTGATCGTCATCGGAGCGGTCGACACGGTCAGGTGCGCCTGCGCGGTGCCGATTCCCTCGTGCGCGCGCATCGTCGTCGAAATGCCAAGGTGCCCAGTGAAATACGCGACCAGAGCCTTGGCCAGCTCGTCGCGCTCGGGCACCGGCTCGTAGTGCAGCCAGGCGTACAGCTCGGGCGGCCCGATCTCGTCGGGACTGTTGACGTCGACCACGTCGACGAGGCGCAGCTGCCGGCCCGTCATCGGCATCTCCGAGACGTTGGCCTCCGCCGGGCCCGCCACCGCCGGCTTGGCCAATTCGTGGCGGATGACGTCCTCCGAGGGCACATCGGCCAGCACCGTGACGGTGATGCAGCGCTTGCCGTTCTGGGTGGCGGTCACCAACGCCGTCGCGGTCGACCGGCCTTCGTGGAACACGTCGATGCCGAGCTCGACCGGCGCGCCGACCATCACCGCCCGGCTGAACACCGCGGTGGCCGTCCGTATCGACTTGTCCGGAAACCGTTTGGCCACAGCCACGATCGCCTGGGCCAGCACCTGGGTGCCCTCCACCACCTGACGATCATCCTGGCCGGCCAGCCCGGTCTCGGCGACGACCGTGTCACCGACCCCGTCGAACGGAACGTCGAACAGGTCCAGTAGGCCCTGCAGGGTCCAGACCGCCTCGCCGGAATCAGTTGTCATGTTCGTGATCGCCTTTCTCGGCATTGTGGGAACGGCCAGGTGCACTGTATTTCACTGTCGGACAACCGCTTTCATGCGACAACCGACCATCGGCGCCGGGCCGCGACCCGGCCTCCGACGACGCGTACCGGGCCATGGGTTCAACACAGTAGCCTCCGCCCCGCGACGCGACCACCCCCGTCCCCGACGGTTGACGCTGTACCCTCGTGCTCCAAAGCGCTGCCCGCACGAACCGTGAGAGGCGATCATGGCGAAGCCAACCGGGGCCGACACCGCGGCACGGGCCCAGTCGCGGGCGGCCGGCTTCATGCGCTCGGCCCTGGCGATCATCGGCGAAACCGGGCGCGCCGACTTCACGGTTGCCGAGGTGGTCGAGCGGTCCAAGACCTCGTTGCGAGCCTTCTACCAGCACTTCAGCACGAAGGACGACCTGCTGCTGGCGCTGATCGGCAAGATCATGGGCGAGTCCACCGAACGCTGGCAGGACGAGACCGCCGACATGACGGCCCAGGACGCGCTGCGCTGGCTGATCGAACGCATCGGCGCGCCCGCCGAGTCGACCACCCAGGACAGCATCAACCGCGGTCTGACCTTCTCGAATGACCACCTGATGCGGACCCGGTCGGCCGATTTCGCGCAGGTTCTCAAGCCGCTGTACGCGCTGTTCAGCGACATCCTCAAACGCGGTGTCACCGAGGGCGAGTTCCGGCCCGACCTGGACGTCGAACGCACCGCGGCGATCGTCATGCAGAACGCGCTGGGGGCGCTGAGACTGCGCAGCCTGTCCGCCGAACTGACCCCCGCGCCGGTCGAGGCAAGCGTCATCTACGACTTCTGCGTGCGCAGCCTGCTGCAGGCCTGAACAGCCCGTTTGCAAGATGCCCCAGCCGTGGTAACGTCATTACCACCACATGCGGTAATGCCATTACCGACCGGTCCCAGCCCCGAACCTTCAGGAGCATCAGCACCATGCCGTCACGCATCCTCAACTATCCGGTGTTCGACGCCGACAACCACCTGTACGAGACGAAGGAGGCCCTGACGCAGTTCGTGCCGGACCGGCGCAAGGGCGTCATCGACTACGTCGAGGTGAAGGGCCGCACCAAGATCGTCGTCAAGGGTCACATCAGCGACTACATCCCCAACCCCACCTTCGAGGTGGTGGCCCGGCCCGGCGCCCAGGAGGAGTACTTCCGTAGCGGCGCCCACGGCAAGACCTACCGCGAGGTGATCGGAAAGCCGATCAAGTCCATCCCCGCCTTCCGCGACCCCGCGGCGCGGATCGAGGTCATGGACAGTCTCGGCCTGGACTACGCGATCAACTTCCCCACCCTCGCCAGCCTGATCGAGGAACGCTTCAAGGACGACCCCGAAGCGATCGTGGATCTGATCCACGCGCTGAACCAGTGGATCTACGAGACCTGGAAGTTCGACTACGACGGCCGGATGTTCACCACGCCGGTCATCAACCTGAGCATCATGGACCGGGCGCTCGAGGAACTGGAATGGGCCGTGGAGCGCGGCGCCAAGACCGTGCTGGTGCGCCCGGCGCCGGTGCCGGGTTTCCGCGGCACCCGGTCGATGGGCCTGCCCGAGTTCGACCCGTTCTGGCAAGCCTGCGTGAAGGCCGGAATCCCCGTGTGCATGCACGCGTCGGACAGCGGCTACGCCCGGTATCTCGACGACTGGGAGCCCGCCGACGAGTACCTGCCGTTCAAGCCCACCGCGTTCCGGATGGTCGCAATGGGCAAGCGGCCCATCGAGGACACCATGGCGGCGATGGTCTGCCACGGTGCGCTGCACCGCAACCCGGATCTGCGCATCCTGTCCGTCGAGAACGGCGCGTCGTGGGTGCCCTACCTGCTGCACCAGTTCGAGGACGTCTACGCCAAGCTGCCGCACGAGTTCGCCGCGGATCCGGTCGAGGACTTCAAGCGGGCCGTGTACGTCGCCCCGTTCTGGGAGGACGACTTCAAGCAGATGGCCGACCTCATCGGCGCGGACCGGGTGATCTTCGGCTCCGACTGGCCGCATCCCGAAGGCCTGGCCGACCCGCTGAACCTGGTCGACGATCTGGTGGCGCACGGCCTCGATGACGAGAGCGTGCGAAAGGTGATGGGCGGCAATATGGTCGACCTGTTCAAGGTCGAGAACAAGGTGGTCTACAAGCCGGATGTGCCGGCGCTCGTCATCGCCTGAGGCGTGCTGACGACCACCATCACGCACCGCGAGCGTGCCGGGGCACCCCTCTCCCGGCACGCTCGCCCGTTACGGAGAGGTCCGAACTGATCCGATGACAGACCTGGCAAACCCCGAGCAACTGCTGTTCGCGTCGACGACACAGGCGTTCCTCGACAAGGAAGCCTCGCTGACCCACGTCCGCGAGATGCACAGCGCCGGCACCTCGTTCGACCCCGGCTGGTGGCAACGCGCCGCCGAGCTCGGCTGGGCCAGCCTGCTGGTGCCCGAAGAACTCGGCGGCGGCAGCGTCTCGGGCAACGGAGTGGCCGACCTGGCGCTCGTCGCCGAACAGGTCGGGCACACCGTCGCACCCGGGCCACTGCATCCGGTGAGCACGGTGCTCGCCGGTCTGGTCGAGGCGCCCGACGGGCACGACGACACCATCGAGGCACTGGTCTCCGGTGACCTCGTGGCGTCCTGGGCGGTGTACGAGCCGGGCGCACCGTTCGATCCGACCGTGGCGGTGACCACCGCGACGAAGACCGGATCCGGCTACCGCATCGACGGCGCCAAGGACCGTGTCGAGGCGGGCGAGCAGGCCGGCGTGCTGTTGGTGACGGCCACCTGCGACGGGGAGCTTCGGCAGTTCCTGGTTCCGGCCGACGCCGCCGGAGTCACGGTGACGCCGCAGGGCTCGGTGGACATGGTGAAGCGTTACGCCCGAATCGAATTCGCCGGTGTGGAGGTCGGCGAGGACGCCGCGGTGGGCGCCGCCGGGCAGACCGCCGCGATCGTCGAACGGCAGCGCCAGATCGCGCTGGTGCTGCAATGCGCCGAACTCGTCGGAATCCTGGACAGCGTGCTCGGTTTCACCACCCAGTGGCTCAACGACCGGCACAGCTTCGGCCGGCCGCTGGCGTCATACCAGGCCCTCAAGCACCGCGCCGCCGACATGAAGATGTGGGCCGAGGCCTGTCGCGGCACCACGGCCGCCGCGGTGCGGGCCGTCGCGGATCGCTCCGCCGACGCCAAGCTGTTGGCCAGCGTCGCGAAAGCCTATGTCGCCGAACGTGTCCCGGTCATCCTGCAGGACTGCGTGCAACTGCACGGCGGGATCGGCGTGACCTGGGAGCACGACTTGCACGTGTACCTTCGCCGGGTCATCCTCTACCGCGCCATGTTCGGCTCGCCGGAAGACCACCACCGCGCCGTCTACGCCCTGAGCAGGAAGTCGCAACGATGACCGAGACCGTGACATCGACCGGGACCCAGGAATCGGTCGCGGACTTCGCGGCGCGGGCGCGCGCCTGGCTGGCCGACAACATGCCCGCCATCGATCCCGACAATCCGCCGTTCTCGGTCCGCGCCGAGCAGCAGTCCTGGGACCGGGCCAAGGAGCTGCAGAAGCGACTGCACGCCGGCGGATTCGCCGGCATCTGCTTCCCGCGCGAGTATGGCGGCCTGGGGCTGGATTTCAGCTATCAGAAGGCGTTCGACGGCGAGAGCCGCGCCTACGAGATGCCGCTGATCCTCAACGTCCCGACCTTCACCATCTGCGCGGCGACCATCCTGGACATGGGCAGCGAAACCCAGAAGCGCGAACGCATTTCGGCCGCCATCCGCGGCGACGAGATCCTGTGCCAGCTGCTGAGCGAACCCAGCGGCGGCTCCGACCTGGCGGGCGTCATCACCCGGGCGGAGCGTAAGGGTGACAAGTGGGTGATCAACGGCGCGAAGACGTGGAGCACCAGCGCCTTCGCCGCCGACTACGGCCTCATGCTGGCCCGCACCGACTGGACCGTGCCCAAACACGAGGGCCTGACGATGTTCCTGGTGCCGCTGAACGCACCCGGTATCACGATGCGCCGGATCACCGAGGTCAACGGCAACGAGGAGTTCTGCGAGGAGTTCTTCGACAACCTCGAACTCGGCGACGACGCCGTCGTCGGCGAGGTCAACAACGGCTGGGCCGTCGCGTCGCGCCAGCTGTTCCACGAGCGCCGCGCCGTCGGCGGGGGTTCGGAGTTCGCCAGCGGGATCGGCGCCGAGAACGCCAACGAGATGCCGCCGGACCACATCGGTCTGGCAGAGGCCACCGGACAGGGCGACGACGCCCGGATACAGGACCTGGCGGGCCGTGCGCTGGTGCGCCGGGCGGTCAAGAAGCACCTCATCGACCACGTCGCGCGCGCGATCGCCGACGGCTCACTACCGCCCAACGCGGGCACGATCATCCGGCTGTTCCACGCCGAGACCACCGAACTCGAGGTCGACACCGCGCTGGCCATCGCGGGCACCGCCGGCGTGGTGGACGAGGGCGCGGGCGTCGACGTCGGAGTGCGCTATCTGTCCCGGCAGACCGGTTCGCTCGGCGGCGGCAGCTCGGAGATGGCGCGCAATGTGATCGCCGAACGCATCCTGGGCTTCCCGCGGGAGTACGCCGCCGACCGCGGCGTGCCGTTCAACCAGGTCAAGCGCGGCCGCCAGTAGCGAGCCGGCGGGACTCACGCGAAGCGTTCACCTGGCTAAGGTGACCTGAACACCAGACCATGCGGAGGAGAGCCACCGATGACCACTCAGCCCGACACCGACATCACCCCCGCCCTGGCCGCCTCCCAGGCGTCCTGGCGTGCGGTGCAGGCCCATGACAAGGAGGCCTGGCTCGGGCTGATGGCCGACGACGTCGTGATCGAGGACCCGATCGGCACGTCGGTGACCAACCCCGACGGCACCGGCGTGCGGGGCAAGGAAGCCGTGTCGGCGTTCTTCGACTCCAACATCGCGAAGAACAATCTCCGGATCACCTGCGAGGAGACCTTCCCGTCCAGCTCCCCCGACGAGGTCGCGCACATTCTGGTGCTGCGTAGCGCTTTCGAGGGTGGCCTGAACAGCACGGTGCGCGCAATCTTCACCTACCGGGTCGACGAGGCCGGATTGCTGACGAACCTGCGCGGGTACTGGAACCTGGAGATGATGGAGTTCGACCAGGCCTGAGGAGAGCGGGTCGCCGTGTGCCAGTACTGCGGATGCCGCGACATTCCTCTGCTGCGCGACTACATCGCCGAGCACGAGCGCGCCATCAACCACGGCGGGGCGGCGGTGCGTGCCATGGACCGCGGTGATCACGACCAGGCGCGGGCGGACATCACGGCGATGTTCGCTGAGCTGCAATCGCATTGGGTGGGCGAGGAGACCGGCCTGTTCGCCGTCATGGCGCGCGACGACCGGTTCGCCGAGCACATCCACCCCCTCGTACGCGAGCACCGCGAACTCGCCGAATTCCTGAAGTCCGTCGACGTGGAGACGGCCGAGGACCGCGAGCGGTTCCGCTCCGCCATCGACGAACTCTACGAGCACATCGCCAAGGAGGAAGACGGACTGTTCCCGGCATCGCTGACCGAACTCGACGGCGAGGACTGGGACACCGCGATCGACGCCTGGCACCGCGCCCACCCCGGACAGCCGATGATCGACGAAGCCAGGTAGGTCTCAGAACAACGATTCCTGCACTGCGCCAACGGGTTTCGCCGCAGCGCGGCCGGTGGTGAAGCGCCGTTGGTCACCGGCGAGCCGGTACCGGGCGACCAGTGGCCTGGCCCGCTCCTGCAGCTGACGCCGGTAGTCCTCCGGCAGGTACGCGCCACGGCGGTAGAGCCGACGGTACGGCCCGACCAGTTCCGGATGCGAGCGCGCCAGCCACGCCATGAACCACGGCCGCGTCGCGCCCCGCAGATGCAACCCGAAGACCGTCACCCCCGTCGCGCCGGCCGCCGCGATCCGGCCGAGCAGATCATCAAGGTGCGCAACGGAATCCGTCAGATACGGCAGCACCGGGGCCACCATGACGTGGCAGTCCAGCCCCGCGTCGCGGATCGCGGTGATCAACTCGAGCCGGGCTTGCGGAGCCGGCACCCCGGGTTCCACGGCGCGCTGCAACTCGGCGTCGCCGACGGCCAGCGACACCGCCACCGAGACCGGAACATCGGCATCCGCCAGCAGGGGCAGGTCGCGGCGCAGCAGCGTGCCCTTGGTCAGGATCGACATGCCGGTTCCCGAATCACGCAGTGCGGCAATGATTCCCGGCATCAACTCGTAGCGGCCCTCGGCGCGTTGGTACGGGTCGGTGTTGGTGCCCAGCGCGACGGTCTCCCGGGTCCATGACGGGCGGCGCAGTTCCCGGCGCAAGACGTCGACCACGTTGGTCTTGACGACGATCTGGGTGTCGAAGTCCGCCCCGGCGTCCAGGTCTAGGTACTCGTGGGTGGGACGGGCGAAGCAGTACCGGCAGGCGTGCGAGCAGCCCCGGTAGGCGTTGACGGTGAACCTGAACGGAAGTGCGGCGCCGTCGGGCACCTTGTTCAGCGCCGACTTGCACAGCACCTCATGGAATGTGATCCCGTCGAATTGCGGGGTGCGCACGGTGCGGACGAAGCCGATGCGCGCCAACCCGGGCAGGGCGCCGTCGTCGGCCTCGAGTCGTTGACCTTCCCAGCGCATACTCTATGCGAACATCTGTTCGAGCCGGTGTCAAGGTCAGGGGCGCGCCTCGAAGACGAGATTGAACGGCGTCTCCGCCACCCGGCGGAAACTGTTGAAGCCGCCCCCGGCCGCCATGACCTCGGCGAGTTGCCGCTCACCGGCCTGCGCACCCAAGGCCGGGCCGCGCCGTGCCAGCGACACCGGAACACAGATCATCGTGGAGGCGCCGTAGAAGATCCGGCCCACCGGGTTGAGATTGTCCGCGACGCTGTCCCCCGCGGCCGGTTCGACCAGCAGGCAGTGGCCGTCGTCTTTGAGCGAGCGCCGGGCATGGGCGGCCGCACCGACCGGATCGGCCATGTCGTGCAGGCAGTCGAAGAAGGCGATCAGGTCGTAGCCGTCACCGCGATATGACGTCGCGTCGGCGACCTCGAAGCTCACATTGCCCAGCCCGAGACTCGCCGCGTGCTCTCGGGCGGTGTCGATCGACGCGTCGTGGTAGTCGATCCCCACGAACTCGGAACGCGGAAACGCCTGTGCCATAAGCATTGTCGTCACCCCGTGCCCGCATCCGACGTCCGCGGCCGAACCGCCGGCTTCGAGCTTCTCGACCACCCCGTCGAGGGCCGGCAGCCAGTCCGACAGCAGGCTCGCGTTGTAGCCGGCCCGGAAGAACCGTTCGGTCGCCCGGAACAGACACGGATGATGTTCGCCCCATTCCATGCCGTCCCCGCTACGGAAATTGGCGACGGCCCGCTCCCGGACGTGGAACAGATCCTCGACGATGGAGTATGCGGCCGGCAGGTCGACGGGTCCGGAATCGTCGGCAAGGCAGAGCGCCTGCTCCTCGCTCAGGTGGTAGCGGCCAGTCTCGGGGTCGTACTCGACGTAACCGCCGGCGGCCTGGTTGGCGAGCCACTCCCGGACATACCGTTCGGTGGTTCCGGTGCGCGCGGCCAGTTCGGTCGAGTTCAACGACTCGGCGGCCAACGCGCGGTACAGCCCGAGTTCGTCGCCGATGAGCATCAGCGCGGCGCCCATCGCGGCCCCCAGGTCGCCCATCGCCTTGCCGATGAAGGCATTCAGCTTGTCTTCGTCAACGGTCATTGCACCCACCCCGGATCGCGACCGACCAAGCAATCAAGTCAACGCTACACCCGGTGGCAAGGGGTGCGACCGACGTCGCGAGTCACCAGTTCGACAGCTGGCACCGCGGGTTGTAGGGCTGCTGATCGTGGGCGGCCGAGTGACCGTCGACCGCGATGTCGCACTGGACGTTGGGTGCGGCTTGCCCGCCGTGCGTGGTGCTGCTGACGGTGAGGATCGCCCACTGCGGGTCGGCCAGCGTGGTCGGGAACGTCCACGGCACCCCCGGCGCCAGTGTGACGGGCACCTTCTGCACGAACGCGTACGGATCCGCGTTGTAGGCCGCCTTGTTCGGCGGCTGATTGACAAGGTAGTAGAGCTCGACGTCGCCGGGGCCGTCCGACGTGACCGTGTAGACCACGTTGCCCCCGGCGGCGGGCGCAGGTGCGGGCGCCGGTGCAGGCGTGGGCTCGGGGTCGGCGTACGCCACGCCCTGGCTGATGACGGCGGCGCTGGCGGCCAGCGCGAGGGCAGCCGCGAGTCGGTAGGTGTTGGCCATGTACCTCATATCTCTCGACGGTACCGAACCGTTACGCGATGCCGCCGGGTCTGTCCGGGCGAATACCGGTCGAACGGCAGGTTTACCCGGCCGTGACACACAGATATTTCCCAGAAACACGGACGCCCTAGCGTCCGCCTTGGCGCCCGCGGTCGCGCGCCGTCCGGCCGCCGGCTTGTCTCCGACATGCCTCCTTCGGCGCCGGACCCCACCTTCACGAAAGGCTGTCGATGCCCCGTTCTGCGCGTCCCACACTGAGAAGGCCGGCCCTGGCGGCGGGCAGCGTCGCCGCCGCGGCGGCGCTGTTGCTCGCCGGTTGCGGCAGCAAGGCGAGCGAGGACACCACCGGCGCCGCCGGCGCCGAATCGTGCGTCGACACCTCCGGCCCGAAGATCAAGGTGGGATCCCTGAACTCGCTGTCGGGCACGATGGCGATCTCCGAGGTCACCGTGCGCGACGCCATCAAGCTCGCCGTCGAGGAGATCAACGGCAAGGGCGGCGTGCTCGGCAAGCAGGTCGAGATCGTCGGCGAGGACGGCGCATCCGATCCCGCGGTGTTCGCCCAGAAGGCCGAGAAGCTCATCAAGGACGACTGTGTGGCCGCGGTGTTCGGCGGCTGGACGTCCTCGAGCCGCAAGGCGATGCTGCCGGTCTTCGAGTCCAACGACTCCCTGCTGTACTACCCCGTCCAGTACGAGGGCCTGGAGGCATCCAAGAACATCTTCTACACCGGCGCCACCACCAACCAGCAGATCGTGCCCGCCCTGGACTACCTCAAGGAGAAGGGCGTCAAGTCGCTGTACCTGGTCGGCAGCGACTACGTGTTCCCGCAGACCGCCAACCGGATCATCAAGGCCTACGCCGCGGCCAACGGCATCGAGATCAAGGGCGAGGACTACACCCCGTTGGGCTCGACCGACTTCTCGACGATCGTCAACAAGGTTCGCGCCTCCGACGCCGGCGCGGTGTTCAACACCCTCAACGGCGACTCCAATGTGGCGTTCTTCAAGGAGTACACCAACGCCGGTCTGATGCCGGAGAAGATGCCGGTGGTCTCGGTGTCGATCGCCGAGGAGGAGGTCACCGGCATCGGGGCGGACAACATCAAGGGCCAGTTGACCGCGTGGAACTACTACCAGACCGTCGACAACCCGGTGAACAAGGAGTTCGTCAAGGCCTACAAGGCCAAGTACGGCGAGGCCAAGCCGACGTCCGACCCGATGGAGGCCGCCTACGTTTCGGTCTACCTGTGGAAGAACACCGTCGAGAAGGCAAAAGCGTTCGATACCAAGGCGATTCAGGACAACGCCGGCGGCGTGACGTTCGACGCGCCGGAGGGCCTGGTCACCATCGACGGCGAGAACCACCACATCACGAAGACCGCGCGGATCGGCGAGATCCATCCCGACGGCCTGATCTACACGGTCTGGGAGTCGCGGGGACCGATCGAGCCGGACCCGTTCCTGAAGTCCTACCCGTGGGCCGCGGGCCTGTCCGGCTGAACTAGATGGATGTCCTGATCGGGCAGCTGGCAACGGGATTGAGCCTCGGCTCGATCCTGTTGCTGGCCGCCTTGGGCCTGGCGCTGACCTTCGGGCAGATGGGCGTCATCAACATGGCGCACGGCGAGTTCATCATGGCCGGCTGTTACACGGCGTTCGTCGTCCAGAAGGTCGTGTCGAATGCCGGTGTCTCCCTGCTTGTTTCCCTGATGGTGGGGTTCCTCGTCGGCGGCCTGCTGGGCGTGCTGCTGGAGACCACGCTGATCCAGCGGATGTATCACCGGCCGCTGGACACGCTGCTGGTGACGTTCGGTGTGGGGCTGATCCTGCAGCAGGTCGCGCGCGACATCTTCGGTGCTCCCGCGGTCAACGTCACCGCACCGCCGTGGCTGTCCGGCGGCGTGGACATCCTGGGCGCGGTGGTGCCCAAGACCCGGCTTTTCATCCTGCTGCTGGCGGTCGTGTGTGTCACCGTGCTCGCCGCGATGCTGACGTATTCGGCGATGGGACGGCGGATCCGGGCGGTGGTGCAGAACCGCGATCTTGCTGAAACAAGTGGTATTTCGTCACGCAGAACCGATGTCACGACATTCTTCATCGGCTCCGGGCTAGCCGGTGTGGCCGGCGTGGCGTTGACGTTGATCGGTTCGACGAGCCCCACCACCGGGCAGGCCTACCTGATCGACGCCTTCCTGGTGGTCGTGGTCGGTGGCCTGGGCCAGATCAAAGGCACCGTCATCGCGGCGTTCGCGCTGGGACTGCTCAACTCGTTCATCGAGTACAGCACCACCGCGTCGCTGGCGAAGGTGATCGTGTTCGTGCTCATCGTGATCTTCCTGCAGGTGCGGCCGCAGGGGTTGTTCACCGTCCGGACGAGGAGTCTCGTGTGAAAACGATGGCGGGCCGCCGGCAGGCCCATGTCCGTTCGATGGCGGGCTTCGCGGGTGCGGCCGTCGTGCTGTTCGGCGTTGCACCGTTGGTGCTCAGCAGTTTCCGGCTCGGCCTGCTCGGGCAGTACCTGTGCTACGCGATCGTCGCGGCCGGCATCGGGCTGGCGTGGGGCCGCGGCGGCATGCTGACGCTGGGCCAGGGCGTGTTCTTCGGGCTCGGCGCCTACATGATGGGCATGCACCTCAAGATCGCCGACGCCGAGATCCACAACCAGCCGGTGCCGGATTTCATGCAGATCGCCGGCATCCCGAAACTGCCCGCCTACTGGGAACCCTTCGCCTCGGCCGCCTTCACCCTGCTGGCCATCGTGGTGGTGCCGACGGCCATCGCGGCACTGCTCGGTCTGGGCGTGTTCAAGCGCCGGGTCAAGGGCGCCTACTTCGCGATCCTGTCGCAGGCCCTGGCCGCGGCGCTGGCGATCCTGCTCGTCGGGCAGGCCACACTCGGCGGAAGCAACGGGCTCAACGGTTTTCGCACCTTCTTCGGCTTCCGGCTGTCGGATCCGGTGAACCGGAAGATGCTGTACTTCATCGCGGCGGCGGTATTGCTGATCGTGGTGGCGGTGGTGCGCCAGTTGATGCAGAGCCGCTACGGCGAACTGCTGGTCGCGGTGCGCGACGGTGAGGAGCGGGTGCGCTTCCTGGGCTACGACCCGGCCAACATCAAGGTGGTCGCCTACACCGCGGCCGCACTGTTCGCCGCCATCGCCGGCGCGTTGTTCGCACCCATCATCGGATTCATCACCCCGGCCCAGATCGGCGTCGTGCCCTCCATCGCGTTCCTGATCGGTGTGGCGATCGGCGGGCGCACCACTCTGCTGGGCCCGGTGCTCGGCGCCATCGGCGTGGCCTGGGCGCAAACCATGTTCTCCGAACGGTTTCCGTCCGGCTGGACCTATGCCCAGGGCCTGATGTTCATCGTCGTGGTGGGCTTCTTCCCGGCCGGTCTGGCCGGACTGGGGATGTTGGTGAAACGTCGGCGCCGGACCGCCGCACCCGCCGTCGACCGCGATCCCGAACCGGAAAAAGTGGGAGCCGCGCTATGAGCACCGAGTTGGAGCCGCGGGCCGGCGGCAACGTCGGGATGGGCACCGAGTACCTCGAAGTCCGGGGTCTCACGGTCGATTTCGACGGTTTCACGGCCGTCGGCGGCGTCGACCTGACGTTGTTCCAGGGCGATCTCCGGTTCCTGATCGGACCGAACGGGGCCGGTAAGACGACGGTGATCGACGCCATCACCGGGCTGGTGTCCGCCACCGGGTCGGTCAGCAAGTCCGGGGTCGAGCTGCTCGGCAAGAAGGTGCACCAGATCGCCCGCCTGGGAGTGGGTCGTACCTTCCAGACCGCCTCGGTCTTCGAACAACTCACCGTGCTGCAGAACCTGGACATCGCCGCCGGGGCCGGCCGGTCCTGGTGGACACTGTTGCGGCGGCGCCACGGGGTGCTGCCGGCGATCGACGAGGCACTGGACACCATCGGCCTGACCGAATTGGCGGACAAGCCCGCGGGTGTGCTGGCGCACGGGCAGAAGCAGTGGCTGGAGATCGGCATGCTGCTGGTGCAGAACGCCGACGTGCTGCTGCTCGACGAACCGGTTGCCGGGATGAGCGCCGAGGAACGCGAGGAGACCGGAAACCTGTTGCGCCGCATCGGTGCCGAGCGCACCGTCGTGGTCGTCGAACACGACATGGACTTCATGCGGGCGTTCGCCACCTCGGTCACGGTGCTGGCCCGCGGCCGGGTGATCGCCGAGGGGACCGTCGCCGAGGTGCAGGCGAACCCCAAGGTGCAGGAGGTCTACCTCGGCACCGCCGCGGCCGGAACCGAAGATCTGGAGGCGTCGTAGATGCTGCAACTCGTCGACGTGCACACCGGCTACGGCCGCTCCGAGGTGATCCACGGCGTCAGCGTCGAGGTGCCCACCGACGGGGTGGCCGCCGTGATGGGCCACAACGGCGCCGGCAAGACCACGCTGCTGCGCGCCGCGGTCGGTCTGCTCAAATGTTCTTCCGGCACAGTCCTTTTCGACGGCGAAGACATCACCCGGTTGCGCCCGTCGGCGCGGGTGCGACGGGGTCTGGCTTACGTGCCGCAGGGCCAGCAGTCCTTCGGCCAGTTGACCACGATGGAGAACCTGCAGGTGGTCGCCGACGGCCGCCGGAACGGCCGGGCGCTGATCGACGAACAACTGGAGCTGTTCCCGGCGCTCAAGGAGCTGCTGACCCGGCGGGCCGGACTGCTGTCCGGCGGCCAGCGCCAGCAGTTGGCGATCGCCCGGGCGCTGATCACCTCACCGAAGGTGTTGATCCTCGACGAGCCGACCGAGGGCATCCAGCCGTCCGTCGTCGCCGAGATCGAGGCGACGATCACCGCGTTGACGCAGCGCGGCGGTCTGGGGGTGCTGCTGGTCGAACAGCACATCGGCTTCGCGCTGGAGTCCGCGCAGACGTACTACATCCTGGAGGCCGGCCGCGTGACGCATTCCGGCACGGGCGGTTCGGCCTCGGAGTCCGACGTCCGCGCCGCCATGGCGATCTAATCCATATCTGCGCGAGCGTGCGTGTCGGTACACCGGCGCGCCGCCTCCTGCGCGAGTTGCACCCGCGAGGTCAGGCCGAGCTTGGCGTAGATGTGGGTCAAGTGTGCCTGCACTGTGCGCGGCGAGACGAACAGCCGTCCGGCGATGTCCTTGTTGGCCAAGCCCTCGCCGACCAGGCGTACCACGTCGCGTTCGGCACGGGTCAGCGCGGCCCAACCGGTCGCGGCTCGGCGACGTTCACCACGGCCGCGCAACGCATGGGAGATGACTTCGTCGATGGACATCGCCTCACCCCCGGCGTACGCGACATCGAAATCGTTCTGCCCCAGCGATTCCCGTACCGCATCGTGCAGACGCTGATCCTCGTCGGCCAACACTGCGAAGCGGGCCATGCCCATGCGTTCCAGGGCGGACTCGGCCGCGCCGATCCAGCGCGCCGCAGACACCCAATCGCCGTCGGCGGCGGACACGAGGGCCAGGCAGTCGAGCGCGAACGGAACCGGGTGGTAAGCGCGCGTGCGCTCCACGGCCATCAGGGCATCGTGGAGATCGCGTTCCGCGAACTCGGTGTCGCCGCGGGCGATCGCGACCCTTGCCCGTGCCGCGAGCGCCATCGCACGGCCACAACCGACGTTGGCTGTGACCATCTCGTCGGCCCACCGGGTCGCCGTATCCCGGTCGCCGCAGGCCAGCGGCGCCAGGGCCGCCCAGGCGTATGTCGAGGTGATCTCGGGATCGAAACCGCTGCAGGCCAGTGCGCGGTCAAACTCCCGCCGCGCCGACGGACCGTCGCCGCCGGCCAGGTGGGCCATGCCGTAGGCGGCGTGGACCGGGCCTGCGTAGTAGTCGAAGAGCAATGACGCATACCGGAGAGCGGCTTCGCCGTCGGCACACGCACTGATCGAGTCTCCCGCATAGGCGTACCCGAAAGCGCGTAGCACCCGGCAATAGGTCGCGTACATGCCGTCGTTGGCTGCGGTGGCCTCATCGATCACCGCACCGAGTGCCGCGATGCTGGCCGGCATATCGCCGCGGAACATGTGTATCCAGGCGAGGATCATCCGGCACTGGCGTTTGAGGAAGCGATCACCGATCGCCTCGGCAATCCGCAAGCCCTCCTCAGCGTGGACAGCGAGCGGGCCGACGGCCTCACCCACAAGCAGACCGGAAACCGCCTGGCTGGCGTGCAGTTGTCCGATGCTGAACAGATCGCCGTTCTCGGCGGCCAGGGTCGCGGCTTCGGTGAACCGGTCAGCGGCCGTCGCCGGGTCCGCCGAAGCCCCGATCAATCCGCAGGCCATCAGGGCGCGCGTCACCAGAATGGGATCCCCGTGTTCGCGGGCCAGAACGAGGCTCTGCTCAGCCTGCTCCAAGACCTCGGCGCGACCGAGGAAGGACAGTAACTGGGCTCGGCAGACCGCAGCCCGCACGCCCGTCGGCGAGGCAGACGAGACATCGTCGGCGAGCACCGCCGCAAGCCAGTCAAGACCCTCCTGGATGCGGCCGCGGGTCAGCCAGACGGGAAGCAACGCCGCCGCGAGCAGCTGCGCCGCCGCGATGTCACCGTCGCTGCTCCACGCGAAAGCCGCACGGAGATTGTCGATTTCGTTGTCAAGGGCTTCGATCCGGCGTTCACGCTCCGCGCCCGCACAGTCGTCCAGCACGGTGGCCGCCGCGGTGAAGTGATCACGGTGGCGGTCCCGGACCGCGGCAGCCTCGCGTGACTCCCCCAGCTTCTCCATCGCATACTGGCGCACGGTGTCCAACATCCGGTAGCGCGTTCCCTGTCGGCTCTCCTCGGCGACCAGCAGCGACTTGTCCACCAGCAGCGTCAACTGATCCAGCACTTGGTAGCGGCCCATCTGCTCGGCCGCCACGGCATTCGCCGCCGCGAGGTCGAACCCGCCGAGAAACACCGCCAACCGGCGGAAGAGCCCCTGCTCGGCGTCGGAGAGCAGCGCGTGCGACCAGTCCACCGACGCCCGCAATGTCTGTTGGCGCCGCACCGCGGTACGGACTCCGCCGGTCAACAGGCGGAAGGTGTCGTTCAGGCTGTCGCGGATCTCCATGGGCGACAAGGCGCGCAGCCGCGCGGCGGCCAGTTCGATGGCCAGCGGAAGCCCGTCCAGACGCCGGCAGATGTCCGTCACCGTCTCGAGGTTGTGCTCGTCGATCCGGAAGTCGGGCCGCACCCGCCGGGCCCGGTCGACGAACAGTTCGACGGCCTCGTCGGCCAGCGACAGCGACGGAACCCGCCAGGCCACCTCACCGGCCACCCCAATCGGCTCGCGACTGGTGGCCAGGAACGTCACCGCCGGGCAGTCCATGAGCAGGGTGGTGATCAGTTCTGCGCTCGCGTCCAGCAGGTGTTCGCAATTGTCCAACAAGATCAACGTCTCGCGTTCGCGTAGATAGCGGCGCAGCACCTCCATCGCGGGGCGGCCCGACTGGCCGGGCAGGCCGAGGGCGCGTTCGGCGGTCACCGGCACCAGTTCGGGCTGGGTGATCGGCGCCAGGTCGACGAAGCACACGCCATCGGGGAACGCCGTCGCCGCGGCCACCTCGATCGCCAGCCGCGTCTTACCCGCCCCGCCGGCCCCGGTCAGAGTGACCAGCCGGTGTACGTCGAGCGCCTCACGGATGCCGGCCATCTCGGCGTGCCGCCCGATGAAACTGGTCAGTCGTATCGGAATTCGTTCGGCGGCAATCACATCGGTTGTCCGCAATGGCGGGAAGTCGGTGCGCAGATCGGGATGGCACAGCTGAATGACGCGTTCGGGCCGGGGTAGGTCGCGCAGCGGATGGGTACCCAGGTCGATGAGCGTGACCCCGTCGGGCAGGTGGTCGACGACGAGGGGTTCGATGGCGCCGGATAGGACGGTCTGCCCGCCATGGCCCAGATCGCGTAACCGTGCGGCACGGTTGATGGTCGGGCCGATGTAGTTGCCCTCGTCCCGCAGCTGCACATCACCGGTGTGCAGGCCGATCCGCAATTTGATCGGCTCCAGCGGGGCGCGCTGCAACTCCAGGGCGCACATCACCGCATCGCCCGCGCGAGCGAATGCCACGACAAAACTGTCCCCTTCGCCCTGTTCGACGGGACGAACCCCATGGTGGGCGGCAACAGTTTCGGCAAGCACCTGGTCGAGGCGTTCTACAGCCGGCCGCATTGTCTGGGGCTGAGTCTCCCAGAGCCGTGTCGAGCCCTCGATATCGGCGAGCAGCAACGTGACGGTGCCCGTCGGAAGCTCGCCGATGTCTCCCATCACACAACCACCCCAGCCGGTTTCACTCATGCTAACCAGCCTGGGGTTGCGTCCGCTGTCAATGCATCAGCGATATCGCCTATCTTTTCCGACGGCCGTGTCTTGTTTCCCGGTGAAGCGCGGCGAACTCTCAGGTGCCGTCACCAAGAGGACCGACAGCCAGAGCCCAGCCACACCCATCGACGCCATCGGCAGGCACGATAACACGGGATCAGCCGGGTCCCGTTCGGCTACATCCCGACAACGTGACAGGCTCTCGGCATGCCCGACGCCACCGAGAATCGCATCCTCGCCGACACCGGCGGCCTGCTCGTCAGCGACGACGGCCGCCGCGTCGTGGTGATCGACCGCCGCACCGGCGGCCTGTCGACCCTGGCGTTCGTGCTCGGCGTGACGGCGCTGGTGGTCGGTGGCTTCGGGCTCGTCGTCACGCTGACCGGCCTACTGCCGGGATCGCTGGGGATCGTGCTTCTCGGCGCGGGACTGGTGCTGTCCGTCGTGACGTTCCTGATCCTGCGTGCCATCCGCGAACGACGGGCACAGCCGCTCGCCGCCTGCCGACCGGTCGCCGTCCTCGATCGCAAGCTCGGTTTGTTCAGCTACCCGGACGGCCCGCTGCTTCCCATCGACCAGGTTCGGTTCGAGCGACGGCTGCAGATCGGTTCCAGCTCACCGAAACTCGTCGCCGTCAGCCCGGCCGGCACCCGGGTCATCAAGCGCGGCAATCCCTTTGACGGCGGCGTCGCACGGGTCGACGAGATCCTCAACGAAGTGGTGCGCGGCGGGTAGCTGTTGTTGACGAGCGTGCGCAAATAGAGCCGAATGGCCCTACCGGTACGCAGCCGGTGCTGAAATAACTGGAACCAGCGGTACGGAGCGCCACCCGGTACGGGGCGAGAAGGCGACACCAACTGAAGCGAGGAGCCCAGTGAGCTGGCTGGAGCGATACCGGCGCCTGGACAGCCGGATGTCCGATTCCGTGCCGGAGTGGTTGTTGCGCGGAATCGCGTTGGCGGCGCTGCTCGTCGTGCTCGACTGGGTCCGGTCCGCGCTCTTCCGGCTTTCCGTTCGGGACGACGGATACGGAGACCACGCCGCGATTGTCAGCGTCTTACTGTTCGCGGTGTTCGTGATCCTGGCGTTCGGGTGGGGATACATCGACGGCCGCGCCGACGCGCGCGCCCACCCGGACCGGGGCCGGCGCGGCCATCTCGTCATGCGGTGGCTGTTGGCCGGCCTGGTCGCGAGCCTGGTGTCGGTCGCGGCGGGACGGCTGATCTCGCTGGCCGACGGCGTGCCGATCGATGAGCTCATGACGTTCGGGGGGCTGACGATCCAAGACGCCGTGATCGCCGCGCTGGAGGTCTTCCTGGGGGGCATTCTCGGCGTGGCGATCGGGCGCTGGCTGGTCGGCGGCGTCGCGGTGTCCGACGCCGTGTCCGATATCAAGTCGGTCATCGTGCCGCTGCGGTTGATCTTCTGGGGCGCCCTGATCGTTCTCATCGACCTCACCTACAGCAAGACGGAAAACGGTGTCGGGTGGAGGTTCGACTTCCTCAACGATGCGGTCGGGATGGCGATGATCGTGTGGGCGACCGCCCGACTGGCCAAGATTCGGGTAAGCGATGCATACCGCACCGCCATGCTGTTCGTGACGACGGCGGCGATCCTGTCCCTGCTGGATGCGATCCACAGCCATTTCATCTACGACACCCCGCCGGCCGTCACGCTGCTATCCGCGTTGGTGGGCGTCGCGTCGATGATCGCCATGGTGGTGTTCTGCGTGGCCATGCGCTGGCTCAGCGAAGCGGCGGGTCTTGCGCGCGCGGTCCGAAGCTGGAAGATCACCACCTGGCTCATGGTGATCATCTATCTGATTCCGATCGGCGGGCTTTCCCTCGCGGCAGCAATTGCGATTGCGATGGGTTCGCCGTTCAACATCGGGTTGGGGCCCAAGGGTCTGCTCCTCGTGCCGGTGTTCTGCATCCCACTGATCCACTTCTTCGGCTCCACCCGTCGCATGATGGCCGACGCTCAGTCACCCACCTTCGAACCGTCCCCACACGAGGAACCCGACCAGGTCGGCGCAAACGCGCCGAGCCGAACCGGAAAACGGCTGGCCGTGCCGATACTGGTGATCACGAGTGTGCTCGCGGTGGTGGGTCTGTTCGCTGTGCTCTTCTGCCGGTCGCAGTCGACAAACCCGGTCACGGCGCCCACCGTGCGCGTCGACAACAGCCCGGTCGCGGTAGCGGTGGATCCGGGCACCCACACCGTCTACGTCGCCAACAACAAGGACAACACGGTGTCGGTGATCGACGGGTCGACGCGCACCGTCACCGATACCGTGTTCGTCGGCGACTATCCGATGAGTGTGGCGGTGGATCCGGGTATGAGCACCGTGCACGTCGCCAACGCCCATGACGACACGCTGTCGAAGATCGACGGGAAGACGAACACAGTCACCTACACCGTGCCCGCCGGTCCGGACTCGACCCCGTGGGCGGTGGCGGTGGATCCCAGCACCCACACCGTCTACTTCGCGAAATATCACAAAGAGACAGCGGTGGCGGTGGATCCGGGCACCCACACCGTCTACGTCACCCGCCGGGACGGCACGGTGTCGGTGATGGACGGGAAGACGAAAACCGACACCGCCACCGTGGACGTCGGCGGGGACCTGAAGGGGGTGGCGGTGGACCCGGACACCCACACCGTCTACGTCACGAACGGCAGCGATGACACGGTCTCGGTGATCGACGGGAAGACGAACAGCGTCACCGCCACCGTTCCCGTCGGCAAGGGGGCGAACGGCGTGGCGGTGGACCCGGGCACCCACACCGTCTACGTCACCAACACCAACGACGACACGGTGTCGGTGATCGACGGATCGACGAACACGGTGACCGACACCCTGGACGTCGGCCGGTGGCCGAACAGTGTGGCGGTGGATCCGGGCACCCACACCGTCTACGTCACCAACAACAGCGATGACACGGTGTCGGTGATCGAACGTCCATAGGCTGAACGTCACCGCGACCCTGCCGGCAGCTTCACCACCTGATCCTTGGACCGGTCGGCGAGGTACACGTTGCCATCGCGGTCGACGGCGATGGCAACGGGTTGTCCGAGGCCTTTGAACGGCAATTCGGTCTGAGTGCTGGAACCGGCCGCCAGCATCAGCACCCGATCGTGGAGGCCGTCGATGACGTACACGGTGCCCGCGCCGTCCACCGCCACCCCGTCGGGGTATTCGAGGCCGGTGAACGGCAGCACGGTCTGGGTGCTGGAACCGGCCGCCAGCGCCACCACCCGGTGGTTGTAGTGGTCGGCGACGTACACGGTGCCCGCGCCGTCGACGGCGATCCCGTCGGCGGCGCTGAGGCCGTGGAACCGCAATCTGGTCTGGGTGCTGGACCCCGCCGCCAGCGCCACCACCCGATCGCCGTTGTCGTCGATGACGTACACGGTGCCCGCGCCGTCCACCGCCACCCCTCGGGGTAGTTCGAGGCCGGTGAAGGGAAGCACGGTCTGGGAGCTGGAACCCGCCGCCAGCTTCACCACCCGGCCGTTGTGGTAGTCGGCGACGTACACGGTGCCCGCGCCGTCCACCGCCAGGCCGAAAGGGTTGACGCCGGTGAACGGCAGCACGGTCTGGGTGCTGGACCCCGCCGGCAGCTTCACCACCCGATCGTCGCCCTCGGCGGCGACGTACACGGCGTCCGAGCCGTCCACCGCCACCGCGGCGGGTTTGAGGCCGGTGAACGGCAGCACCGACTGCGCACCGGACGGGGTGCCGATGATCAGCCTGGTGATGGCGGCGGCGACGATGACGGTCAGCAGGACGGCGGGGATCAGGATCAGGAGACTCTTGCTTTGCCACCACCAGCGGGGGGCACCCGTCCCGTCCTCCACCACGCCCGCGATCTTAGGGTCAGTCCACTCCGCCCCGCACGATGTTGGCGGAACCGTGTAACTGACCACAGCACGGGCCGCCTCGGACCTCAGCACGCGATCGCTCACCGCGGTATCAGGTGAAGCGCGAAACAACCTCGGCGACAACGGAATCCGCGGCGACGTCGATCTGCTCGCCCGACGACATGTTCTTGACGCCGACGGTGCCGGCCTCGATGTCACGGTCTCCGGCGATCAGCGCCACGGCGGCGCCGGAACGGTCGGCCGCCTTCATCGCGCCCTTGACGCCGCGGTTCCCGTAGGCCAGGTCGACCCGCACACCCACGGCACGTAACTGCGCGGCCAGCATCGCCAGCGAACGTTTCGCACTGTCCCCCAACGGAACACAGAACACGTCCACCCGTGCCGCCGGGCCGGCCGTCAGGCCCTCGGCGCTCAGTGCCAACAGGGTGCGGTCCACCCCGAGACCGAAGCCGATGCCCGACAGGTCCTGGCCACCGAGTTCCCGCATCAACCCGTCGTAGCGGCCGCCGCCGCCGATCCCCGACTGCGCGCCCAGGCCGTCGTGCACGAACTCGAACGTCGTCTTGGTGTAGTAGTCGAGGCCGCGGACCATGCGCGGGTTGAGCACATACGGCACGCCGAGGTCGCCCAGGTACGCGAGCACGGTGTCGAAGTGCTGCTTGGCCGCGTCGGAGAGGTGGTCGAGCATGACCGGCGCATCGGCGGTCAACTCGCGGACCTCGGGGCGCTTGTCGTCGAGCACCCGCAGCGGGTTGATCTCGGCGCGCAACCGGGTTTCCTCGTCCAGCGGCAGGCGAAACAGGAAGTCCTGCAACAGTTCCCGATAGGCCGGGCGGCAGCTGTCATCGCCCAGCGACGTGATCTCCAGCCGGAAGCCGGTCAGGCCGAGGGACCGGAATCCGGCGTCGGCGATCGCGATCACCTCGGCGTCCAGCGCCGGGTCGTCGACGCCGATCGCCTCCACACCAACCTGCTGCAGCTGCCGGTAGCGGCCGGCCTGCGGGCGCTCGTAGCGGAAGAACGGCCCGGCGTAGCACAGCTTCACCGGTAGCGCGCCGCGGTCCAGGCCGTGCTCGATGACCGCGCGCATCACCCCGGCGGTGCCCTCCGGGCGCAGCGTGACCGAGCGGTCGCCGCGGTCGGCGAAGGTGTACATCTCCTTGGAGACCACATCGGTGGACTCGCCGACGCCGCGGGCGAACAGCGCGGTGTCCTCGAAGATCGGCAGCTCGATGTCGCCGTAGCCGGCGCGCCGCGCGGTGGCCAACAGCCCGTCGCGCACCGCGACGAACCGGGCCGAATCGGGCGGCAGGTAGTCGGGTACGCCCTTGGGCGCCCGGAAGGATTCGCTCAACTCACATTCCTTGTAGTGCGGGGTTGAACCGGCGTTCGCCGCCGATCGTCGTCGAGGTGCCGTGCCCCGGTAGTACCACGGTGGCGTCCCCGAGCACCAACAGTTTCGCACCGACCGACGCCAGCAGCGCCGCCCGGTCGTCGTCCGGCTCCCCGCGGCCGACCCACCGGAATCCCAGCGTGTCACCGGTGAACACCACCTCGGCCGGGCCCTCGTCGGTGTCCGCGGTCACCCGGTAGATCACCGAGCCCGGCGTGTGGCCCGGGGTGTGGTCCACGGTCACCTCGACATCGGCGACTTCAAGGCGCATTCCGTCGGCGACGGCCCGGACATCGTCCGGCGCATCATCGAGCAGATCGACGTCGGCGGGGTGCAGATAGACCGGGATCTCCCAGCCGGCGCACAGGTCGAACACGGCGCCGCTGTGCCCGGGGTGGCCGTGGGTCAGCAGGACCGCCGCCGGGCTCAGGTCGTTGACGGTGAAGTAGTACTCCAGGGTGCCGACGGCCTCGTCGCCGGGATCGATCACCAGGGCCGGCCCGCCGGGGCGGGCGGCCACCAGATAGCAGTTCGTCGAGTGCGGGCCGACGGCAAACCCGGTTATCAGCACGCTGATCAGTCTCCACCCCGCTCAGTTTCACTTCAGAATCGGCTGGCAGACTGCTCGGGGACCAGAACACCGACCGTGGAGGACAGCACCGGTGCCGACCAACGAACAACGCCGCGAAACGGCCAAGCGCAAGCTGGAACGCCAGCTGGAACGCCGTGAGCAGAAGGCGCGTAGGCAGCGGCTGGCGGCGATCATCGGCTCGGTGGTGGCGGCGTTGGTCGCCGTCGCGGTGGTGGCGGGCCTGGTGTGGATGAACAAGAGCAAGGACGACACGTCCGGCGCGGCCAGCACGACGGCATCGGAAACCACCGCGGACGCCGGACCGACGGCCGCCCCGGCCGCCGACGGCAAGCTGCCGCCGTTCACCGCCCCGGCCAACCTCGGCGCCAACTGCCAGTATCCGGCCGACGGGTCCCCGGCAAAGCCGGCCAAGGCACCCCGCACCGGCAAGGTCCCGACCGATCCCCCGCAGGTCAGTGCCAGCATGTCGACCAGTCAGGGCAACATCGGGCTCCAGCTGGACAATGCCAAGGCGCCGTGCACGGTGAACAGCTTCGCCAGCCTGGCCCAGCAGGGTTACTTCAACGACACGCCCTGCCACCGCCTAACGACCGCGCCGTCGCTGGCGGTGCTGCAGTGCGGCGACCCGACCGGGATGGGCACGGGCGGCCCGGGGTACAAGTTCGACAACGAGTATCCGACGGACCAGTACCCCGCCGACGCCCCCGAGGCGCAGCAACCGGTGACCTATCCGCGCGGCACCCTGGCGATGGCCAACGCCGGCCCGGGCACCAACGGCAGCCAGTTCTTCCTGGTGTACAAGGACTCCCAGCTGCCGCCGCAGTACACCGCATTCGGCACCATCGACGAGACCGGCCTGGCCACCCTGGACAAGATCGCCGCAGCCGGCGTCAAGGGCGGCGGCGACGACGGCGCGCCGAATGTGGACGTGCGGGTGAAGTCCATCCTGCTGGACTGACGGCGAAACTCAGGCCGGTCAAACTCAGGCGGCGGAAGTCACCCGGTAGACGTCGTAGACGCCCTCGACGTTGCGCACCACATTGAGCACGTGGCCCAGGTGTTTGGGGTCGCCCATCTCAAAGGTGAAGCGGCTCACCGCAACCCGATCATCCGACGTGGTCACCTGCGCGGAGAGGATGTTCACCTTCTCGTCGGCCAACACCCGGGTGACATCGGAGAGCAGTCGGTGCCGGTCGAGGGCCTCGACCTGGATGGCCA
>CAZTAA010000038.1:0-6945 GCA_964611465.1 uncultured Mycobacterium sp. | reverse complement strand
CGGGTGACATCGGAGAGCAGTCGGTGCCGGTCGAGGGCCTCGACCTGGATGGCCACCAGGAACACCGACGACGGCGACGGCGCCCACTTGACGTCGATGATGCGTTCGGCCTGCTGCTGCAGCGAGGACGCGTTGGTGCAGTCGGTGCGGTGCACACTGACCCCGCCGCCGCGGGTGACGAACCCCATGATCGCGTCGCCGGGAACCGGCGTGCAGCACTTGGCCAATTTGGTCAGCGTCCCGGGCGCGCCGGGCACCGAGACGCCGACGTCCTCGTTGCTGCGTTGCCGCACCGGGATGTTCGACGGTGTCGAACGCTCGGCGATCTCGTCCTCGGCGTCCTCGGCGCCACCGAGTTGGGCGATCAGGCGCTGCACCACATGCCGGGCCGAGATGTGTCCTTCGCCGACGGCGGTGTAGAGGGCTGACACGTCGGTGTAGCGCAGTTCGCGCGCCAGCGCCCCCATCGAATCGGCACTCATAACGCGCTGCAACGGAAGTCCGCCGCGGCGCACCTCGCGGGCGATCGCGTCCTTGCCGGCTTCGAGTGCCTCCTCGCGGCGTTCCTTGGCGAACCACTGCCGGATCTTCGCCTTGGCCCGCGGTGACACGACGAAGGTCTGCCAGTCCCGGGACGGCCCGGCGTTGGCGGCCTTGGAGGTGAAAACCTCCACCACTTCCCCGTTTTCGAGTTTGCGTTCCAGCGCCACCAGCCGGCCGTTGACCCGGGCGCCGATGCAGCGGTGGCCCACCTCGGTGTGCACCGCGTAGGCGAAGTCCACCGGCGTCGAACCGGCCGGCAGCGTGATCACATCGCCCTTCGGGGTGAACACGAAGATCTCGGCGACGGCAAGGTCGTAGCGCAGCGACTCCAGGAACTCCCCGGGGTCGGCCGCCTCCCGCTGCCAGTCCAGCAGTTGGCGCATCCAGGCCATGTCGTCGATCTCGGCGGCCGCGTAGTTCGCCGGGACCCGGCCCTTGCCCTCCTTGTAGCGCCAGTGCGCGGCGATCCCGTACTCGGCGGTGCGGTGCATGTCCCGGGTGCGGATCTGCACCTCCAACGGTTTGCCGTCCGGGCCCACCACGGTGGTGTGCAGCGACTGGTACACCCCGAACCGGGGCTGGGCGATGTAGTCCTTGAACCGGCCGGCCATCGGCTGCCACAGCGAGTGCACGACACCGACGGCGGCATAGCAGTCGCGGATCTCGTCGCACAGGATGCGCACGCCCACCAGGTCGTGGATGTCGTCGAAGTCGCGGCCCTTGACGATCATCTTCTGGTAGATCGACCAGTAGTGCTTGGGCCGGCCCTCGACCACCGCGTTGATGCGCGACGCGTTGAGGGTCGCCGTGATCTCCGCGCGCACCTTGGCCAGATAGGTGTCGCGGGACGGGGCGCGATCGGCGACCAGTCGCACGATCTCCTCGTACTTCTTCGGGTGCAGGATCGCGAACGACAGATCTTCGAGCTCCCACTTGACGGTGGCCATGCCCAGTCGATGTGCAAGGGGCGCAATGACTTCCAGTGTCTCGCGGGCTTTACGCGCCTGCTTCTCCGGCGGCAGGAACCGCATGGTGCGCATGTTGTGCAGCCGGTCGGCGACCTTGATCACCAGCACCCGGGGATCGCGGGCCATCGCGGTGATCATCTTGCGGATGGTCTCGGCTTCGGCCGCGCTGCCGAGCACCACCCGGTCGAGCTTGGTGACGCCGTCGACGAGGTGGCCGACCTCCTCGCCGAACTCCGCGGTCAGCGCCGCCAGGGTGTAGCCGGTGTCCTCGACGGTGTCGTGCAGCAGGGCGGCCACCAGGGTGGTGGTGTCCATGCCCAGTTCGGCCAGGATGCTGGCGACGGCCAGCGGATGGGTGATGTAGGGATCACCGGAGCGGCGCATCTGGGTGGCGTGACGCTCCTCGGCCACGGCGTAGGCGCGCTGCAGCATCGCCAGGTCCGCCTTGGGGTGGATCTCGCGATGCACGGATACCAGAGGCTCGAGCACCGGGTTGAGGGCACCGCGCTGCGAGGTCATCCGCCGGGCCAGTCGGGCGCGGACCCGCCGGGACGCGCTGGTGGACGACTTGGTTTGCTCGGGGGTCTCGCTCGGTGCCGCGTCCGAGGGCACCGTGGCTGCCGGCGCAGCCGTGCCGTGGTCGTCCGCCACGTCCGTCACCTCCCGATGCCGCCCCAGGACTCCAAGGGTATCGCCGAGTATTGCCGATCGTCCGCTCAGATGGCACGCAGGCTGGTGACCGGCAGCGGCGCGACCACCGCACGCCCGCCCAGAGCGGTGAGTTCGAGCACCACCGCGCAGGACAGGACGTGGGCGCCGCCGTCCTCGAGCAGCTTGCGGGCCGCGGCCATCGTGCCGCCGGTGGCCAGCACGTCATCGATGATGACGATGCGCTGTCCGGTCAGGTCGATGCCCTCGGCGGGGATCTCCAGCACCGCGGTCCCGTACTCGAGGACGTATTCCTCGCGGCGCACCGGCGGCGGCAGCTTGCCGCCCTTGCGGACGGCCAGCACGCCGGTGCCCAGTTTGGTGGCGACCGCGGCGCCCAACAGGAACCCGCGGGCGTCGAGGCCGGCGATCAGGTCGGCGCCGACGGCGATCTCGGCGAGCGCGGCGGTGACGGCGGCCAGCCCGCGGCGGTCGGCCAGCAGCGGGGTCAGGTCCTTGAACTGCACGCCCGGTTCGGGGAAGTCCGGCACTTCACGCGTCAGTGCCGCGATCAGTTCGGCGGCCTCCGCGCTCGACGTGGCAGTCACGATGAGACCCCTACCTCCCGAGTTGCCAGCGGTCCATGTTCCAGCCCGCGCCCCAGCGCGTGGGGCTGGCGTCGACCGCCGCCATCTTCTTCGACGCCAGCAGCGTGCGCTGTTGACGATAGAGCGGAAGGGTCGGCACATCCGCCCACAGCACCGGCGCGCCGGCGGCGATCTGCCGCGCCTGTTCCTTGGGGTCGACGGTGACGGCCAGGGCGCTGATGATGCCGTCGATCTGGCCGTTGCCGTAGTTGGGCAGGTTGTTGCCGTTGCCGGTGAACAGCGTGTAGGCGTCCAGGGCCGACGATCCTGTCGAGCCGCTGCCGGTTGCGCCGCCCGTGCTGGCCAGCAGGACGTCGATGGTGCCGTCGCGCAGCGCCTGCGGGCCGATGCTGTCCGAGGCGGCGTCGGACACGGTGATGCCGGCCGGGGCGCACGCGGTGGCGATCGCCCCGACGGCGGCGGCCAGCCGCGGGTTGGGAGTCTGGTAGCCGATGCGTACCGACAGCGGCGCCCCGGCGAGCGCGGCGCGGGCGGCATCCGGGTTGGCGACCGCGAACTGGCCGACCTCGGGGATGACCTCGGCCTGGCTGAACGAGTTGTCGGCGACCGGGTTCAGCCGTGCGTCGCTGATCGGCACCTCGGCGTTGCGGGCGAGCACGTCGCGCGGGGTGCACAGCGCCACCGCCCGTCGTGCGGGCGGCGCCGCCAGCGGGCCCTGCGGCGCGAAGATGAGCTGCTCGATGCCGGCCGACGGATAGTCGGTGCGGTTGTAGCCGTCCGGCGTCGTGAGGGTGCCCGACGAGCCGGTCGCGACGTCGACGACGTCGACCGTGCCGGCGTTGAGCCGGTCCTGGACATCGAGGCCGCGGGGCCACACCGTGACCCGGTCGGTCACCGGCTTGGCGCCCCACCAGCGGTCGTTGGCGACGAGGTCCACCGCGCCGTCGTCGTGGACCGAGGCGATCTTGTACGGGCCCGACGACGGGAACCGCTTGGGGTCGAGGCCGGGTTTCAGGTCCCAGGTGGTGTTCCACACCTGGGCGATCTGGGCGAGTTTCGGCGCGTCGTTCTGCTGGACGGCGACGGTGGTCCCGCCCTCGCCCAGGCCCAGCTCGTCGGAGATCACGTGCGACGGCATCATCGAGGTGGCCGTGAACAGCTGGGCGTAGTCGGCGATCGACCGGCCGGGCGCGAAGGACACCCGCGCCTTCTTCTGGCCGGGTTGGCAGTCGATGCCGGTGATGTCGAGATAGCCGGCCTTGCTGGCGGCGTCGAAACCGGGAAAGCGGCCCGACTGCGCGGCCCATCCCAGCACCATGTCGTCGCAGGTAATCGGCTTGCCGTCGGAATACACGGCGTTGTCGGCGATCTGGTAGTCGAGCACCAGCGGTTCCCGGCCTACGACGGCCACCGACCCGAAGTCGTGGTCGGCGACCACCTGACCGTCGGGGCCGTGATAGCCGAACCCGGTCAGCACCCGGGCGAACGCCTGCGGGCCGCTGGAGGCCGCACCGGACACGGTGTTGGTGTTGTAGGTGACCAGCGTGCCGTCGACCGCGTAGTCGATGTGGTCGGCCGCTCCCCGTACACACGACGTCACCGCGATGCTGGCGGCCGCCAGCACAACAACGGCGGCGGCGCGGTGTCGGAACGCGGCACGCATCGAGGGTTCCCCGCCTACTGCCGGTTCGTCGTGCGCTTACCCGTGGGGCGGCCGGTGCGGCTGGCGGTCGGCCGGATCGGCTTGGCTCCGGGGGCGGGTTTGCTGCCGACCGCGGTCGTCAGCGCCGACGGCACGGCGGCGGCGTTCGTCACGTCGGCGAGCTCGGCGGCACCGTTGTCGAGGCCGCTGTCGCTCCCGGCGGCCCTGGCACGCCGCTTGAGCACCCGCCTGGTGTGCGTGCGCACCAGTTCGGTGCGTTCGCGCAGCGTCACCAACAACGGGGTGGCGAAGAAGATCGACGAGTAGGTGCCGACGATGATGCCGACCAGCTGCACCAGCGCGAGGTCCTTGAGGGTGCCCACCCCGAGCAGCCACACCGCGACGACGATCAGCGCCAGGATCGGCAGCAGCGAGATCAGGCTGGTGTTGATCGACCGCATGAACGTCTGGTTCACCGCGAGGTTGGCCTGCTCGGCGAACGTGCGCCGGGTGGTGTGCTCGAAGCCCTGGGTGTTCTCCTCGACCTTGTCGAACACGATGACGGTGTCGTACAGGGAGAAGCCCAGAATGGTCAACAGGCCGATGACGGTGGCCGGGGTCACCTCGAAGCCGACCAGCGCGTACACCCCGGCCGTGGTGAGCAGGTCGAAGAACATCGTCGCCAGCGCGGCGATCGCCATGTAGCGCTCATAGCGGACGGCGATGTAGATGCTGACGATCACCACGAACACCAGCAGCGCGATCAGCGCCTTCTTGGTGATCTGGCCGCCCCAGGTCTCCGAGACGGCCGAGTCGCTGATCGCCTGGGCGCTGGGCTGGCCGTCCGAACCGCGCGGCTGGAACTTGGCGAACAACGCGTCGCGCAGTTTGGCGGCCTCGGTGTTGCTCAGCGTTTCCGACCGGATCTGCACGGTGGCCGCCGAACCGTTGCCGACTATGACCACCGACTCGGGCGCCTTGCCGAGCGCCTGGTTGAAGACGTCCTCCACCTGCTGCGAGGTGGCATCCCCGGCGGGCATCGACACCTTGGTCCCGCCTTCGAAGTCGATGCCGAAGGTGAAGCCGCGGATGACGATCGCGCCGATCGCGATCGCCAGGATCGCGCCGCTGACGGCGAACCACAGTTTGCGCCTGCCGATGACCTCGAACGCCCCGGTGCCCGTGTAGAGCCGGTTCAGGAAGCTGTGCCGGGGCAGGGTGGCGGTGTCGCCCGGTTCGGTGAGATCCTCGGCCGCCGAGGTCGTCATTTCGGCGGCGTCCGTGGAGTCGGCCTTGAAGTCAGCCATGGGCTATCCCCGTCCCATCGAAGGTGCGGCGGCGCGGCGTTCCCGGGCGACCTGCTGGACCGCGCCGAGGCCGTTGAACGACGGCTTGGCCAGCGTGGTCGACTTGCTGGCCAGGTACAGCAGCGGCCAGGTGACCAGGAACACCACGACGACGTCGAGGATGGTGGTCAGGCCGAGGGTGAATGCGAAGCCCTTGACCTGCCCGACCGCCAGCAAGTACAGGACCAGCGCGGCGATGAAGGTCACGGCGTTGCCGGACAGGATGGTCTTGCGGGCACGCGCCCAACCGCGGGGCACCGCCGAGCGGAACGAGCGGCCTTCGCGGATCTCGTCCTTGATGCGTTCGAAGAACACCACGAAGGAGTCCGCGGTGGTGCCGATGCCGATGATCAGACCGGCGATGCCGGCCAGGTCGAGGGTGTAGCCGATGTATCTGCCGAGCAGCACGAGGATGGCGAACACCATCGCGCCGGAGGCCACCAGCGACAGCGCGACGAGCAGGCCGAGCACCCGGTAGTACAGCAGCGAGTACAGCAGCACCAGGCCCAGGCCGATCACGCCGGCGTACAGACCGGCCCGCAGTGACGTCAATCCCAGTGTGGCCGAGACGGTTTCGGCTTCCGAGGACTCGAACGAGAGCGGCAGCGAGCCGTACTTCAGCGAGTTGGCGAGTTCACGCGCGGAGTCGGAGGTGAACTGTCCGGTGATCTGCGTGCGCCCGCCCGGGATCGCCTCCTGGATCGACGGCGCCGAGACCACCTGCGAGTCGAGGGTGAACGCGGTCTGGGTGCCGATGTTGGCGGCGGTGAAGTTGGCCCAGGTGTCGGCGGCGTCGCCCTTGAACTGAAGGTCGACGACGTAGCGCGAGCCCTGCTGGTCGAACCCGGAGGTGGCGTTCTCGATCTGGTCGCCGCTGATGATCGACTTGTCCAGCAGGTAGACCGACTTGCCGTCCTGCGAGCAGGTCACCAGTGGCAGGTTCGGGTCGTCGTTGCCGGCCAGCACGTCCTTGTCGCCGCAGCGGCCGGCCTGGTACTGCAGCGCCAGGATCTGGATGTTCTGGTTGGGGCTCTGGCGCAACTGCTTCTCGAACGCGATGCGCTCGGCGAGGTCCTTGCGCGGGTCCGGCGGCTTGGGCGTGCCCGGCGGGGCAGGCGCGGGCGCGGGGGCCGGCGGCGGCGCGGGCGTGGGCGGCGGGGTGGGCTCGAGCGGGAACGGGCGGGGTTGGG
>CAZTAA010000037.1:0-34874 GCA_964611465.1 uncultured Mycobacterium sp. | reverse complement strand
CGCGGCGGCGCTCGGCCCGGTCGTCGACCTCGGCGGCCAGCAACTCCGACAGGAAGACGAGATAGGACTGGCGCTCGCGGGTGGCGATCTCAGCCACCCGCGCCACCTCGGCACGCAAAGTGGGCAGCCGTAACTCCTTGGCGGCGGCGCCGATCGCCGCGAGCGCGGCTTCATCACTGCGGGTACTCATCGCCGGTCATCCCTCACTTCCGGTTAGCAACACGTCGTAGCCGGCCAGGGTCGGGGCCGGACGGTCATAGCGGGCCCACACCCCGATCGGCACCGCCCCAGCGGAGCGGTCCTCACCGTGGCTGTTTCGGCGGGCTTCGATGATCACCACCTGCGGATCGCACATCCCGCTGGCCACCGCCGTCCTCATCGCCTCCTGCAGCGCGGCGGCGGGCAGGCTGCGATGGGCCAGCAGGACCTCGATCAACGCCCGTGTGCCCGCAGCATCCCCGCGCGCCCGCCGGGCGGCATCCCAAAAGCGTTGATGCGCCGAGGTGAACACCCCAGCGGACTTGGCCTGCGCCAACGCGGTCGCCCCGGGCAGAGCCCCCGGTTTGGCAGCCAGCACTTCCAGGTAGTGATCCAACGCCAGGACCTCAACATGCCGACCGGCCGCTCGTTCATGGGCCGCAACAATTTTCGGTCCGTCGTGAACTTCCACGGTGGTGGCGCTGAGCCGTACGGTCAAGCGCCGCCCGGCGTAGCGGGCCGGCACTGAGTAGTAGCACTGACGCACACAGACCCGCGCCCGCAGATCCACCCGCGCCCGCACCACCAGAGCGGGATCGAACTCCTCGACCGGAAGATTCTGCAACCGCGGCACTTCGACGGCGAACGCCTCGGCGATCGTGTGCGGATGGCCGGTGATCACCCGGGTGTCATCGAGCAGATCCCCGGCCGCGATGAACCGGTTGAGCTCGGCCAGCGAAGCGACCTCGGGCACCGGGACCAGATGACGACGCCGGAACCGGCCGATCTCGCCCTCCACCCCTCCCTTCTCATGAGCGCCGTCCTTACCCGGCCGGCAGAAAAAGGAGTCGCAGCCGTAGTGGCTGCGCAAAGCGACGAACCGATCCGACTCGGTGCGGTTGCGGCCCTTGAGTACCTTGACCACGGCCGGTTTGAGATTGTCATACCGGATCCGGCCGGGCACCCCGCCGAAATGGTTGAACGCCAACACATGTCCCTGCAGGAACGCCTCCTGAGCCTGCGTGGTGAACGCGACATGGAAAGCCCGACCCGAGCACGACAGCCTCATCACGAACATCCAGCACTTGATCAACTCGCCGCCGATGCGTGCCCAGAACTCCCCGAAATCGACCTCGGCCTCAGCCCCCGGCTCATGGGTCTGCGGCACCGCCACCTCTACCCCCTTCACCCCCAATTCGCCGCGGCGGCGAGCCACGTACCGCGACACCGTCACCTCCGAGCACGACGCACCGTGCTCGGCGACCAGCCGCTGCCAGATCCGCCGGGCGGTGTGGCGCTGCTTGACCGGTGCGCTCTGATCGGCGATCAGCCACGCGTCGATGATCGCGGCATACGGGTCGATCGCCGGTCGCAACCGCGACGGGTACTGCTTACGCGGCGGCGGCACCGCCGAGGCCAACGCCTGACGCACCGTGCGCCGATGCACCCCATGACGGGTCGCCAGCTCCCGAATCGACAACCCCTCGATACGCCGATCCCGACGGATCTGTTCAAACACTTCCACCCGCGACCTCGCCACGCCCCGACCTCCGTATCACCAACACCGACACGAAGATCGCAACCAGGGTGGGGCCAACATTGATGACGACACGCCGTCCCACCATCAGGCGCAGCCACCACCCCTAAGTGGAGCCGACATTCACGACGACAACGGCCTCAACCGGGGCCAAGACAGGTGACCACACTCACGACCAGGATCGTTTCGCCGGTCCGCCCCATGCCGGAGCTTTCCCACTGCTTGTCGAAGGTCATCAGCCGGTTGAGCTTGGTGATGGGGAACTGCATCGCCAGCACGCCCTCGATGTGCCCGTGCTCGCCGACCGGCGACATCAGCCATGCGGTGGGTTCGTTGTACGACGGCAGGTAGGCCGAGAAGTCGGTGCCGACCACGAAGTCAACCGTGTTGGTCGAGATCGCCTTGTCGAACGCCTGACTCAGGTCGCCGTCGCGGTACGGGCCGGTGAGGATGTTGGTGCCCAGGTCCACGCCCTTGTAGGCGCTGTACACCACGTTGCCCTGCGGGTCGATCAACAGCGCGTCGTCGTATTCGAAGCGGTGCACGATCTCGCGGAAGAAGTCGTTGTACTTCGCGTGGGCCGCGGTCCAGGTGCTGCCGTCGTGGGCGTCGTCGACGTCGATGGAGTAGTCGTCGGCCGTGTAGGGCGCGGTGTAGATGGCCTGCAGGTACCTCTGCGCGTTGGACTCCGGGAGCAGGCCCTGCAGGTCGAGGGCCATCCCGGACTCCTTCTGCACCTGGGGAGCGAACTGCGTCCGGTAGTAGTCGGCGATCTGCTGTTGCTGCTGCGGCGTGACGGTGTACTTGGCCGGGTCGTTGTTCAGGTCGTTGAAGCCCTTGGTGAACTCCCGCATCGCGTTGATGGTGGTGGAACCGCGGGTGTAGACGACCAGCGAGTTCTGCAGGTCCTTGAAGGACCCCTCGGCGAACCGGGTCTGGGCTTCCCGGATCTCGGTGAGCCGGTCGAAGGCGGCGGTGCGCAGCGAGGCACGACCGGACTGGTAGCCGATGGCGCCGACGATGGCCGCCGACAGCACGCTGGTCAGCAGGAGCATCAACAGCAACTTCGACTGGATGCTCACCCAGGACAGCATCTTGCGGCGCCTGCTCCGGCCCGCGCCGCGTGCCGTTTTCCCGGGGTCGTCGCCCGCCGGCGCGGCTTCGACGGCATCGCCGATCGAGGTCGTCACGGCTGGAACACTAGCCGCTGCTTCGGCGTTCACCGGTGAACCCGGCCGGGACATGCCAGGGTGGATTCCGTGCCCGCGCAAGACCCCTTCGAGCTGCGCCGGTTCCTCGATGCCCAGGACGGCTCGTACCGGACGGCCCTGACCGAACTGCGCGACGGCCGCAAGCGCAGCCACTGGATCTGGTACGTGTTCCCGCAACTGACCGCGCTGGGCCGAAGCGCCACCGCGCAACGCTTCGGCATCTCCGGTCTCGAGGAAGCCCGCGCGTATCTCGGGCACCCGGTGCTCGGCGCGCGGTTGCGCGAGTGCGCCCGGCTGCTTCTCGACGTCGCGGGCCGGGACGACGGGCGCACGGCGGAGCAGATCTTCGGGTATCCCGACTACCTGAAGGTGCGCAGCAGCATGACGCTGTTCGCGCACGCCGCGGTCGCCGCGGGCGAGGACCCCGCGGATTTCGGCGCGGTCCTCGACGCGTTCTACGCGGGCTTTCCGGACGGCCGGGAGGACCCCGCCACGCTGGAACTGCTCGCTCAGGCCTGAACCGGTTGCAGGACGAGCCAGCCGTGCGGCGGGATCACCACTTCGGTCAGCGTGCGCTGCGGGGGTGCGCCTGCGCCGGCGACCACGGTGGCCGGCGCTGGTAGCCGCACCGGAACCGCGGTGTCGTCGACGCTGAGTGCCACGATCAAACAGTCTGCGCCGCAACGGGTTTCGTAGACGTAGCTGCGGTTGTCCAGATGCAGCGCCGTGGTGCGCGCCGTGTGCAACCAGGCATGCCGGCGGCGCAGGCCGATCAGGAACTGGTGCAGCGCGAACAGTTCGGCGCCGGTGTCGTCGACCGGCATCGGGGGAGCGCCGAACTCCGGTCGTACGGCGTCGTCGCCGCCCGCGCGTTCCTCCTTGACGCCGCGGAGCCCGAACTCGTCGCCGGCATAGATCGTCGGCACGCCACCGATGGTCATCAGCAGCACCAGCGCGTGTGCCACGTGCCGCGGATCGGAAAGCCGGCTGGCGATGCGGGTCACGTCGTGGTTCCCGATAAAAGTCTGGGGCACAAAGGTTTCCAGGAACTCATCGTGGCGGCCCAGCGCGTGGTCGAGTTCGTGGAAGTTGGCGTCGTTGAGCGCGCTCCAGGTCGCCTTCCACAGCTCGTACTGCGTCACCGAGTCGAAGCCGGACTCGGCGACCATGGCGGCGTAGTCACCGTGGATGACCTCCGCGACGAACCAGGCGTCGGGATGACGGTCACGTACCCGGGGCAGCACCTGCGCCCAGAACCGTCCGGGCACCGCGTAGGCCGCGTCCAGGCGCCACCCGTCGACGCCGCGGTTCAGCCAGTGCGTCATGACATCGGCGACATAGTCGACCACCTCGGCGTCGGCGTGGTTCAGCGCGATCAGGTCGTCGTGGCCCTCGAAGGTCCGGAACCGTGCCGGCTGTCCCGGGCCGGCCCGGAACCAGCGCCGGGCCTCGGGGTCGCCGTCGAGCGCGCGGCGGTACGCGGCGAATTCCGTGCCGACGTGGTTGAACACGCCGTCGAGCAGCACCCGCAGGCCGCGCCGGCGCGCCTGCTCGACCAGGTCGTCGAAGTCGTCGTCCGTGCCCAGGCGTGGGTCGATCCGGTAGTGGTCGGTGGTGTCGTAACCGTGTGTGCGGGAAGCGAACACGGGTCCCAGCGCAATGCCGGACGCGCCGAGGGTCACCGCGTGGTCGAGCCATCCGGTGAGTCGGCGCAGCCGGTGCTCGGTGGCGGCGGGCGGACGGTCGGCCGGGAACGCGCCGACGAAGCCCAGCGGGTAGACGTGCCACCAGATCGCGTGGCGCACCCACGGTGGCTCGGACGCGCGAGGCCCGGTCACGGCCGGAACCGGGCCTCGTAGAGCTCCCTCATCTCGGCCGCGAACTGCGGCGCGGGGCCGTCGGCCGCGATCCGCGGGGCCACCGTCGTGATGGGCAGCGCGGCCACCGGCGCCGGCGGGGCGCCCCACTCGTCGCGCCACCGGGACAGCTGCTGGGCGGAGGTGGCGTAGACGATGCGACCCAGGCCGACCAGCGCGTGCGCGGCCGCGCACATCGGGCAGTGCTCACCGGAGGTGTACACCGTGGCGCGCACCCGCCGCACGGGCGGGATGTTGTCGGCCGCCCAGCGGGCGATCGCGAATTCCGGGTGGCGGGTGGCGTCCCCGTCCCGCACCCGGTTGCGCTCCTCGAACAGCGTCGCTCCGTCGGCGCCGACGAGGATCGAACCGAACGGCTCGTCACCGTTCTCCAGCGCCTGCCGGGCCAGTTCCACGCACCGCGCCAGATGCGCGATGTCGCCGTCGGTCAAGGGCACAGGTTCGGAGTTTACGCACCGGATCCCAGAGGACCGGGTGCCGACCGCGGGTCAGCGGGTAGCACGCCAGGCCCACCAGAACCGCGGTGAAGTGCCCGATCGCGGTGAAGTCCGGGTCGAGGGCCAGCAGGATCGCGAACGCCCCGACGATGCCGGCGACGTAGACCCATCGGAACGGCCGGACGAACCGGTAGGTGAGCACACCCGCCATGCCGGCCAGGAAGTAGCTGACCCCGACGTCGCGGGCGTGGATGAGTCTGGGTGACACCTCGGCCTGCTGGATGGCCCAGTACAGCGTTCCCTCGCCGACGTAGGTCGCGACGACGTGGGCCACCAGCCCGACGATCAGCCAGCGCAGCGATCCCAGCCAGCGTTCCGCCGGCACCAGCACCAGGCTGTACATCAGCAGGTACGGCCACCACCAGACGCCGTCGATCCAGAGCAGGCTGGCGAACAGCACGCGGATCGGGTCGGTGGCCAGGTGGTGCAGATTGGTCGAATGCCTCTCGATGACGACGTGCAGTTCCCGCCTGCTCAGCGCGTGCTGGTAGAGCGAGGTCGCCAGCAGGACGGCCAGCCAGCTGAACGTCAGCGGGGCACTGCGGACGAACCGCCACACCGCCTCTGCACGGCCCATGCGGCACAGGGTAGCCCCCGACCCCGGCGATCTGTTGAGCGTTGACTGCGAGGTCTACTCGCACAACGTCGCCGCCCGCGCTGAACAGATCTCGGAGACGTGTTCAGTGACCCGCGACGACGTCGGATTCGTCGTCCACGGCCGGGTCGCGCGGGGTCCGGCCGCCCGGCAGGAACCAGTAGCCCAGGCACACCAGCCCGAAGAACAGATAGCCAAGCGCCACTTCGGGATTGGCCGCCCAGGACACCTCCGGCGCGTGGATCAGACCGATGAACGACAGCACGGCGCCGACCAGCGAGGCCACCGCGGCGTGGAGGAACTTCTTGTCCAGGATGAAGGTGACCATGCTGCCCAGGATCAGGCCGACCAGGATCGCGCCCTCGCCCAGGGTCCGCAGCCCCTCGTAGACCACGCCCGCGCTGTTGAGCGCGTCCAGACCGACCTTGTCGGCCGACGTCGCCGCCGCGCTCAGCGCGTTGTCGATCAGCCCGCCGGCCCACTGCGCCAGGTTGGGCAGCAACGCGGCGACCACCGCGATGGCATGCAGCCGCGGCACCGCCTGGAACGCCTGGGCGCCGATCAGCAGGCCGATGTAGAGCAGGATCGGCACGATCGCCGGCACCGGGAGCAGGGCCTCGAGAACCCCGAAAAGGCCCAGGAAACAGAACAATCCGATGACCGCGCCGCTGGCCAGCGAATAGCTCGCCCGGCCGCCGGCGTCCTTCCAGCCGGGATGACCGATGTACACCGCCGGCGGAAACGGCGAGCCGAAGGCCGAGCCGATCACCGCGCCGGCCCCGTCGGCCAGCAGCACACTGCGCAGGTTGTAGCTGTCGCCGGCGGCGGCCGCGCTCTCCACGTTGCTCATCGCCTCGGTGAAGTTGTACACGCCCAGCGGTATGGCGGTGCCCAGCAGCGGCGCCAGGTTCGACAGCCCCGACCACAACAGGTCCAGCCGCAGGTCGGGGATGCCGATGGCGATGTCGGAGATCGCCTTGGACACGTCCGGCGCCGACATGTAGCCGCCGATCCAGCCGATCGCGGTGCCCACGAGAAGCGCGGCGAGTCCGACCGGGAACCCGAACGGCAGCTTCACATCGGTGAAGAAGCCGATCAGGATGATCGCCAGCACGGGCAGGCCGATCCAGGCGGCCTCCCACATCTGCGCGGCGGGCCGCATCGAGATGAACGTGATGGAGATGCCGGCCAGCGTCCCGAGCATCGCGGCGCGCGGGGTGAGCATGCGGATGTAGGGGCCGACGAACGCTCCGATCATCACGATGACGCCGATCATGAACGCCCACGCCAGCCCCGAGGACCAGGCCTGCAGCGGGTCCTTCGTCTTGAGGTACACCGGCAGCATCACCACGAACACCACGATGAACATGTGCGGCACGCTGGGCCCGTAGGGTAAAGCGGTGACGTCGGAACGGTTTTCGCGTGCCGCCAGCCGGCGGGCCAGGAAGGTGTAGTAGAGGTTGCCCAGGACCAGTGCCACGCCGAGCGCGGGCAGCACCGTGCCCAGCACGTCGCCGGCGGGCACCTGGACGACGGCGATCATCAGGCCGGTCAGCGTCAGCACGTTCACCAGGATGTTGAAGCCGAGGCCGAAGAACGCGTTGGTGTCGCCGCGGGTCCACCACGGCAGCGCCGAGTCGGGCCGGCCGGCCCGCGGGTCGGTGGTCTCGATGCTCATGGCGCCCTCCCGCGTGTCGACTGGGTCGCAGGTTACCGCCGCCCGGCCCGGATCGCGCGCCGAAAGGGTGTCGACGGGCGGCCCGCCACGCTAGATTCCAGGGGTGTTGACCGCGGCGTTGCGTGATCTGCAGTGGCGCCGCCGTCGCTTCATCATCGCCGTGATCGGCACCGCTTTCGTGTTCGCGATGACACTGGTTCTCACCGGGCTGGCCAACGGGTTTCGCGTCGAGGCACGCAACACGGTCAACTCGTTCGGCATCGACTACTTCCTGATCCAGAACGGCGCCGCCGGCCCCTTCCTCGGTTCCTCACCGTTCAGCCAGACCGAAGTCGCACGGGCGCAACGACTTCCCGGTGTGAACGCCGCGGCGCCGCTGGTCTACGCGGGCACCACCGCGCTGGACGACGGCACCCCGCGGACGATGAACCTGTTCGGCGCGCCCACCGGCGGGCCCGGCATGCCGGCCATGACGCAGGGCCGCGCCCCGGCCACCCCCGACGAGGTCGCGGTGTCCTCGACCCTGGGCCGCAAGATCGGCGACCACCTCGAGATCGCCTCGCGCAGCCTGAATGTGGTGGGCATCGTGGCGAACTCGACCGTGCTGGCCCGCCAGCCGAACCTGTTCCTCACCCCGACGGGCGCGCAGCGCCTGGTGTACGGCGGCCAGCCGGTGATCTCCTCGATCGGGATTCGCGGTGCGCCGCAGCGCCTTCCGGACGGCTACCGGGCCGTCGACCGGCAGGGCGCAATCGACGACATGCTGCGGCCGCTGAAGGTCGCCGTCGACGCCATCACGATCATGGCGATGCTGCTGTGGGTGGTCGCCGCGCTGATCGTCGGGTCGATCATCTACGTGTCGGCCCTGGAACGCACTCGCGATTTCGCGGTGTTCAAGGCCGTCGGGGTGTCCACCCGGTCGCTGCTCGGCGGACTGGCGCTGCAGGCCGTCATCGTCGCCGTGGTGTCGGCGGCCCTCGGCGCGCTGCTGTCGCTCGTCCTGGCACCGCTGTTCCCGATGCGCGTCGACGTCCCCGACGGCGCTTACCTGTTGCTGCCGGTGGTCGCGGTCGTCATCGGGCTGCTCGCCAGCGGTGCGGGACTGCGCCGCGCGGTCGCCGTGGACCCGGCGCTGGCCTTCGGGGGGCCGTGAGCCGTGTCCGGTCTGCGCATCCGCGACCTGGTGGTCGAATACCGCGGCGGCGGTGAGACCGTCCGTCCCGTCGACCACCTCAATCTCGACGTGCCGGCGGGCTCGCTGGCAATCCTGTTGGGCCCCAGCGGATGCGGCAAGACGACGTTGCTGTCCTGCATCGGCGGCATCCTGAAACCGACCTCGGGGCAGATCCGCGCCGACGACGTCGACGTCACCGCGCTGGACGCGCACAGCCTGAGCGTCTACCGGCGGCACACCGTGGGCATCGTCTTCCAGGCGTTCAACCTCGTCCCGAGTCTGACGGCCGCCGAGAACGTCATGGTGCCGCTGCGGGCCGCCGGGGTGGGCAGCCGCGCCGCCCGCAAACGCGCCGCCGAGCTGCTCGACCGGGTGGGCCTGACCGAACGGATGCACCACCGACCCGGCGACCTGTCCGGCGGTCAGCAGCAGCGGGTCGCGGTCGCCCGGGCGATCGCGCTGGACCCGCCGTTGATCCTGGCCGACGAGCCGACCGCGCACCTCGATTTCATCCAGGTGGAGGAGGTGCTGCGGTTGATCCGTGAGCTCGCCGACGACGACCGCGTCGTGGTGGTGGCCACCCACGACAGCAGGATGCTGCCGCTGGCCGACCGCGTCGTCGAACTCGTCCCCGCGCTGGCGACCACCGACCGCGCGCCGGAGACGCTCGACGTGCCGGCCGGTACGACGGTGTTCGAGCAGAACACCATGGGCGACCTGATCTACGTCGTGTCCAGCGGCGAGTTCGAGATCATTCGGGAACTGCCCGACGGCGGCTCCGAGACGCTGTCGACGGCGCGGCCCGGGGAGTACTTCGGCGAGATCGGGCCGCTGTTCGGCCTGCCCCGCTCGGCGACCGTCCGGGCCCGGACCGACGGCACCCTGATCGGCTACACGGTCAAGGAGTTCCGGCAACGGCTGGGCGCCAAGGGAATCCACGACCTGATCGAGCACCGGGCGATCAGCGTCGAATGACCTCCACGCCCAGCAGATGGCGGGTGATGGTCTCGGTCTCGGCCAGCAGCACCCGCTGCGCGGTGTTCTGCCGGTCCAGCAGCCCGGCCGCGTCGCGCAGCTGCGCATCGGTTTCGGCCAGGTGCCGCGCGTCGACGGTCCACGGCTGACCCGCACTGGGCGGTTCGCCGCGCAGCGCGTCCACGTAGTCGTCGACGGCGACGACGAAGCGGGGGTCGAGCGATTCGGGCCGCGCCGCCGCGACGTGTTCCTCCAGCGTGACGCAGGCGCCGGTGACGGCGTTGAGGGCGGCCCGGTAGGAGGTGAGCCAGCGCCGCACCTCCGGAGCCTCGGCCCGCACGCTGCCACTGGCCGCCTCGAACGCCGAGCGCGCCCGGACCGCCCGCTGCCAGGCCGCGTTCAAGGTGGTGCCGGCGTGCGGCAGCGGATGCACGAAGCCCCGGATAACCGTTGCCGCATAGTCGATTTCGGCCTTCAGCAGCTCGCCGGCCCGCTGCCGCAGCCGGACCAGCGACCGGTCCGGCAGCAGCACGTGGCTGGCCACCGCCAGCCCACCGCCGAGCACCACCGCCATCAGACGCTGGCTCAGGTCGGCACTGTCGGCGGTTCCCTCGATGTCGAGCAGGAACGCGATGCCGGCCGCCAGTGCGCCGGTCATCGGCACCGCGCCGAAGCCGGCCAGCGCGTAGGACAAGCCCAGGGCGACGACGACCGGAACGGCCACCAGGGCGCCGGCCGGGTGCAGCAAGATTGCCAGCACCGTGGCCACCAGAACGCCGGCCAGCACGCCCACCACCCGGCTGATGCACCGGGTGTAGGTGTGGGCGGTTTCCGGCCGCAGCGCCAGCAGCACGGTCAGCGCGATCCATTCGCCGTGGCCCAGGCCGATGCCGCGGGCCAGCGCCACCGCCACCCCGGTCGCGACCGTCAGGCGCAGGGCGTGCCGCAGAATCGGCGAGTTCCCGGACAGCTGGCCGGTGATGGCCGCCCACCCGGCGCGCTGCGCGCCGCGCAGGCCGGGCACCCCGGCGAAGTGCAGCGCACAGGCCTCACCGACCTGCCCGCCGAATCTGCGGGCGGCCGTCGCGGCCGGCTCCTGCACCGCGGCCACCGACTCGTCGAGGCGGCGCAGCGCCGCATCGGCGCCGGCCCGGTCCGACCGGTCGAGGGCGTCGAGGGCGTCGGCGCCGGCCAACAGCGCCTCCCGCAGCGGCGCACTCGGGTTCTCCGCGCGTAACACGTTGAGTGTCATGGCGATTCGTTCGGGCAGCGCATGCAGCCCACGGTGCGCCGGCGGCCGGCGGCGGGCCTGGCTCTCGGTCAGGACGTAGGCGGCCCGCAGGTCGAGCAGGGGAGTGGCGTCGAGTTCGGCGCCCGGCTCCTCGGCCAGCCGGCGCGCGCCCGCCGCGACCCAGCCGTACGCGTCCCGCAACGCTCGCCGCTGGTCCTTCCAGCGCTGCCGGGGCCAGGCCGCCACCAGCAGCACCTGGAGCAGACCGCCGGCCATCGCGACCGCCGCGGCGCGCAGCGCGGTGACCACGTCCGGGGCGGGCGGGCAGACCACCAGCACGACGCAGGCGGCCGAGGCGACCAGCCCCGCGTTGCGGCTGATGGCCCAGCACATGCCCGCCGCGAAGCAACTCGACGTGACGAGAACGAGGAACGGCGCGGTATGCGACGACACCAGCGACCCGGCCAGGACGGTCATCCCGATGCCCATCGACACGCCGAGGACCAGCGGCACCCGGGCATGCGGGCTGTCGTGCAGCGCGATGGCCCCGGCCACCGAGGCACTGCCGACGGTGGCCACCGCCATGCCCGCCACCCCGATGGGCGCCCAGTGCCAGGCCGCCAGCACCGCCAGCAGGACGCCGGCCAGGCTGCGCAGCACCTCACCGACATACGGCCAGGAAACAGTCGGCGGTCGCAAGGCACCGCCCTCCCACATGGCGGTCATTATTGCCGGTACCTTCACCGACTGTGGAGAAAGTGATCGTCTTGATGCGCCGCGCGGTCGCCGACGACGAATGGTGTGACCGGCTGCGCGGGCCGGTGGCACAGCAGTTGCTCGACCTCGGGCTGCCGGGGCTGGCGGTCAACGTCAAGGACGCCGAGGTGCGCGCGGCGCTGATGACGCTGACGGTGCTCGACCCGCCGGTCGTCGCGGTGGTGAGCATGTGGACCGAGCAGTGCTACGGCGAACAGGTGCGCGCGGCGCTGGACCTGCTGGCCGCCGAGGCCGACCGGACGGCCGCCTATCTGGTCACCGAGTCGGTGCCGTTGCCGCACCGGGACGCGCCCGGCGTCCGCACGCCGGGTCTGGCCAACGTGGCGCTGCTGCGCCGGCCCGCCGACCTGGATGCCGAAACCTGGCGCAGCCGTTGGCATATCGGGCACACGCCGGTCGCGATCGAGACGCAGGCCACCTTCGGTTACACCCAGAACGAGGTGGTGCGGGCGCTCACCCCCGATGCTCCCGCGCTCGCCGCGATCGTCGAGGAGTTGTTCCCGATCGAGGCGGTCGGGGATCTGCAGGCGTTCTTCGGCGCCGCCGACGACGCGGACCTGGCCGACCGGCTGTCGAGGATGGTCGCCAGCACCTCGTCGTTCGGGGCGAGCGAGAACATCGACACGGTGCCCACCAGCCGCTACGTGCTGCGCTCACCGTTTAGGCTCGCCCCGTGACGCTGAACATCGCCGACGACAACCGGGTTCGTACGCTCACCCTCAACCGGCCCGAGGCGCTCAACGCGTTCAACGAAGAGCTCTATCACGCGACCACCGCGGCGCTGCTGGACGCGGCCGACGATCCGGAGGTGTCCGTCGTCGTGCTCACCGGCACCGGCCGGGCGTTCAGCGCGGGCACCGACCTGGCCGAGATGCAGGCCTACATCGCCGACCCGGACAACTTCCCGGGCGACTACGGCTCGGGTTTCGGCCGGCTGATCGACGCGCTCACCGCGTTCCCCAAGCCGTTGGTCTGCGCGGTCAACGGCCTCGGATTGGGCATCGGCACAACGGTTCTCGGGTTCGCCGACCTGGCGTTCATGGCGACGACGGCCCGGTTGAAGTGTCCCTTCACCAGCTTGGGCGTCGCCCCGGAGGCCGCGTCGTCGTATCTGCTGCCGCAGCTGATCGGCCGGCAGAACGCCGCGTGGCTGCTGCTGTCGTCCGAATGGGTCGGCGCGCAGGAGGCCAAAGAGATGGGCCTGGTGTGGAAGGTCTGCGAGCCCGACGACCTGATGGCCGAGGCGCTGCGGCACGCGCGGGTGCTGGCGTCGCGGCCGCTGTCGAGCCTGATGGCGGTGAAGAAGACGATGACCGCACCGGTGCTGCCGGAGGTCGACGCGGCCCGCGCGCGGGAGAACGCCTGCTTCGCGGAGTTGATGGGCGGCGCCGACAACGCCGCCGCGCTCGCCGACTTCAACCGGTGAGCGGTCAGCTCGCCTGACCGACGGGGGCCAGCTTGGCGGCCTCGGACTCGATGATCGCGCGCACCGTCTGACGGCAGCGCCCGCAGTCGGTGCCCGCCCCGCAGGCCTGCGCGACCTGCTTGGACGTGCACGCGCCCTGGGCCACCGCATCGGCCACGCACTGACTGGTGGCGCCGGTGCACAGGCAGACGTACACGGGGAGCCACCTCCTTGCCGGGAGCGATACCGATGCTCGGCGCGACGCCGCACGGCGCCGCTTGATTAGCAGAGTCTAACCTAACTTTCTGAGAATGTTAGGGCACCCTGGCCATGCGCTGGCGAGCCTTAGCGCCGGAGAACGTCTGCGGTTTTTCTCGTGCCTTGCGGGCTCCCGCCCACGTCGTTCGGGTTAGATTGTCCCTACCCGCCGGACTCGTCAGCCCACGTCCGCGCGGTTTCTCCAGAGTTCTCGTATCTCGACGGTTCGACGAACGGCCAGTGTGCCGAGAGGGGATGCCATGCAAGGCGATCCAGATGTTCTGAAACTGCTCAACGAGCAACTCACCAGCGAGCTCACGGCCATCAACCAGTACTTCCTGCATTCCAAGATGCAGGACAACTGGGGTTTCACCGAGCTGGCCGCGCACACCCGCAAGGAGTCGTTCGAGGAGATGCACCACGCGGAGTGGATCACCGACCGCATCCTGCTTCTCGACGGCCTGCCCAACTACCAGCGGCTGTTCTCGCTGCGCGTCGGCCAGACCATCCGCGAGCAGTTCGAGGCCGACCTGGCCATCGAGTACGAGGTCGTCGAGCGGCTGCGCCCGGGCATCATCATGTGCCGCGAGAAGGGCGACGCCACCAGCGCCAACATCTTCGAGGCCATCCTCAAGGACGAGGAGGGTCACATCGACTACCTGGAAACCCAGCTGCAGCTGATGGACAAGCTGGGCGAGGAGCTGTACGCGGCGCAGTGCGTGTCCCGCCCGCCGGGCGGCGGCTCCGGTTAATTCCTAGCTACGCTAACAAAGTGGGTGCCGCCGTCGATAGACGGGTATGCACGGTGACTTGGAGACCGCCGAACAGACCACCGAGGCCATCAGGCCCGACACCCTGATCACCGCGCAGCGCCGCAACATCATCTTTGTCGCGGTGTTGCTCGGCATGCTGCTGGCGGCGCTGGATCAGACCATCGTCGCCACCACCTTGCCGACGGTGGTCGCCGACCTCGGGGGAGCGGGCCACCAGTCCTGGGTGGTCACCAGCTATCTGCTGGCCTCGACCATCGCCACGGCGATCGCCGGCAAGCTGGGCGACCTGCTCGGCCGCAAGACGGTGTTCCAGGCGGCGGTGGTGCTCTTCCTGGTCGGTTCCGTGTTGTGCGGGCTGGCCGGTTCGATGGGCGTGCTGGTGGCTGCCCGCGCGCTGCAGGGCGTCGGCGGCGGCGCCCTCATGGTGACCGCGATGGCGGTGATCGGCGAGGTCATCCCGATGCGCGACCGCGGCCGGTACCAGGGCGCGCTCGGCGCGGTCTTCGGCGTCACCACGGTCATCGGCCCCCTGCTCGGCGGATTCTTCACCGACCACCTGACCTGGCGGTGGGCCTTCTGGATCAACGTCCCGGTCGCCGTCGTCGTGCTGGCGGTGGCCATGACGGCGATCCCGGCCCTGGCCCGAACGCCGGGCGCGCCCCGGCCGGTCGTCGACACCGCGGGCATCGTGTTCATCGGCCTGGCCGCCTCCGGCCTGACGCTGGCGACCAGTTGGGGCGGTACCGAATACCCGTGGAGCTCGCCGGTGATTCTCGGCCTGTTCGTGGGTTCGGTTGTGGCTCTTGGCATCTTCGTGCGGGTGGAGCTGCGGGCACAGGAGCCGATCCTGCCGCTGCGGCTGTTCGGCGATCCGGTCTTCACGGTGTGCTGCATTCTGGCGTTCATCGTGGGCTTCGCGATGCTCGGCGCCATGACGTTCCTGCCCACCTACATGCAGTTCGTCGACGGGGTCTCGGCGACCGTCTCGGGCCTGCGCACCCTGCCGATGGTGGCCGGCATGCTGATCACGTCGATAGGCAGCGGCGCCGTCGTGGGCCGGACCGGCCGCTACAAGGTCTTCCCGGTTCTGGGCACCGCCGTCATGACGCTGGCGTTCCTCTTGCTGTCGCGGATGGGTCCGGACACCTCGACGCTGGAGCAGTCGCTGTACCTGTTCGTGCTCGGCGCGGGCATCGGTCTGTGCATGCAGGTGCTCGTGCTGATCGTCCAGAACACCGTCAGCTTCTCGGATCTGGGCGTCGCGACCTCCGGCGTCAGCTTCTTCCGGACCATCGGCAGCTCATTCGGCGCGGCCATCTTCGGCTCGCTGTTCACCAACTTCCTCACCGGCCGGATCGGGCACGCCCTGGCGGCCTCGGGTGCTCCCGCGCAGGCCGCCCAGTCACCAAAGGTGTTGCACCAGTTGCCCGCCGACATGGCCGCCCCGATCGTCACCGCCTACTCGGACGCCCTGGCCAAGGTGTTCCTGTGTGCCGCACCCGTGGCGCTGCTCGGCTTCGTGGTCGCACTCTTCCTGCGCGAGGTGCCGCTGCGTCAACCGGAGGCCATGTCGCCGACCGACCTGGGTGAGGGCTTCGGCATGCCGGGGGGTGAATCGCCGGAGAAGATGCTCGAGCTGGCCGTGGGCCGCATGTTCCGGGACTCTCCGGAAATCCGGCTGCGCAGCCTGGCCGCCCAGCCGGGTAGCCGGCTCGATGTCGCACTGCTGTGGGCGTTGGTCCGGATCTGGCGCCAGGAGCAGGCTTTCGGCCGTGTGCTGCTGAGCGGCATCGCCGAAGGGCTGCGGGTGCCGGTCGAGGTGATCGAACCGACCTTCGAGCGGCTGGTGGCCCGCGGGTATGCCCGTCGCGCCGGCGACCAGTTGCAACTCACGCCGGCCGGCCTGCGCCAGGTGAACGCGGTGACCGCCACGATCGTCGATCGCATCACCGACAAGCTCGCCCGGTCGCCGTCCTTCGCCGGGCAGCCCGACCGCGACCAGGTGGAGGCCGCGCTGCTGCGCATCGCCGGCCGGATGCTGGTTCAGCGCGACTGGTTCGACGATCGCGAACTGCTGCGAGGGACCACACCGTTACGATCACCGGCATGAGCCGAATCGGAGACTTCCCCGACGACGACGTGGCCGGCTGGATCCTCAAGTCGCCGGACATCGGCACCGCGATGGCCGGGTTCTCCCGGGCCGTCTACAACGACAACCGGCTGCCGATGCGTGTCCGCGAACTCGCGCGCATCGTGATCGCGCACGACAACGAATGCGCGGTCTGCGTGAACACCCGCGACGCCGACGGGCCGGCCGCCGGGGTGGACGAGGATCTCTACGCGCACGCGCTGGAATGGCGGACCTGGCCCGGGTTCACCGAGCAGGAGCGCATCGCCGCGGAGTTCGCGCACCGCTTCGCCACCGAGCACACCAAACTGCGTGAAGACGAGGACTTCTGGGCCCGGTGCAGTGGACACTTCTCCGATGAGCTACTCGCGGACCTGGCGCTGTCGTGTGCGATGTGGGTCGGCATGGGCCGCATGTTGCGCACCCTCGACGTCGGCCAGAGTTGCGCGATCACCATTCCCAGCCGCGGCTGACCGATCGCCGAAACCCGCGGGGGTGTGACGGACATGGCCGGCGCCTCCATCGCCCAACTCGAGGCCAACGGCGTCGTGACCGTGATCGGCACGGTGGTCAACCCGGCCGGCCTCACGCACGTCAAGGCGGTCCCGATCCGGCGCGCCATGGCCTTCGCCGAACCCGGCCTCGGGGCCAGCCCGGTGTGGCACGCCTTCGCCATCGACCAGGCCGGGATCGCGTTCTCGGATGACATCGGCGTCGTCGGCGACGAACGCATCCGCATCGACCTGAACGCACTGCACGGCATCGGTGACGGCCTGGCCTGGGCGCCCGGCGCGTTCTTCGACCAGAGCGGCGACGAGATTCCCGCGTGCAGCCGGGGGACGCTGGCGCGGGTGGCCGCCCGGCTCGCCGACGCCGGTCTCGATGCGCTGGTGGGCCATGAGATCGAGTTCGTTCTCGTCGCACCCGACGGCAGCCGGCTGCCCCCGGGGCCGTGGGCCCAGTACGGGTTGGCCGGGCTGCTGGACCGGGAGGACTTCGTCCACGATCTGTTGTCCTCGGCGTCCAAGGTCGGCATCGGTATCGAGCAGTTCCATCCCGAGTACGGACAGAACCAGTTCGAGCTGTCGTTGCGCCCGCAGCCGCCGGTGGCCGCCGCCGATCACCTCGTCCTGATGCGGCTGTTGATCAGCAGGGTGGCGCGCCGGCACGGACTGGGTGTCAGCCTGTCCCCGGTGCCGTTCTTCGGCAGCGTGGGATCCGGTGCGCACGAGCATTTCTCGCTGTGGCGCGCCGGTGTTCCGCTGTTCTCGGGCGGCCCGGGCCCGCACGGGATGACCCTCGAGGGACAGGCCGCGGTCGCCGGTGTGTTGGCCGGACTTCCCGAAGCGCAGGGGATCCTGTCCGGGTCCATCGTCTCCGGACTGCGCATGCAACCCGGCCACTGGGCGGGCGCCTACGTGTGCTGGGGCGCCGAGAATCGGGAAGCGGCGGTGCGGTTCCTGGTCGGCGGCCCGGCGAACCCGCACGGCGCCAACGTCGAAGTGAAGGTCGTCGACCCGTCGGCGAACCCGTACTTCGCCACCGCGGTGATCCTGGCCCTGGCCCTCGACGGCATCGAACGGGCGGCGACGCTGCCACCCGAGACCACCGTCGACCCGGCCCTGCAGTCCGAGGCCCAGCGCGCCGCCGCGGGAACCCGGCAGCTGCCCGACCGGCAAGCGGAAATCCTTGCCGCCCTGGATGATTCGGAACTGATCCGCAGGCTGCTTGGCCCGCAGCCCGTCGCGGTGACCCTCGGCGTTCGCCGGTACGAACAGGAACACTACGGCGATCTGGCACCGGAGGCAGTGGCCGACCGGTTCAGAATGGCCTGGAGCCTGTGACCGCTCTCGCCGAGCACGCCGACACGGTCCCGCTCGTCGACCAGCATGTGCACGGCTGCTGGCTGGACGGCGGTGACCGCGCCCGGTTCGAGAACGGGCTCAACGAGGCGAACACGGCGCCGCTGGCCGACTTCGACTCGGCGTTCGACTCGCAACTCGGCTTCGCCGTGCGCGCCCACTGCGCGCCGCTGCTGGGGTTGCCGAGATACGCTGAGCCGCAAGACTATTGGGACCGGCGGAGCAGTTTCGCCGAGCCCGACCTGGCCCGGTTGTTGCTGCCGGCGGCCGGGGTCACCGACTGGCTGGTCGACACCGGCCTCGGTCCGCGGGTCGCCGACGTCGCGACGGTGGCCGACCTGTCGGGTGACCGCGCCTGGGAGGTGGTGCGGCTCGAAGAGGTCGCCGAGCAGGCCGCGCAGGCGGCCGGGGACTATGCCGACGCATTCCGCGACATTCTGCACGCCCGTCTGCGGCACGCCGTGGCGGCCAAATCGATCCTGGCCTACCGCGGCGGATTCGACGGTGACCTGTCCGCGCCGGCGGCCGCCGACGTCGCCGCTGCCGCGGCCGCCTGGCGGGACCGGGGCGGTCGGCGACTCACCGACCGGACGTTGCTGCGGTTCGGCCTGCACGAGGCACTGACGGTGGGCAAGCCGCTACAGCTGCACGTCGGGTTCGGCGACCGCGACGCCGATCTGCACCGCACCAACCCGCTGTACCTGCTGGACTTCCTGCGCGGCTCCGGCGACACCCCGATCGTGCTGTTGCACACCTACCCGTACGAGCGGGAGGCCGGCTACCTGGCCCAGGCGTTCAACAACGTGTACCTGGACGGCGGGCTGAGCATCAACCACCTCGGCGCACGCTCGCCGGCGTTCATCGCCCGGCTGCTCGAACTCGCGCCGTTCCGCAAGATCCTGTACTCGTCGGACGGCTACGGACCCGCCGAACTGCACTACCTCGGCGCCCGGCTGTGGCGCATCGGGATCACCCGCGCGGTCACCGGATTCGTCGACGCCGACCAGTGGAGTGAACGCGACGCGATCCGGGTCGTCGACCTCATCGCGCACCGCAACGCGCAGCGGATCTACCAGCTGGCCTAGCGCACCCCGCGGACAAGCCGGCCGGGCCGGGCGCCGGTGTCGGCGCCGTTGCGGCGGGTCACCACCCCGCTGACGATGGTGGCGTCGTAGCCGCTGGCGCCCTGCAGCAGCCGGCGGCCGCCGGCGGGCAGGTCGTACACCATCTGCGGCACGCCCAGCCGCAGCGCGTCCATGTCGATCACGTTGATGTCGGCCTTCTTGCCGGCCTGGATGACGCCCCGGTCCGACAGCCCGAAAAGCATTGCGGTTTCCAGCGTTTGCTTGCGCACCACGTACTCCAGCGAGAACTTCGGCCCGCGGTGGCGGTCCCGGGCCCAGTGCGTCAGCAGGAACGTGGGGTAGGAGGCGTCGCAGATGAGCCCGCAGTGCGCGCCGCCGTCGGACAGCCCCGACACCGCCGCCGGGCTCTGCATCATCTGGTAGATCGCGCTGCAGTCGCCCTCGGCGTAGTTGAAGAACGGCAGCATCAGCATGGCCCCCGCGTCCGACTCCAGCATCAGGTCGTACATCGTCGACAGCGGGTCGTCGCCGCGACTGGCCGCGATCGCGGCCACCGTCATGTCGGGAGTCGGCTCGTAGTCCGGCGGGTCGCCGATCGCGTAGATCCGGTCGGCGCTGTACTGGGCCAGCGCGAAGATACCGTCCAGCAGCGCGCCCGGGGTGGGCGGCAGATCGGCCTCGGCGAGGATCGCCGCCTTGACGGCCGGATCGGCCAGCCTGGCGGCCAGTCCGGCGCGGCCGGACTTGGCCAGCACCGCGCGGAACGTGGGGCGGTGGGTGAAGGCGTGATAGCCCGGGAAGCCCAGCAGCATGCCGAACGGCCGGGCGGCGAACTGGGCGTAGAGCGCGATGCCGTTCTCCTGCGCCTTCTCGGCCCGCTCCAGCTGCTGGCGCCACAGGTCGGGGGCATGGGTGGCCTGGATCAGCGTGAACGACACCGGCCGGTCGATGTCGTCGGAAAGCTTTGCCATCCAGTCCATTTCGCGCATGCAGGCGTCGGCCGGGCTCTCCCCGGCGGTGCCCTGCGGGGCGACCTCGAACACCGCCTGGCCGCCGGCGGCCATCGCCCGGCCCAGTCCGAACAGTTCGGCCTCGGCGGCGTAGGTGCCGGGGACGGCCTGTCCGTCGACCGCCCGGTGCGCCTCGGTGCGCGACGTCGAGAAGCCCAGCGCGCCAGCCTCGATGCCCTCCTGGACGATGCGGGCCATGGCCTTGATGTCGTCCTCGGTGGCCTCCTCGTTGTTGGCGCCGCGCTCGCCCATCGCGTAGCCGCGCACCGCGCCGTGCGCGATCTGGGTGCCGTAATCGACCGCCAGTTCCCGCTTTTCGATCGCGTCGAGGTACTGCGGGAAGTTCTCCCACTGCCAGGTGATGCCCTCGGCCAGCGCGGTGCCGGGGATATCCTCGACACCCTCCATCAACTCGATGAGCCACTGTTCGGTGCCGGGGCGCACCGGCGCGAAGCCGACGCCGCAGTTGCCGCTGACGACGGTGGTGACGCCGTGCAGGCTGGACGGCTCGAGGGTGGCGTCCCAGCTGACCTGACCGTCGTAGTGGGTGTGGACGTCGACGAAGCCGGGTGCCACGATGCGCCCGGTGGCGTCGACGTTCTGAGCCGTCGCCGCGTCGGTGAGTCCGGGATGGGTGCCGGAAACGTGGCGGATCTCGACGATCTTGCCGTCCTTGATCCCGATGTCGGCGCGGTAGCGGTCGGCTCCGGTGCCGTCGACGACGGTGCCGCCGGTGATGGTCAGGTCGTACATGTGCGGGCTTCCTCTCAGACCAGTCCGGTGGCGTCGAACACCCAGGACATGTCGGCCGTTGCGAAATCTTCCATCCAGGTCGGGGGAGCGCAGTTCGCCAGTGCCCCCATGTCCCAGTAGTCCTTCCAGAGGGTGATCTTGCCGTTCTCCACCCGGTGCACGGTCGCGAACTTCAGCACCGCGGATTCGCCGGTGGCCCAATGCCATTCCTCGTGGTGCTCGTATATGACGTCGGAGCCGTTGTCGACCATCAGCCCGGGGAAGTTCTCATACGACGACAGCGGTTCCAGCCCGATCTTGAGGCGTTTGACGATGTCGTCCGGACCGCGCGCGGCCGCGGCGGGGCCCACCGGCATGTCGAGGTAGATGCAGTCGTCGGAAAGGTAGGTCTTCAGCGCGTCCCAGTCCCGGTCGGACAGCGCCTGCCACATTCCCAGTACGACGTCGCGCACCCCGGTATTCGTCTGCGCTTCAACGGACTGCGCCTCAACGGACATGGGCAAGTTCTTCCTTCGCTTCCGGTGCTGGGGTCACCCGGCCGGCCCGCAGGAAGCTGCCGGTGCGTTGCCGGCCGAGCACCTCGGTGGGCTTGCCGTCGACGAAAACCGCTCGGCCGCCGACGAACACCGCGCTGACGGTCTCGTCGTTGCGGTTGACCATCCGGCTCATCCCGCCGTACTCGGCGACGGTGTCCTCGGCGTAGGCGTCCAGCCGCTCGTCGAGCTTCTCGGGATCCACGATCAACAGGTCGGCACGGTCGCCGACGCGCAGATGCCCGGCGTCGATGCCGTACCAGTCGCCCAGCTCGCCCGTCATCCGATGCACCGCGTGCTCGACGGTCATAAACGGCCGGCCGGCCCGCTCGGCGTCGCGCACGTGGCGCAGCAACCGCAGCCCGCTGTTGTAGAACGCCATGTTGCGCAGATGCGCGCCGGCGTCCGAGAAGCCCATCTGAATGCCGGGTTCGACCGCCATCTGCCGGAGCACCTCGGGACGGTGGTTGGAGATCGTGGTGCGCCAGCGCACCGCGCGGCCGTGCTCGACGACCAGGTCGAGGAAGGCGTCCACCGGGTGCAACCCGCCGCGTTCGACGCCGACCTGGCCGAAGGTCTTGCCGATCACCGACTCGTCGGGACAGGCCACGATCTCCGCGTCGAAGAAGTCGCGGTGCCAGACCCGCACGCCGAACTTGGTCTCGTAGTCCTTGCGGAACCGACGGCGGTACGCCTCGTCGCGCAGCAGTTCGTCGCGCTCGACCTCGTCGCGCAGGTGCAGGGCCTCCGCGCCCGCCCCGAACTCCTCGAACACCACCAGGTCGATGCCGTCGGCGTACACCTCGAACGGCACCGGCAGGTGCTGCCATCGAAAGTCCCCGCCGAGCCGTCCGACCGCCCGCGCCGAGGGGCCCATGATCCTGATCGCCAGCGGGTTGGACTTGACGTCGGCCGCCGACAAGAGACTGGTCTTGAGGTTCTTGCGGAACAACCCGACCGACTGCGCCAGCTGGGACATCAGGTTCAGCGGGTTATCGATGTTCGGACCGGACTGCAGGATCCGGCCGCTGCGCCGCAGCAGCGACTTCAGCCGGCGCAGTTCGCGTGGTCTGGCATAGGTCGACGGCAGGGTCCGGGAGCGGCAGGTCTCGCCGTCGAGTTTGTCGAAAAGCAGTTGCTGCGAAGACATTCCGATGAATCCGGCGTCGAGCGCATCGGCCAGCATGCGCTCCATCGCGGCCTGCTCGGACTTGGTGGGGCGCTGGTCCTTGCGGGTGGCGCGGTCCAATCCCATGGTGGCCGAACGCATGTCGGAGTGGCCGATGAAGGCGGCCACGTTCGGGCCGAGCGGGCGCGCCTCCAGGGCGTCGACGTATTCGGCCGGGCCCGACCAGTTCTTGTTGTCGTCGACCGCGGCGATGACGTGCTCCCGCGGGATGGCCTCGACCCGCCCGAAGATGTCTCCGGCGTCGGTGCCGTCGAGGTAGATCGTGGACAGCGAGCACGACCCGACCAGCACGGTGGTGACGCCGTGGCGCAGCGATTCGGCCAGCGCCGGCGCGACGAGCACCTCGACGTCGTAGTGGGTGTGGATGTCGATCATCCCGGGCAGCACCCACTTGCCGGTGGCGTCGATGACGCGGGTTGCGCTGCCGGGCTCGAGTTGGCCGGCGACCGCGACGGCGGCGACCCGCCCGTCGGCGATGCCGATGTCGCGGATCGCCGACGGCGCGCCGGTGCCGTCGAACCAGCGACCATTGCGAATGATCGTGTCAAAGCTCACAAGCGTCCATAGAACCGGTTCGGGTGACCAGAGTCAACGATTTGGTGAACACTTTTTGAAATCTGTTTACTCAGGTCCTGACCTGTCACTTCCATCCGTCCGGCTGTGAACCGTCGAGATCGGTGCAGCCGTACGCGCGGGCCAGGTCCGCGGCGGTGACCGAGCGCTGGTTCCACCGCGACCGGTCGGGATCGGCGGCCAGGGCGGCGATCCCGCGGCCCACGTACCGCGGTGTCTCCGAGTCCGCCCAGCCCGGTCCCGCCGTCGCGAGCGCGTCCCGCCAGTTGTCCTCGCCGACGCCGTAGTGCTCCAGCATGATCTCCGAGCGCATCCACCCCGGGGTGACGGCGACGGCGGTGCCGTGCCCTCGCGCCAGCTCATGGCCCTGCGCGTAGGCCAGCCGGTTGACCGCGACCTTCGCCAGGTCGTAGAACACCGAGATGCGGTAGTTGTCGGCGTTGTAGGCGGTGGTGCCGTCGGTGATCTCGACCAGCAGACCGCCGGGCCGCCGGATCAGCAGCGGCAGCAGGAAGTGCGACGTCACCAGATGGGTCTCGACTCCAAGACGCAGAATGCGCAGCCCGGCGTCGAGGTCGTGTTCCCAGATCGGGGTGTTCCACGCGCTCGGCGGGCCCTTGAGCAGCTCGGCGCCCCAGATGTCGTTCACCAGGATGTCGATGTGGCCGTAGTCGGCGCTCAGCCGCCGGGCCAGCTGCGCGACCTCGTCGTGAACCAGATGGTCCACCTGCTCGGCCACCCCGACCCCGCCCAGCTCGTGGACCAACTGCGCGGTCTCCTCGATGGTCTCGGGGCGGTCGTAGTCGGAACGCGCGTTGCCGTGGACGCTGCTGCTTCGCCCCGTGCACACGACGGTCGCGCCGGCCTCGCCCAGCGACATCGCGATGCCACGACCGGCGCCGCGGGTCGCGCCCGCGACGACGGCGATCTTCCCGCGCAGTGCGTCCCGGTCCGGCGCCTCGGCCATGTCACCGAGTATGCATCCGGGGCATACTCGAGAGGGTGACTCCGCTGCAGCGCTACATCGCCGAAGAGATCGCCACCGATCACGCCGACGGGCTGCTGTCCCGCCGCGAGGCGCTGCGCCGGCTGGCGCTGCTTGGCGTATCCGCCAGCGCCGCAACATCTTTGATCGCCGCCTGCGCGAAGGACGACGCCGGGACGCCGGCCGCGACCTCCTCGAGCCCGGCCGGCACCGGAACATCCGCCCCGGGTATGGATCACGCGGTGCTCACCGCGCCCGTCACCTGGGCCGGGCCCCGCGGCGAGCTGCAGGGCGCCTGGGCCGGCGCGGCCGACCCGCGCGGCGGCGTCCTGGTCATCCACGAGAACAAGGGCCTCAACGACTGGGTCCGTTCGGTGGCCGCCCGGCTGGCCGGCGCGGGATACTCCGCCCTGGCGGTCGACCTGCTCTCCGAGGAGGGCGGCACCGCGACCTTCACCGATCCCGCGCAGGCCACCGCGGCGCTGGGCCGGACACCGCCGGACCGCTTCGTCGCCGACCTGCGGTCCGGTCTGGACGAGCTGGCCCGCCGGCTGCCCGGCGGCAAGTACGCCGTCACGGGTTTCTGCTTCGGCGGTGGCCTGACCTGGCAACTGCTGGCGGCGGGGGAGCCGCGCCTCGCCGCGGCGGTCCCGTTCTACGGCCCGGCCCCGGACGACCCGGACTTCGCCGGCTCCCGGCAGGCCGCGGTGCTGGCTTTCTACGGCGAGCTCGACGCCCGGGTGAACGCGACGAAGGCGGCCGCACAACGCGCCCTGGAGCGGGCCGGGATGGTCCATGAGCTGGTCGTCGAACCCGGCGCCGACCATGCTTTCTTCAACGACACCGGGCCGCGCTACAACGCGGCCGCCGCGGCCGACGCGTGGCGGCGGCTGCAGGACTGGCTCGGCCCCCACCTCGGCTGAGGCCCGCCGGGCATCCGGCAGGATGCACCGGTGATGTCTTCACCAACCTCGTCATTGACCGCGGTGCTGGCCAGCATGCGGCTGGAGCGCGTCAGCGCGGCCTTCTTCGTCGGGCAGCAGTTGCCGGCCCCGCACAACCACATCCTCGGTGGGCATCTGGGCGCGCAGGCGCTGATGGCGGCCGGCCACACCGCGCCGGGCCGCTCGCCGCACAGCGTGCACACCTACTTCCTGCGGCCCGGCGACGCCAGTCGGCCCGTCGACTTCGAGGTGGTGGAACTCCAGGAGGGACGGACGTTTTCGGCGCGCCGCGTCACCGCGCGCCAGGACGGCACCGTGCTGTTGGAGGCGATGTCCTCGTTCAAGGCCGGCGCCGGATCCGCTCGCCCGGACATCGAATACCAGCCACCGATCCCGGCCGCACCGAATCCGTCGGAATTGCCTTGCGTGCCATCGCATTTCGCCGAATCGCCGGAGGTGAGCGAGGGCCAGTGGGCGAGCCTGCGCTGGTTTGAGCGCCGCATCGTCGAGGCGGCGACGACGCCGCCGGCCCGCTCGCTGATCTGGTGGCGCCCCGACGGTGAGGTCCCGGCCGACCCGATGCTGCAGGCCTGCCTGGTCGCCTACCTGTCGGCGGTGACGCTGACCGAACCGGCGTTCGCGGCGCGCCCGGCGTTCCGCGCGTCGGTGCAGCGGGACCACTCGGTCTGGTTCCACGGTCGCGCCGATCTGAGCGACTGGCTGCTCTACGACCAGTCCGCACCGAGCAGCGCGGACTGCCTGGCGCTGGCGGCCGGCCGGATGTTCAACCGCGACGGCACGCTGGTGTGCACCGTCGGACAGGAGATGTACTTCCCGCCGCCGCGGGTTTGACGGCAACCGATCGGGGAACCCGCCTTCCAGCCGGGCCGCCGTCCCAGTCGAACCCAGCCAGGTGGCCCCGGGGGAGAACAGGAGCCGGAAATGGCCGACAGTGTCATCTGGATCATCGTCGCGGTCGCGGTCGTGCTCGCAGTGGTGGCCGCGGTGTTCGTCCTGCGCAGCCGCCGGCACACCCGGTTGCACGGGGAGGCGCAACGCATCCGCGACGAAGTCGAACAGCATGCGGCGGACCTCGACCGGCGGGAAACACTGGCCCGGGAAACCGCGGCACGCGCCCAGGTGGCGCGGGCCGAGGCGGAGGCCAAGGACGCCGAGGCGACGCGGCTGGAGCAGCGCGCCGACGTCCACCGCAGCGTGGCCGCGGCCGGGCGCGACGAACTCGATTCACGCCTCGAACACGCCGACACCATCGACCCCAGGGTCAAAGACACCCCGTCCGGCGACGCCCCCGTCAAACCTGCCGAGCCGCGCTGACCTCGGGTCCGAGCGTCACCGGCAGGTTCGACCAGCCGCGGAGCACCCGGGTGTCGCGGCGCCGGCCGGAGCCGGCCGGGCGGGCCTGCGGGAAGCGGTCGAAGAAGGCGCGCAAACCGACCTCGCCCTCGGCGCGGGCCAGGGCGGCGCCCAGGCAGAAGTGCCGGCCGCCGGAGAAAGCCAGGTGCCGACCGGCATTGGCGCGGGTGACGTCGAACCGGTGCGGATCCGGGAAGATGGCGGGATCCCGGTTCGCAGCGGCCAGGTAGATCGCCACCATCTCGTCGCGCAGCACGCGGGTGCCCGCCACGTCGACGTCCCGCAGCGCCACCCGGGCGCTGAGCTGCACGGGGGAGTCCAGCCGCAGGATCTCCTCGACGGCGTTCGGCCACAACTGCGGATCTTCGCGCAGCAACGCCAGCTGATCGGGGGCGTCCATCAGCATGCGGATGCCGTTGCCGAGCAGGTTGACGGTGGTCTCGAACCCGGCGGCCAAGACCAGGCCGGCCACGCCCCGCAGTTCGCGGTCGTCGAGCAGCGGCCCGGACTCGGGGGTTCCTTCGGCGGTGCGAATCAACTGGCTCATCAGGTCGTCGCCGGGGTTGCGCCGCAACTCGGCGAGGTGACCGGACAGCCACTCGTTGAAGCTCTCCAGTCCCCGGTCCACCGAGCGGTACTGCGGCCACGACAACCCGAAGTCCAGGCTGGGGGCGGCGGCCTCGCCGAACTCGAGGACCCGGGCGCGTTCGCGCTCGGGAACGCCGAGCACCTCGCTGATCACCGTGACGGGCAACTGGGAGCAGTACCGCTCCACCACGTCGACCACGTCCGTGTCATCGGCTCCGGCCATCTCGTCGAGCAGCGCCTCGGCGGTGTCGTGAACCTGTTCCCGCAGTGCCGCAACGGCTCTCGGGGTGAACACCGACGACACCGTCTTGCGGTAGCGGGTGTGCTCGGGCGGTTCGACCGCCAGCAGCGACGGCGGCCGCAGCGGATGCAGCGCTTTCGGGCGGGTTCGTTCCTCGAGCCGGCGCAGCGGCCCGGGCAGGTTCGCGCCGAGCTTGATCACCCGGAAGTCCTCGGAACGCAGCAGTTCGTTCGCCACCTCGTGATCGATGGTGACGTAACTGACGCGGCAGCGGATCAACGGGTTGCCGCCCGCGGTGAGATCCCGCAGTTCGTCGTAGAACGCCACCGGATCCGCGCGAACCGCGGGATCGGCCATCATCCGGGCCTGGACGTCCCCGCGGCGCACACCCATCGCGGCAAATCGGCGGACCACGGCATGCATGGCCAGCCAGTGCAACCATTGCCTCACCGCGCTCACGCTACGCCGCTAGGGTGGTCGGCATGTTGCTGCGCGCCATTCTGTCGGCGGTGTTCGCCGGGTCGGTGGTCATCGGAGGCGCCGCGCCGGCCGCGGCCGAGCCCACACCGGTGATGTGCGATTTCACGTTGTCACCGCCCAGCGTCGTCGACGTCTCCGGCACCCCGATGGTCACGGCCAGCATCACGCCGGGGGCCTGCACCGGGGTGGCGAAGCCGACCTTCACCCAGGTGTGTCTGTCCGCGGCGGGCAGCAGCACCGCCGGCCGGTGCGCCGAGTTGCCCGGCTACAACGCCGCAAGGGTCTACCTGTCGCCGTATGTGCCCGGCGTCGCCTACACCGCGCGGGGCCGCGGCTGCGCCGCGCAGACGAGCCCGCCGGCGCCGATCTGCACCACGGTTGGCCCGACGACCGTCACGCTCTGACCGTCGTCCAACTCACCGGGAGCTCCTTGATCCCGTGGATGAACGCCGAGACCAGCCGGCGCGGTTTCCCGCTGACGGTGAGGTCGGGCAGCTGATCGCGCAACTCGCCGAACGCCACCTTGATCTCGCGGCGCGCCAGGTTCGCGCCGAGGCAGAAGTGGGCGCCGCCGCCGCCGAATCCCAAGTGCGGGTTGGGGTTTCGACGGACGTCGAAGCGCCACGGGTCGGCGAACCGCGCCTCGTCGCGGTTGGCCGAGCAGTACCACATGGTGACCTTGTCGCCCTGTTTCATCTTGACGCCGGACAACTCGAAATCCTGCGTCAGGGTGCGGCGCATGTAGACCACCGGTGAGGCCCAGCGGACGATCTCCTCGACGGCCGTGGGCGCCACGGCGTCGAAGTCGTCCCACCACACGCGACGTTCCTCCGGGAAGCGGCTGAGCGCGACGGCCCCGTGGCTGATGGCGTTGCGGGTGGTTTCGTTGCCGGCGACGACGAGCAGGATGAAGAACGACGCGACCTCGGCGGAGGTCAGGCGCTCGCCGTCCACCTCCGCCTGCACCAGCGCGGTGGTCAGGTCGTCCTTGGGCCGCGCCCGCCGGTCCTCGGCCAGCTCGTGCGCGTAGGCGCCGATATCCATTGCGGTGCGGCCGAACTCGTCGTAGTCGCTGGTGATGTCGGGGTCGCCGAAACCGAGGATGATGTTGGTCCAGTGGAAGATCCGGTCGTGGTCGTCGGCCGGGATGCCCATCATGTCGCAGATCACCTGCAACGGCAGCGGTCCGGCCAGCTCGGTGACCAGATCCGCCGACCCGGCGGGGTTGCGTTCGATCATGTCGGCGACCAGCCGGTGGGCCCGGTCGCGCACCGAGGTCTCGATCCGCGCCATCACCTTGGGAGTGAAGGCCCGGCTGACGATCGAGCGCAGCCGCTGGTGCCGCGGATCGTCCATGACGATCATCGACCCGAAATACTCGGACAGTTCCGGGTTGCCGTCACCCATGGTGATGTTGGGGCTCGAACTGAATATCTCGGGATGACGGCTGGCGAAATGGATGTCGTCGTAGCGCGTCAGCGCCCAGTGGCCTGGGCCCGGCTCGAAATCCTCGAAACGCATCTCGTCGAAGAACGTGATGGGGGATTCGCGGCGCAGGGTGGCGAATGCGCCGTCGCGGAATTCGTCGTTGCGGGCGAAGAACTTCCAGGTGTCCAGCCGGACGTCGGCGAGGGCGACCTCCGGGGGGGCCTGCCCGTTCACATCCGCGACATCGGCCGCACTGCTCGACACCACACCGACTGTATCGGCGTCAGGCCACCGGCGACATCTGATTGAGCATGCCGCGGACCGCCTGCAGCAGGTACTTGCCGGGGTACCAGGCGTGGCCGTCGCCGTTCACCGCGGTGGACGACGGCAGGCCGCCGGTTGCGGTGCTCAGGCTGGTGGTGCCGCCGGTGCTCGGAGCGGCGAACAACGAGCCGCCCTTGCTGCCGCACGACGGCCAGGCGCCCAGGCCCTGCTTGGCCAGCACCCGCTCGGCGACGCGGATCTGCTCTTCACGCGAGGCGTGTGCCGGACTGCCGATACCGCCGTTGGCGGCCCAGGTGGCCGGGCTGAATTGCAGCCCGCCGTAAAAGCCGTTGCCGGTGTTGATCGACCAATTCCCGCCCGATTCGCATTGTGCGATCGCATCCCAGTTCACGCTGTCCGCACTCGCGGTCGCCGTGGTCAGCGCCATGATCCCGATCAGGAACGAACCGGCGAGAGCGGCCATTGCGAAGAACTTGCGGATGCTTTTCATATGGCATGTTTCGCCACTTTTGACGCATGCGTTACTCCGATCACAACTTTATCTCTAAGAAATTGTTGGCAAGCATCTCTAAGAAATCAATGGCAAGTGATCTGCTGAACCGGATCCGCGCGCTACGCGTGTCCCAGAGGGGGAATGCGGGACTGGAGAAAACCAATACCCCGAGAGGACGACCGACATGACCGGCTTCGCACGCATCCTGGTGGCCGTCATGGCCGCGCTCACCCTTCTGGCCCCGCTGACCGTTCCACCCGCCCGCGCCGACGACCGCCTCGACTTCACCGGCACCACCGTCGACGGCGCACCGTTCAACGGCGCGAGCCTGGCCGGCCGGCCGGCCGTGCTGTGGTTCTGGACGCCGTGGTGCCCGTTCTGCAACCAGGAGGGACCCTCGGTCAGCCACGTCGCCGCGGCCAATCCGCAGGTGACGTTCGTCGGCATCGCCACCCGGGCGGACGCCGCGGCGATGCGCGACTTCATCGACAAGTACCACCTCGGCTTCACCAACCTCAACGACGCCGACGGCAGTCTGTGGGCGCGGTTCAACGTCCCGTGGCAGCCCGCGTACCTCTTCGTCGCGGCCGACGGCACGTCGACCTTCGTCAACAATCCGACCTCCGCGATGTCGGAGTCCGACCTGGCCGGACGAGTCGCCGCCCTGGGCCGATAGGCGCGCCGGTGTTCGACGAGCTTGTCGGCCTGGCGTTCGCGGCGGGACTGGTCGCCGCGCTGAACCCGTGCGGTTTCGCGTTGCTGCCCGCGTATCTGACGTTCGTCGTCGGCGACACCACGCCGGGCCGGCCGGCGGCGGTCGCGCGGGCCGTGGCCGTGACCGTCGCGATGACGCTGGGCTTCCTGACGGTGTTCGCGGTGTTCGGGGCGTTGACGATCCCGCTCGCGTCGGCGATCCAGCGGTATCTGCCGGTGGTCACCGTGGTCGTCGGGGTGGTGCTCGTGGCCCTCGGACTGTGGTTGCTGACCGGCCACGAGCTGCGCATCCCGACCCGGCCGCCGCGCGAGCTCGCCCCGACCGCCCGGCTCGGGTCGATGTTCGGCTACGGCGCGGCGTACGCGGTGGCGTCGCTGTCGTGCACCGTCGGGCCGTTCCTGGCGGTGACCACGGCCGCCACCCGGACCGGGTCGGGCGCCGGCGTCACCGCCGTGTACGCGGCGTATGCCGCCGGCTTCGCGCTCATCGTCGGGACGCTCGCGGTCGCGGCGGCGTTCGCGTGTGCGGCGCTGGCGGTCCGGCTGCGCACGCTGCTGCCCGCGGTGAACCGCGTCGGCGGGGCGCTAGTAGTGCTGGTGGGCCTCTACGTCGCGTACTACGGAAGCTATGAGCTGCGGTTGTTCCACTCCGGCGGTAACCCGCGGGATACGGTGATCGCCGCGGCCGGCCTGGTCCAGGGCGCGATCGCCGGGTGGGTGCACGGGCACGGCGGGCTGCCGTGGCTGGTGCTGCTGGTCCTGCTGCTGGCCGGCGCCGGCGTGTGGGCGCGGCGCCGGGGTGGACGTCCTGCCGGACGAAGTGTGGACCCAGGTCCCCGTGCCTGGTGACCTTTGCCGACCCGCGTGACCCGGCTTTGTGCCTACCGTTTTGACCATGACATATGTGATTGGTTCGGCCTGTGTGGACGTGGCGGAGAAATCGTGTGTGGGGGATTGCCCGGTCGACTGCATCTACGAGGGTGAGCGGTCGCTCTACATCAACCCCGACGAGTGCGTGGAGTGTGCGGCCTGCGCGTTCATCTGCAGGGTGGATGCGATCTACTTCGAATCGGATCTGCCCGAGGACCAGAAGCAGCACCTGGCCGACAACGCCGCCTTCTTCACCGAGACGCTGCCCGGCCGCGACGCGCCGTTGGGCAACCCGGGTGGCGCGGCCGAACTGGGCCCCGTCGGGGTGGACACCCCGCTCGTGGCGGCCATGCCGCGCAAGCACTGACGGCCGCCTTCGTCGGTTCGCATTTACCGCCTGGATGGGGTAGAGAAAAGGAAAGCCGATCCAGGAGTCGTGAGTGCAAACCGTGTTGGGCCTGTCGGTGACGGCCACCGACATCAAGACCGTCCTCGTGGAGGGTTGCGACGCGGACGGTGTCACCCTCGAACATGACGAGTTCGACGTCTTCTCCGGCGCCGAGTCGCCGTTGTCCGCATCCGAAATGGTCGCCGAGGCGGTCCAGTCGATCGCCGAGGCCGACGGTCACGAACTGCACGCGATCGGGGTGACCTGGAGCGAGTCCGCCGACGTGGAAGCCTCACTGGTGCTCGATTCACTGTCCGCCAGAGGGCTTCCCACCGTGGTGCCGGTCGGGATGTCCGAGGCCACCGAGGCGCTGGCGCGCAGCATCGGCAAGGTGATCGGGTATCAGCGCACCGCGGTCTGCGTCGTCGAGCCCGACGCCGCGATGCTGACCCTGGTGGACAGCGCCGACGACGCGACGGAGTGCCAGATCAGGCGGTCCCTCGACGACGACCAGCAGCTGCTCGACTGGATGAAGTCGGTGTTCACGCGCGACGACTGGCTGCCCGAGGCCCTGTTCGTGGTCGGCTCGAACGGAGGCGGCCTGGCACCCTGGCTCGAAGAAGGGCTCGGCGTGCCCGTGTACGACCCGCCGGAAGCCGAACTGGCGCTGGCCCACGGCGCGGCGCTGGCCTCGGCGGATCTCAGCGACTGGTACGGCTACGGAGGTTTCCGGAGCGGTCCCGCCGCGCCGGATCCGCGTCGCGCCATCCGGGGCCCGGTCCTGATGCTCGCCGGCGGTGCGGTGGCGCTCGTCGTGTCGACCGCACTCGCGGTCACTCCGCATGTGTTGCCCGACCGGCCCCAGCTCTCGGCGGCAGTCGCACCGGCCGCCGCCGAGGTTCCGCCGGTTCGGGACCCCCGGCCGCCGGCCGCAGTTGTTCCGGCGCCGGCCGAGGTCCAGCCGCCGCCGGAAGCTCCCGCGCCGGCACCGGAGGTATCCGTCGAGCAGATGCCCGAACAGGCGCCCGTCGAGGCCGCGCCGCCCCCGCCGGCCGAAGCGCCGGCGCCGCCGCCCGAAGCACCCCCCGCACCGGTCAACGAGTTCCACCAGATCGCTCCGCCGGCGCCGGCCCCGGCCGTCGTTCCGCCACCGCCGATCATGGCGCCGCCGGTACCGGAGGTGCCGGAGCGCAGGCCGCGGCTGCGCGACCGCATTCTCGACAAGATCCCCGGCCTGGACCGGTTCGGCCACTGAGCTAGCCGCTCAGGGCGTGCAGATTCTTCGCGGTCGGCGAGGTGGACACCGCGGCCGGGTCCGGATACGTGCCGAACACCCGGTCGGCGGTGCCCGCGCTGGTGACCGTGAACCAGTACCGCTCGTTCTTGAAATGGTGTAGCCGATGGTTTCGCCAAACCGCCCGGTACAGGGCCGAGCGGGGCTTGTAGTCGGTGTGCACCAGGTAGTGCGTCCACTCGTAGCCCAGGGCGAGAATCATCAGGAAGCTCAGGAAGGTCAGGCCGAGCGCCGGCCGCGGAAACGCCAGCAGCGCAATGGCGATCGAGCCGGCCAGCACCCATGGCAGCGCCCGCCACGGAATGAAGATCAGGTCGACCCGGCGCGGGTCCGCATGGTGCTTGCGGTGCTCGCGCGCCAACAGCGGGTCGATGCGAACACCGCCGAAGGCGAGAGGCCGCCAGTGCAGGATGATGACGTGGACCACCCATTCGAAGAACGGGAAGGCCGCCACCATCGCGAGGGGCACCACGGCGTCGGTCCACTGCCAGTCGCCGACGAGGATCCGCGCGGTCACTGCGCCGGTCAACACCGCGGCGATCATCCAGGGGGAGGGGTAGCGGCAGAACTGGGCGATTCCGTCGGCGAGCGTAAATCCCTTGCGCGTCTTCATCATTGGTTCTCCAATCCGTCCAACGCGGCGAGGATGGCGGTGGTGGCCGGGGCGAGCAGGTCGATCGCCGCCGCGTGGGCGGCATCGGTATCACCGGCGACGATGACGTCGGCGAGGCGACGGTAGGCGTCCGGCCGGCCGACTTCGGCGGCCATCACCACCGCCAGCGCCGGAAGCGCCGGCTCGTAGGTGGCGCGCATCGAGTTGTACATCAACCGGAAGACGATGGAGTCGGCCGCGTCGACGACGTGGTCCCAGTACGCCAGCGCGTGCCGTTGCCGGGCCACCGGGTCCTCCTCGGCGGCGAGCAGTTCGATTGCGGCACTGAGCAATCCGGCGAGTTCGGGTCCATGACGCTGCGCGGCGAGCTCGGCGACCTTGGGCCCGTTGTGCAGCCGGGTCTCCAACACGCTGCGGACCACGGCGACGTCGAGTTCGCCGTCGCGGACCATCAGATGGGGCAGCAGGTCCAGACCGGCGTGCCGGCGATAGTCCCGAACCGTGGTCGCATCGCCCTGGCGAACCTCCACGAGCCCGGCCGCCGTCACCCTTTTCAGCGCCTCGCGGACCGCGGGCCGGGACACCCCGAGCACCTCGGCGAGCCGCCGCTCGCTGGGCAACGCGTCGCCGGGCTGGACGTTGCCGCTGAGGACCTCGCCGACGAGCTGGTCGAAGACGTCCTCGGGCACGGAGCGGCGATTCACCGGTTGCAGCGCCATGAAGCCCAAGCTATCGGCGCTGGGGCCAGACGTCAAGTGGTCAGACCAATTGCCGAAGGTGGCTGCTCGGTCTATACCGCCGTCGCGTGGTAGTCGACCTGCCAGTGCTTGATGCCATTGAGCCAGCCCGACCGCAGGC
>CAZTAA010000036.1:0-35429 GCA_964611465.1 uncultured Mycobacterium sp. | reverse complement strand
CCTGCTCACCGACAACGGCGCCATCTTCACCGCCCGACAACGCGGCAACGGCCGCACCACCCTGGAAATCGTCCTCGGCGAACTCGGCATCCGATACGACCACTCCCGCCCCTATCACCCCCAAACCTGCGGCAAAGTCGAACGCTTCCACCAAACCGAGAAGAAATACCTGCGCGCCCAACCCCCCGCAGCCACCCTGGCCGAACTGCAAACCCAGATCGACACCTTCACCGGCTACTACAACACCCAACGACCGCACCGCGCCCTGCACCGACACACCCCACGACAGGCCTACGACAACCGACCCAAAGCCATCCCCACCGGCTACAAGATCCCCCCGCACTACCGTGTGCGCACCGACCGCATCGACAAGGGCGGCTCAATCACCATTCGCTACAACAGCCGGCTACACCACATCGGACTGTCCAAACATCTCCGCGGAACCAAAGTCACCGTCCTAATCAACGACCTCGACATCCGCGTCCTGCATCACGACACCGGACAACTGATCCGCAAACTGACCCTGGACCCCACCCGCGACTACCAACCCCGCGGCGTCAAACCCGGAAACTCCCCCACAAACAGACCCCACCTGTAAACAATGTCCCGAGACACCTGTCAACGGTGTCTCGGGACATCACATGGTGCCCCCGGCATGATTCGAACATGCGACACCGGCTTTAGGAGAGCCGTGCTCTATCCCCTGAGCTACGGGGGCGGACCGGCGTGCGGTTCCTCCGGGCTGTGCGCCCGGATCAGGGATTCCGGATGCACAGCCTACCGGTCGAACAGGGGGCGTCCCGCAGACCGTGTCCCACCCCGTCGCCGGGATCGACCGGCCAGCGGCCCAGCGCAGGAACTCTCGGCAAGAACCATCCGCCGGCCGGTTGTCTCCGAATAGCCAAGCATGGAGACATCCGGTGGGGAGAGGCCATGACCGTAGTGCACAGCAGCGTGGTGGACGCGCCGCGCGACGAGGTGTTCGCCTGGCACGCGCGCCCGGGTGCGATCCACCGACTCATGCCGCCGTGGCAGCCGATGACCGTCATCGCCGAGGCGTCCTCGCTGGCCGACGGGCGCGCCGTGCTCGGCCTGCCCGGCGGCTTGCGGTGGGTCGCGCGACACGATCCGGCCGGTTACGACGCCCCGGCTCGCTTCGTCGACGAGTTGACGCACGAGGGTTGGCGCTCGGTGCCCCCGCCGCTGGTTGGGCATTGGCGACACGAGCACCGCTTCGAGGCGGTCGATGCCGGCCGTACGCGGGTCACCGATCGTGTCGAGACCCCCGTGCCGGCACACCTGCTGCGCCAGATGTTCCGGTACCGCCATCGGCAACTCGCCGACGACCTGGCCGGCCATCAGTGGGCACATGCCCACGGTTGGCGTCCGGCCACCGTGGCGATCACCGGGTCGAGCGGGCTCGTCGGGACGGCCCTGGCGGCGTTCCTGTCCACGGGCGGTTACCGGGTGATTCGACTGGTGCGCCGGGAACCGCGAGCAGACACCGAACGTCGGTGGGATCCCGATTCGCCGGATCCCCGCATGCTCGAGGGTGTCGACGCGGTCGTCCATCTGGCCGGTGCATCGATCGCGGGTCGGTTCACCGAGTCGCACAAGAGAGCCGTGCGCGACAGCCGGGTAGAGCCGACGCGGCGGCTGGCCGAGTGCGCCGCGGCCGCGCCCAACGGGCCCGCGACCTTCGTCTGCGCGTCGGCCGTCGGTATCTACGGATACGACCGCGATGACGCGGAGTTGGACGAATCCGCGTCGCTCGGCGGTGGATTTCTCGCCGACGTCGTCGCCGACTGGGAAGACGCGACAGGCCCGGCAACGGCCGCCGGCCTGCGGGTGGTGACCGTGCGTACCGGCATCGTGCAGAGCCCGCGCGGCGGAACCCTGCGGTTGATGCGTCCGTTGTTCGCGGCCGGTCTCGGCGGACGGCTCGGTAGCGGACGGCAGTGGTTGTCGTGGATAGACATCGACGACTTGGTCGACATCTATCACCGCGCACTGGTCGACCCGGCGCTGTCCGGTCCCGTCAATGCGGTTGCCCCGCAACCGATCCGCAGCGTCGACTACACCAGCACCCTGGCACGGATCCTGCATCGACCGGCGCTGCTGCCGGTTCCCGGGATCGGTCCGGCGTTGTTGCTCGGCCAGCAGGGGGCGCGTGAGCTGGCGCTGGCAAGCCAGCGGGTGGTACCGGCCCGGTTGATCGCGGCCGGTCATCGGTTCCGCCGCCCCACCGTCGAGCAGTGCTTGCGGCACCAGCTCGGACACCTCGCCGAGTAGACGGGGTTCGCGCACGGCAATGCCACCGATCCGTGCATCGGCGCCAGAAGTTCTGGCGGCTGAACCATCCGCTGACGGGGTGGTTCCGAATCAAGAGTGAAATTGCCCGGGACGAGTAGAGGAAGCACCGTGACAGAGTTGCAAGACGCCGGACCGTCGCTGCGTGTGCTGGTGACCGGCGCCACGGGATACATCGGTGGCCGGCTGGCCCCGCGTCTGGTCGAAGCGGGTCACCGGGTCAGAGCCTTGGCCCGCAACCCCGACAAGATCAGCGACGTCCCCTGGGCCGCCGATGTGGAAGTCGTCCGCGGCGACCTGACCGAACCGGGATCCCTCGACGACGCCTGCCGCGATATCGACGTCGTCTATTACCTCGTGCACTCGATGGACGGCCCCGGAGAGTTCATCGAATCCGAGCGCCGCAGCGCTGAAAACCTTGCGGCCGCCGCACGGCGGGCCGGCGTCGGGCGCATCGTCTACCTCGGCGGCTTACATTCGGAATCCGATCGGCTGTCGACGCATCTGCGATCGCGCAGTCAGGTCGGCGAGATCCTGCTGAGCTCCGGTGTCCCGACGATCGTGCTGCAGGCCGGGGTGGTCATCGGATCCGGCTCGGCGTCCTTCGAGATGATCCGGCACCTGACCAACCGGCTGCCGGTGATGACCACACCGCGCTGGGTCAACAATCGCATCCAGCCCATCGCGATCCGCGACGTCCTCTACTACCTGCTCGCCGCCGCGACCGCGGACCTGCCACGCAGCCGCGCCTACGATATCGGCGGCCCGGATGTGCTGCGCTACGGCGAAATGATGCAGATCTACGCCGACGTCGCGGGGCTTCCCCGGCGGCGGATTCTCGTATTGCCCGTTCTCACACCGAAACTCGCCGGACTCTGGATCGGACTGGTGACGCCGGTCCCGCCCCGGATCGGCCGCGCCCTCATCGAATCCCTGAGCACCGACGCGGTGGCCTCCGAACACGACATCGACGCCGTCATCGCGCCGCCGCCGGCCGGGGCCACCCGCTACCGGGATGCGGTCGCGCTCGCACTACGCCGCATCGAGAACGGTGACGTCGAGACGACGTGGGCCAATGCCTCCCCCACGGGCGCTCCCGCCGACCCGCTGCCGTCGGATCCGAGTTGGGCCGGTGAAGTCGTCTACACCGACGACCGCAGCATCGACTGCAACGCCTCGGTTGACCAGGTATGGCAGGTGATCGAAGGTGTCGGCGGCGAAACAGGTTGGTACTCCTTTCCGCTCGCATGGACGGCTCGCGGCTGGCTGGACCGACTCGCGGGCGGAGTCGGCCTGGCACGTGGCCGCCGCGACCCGCACGCCCTGCACACCGGTGACGCGCTCGACTTCTGGCGAGTCGAACGGATCCAGCGCCCGCACCTGCTGAGACTGCGTGCCGAGATGCGCACCCCCGGTGGCGCCTGGCTCGAGTGGCGACTCGAACCGCGCGGCGCAGACGTCACCCGCTTGCATCAACGTGCGATCTTCTTTCCGAAAGGACTTGCCGGACAGCTCTATTGGTATGCGTTGCTGCCCTTTCACGGCATCATCTTCACGGGCATGGCCAACAACATCGCCGCCGCCGCCGGGCATGGACCGCTTCCCGGCCAGCCGGTGGTGGCCGCCACGGGCGACCCCGATGCCGCGACCGAGGCGCTGCCCAAGGGGCGCGCGTGAGGCGGCGTGACCGAATCAGCGCCGATTGATCCGCCAAATATGCGTTGACAGAACCGTGGCGAACGCGCACCACGCGGGATAGGCCGCCAGCGGCGCTGCGCGCCGTCCTCTCACCGCGACCGCGCGGCGGGTCAGGTCGACGCTGCTGGCGGTCAGGGCTCCGGCGGTCAGCGCGGCGAGTCCGAGACGGTGACGGTTGAAGAACACCCACGACCAGCTCGCGTTGAGAGCCAGGTTGATCGCGAGCGCGACACGGAGCCGTCGAGCGGCGTCCTCGTCGCCGTCATCGGTCAGGCTGTCGATGGCGTCGGCGGACACCAGCGCGATGTCCGCGTAGAGCAGTGGCCAGACGATCGGAAAGGCCTGCGGCGGCGGCTGGTAGCGCGGCTTGCGCAGGCGTAGGTACCACGAAGACTCGACTTCGCGGGCCGTGGCGGCACCTCCGGCGGTTGCGGTCGCCAGGGCTGCGGCCCCAGTCGCGGCAATCGTCCTGATTTTCAACGTATCCACTCCTTGAGTTCGGGGAGACCAAACGGCGGGTTCAGCTCTCCACCGGAATGGCGATCTCGTTTCGGCGCCGGCACGGCAGGGTCCACGGCGGATCGTAGAACCACGCGACCGGCTCACCGGTGGGCACGAACCCGTACTCGCGCAGCGTTTGGCGCAGACGACCGGTGTGCTCAGCCACGCTCTCCGAGCCCCGATCGCCGGTGAACCGCAGTACCGCAACCGTTTCGGGTGCCACCGAAACCAGCGCAACGCGCTCGTCGTCGGGTGTCGGCAAGGATTGCAGGGTGTACCCGCTCGGCATATAGAACCGAATCACCCAGCCGCGGTTCGCGCCGGCCTGCTGCGCGACCGGTGCCGTCATGGCGATCTTCTGGCCGCCGCGCGTCGCCTGCTGGCCGACGGGCGCGGTCATGGCGATCCGATCGGACCGCTGGTTGGCGCCGAAGATGTAGCCGGCCAGCCGCCGGAAGCCGGCGTTTCGGACTTCCTCCTCGTCGCCGACCACCGTCGTCTCCGCCGCGATTCGCGGTCCGTAGCGGCGGATCTCCACTCCGTCGGCCAAGGACTGCACGCTATAGAGCGGCTCCTCGACGCCGACGCGAATTCCGACCGTCGATCCGACGGTCCCCAAGAACTGTTCTGCCAGCGTTCGCAACTGAGCCAACAGAGCACCCTCCTTCCATTGCGCCAACTCCACATCGTTCATTCGGTATTCGGCGCTGCGCCCGTGTCGGATGGGGCCGTCGATCCGGCTGATCACAGGCCAACCACATCGGCGCAGTAGCGCCAAACCCTTCCGAGTACCTCGGCGGTTAGCGCAGTTCGGCGATCACCTTGGCGAAGAACTCCGCGTGGTGGTGCTGCAGGCTGAACGACGTCACCCCGTAGGTGTCGCGCAGCAGGCGGATCTTGTCGGCGATGTCGCGTGGGGTGCCGGCCAGGGCCGCGGGCAGCGCCAGCAGTTCCTCGTCGGACAGTTCGGGCGCGTATCGCCGGGTCATCGACAGGTCGGGTCGGCCGGAGTCGTCGGTGGGGCAGGCCGTGATCGCGAGATTCAATTCCACTGCCTCGAACCGCTCGCCGGCGGCGTGCCGCACCAAGGCGATCCGCTCGGCCAGGGGGTCCGTGGCACCGTCGCCGGCCTCCGACCCGGTCAGCCCGACGGTGTCGGCGTGCCGGGCCGCCAGCGTCAGCACCTTGTCGCCGTTACCGGCGATCAGGATCGGGATCGACGGATGGTTGGTTCGCAGGTACTCCGTCACGTGCTCGAGGTGACGCACCCGCTGGCCGGCGCTCGGGAACGGGATCTCGGCGAGTTCGAACTCCTCGCGCACATATCCGGCACCCAGGCCCAGTTCGAGGCGGCCGTCGCTGAGCAGGTCGACGTCGGCGGCGTCGCGAGCCAGCAGTGCCGGTGAGTAGAACGCCGCGTTCAGCACATAGGTGCCCAGCCGGATGCGCGAGGTCACCTGCGCGGCGGCGGCCAGGACGGGCAAGGGTGCCGGCCCGCCGAGGTGGTCCGCCACGTTGTAGACGTCGAACCCGAAATCCTCGAAACGCCTTGCGGTTTCGACGAACCGCTGCTTGGACTTGGCACCCCAGACGCCGACGCCGAACCGGAGGTCTCTGTTCATCGCGCCGATGTTACGCCGCCGTGTCAGACCAGCGGCAGCCGCGCGAACACCGTGCCGGTCGGCTGCCGCGAGCCACCGCCCGGCTCGACGGTGAAAGCCAACTCCGTGGAACTGCCCAGTTCCGGCAGCACCGCCGTGGTCGACGGCGCGACCGCCTTGGCGTCCATGGTGCCCGCCGAGGTCGCGTCGCCCTTCGCGTTCATCAGCCACATCTGATACACCGTGCCCTCCGACGGTGGCGGCACGTTGTTCATGACAAGCACGCCGGCGTGCTTGTCCTGGGAGAACACCAGCGTCGCGGTTCCGCCGGCCGGCAGCGTGCCGGTGACGGTCCGGACATCGGGAGCGGCGAAGATCTGCTGTTCGGTGGACGGCGCCACGGCGGGGCGCAACGCGATGCCGATGCCGACCGCCGCGAGGCCGACCGCCACCGCCGCGGCCGCCAGCAGGGGAGCGCGCCGGCGGCGCGCCAGCACTGGCGGTTCCGCGGCGATCGCAGTGAGCACCCGGTGCCGAAGCGATGCCGGGGGCTCCGCCGCCGTCACGGCCGACGTCTCCGCCATCGCCTCCCGGATGGCTCGTACCTCGGCGTAGAACTGGTCGGCATGCGCGGAGCGGGCCAACTCCGCCTCCAGGTGGACCTGTTCCTCGTCGGACAGGGCGTGCAGGGCATACGGCGCCGCGAGGTCGACCAGTGTCTCTTCGGGTTCCATGGGTGCTGTCATCGCAACCCCAGACAACGTCGCAGACTGCGCAGGCCGTCGCGCATTCGCGACTTCACCGTGGGCAGATTCGTCGACAGCCGTTCGGAGACCTGCGGGTACGTCAGTCCGTCGTAGTAGGCCAACTCGATGCACTCACGCTGGAGATCGGTCAGGCCCTCGAGGCAGTCCGCCACCCGGCGCCGCTCGTCGAAACCGACCACCGAATCGATGACGACGTCGACGTCGCGGTCGATCGCGGTGACGCCGTACCGCATGTCCCGCTTGGTCGCTGCCTGCTCGGTTCGCACGCGGTCGACCGCGCGGCGGTGCGCCAGCGTCATCAGCCATGCCAGCGCCGATCCCGATGCGGGATCGTAGTTCTCGGCCGCACGCCACACCTGCAGGTAGACCTCCTGGGTGGTTTCCTCGCTGTAGCCACGGTCGCGCAGCACGCGGGAGACCAGACCGAACACGCGCGACCGGGTGGCGTCGTAGAAGGCGGCGAATGCGTCGGCATCCTGCCGGGCCACCCGATGCAGCAGTCCGTCGAGGTCCGTCGTCATGGAAAGTAAGGTACTCATCCCGACCGGCGAGGTGGACGCGGAACGAAGAACGCCGTGCGCGACTGATACTCGCGGAAGCCGGGTCGGTCGGCCATGTGCTTCTCGGCCAACCGCGCGCCGGTCGCGTAGACGAGGTAGTAGGTCATCAGAACCGGGGACAGCACGGTCGCAAGCGCGGGCCAGCCGTTGAGGGTGACGAGCCACAACCCCCACCAGACGCAGGCATCGCCGAAGTAGTTCGGATGACGCGTCCACGACCACAGGCCCCGGTCCATGATCTTGCCCTTGTTGGCCGGGTCGGCCTTGAAGGCCTTCAACTGCTGATCGCCGACCGCCTCGAACACGAAGCCGACCAACCACACCAGCGTGCCCACGACGAGGACGGGCAGCCAGCGCGGCGGTGTCGCGCCGGTGGCCGCGGAAAGCTGCAGTGGCAGCGACACGAACCAGGCGGAGAGGCCCTGGATGACGAAAATCTTGCGCAGCACGTTTCCGGCCGAGAAGTCGCCGCCAAGGTGCGCCTGGTAGCGCGGATCCTCACCCTTGCCCCTCAACTTGACCGTGAGATGCGCCGCCAGTCGCAGTCCCCACACGGCGACCAGGGCCAGCAACAGCAGGCGCCGGGTCAGATCGCCGGTACCCAGGACCGCGGCGACGACCGCCACCACCACGAACGCCAGCCCCCAGGTCACGTCAACCACGTTGTAGCGGCCGATCCGCCGGCCGACCAGAAAGGTGGCTCCGAACAGCAGCACCATGGCGGCCAGCGCCGTGGCGGACACCGTTGCGAAGTTGTGCCAGTTCACCATTGCCGTCCCGTCGGTGCGAATGTCCATTGGTAGACGTCGAGGTATCCGGACCGGAAGCCGGCCTCCGAGTACGCCAGGTACAACTCCCACATGCGCTGGAACACCACGTCGAAGCCCAACGCCGACACGGTTTCTCGTCGGTCGGCGAAGCGTTCCCGCCACAGCCGCAGGGTCTCGGCGTAGTGCGAGCGCAGCGAGAACATGTCGACCGTCCGCAGGGCGGTATGACGATTGGTGATGCTCAGCACCGCCTCCGTCGAGGGCAGCATGCCGCCCGGGAAGATGTACTTCTGGATCCACGTGTGGGTGTTGCGGCTGGCCAGCATCCGCGAATGCGGCATGGTGATGGCCTGGATGGCGACCCGGCCGCCCGGCGTGACCAGGCTGTCCAGCATGCGGAAGTACGTGGGCCAGAATTCGTAGCCGACGGCCTCGACCATCTCTACGGAAACGACGGCGTCGTAACGGCCTTCGATGTCGCGATAGTCCTTCAGTTCGACGTCGACCCGATCGGCGAAGCCTGCGGCCGCGACGCGTTCGACGGCCGCGCGGCGCTGCTCTTCGGACAGGGTGACGGACCGGACCCGCGCTCCGCGCGCCGCCGCGCGCAGGCACAGCTCGCCCCAGCCGGTGCCGATCTCCAGTACCCGGGACCCGGGGCCCACGCGGGCGGCGTCGAGCAGCCGGTCGATCTTGCGCCGCTGCGCAGCGGCCAGATCGTCGAACCGCGCGCCGGATTCGCTTTCGAACCAGGCGGCGGAGTAGGTCAGCGTCTCGTCGAGGAACTGCGCGAACAGCTCGTTGGACAGGTCGTAGTGCTCGGATATGTTGCGGCGCGCCTGATCCCGGCTGTTGCGCTGCCCCGGCGGCTGGCGGACCAAGGCGATCGGGCGCAGCGCTTGCAGCGGTCGGGGCACCAGGTCGGCCATCGACGTCGCGAACACCGTCAGCACACCGGCGAGGTCGTCGGACGTCCATTCGCCGGCCATGTACGACTCGCCGAATCCGATCAGCCCGGAACGGCCGACCCGCCTTGCCAACCGGTCGGGTTGCGACAACACCAGCGTCGGCATGGTCGGGTCGGCCGCGCCGACCACTGAACCGTCGGGATAGACCAGGCGCAGCGGCAACCGCTGCGCGGCGCGCCGCAACAGCCCGGACGCGACGCGGGCCGACAACGGGACGAGGGGACCGCCCGGCAGCCGGGCCACATCGGGCCAGCGGACCGGGTCGACGGCGAGCTGCGAACAGCCGTGGGTGATCGTCATCGCGGCACCACCGGAACCCCGCGCAGCCACAGGGCGACACCCTGGACGCGGATGCGCAGCGCGGCCACCAGCGGCGCCAGCGGCGCGCTGAGCTGCAGCCGGGCCAGCTGTCCGGCGCCGGCGCGAATCCTGTTGCCGCGCATGGTCGCTGTGAACGGCGGCCGGCCCTGGCGGTGCAGCGAGATGCACACCGACAACGTGGCCGCCGGTTCGGGTGCCCGCACCCGGTAGTGGCCCTCGACGGCGTTGAACGGCGAGACGTACATCCGCTTGGCGGTCACCGCGCATTCGTCGGGCGGCAGCAGGTAGGCGTGCCGCTGCCCGTAGGTGTTGTGCACCTCGGCGACCACCGCGCGCAGCGTCCCGTCGGCGTCGTGACACCAGAACAGGCTCAGCGGGTTGAACACGTAGCCGAGGACCCGGGCTTGCATCAGCGCGGTGATCTTCCCGCCGGCCAGGTCGATACCTCGCTCCGACAGGAACGCGTCCACCCGGGCACGCAGCGAATCGTCCCCGGCGCCCGGTACATCCGCGAAGTGGTCGCGGGCGTCGAACCGGGCGAACGGCCGCAGCCACCACGGCAGCGCCGGCAGCTCGTCGAGATCGACGTACCAGCTATAGCCGCCGTACCGGAACCGGTGCCGCACCGGCTCCCGGCGGACGTGGACGACCGTGGTCCGGTAGAGCGCGGGGGTGCTCACGCCGACACCTCGATCCGGTCGCGGTCGCGGCGTAGCAGACGCAGGGCGGCGCGCAGACCGGATGCCGCGCCGTCCTCGTGGAATCCCCAGCCGTGGTAGGCGCCGGCGAACACCACTCGGTTGTCGTCGAGGGAAGGCAGGATCTGTTGTGCCGCAACCGAATCGGGAGTGTACAACGGGTGGTGATAGGTCATCTCCGCCAGCACCGACGCCGGATCCACCCGGTCGCGGCCACCGAGTGTCACCAGGAAGCGCTTCGGGGCGGGCAACCGCATCAACCGGCTGATGTCATAGGTCACGAGCACCTCGTCGGACCGGCCGTCCAGCAGGTAGTTCCACGAGGCGCGGGCACGCGGACGGCGGGGCAGCAGCGACTCGTCGCTGTGCAGCTGCGCGTGATTGGTGGAATACGGGATGGCGCCGAGAACGGCCTGCTCCAGGGCCGTGGGTTCGGCGAGCAGTGCCAGCGCCTGATCGGAGTGAACCGCCACCACGACGCCGTCGAACAGCTGGGCCGTGCCGCAGGTCCAGAGCTGCACACCGCCCGGCACCCGGCGCAGCACGTCGACTCGCGCCGAGGTGCGCACCTCGTCGAGGCGGGCGGCGATGGCGGCGACGTAGGTGGCCGAGCCGCCTTCGACGGTGCGCCACACCGGTGAACCGAACACCGTCAGCATGCCGTGGTGCTCCAGGAAGGTGAACAGATAGCGGGCCGGATAGTCCAGAGCCGTCTCCGGCGGGCAGGACCAGACCGCGGCGACCAGGGGGGTCATGAAGTAATCGCCGAAGAACTCGGAGAAGTTGTTCCCCGCTAGAAAGTCTCGCAACGGCTCGTCGTCGGCCTCGTCCCGCAGCAGTCGGGTCGCGGCGCGGTGGAACCTCTTCACTTCGGCCAGCATGGTCAGGTAGCGCAGGTCTGCGACGTTCCTGAAGCTCGGGAACAGCCCCGCGAGACCGCGTGCCCCCGCATACTCCAGACCCGTGCGATCGCACCGGACCGACATCGACATGTCGGTTTCCCGGGTCGCCGTTCCCAGCTCGTCGAACAACCGGCACAGGGTGGGATAGGTGCGGTCGTTGTGGACGAGGAAGGCGCTGTCCACCGCGACGGTCCGGCCGTCCCCGCCGTCGACGTGATGGGTGTGGGCATGGCCACCGAGCCGGTCGTCGGCCTCGAACAGGGTGACGCGGCAGGACTTGGCAAGCTGGTGGGCGGCGCTGAGCCCCGCGACACCGCTGCCGATGACCGCGATCGAAGGGCGGGAGGAATTCCGGATGACCGTTGATTGCACATACCGGATTCGGTGCGGTGGCAGTTCCGGATGGGTCGCTTTCAGCCGCGCACGGTCAGATAGATCAGCACCGCGTTCAGGACGGTGATCACGGCGGCGATGAGCCATCCGAGTGCCGTGGTGAACCGGTGATTGACGTCGTCGCCCATCACGGCGACGTCGCTGGTCAGCCGGACCAGCGGGATGAGCGCGAACGGGATGCCGAACGACAGGACGACCTGGGAGAGCACCAGCGCGCGGCTGGGATCGAACCCGACGCCGAGAACGGCCAGCGCCGGAACGAGCGTGATCAGGCGGCGCACCAGCAGCGGGATGCGCACCTTCAACAGGCCTTCCATGATCATGGCCCCGGCGTAGGCGCCGACCGACGTCGACGCCAGACCGGAGGCGAGCAACCCGATCGCGAAGAGCAGGGCGACCCCGGTCCCGAGGGTGTCCTGTACCGCGTGGAACGCCCCCTCGATCGAGTCGGTGTTCTCCCGGCCCTGCAGGTGGGTGGCGGCCACCAGCAACATGGCGATGTTGACCGCGCCGGCCAGCAGCATGGCGACGCCGACGTCGGCCCGGGTCGCGGCCAGCAGCCGGCGCCGCCGGGGTCCGGGTTCGGGGTGTCCGTGCCGATCGCGGACCAGGCCGGAATGCAGGTAGACCGCGTGGGGCATCACCGTCGCCCCCAGCATGGCGGTGGCCAGCAGCACGCTTTCGGCGCCGTCGAACCGGGGTATCAGCCCCGCGGCGACCTGGTGGGCCGGCGGCGGGTCGACGAACAGGCTGGACAGGAAGCCGACCGCGATCACCGCGAGCAGGCCGGTGATGACCCGCTCGAAGGTGAGCTGGCCGCGGCGGTTCTGGACGGCGAGCAGAACCAGCGAGACGGCCGCGGTGATGATCCCGCCCCACAGCAGCGGCAACCCGAACAACAGGTACAGGGCGATCGCGCCGCCGACCACCTCGGCGATGTCGGTGGCCATGGCGACCAGTTCGGCCTGCATCCAGTAGGCGAGCCGGCTGGGCCGGCCGGCGCGGGCGGCCACCGCCTGCGGCAGCGACATACCCGTCACCAGTCCCAGTTTCGCCGAGAGGTACTGCACCAGGCTGGCCATCAGGTTGGCCACCGCGATGACCCACAGGAGCAGGAAACCGAACTGCGAACCCGCGCTGACGTTGGCGGCGACGTTGCCCGGGTCGACGTAGGCGATCGCGGCGACGAACGCGGGACCGAGCAGATAGACGGGCGGCAGCCGCGGTACCCGTCTGGTGTCGTGCACGAAAAGTGAGGCTAACCGGACGGGGTCATTCGGACACGTTCAGGTCAGCGGCGTACAAGCCGGCCCCGGTCACCAGCGGCAGGTCGAGCGTCGTCGCGATGCCCGGTGGCGCTTTGACCACCGCGGGGATCGCGTTGACCACGCGCATCGCCGTGGCGACCAGCCCGGCGTGGTTGTGGTCCCCGCTGGGGCTGCTCAGGCACAGGTCGAGCGCGTAGGACGGTTCGCCGGTGACCTCGATGCGGTACGAGCCGCCCGGCTGGGCCGGCTGCGGCCAGTCGGGGCACAGGTCCTCACGCAGTCGGGTGACGTGTTCGAGCACGACGGCCGGCTTCCCGTCGACGAGTCCGATCACCTCGAAGCGCAGCGCCGCGGCCGTGCCGCGCGCGATATGGCCGGAGGCGATGTCGAAGTCCTCGGGTGCGGGCTCTCGGACATAGATCTCCTCGATGCCGTCGAGGGTGATGTCCAGACCGGCCGCGATCTGGCGGACGACCGAACCCCACGCCAGCGACAGCACACCGGTTTGCAGCAGCATCGGGATCTCGTCCATCGGCTTGCCGAACCCCATGACGTCGAACATCACCGCCGCGCTGTCGTAGGTGCCGTAGTCGACGATCTCCATGCACCGCACCTGCTGGATGCTCTGACAGGTGCCGGCCAGCGCGAGCGGCAGCAGGTCGTTGGCGAATCCGGGGTCGATGCCGTTCACGAACACCGTCGAATTCCCTTGCTGCGCCGCCTGTTCGATCGGATCGAGCAGTTCGGCCGGCAGAACCTGCCACGGGTACTGCAGGAACACCGGGCCGCTGCCGACGATGTTGACGCCGGCGGCCAGGATGCGCTGGTAGTCGGCCAGCGCGTCGGGCAGCCGGACATCGGCCAGCACGGTGTACACCGCGCAGTCGGGCTTGGCCGCCAGGATCTCGTCGAGGTCGGTGGTCGCCGCGACGCCGGTGGAAACACCGAGTCCGGCCAACTCACCGGCGTCCCGGCCGGCCTTGGCATCGGAGGACACCCACACGCCGGTCAGCTCGTAGGCCGGGTTGGTGATCAATGCCCGCAACGCGTGGATGCCGACGTTTCCGGTGCCGAGCTGGGCGACGCGAATGGCCATGACGGTCCTCTACAGGTCGGGTATCGGGAGATCGAGGTTCGGGAAGGTGATGCCGCCGTCGACCTCCAGCGTCTTGCCGGTCAGGTAGCTGCCGGCCGGCGAGGCCAGATACACCGCGGCGGCGGCGATGTCGGCCGGTTCGCCGAGGCGGCGCATCGGCGTCACCTTCTCCATCGGCTCGCGCAGCGCGTCGTTGGAGGCGACGATGTCCAGTGCCGACGTCAGGATCGATCCCGGCGCGATGGCGTTGACCCGGATGAGCGGGCACAGGTCGAGGGCGGCCAGCCGGGTGTAGTGCGCCAGCGCGGCCTTGGCGGTGCCGTAGGCCGCGAATCCGCGGCCGGCGAGCCGGCCCATCGTCGAGGTGATGTTGATGATGCTGCCGCCGCCGGAGTGCTCCAGCATCAGCGGCACCGCCGCGCAGGTCAGCGCGTGCGCCGTCGCGACGTTGAAGGTGAACGCGTCGCGCAGGTCCTTGGTCGAGGTGTTCAGCAGCGGGCCGGGCATGGTGCCGCCGACGTTGTTGACGACGACGTCGAGTCTGCCGAATTCCGCGACGGCTGCCGTGGCGAGCTCCGCGGTGGCCTCGGGATGGGCCAGGTCGCCGGCGACGACGTGGGCGCGCCGCCCGGTGTCGCGGATCTGCGCGGCGACCGCGTCGAGGTCGGTTCGGGTGCGGGCGGCGATGACGACGTCGGCGCCCACTTCGGCGAAGGCCACTGCGATGGCGGCGCCCAGGCCGCGGCCCGCGCCGGTCACGACGGCCACCTGGTTGTCGAGTCGGAATCTGTCGAGGATCATCGCGGTCACCGTAACAAGGCGAGGACCCGTGGTTGAACCGATCCGTATCCCCATTCGTAACCCCGGTATGGACAGTGAGAAGACGAACGCACCCGCGGTCACCGCCGCGGCCGTGACGTTCCCTCCGCATCGCCACAGCCAGGACGAGGTTGTCGCCGCGTTGGCCGACTTCGCCGGGGAGGACTTCCTGCGCTTCGCGGCCTCCAGCGGGGTCGGGTTCCGGCAGCTGGCGTTGCCGATGGACCGATATCCCACCCTGAACGGGTTCACCGAGGCCAACGCCGCCTACCTCGAGGTCGCATCCGAATTGGGCGCCGACGCAATCCGGTCCGCACTGGCGACCGCGGGACTGGCGCCCGAGGACGTCGACATCATCTTCGCCACCACGGTGACCGGCGTGGTGGTGCCCACCGTCGACGCTCGGCTGGCCGTGGAGCTGGGCATGCGCCCCGACGTCAAACGGGTGCCGCTGTTCGGGCTGGGTTGTGTGGCCGGGGCCGCCGGCGTGGCGCGGATGAACGACTACCTGCGCGCCTACCCGGATCAGGTGGCCGTCCTGCTGGCCGTCGAACTGTGCTCACTGACGATTCAGCGCGACGATCGTTCGATGGCAAACCTGGTGGCGTCCAGCCTGTTTGGCGACGGCGTCGCGGCCGTGGTAGCCGTCGGCGCGCAGCGGGTGCCAGCCGGTCGCGGCCGTCCCCGGATCCTGGCCTCGCGCAGTCGGCTCTACCCGGACAGCACCGACATGATGGGCTGGCAGATCGGGACGGACGGCTTCCGCATCGTGTTGTCCGCCGATGTACCCACCGTCGCCGACAAGTACCTCGGCGAGGATGTCCGGCTGTTCCTCGCCGAGTTCGGGCTGAGCACCGAGGACATCTCCACCTGGGTGTGCCATCCGGGCGGACCGAAGGTGATCGAAGCCGTCGAGGGCGTGCTGGACCTCCCCGACGATGCGTTGGAGAGGACCCGGAAGTCGTTGTGGGAGAACGGGAACATGTCCTCGGTGTCGGTGCTCGACGTGCTGTCGGCCAATCTCGCGTCGGCGCCCCCCGCCGGTGAGCTGGGCATGATGATCGCCATGGGCCCCGGGTTCTGCTCCGAACTCGTCCTGCTCGGCTGGTAGGCGCGTGTACTACCTGTTGATCCTGGCGGTCGGCGTCGAACGCCTCGCCGAGTTGGTGGTCTCCAAGCGCAACGCGCGGTGGGCCACGGAGCACGGCGGTCGAGAATCCGGCGCCGGCCACTATCCGGTCATGGTGGCGATCCACCTCGGTCTGCTGCTCGGTTGCGTCCTGGAAGTCCGGTTGCTCGACCGCCCGTTCATTCCCTGGCTCGGCTGGCCGATGCTGGCACTCGTCGTTGCGGCCCAAGGGCTCCGGTGGTGGTGCATCGCGACGCTCGGGCACCGGTGGAACACCCGGGTGATCGTGCTGCCCGATGCGCCGTTGGTACGCGCCGGGCCGTACCGACGGCTGCGTCATCCCAACTATCTGGCCGTCGTCGTCGAGGGCTTCGCGTTGCCGCTGGTGCACACCGCCTGGCTGACGGCGCTGTGCTTCACCGTTGCCAACGGGTGGCTGCTGGCGGTGCGGATCCGGGTCGAAAACCGCGCGCTCGGTTATGCCGATGCCCGGGTATGACGCCGACGTCCTGATCGCCGGCGGCGGTCCGGCCGGCCTCGCCGCGGCGATACACGCACGGGCACAAGGGCTTTCGGTGATCATCGCCGAACCCCGCGATTCGCCCATCGACAAGGCGTGCGGCGAGGGGCTGATGCCCGGCGGTCTGGCCGAGTTGGCCGCGCTCGGCGTGGATCCGGTCGGGGTGCCATTCCACGGGATCGCCTACGACGACGGCCGACATCGCGCCGAGGCCCGGTTCCGCCGCGGTCCCGGTCGCGGTGTCCGGCGCACGATTCTGCACGCCGCACTCGCGCAGCAGGCCAAACAGGCCGATGCCGAATGGATTTCGACGAAGGTCGGCACCGTTCGACAGGATCCCGGCGGAGTCCGGGCGGCCAGTGTGCGGGCCCGCTACCTGATCGGGGCCGACGGGCTGCATTCGGCGGTGCGACGCAGCGCCGGCGTTCCGGTCACCGTCGGCGCACCGCGGCGGGTCGGGCTGCGCCGGCACTACCGGGTGGCGCCGTGGTCGGAGTTCGTCGAGGTGCACTGGTCTCCGATGGGGGAGGCGTATGTGACGCCGGTCGAGCCGGATCTCGTCGGTGTCGCCATCCTCAGCAGGCACCGGCACGACCTGTCGTGGTTTCCGTGGCTGCAACACAGACTCGCCGGCGTCTCGGCCGGACCGGAGCGGGGCTGCGGCCCGCTGCGCCAGGTGGTGTCGCGGCGGGTCTGCGGACGCGTGCTGCTGGTCGGCGACGCCGCCGGCTACGAGGATGCGCTGACCGGCGAGGGGATCAGCCTGGCGGTCCGGCAGGCGCGGGCGGCGATCGGGGCGATCGTCGCCGACCGTCCCGAAGACTACGAGGCGGACTGGCGGCGCATCACCCGCCGCTACCGATTGATGACGCGAGGTCTGGTGCTGGCCACCGGGCCCGCTGTGGCCCGGCGGTCGCTGGTGCCGGCCTGTGCCGCCGTGCCGTCGGTCTTTCGCCGCGCGGTAGACATGCTGGCCGGCTGACCCACTTTTCCGGATCTGTTCAGCGGTGGCTGCGAGGCCCACTCGACATTTGTGTCCGTCAGCGCAGAACAGATCGAAGTTGGCGCTGCGCTACTTCTTGGCGGCCGCCTTCTTCGCCGGCGCCTTCTTGGCCGGTCTTTTCTTCGCCGGTGCGGCGCCGTCGGGCTTGTCGGCGGCATCCGAGCCGCCCTGGCGCTTCTTCACGCTGGCTTCCAGCTTGGCCAGCAGGTCGGAGACGTCGTCGGTCTCGTCGAGCTGGGTGGGCTTCTCCTCCACGGTGAACGCCTCGCCGCCCTCGAGCTTGGCCGCGACGAGTTCCTTGAGCTCATCCTGGTAGTCGTCGTGGAACTCGTCGGGATTGAAATCCTGGGACATCGACTCGACCACCTGGCCGGCCATCTTGAGCTCGGCCGGTTTGATGTCGACCTTCGTGTCGAGCACCGGGAAGTCGGGATCGCGGATCTCGTCGGGCCACAGCAGAGTGGTGACCACCATGACCTCGCGCTTGCTGAAGTCCTTGACGCGCAACGCCGCCAACCGGGTCTTGTTGCGCAACGTGAAATGCACGATGGCGATCCGGTCGGTGTCGGCAAGCGTCTTGGCAAGGAGCACATACGATTTGGTCGACTTACCCTCGGGCTCGAGGAAGTAACTCTTGTCGTACATGATCGGATCGATGTCGGCCGCCGGCACGAACTCGAGCACCTCGATCTCACGACTGCGCTCCTCGGGCAGCGTGGCGATGTCCTCGTCGGTGATCACGACGCTGCGGCCGTCGTCGGCCTCGTAGGCGCGGGCGATGTCGCTGTAGTCGACCACCTCACCGCATTCGTCGCAGACGCGCTTGTAGCGGATTCGCCCGTTGTCCTTGGCGTGCACCTGGTGAAACTTGAGGTCATGGTCCTCGGTCGCGCTGTACACCTTGACCGGAACGTTCACCAGCCCGAACGCGATCGAGCCTTTCCAAATCGAGCGCATATGCCCAGTATGGCCCAACGGCCAGGATCACTGACCGGTTACCGGATCCAGACCGGGCGTCAGGCCCAACGGGACATCGGGATTGGCGCCCGGCGCGTCGCCGTTGAACGGGTCGTACCCAGTGGCCCGGCAGTTCGAATTCGCCGGGGTCTGGTCGCCGGTGCACCAGGGAACCCAGTCGCGTGGATCGGCCGCGGCCGGCGCCGCGCAGACGACGGAGCAGGTGACCGCCAGTCCGGCCCCTGCGGCCACCAACCGGTTGCGCCACGCACTCGGCATGGTTCAACGGTAGCAAGGTATAGCGTTGTCGGGGATGGATTCGCCTGCTCCGAAGGTCACGCTGACCAATGCCGACAAGGTGCTGTACCCCGAGACAGGCACCACCAAGGCCGATGTCTTCGACTACTACACCGCGATCGCCGAGGTGATGGTTCCGCACATCGCCGGCCGGCCCGCAACCCGCAAGCGCTGGCCCAACGGTGTGGACCGGCCGTCGTTTTTCGAAAAGCAGCTGGCGTCGTCGGCGCCGGACTGGTTGGGCCGGGGCGCCGTCGTGCACAAGTCGGGAACGACGACCTACCCGGTGATCGACAGCGTCGCCGGGCTGGCGTGGATCGCGCAACAGGCGTCGCTGGAAGTCCATGTGCCGCAATGGCGATTCGTCTCCGGCGTACCCGGCCCCGCTACCCGGCTGGTGTTCGATCTGGACCCCGGGGCGGGTGTCAGCATGAGCCAGCTCTGCGAAGTGGCCTGTGCGGTACGCGATCTGATGGACGACGTCGGTCTGGCGACGTTTCCGTTGACCAGCGGCAGCAAGGGCCTGCACCTCTACGCCCGGTTCGCCACCCCAGTCAGTTCGCGGGGCGCGTCCACCCTGGCCAAACGCATTGCCCAGCAACTGGAACAGGCGATGCCCGACCTCGTCACCTCGACGATGACCAAGAGTCTGCGGCACGGCCGGATCCTGTTGGACTGGAGTCAGAACAGCGCCGCCAAGACCACGATCGCGCCCTACTCGTTGCGTGGCCGCGCGCAGCCGACCGTTGCCGCTCCGCGCAGCTGGGCCGAGATCGAGGCCGCTCGAGAGGGCTCCGCCATGTCCCAGTTGCGCTACGACGAGGTGCTCGACCGGGTGGCCCGCGACGGCGACCTGCTCGACGGGCTCGACGATCCGGTGGAACTTCCCGACCGGCTCACCGTGTACCGCGGCAAACGGGACGCCGCCAAGACGCCCGAACCGGTTACTGCTATCAAACCCGTTGCGGGGAACAATGATACGTTCGTCATCCAGGAGCATCACGCACGCCGGCTGCATTACGACTTTCGGCTGGAGCGCGACGGCGTGCTGGTGTCGTGGGCGGTGCCGAAGAACCTGCCGTCCACACCGTCGGTGAACCATCTGGCCGTGCACACCGAGGACCACCCCCTCGAGTACGGGAGTTTCGAGGGCACGATCCCGGCCGGCGAGTACGGCGGCGGCGAGGTCCGGATCTGGGATGCCGGCTCCTACGACACCGAGAAGTGGCTTGCCGACGAGGTCATCGTGACGTTGCACGGCGAGAAGATCTCCGGCCGCTACGCCCTGATCCGCACCGACGGCAAGAACTGGCTGGCGCACCGCACCAAGGAACAACCCGCGTCGCTCCCGCGCGACATCGCGCCGATGCTCGCGACGCACGGGTCGGTGGCCAAGCTGAAAGCGGCGCAGTGGGCGTTCGAGGGCAAGTGGGACGGCTACCGGTTGCTGTTCGAATCCGAGCACGGCGCTTTGCGGTTGCGCTCCCGCAGTGGCCGGGACATGACCGCCGAGTTCCCGCAGTTGCCGACGGTGGCCGGGGACCTCGCCGAGCACCGGTTGATCCTGGACGGGGAGGTCGTCGCCCTCGATGAGTCCGGTGTTCCCAGCTTCGAGGAGATGCAGAACCGGGCCCGTGCGACTCGCGTGGAGTACTGGGCATTCGACCTGCTGTTCCTCGACGGGCGGTCACTGTTGAACGTCAAGTACCGGGATCGGCGAAAGCTGCTGGAGGTCCTGGCCGAAGGGACGAATCTGGTTGTCCCCGAACAGATCAGCGGCGACGGCGAAGCGGCCCTGGAGTACTCTCGGCAGCGCGGCTGGGAAGGCGTGGTGGCCAAGCGCTGGGATTCGACGTATCAGCCGGGCGTGCGGTCGTCGGCGTGGATCAAGGACAAGAACTGGCACACCCAGGAAATCGTGATCGGCGGCTGGCGACGGGGAGAGGGCGGGCGTTCCAGCGGCGTCGGCGCTCTGCTGATGGGGATTCCCGGGGACGGTGGCCTGGACTTCGTCGGCCGGGTCGGAACCGGCTTCACCGAGAAGGAACTGACGAAGCTCAAGGGCACGCTGGCGCCGCTCGAGACCTCCGAATCACCCTTCAACAAACGGCTTTCGCGGCTTGACGCCAAGAACGTGACGTTCGTGCGGCCGGAGTTGGTGGGCGAGGTCCGCTACGGCGAGTGGACCGGTGACGGGCACCTGCGCCATCCGAGCTGGCGCGGTCTGCGGCCGGACAAGGCGCCGGCCGACGTGGTGCGGGAGAATTGACCCCCTTTTGCATCTGTTCAGTACCCCCTCTGCATCTGTTCAGCGTCGGCTGCGACATTGTGCGAGTGGATCTCGCAGTAGCCGCTGAACAGATGCAGTAGCCGCTGAACAGATGGTTGTTAGCGGCCCGACAGGATCGGTCGCAGCGCGTCGAGCACCGAGGCGTCCTCGATCGTCGACGGCACCGGCTCGTCACGCCCGGCCGCGATACCGCGCAACGTCTTGCGCAGGATCTTGCCGGACCGCGTCTTGGGCAGCGCGGGAACCACATCCACCAGACGGAAGGCGGCGACGGCGCCGATCTCGTTGCGCACCAGGTCGATCAGCTCCTCGGCCAGGCCGTCGGCCGACGCGCCGGCCTTGAGCACCACCAGACCGCGCGGCGCCTGTCCCTTGATCTCGTCCGGGACCCCGATCACCGCACACTCCGCGACGGACGGATGAGTGGCCAGCACCTCCTCGATGGCGCCGGTGGAAAGGCGGTGGCCCGCAACGTTGATCACGTCGTCGATGCGTCCCATCACGAACAGGTAGCCGTCGTCGTCCATCCGGCCGCCGTCACCGGTCAGGTAGTAGCCGGGGTGTTCGGTCAGATACGAAGCCTCGTACCGGGCGTCGGCGCCCCATAGCGTCGGCAAGGTGCCCGGCGGCAGCGGCAGCGAGATGCAGATCGCACCCTCTTCGCCCGGCTCGCAGCGGTAGCCGTCGTCGTGCAGGATGTGCACGTCGTAACCCGGCATCGGCACCGTCGGTGAGCCGGCTTTGATCGGAAGCGGTTGCAGCCCCATCGGATTGGCGGCGATCGCCCACCCGGTCTCGGTCTGCCACCAGTGGTCGATCACCGGGACCCCGAGCTTCTCGCCGGCCCAATGGTAGGTGTCGGGATCGAGTCGCTCGCCGGCGACGAACAGATACGCGAGCTCGGAAAGGTCATAGCGCTGCAGGTGTTCGGCCTCCGGGTCCTCCTTGCGGATCACCCGGATCGCCGTCGGCGCCGTGAACAACGCCTTGACGTTGTGTTCGCTGATCACCCGCCAGAACGCGCCCGGATCCGGGGTGCCCACCGGCTTGCCCTCGTAGAGCACCGTGGTGGCACCCAGCAGCAGCGGCGCGTACACGATGTACGAATGGCCGACCACCCAGCCGACATCCGAAGCGGCCCAGAACACGTCGCCCGGCGCGATGTCGTAGACGTTGCGCATCGTCCACAGCAGCGCCACCGCATGCCCACCGTTGTCCCGGACGATGCCCTTGGGTTTGCCGGTGGTGCCGGACGTGTACAGCACGTACAGCGGATCGGTGGCCGCCACCGGAACCGGGTCGACGGGCTCCGCCGAGGCCATCGCCTCATCCCAGTCCACGTCGCGGCCGCGGACCACATCGCAACGATGCCGATCACGTTGCACCACAACGCAATGCGCCGGCGGATGAGCGGCCATCGCGATGGCGTCCTCGATCATCGGCATGTATTCCACGATGCGGGTCGGCTCGATCCCGCACGATGCCGTCACCACCACGGCGGGCCGGACGTCGTCGATCCGCACGGCCAGTTCGTGCGGGGCGAAACCGCCGAACACCACCGAGTGCACGGCGCCCAGGCGCGCGCAGGCCAGCATCGTGATGACCGCCTCGGGGATCATCGGCATGTAGACGACCACCCGGTCGCCCTTGCCCACCCCGAGACCGCGCAGGACGCCGGCGAACCGGGCGGTCTCGTCGAGCAGTTCGGCGTAAGTATACACCCGCTTGGTGTCGGTCACCGGCGAGTCGTAGATCAGCGCGGGCTGGTCGGCCCGTCCCTCGGCGACATGGCGGTCCAGCGCGTTGGCGCAGGTGTTCAACTCGGCGTCGGGAAACCAGCGGTAGAACGGCGGGTTGGTGTCGTCCAGGATCCGCTCCGGCTCCCGCGTCCAGGTCACCGCCTTGGCGGCCTCGGCCCAGAAGCCGGCCGGGTCCGTGGTGCTCTGGTCGAACACCTCTTTGTATGCGCCCATGTCGGCACCGTACAACCTCGCTCGCCTATCGTCGGCGCCATGACTGGCGTCGTTCATATCGAACCCCTGAGTGGCCCGAAAGATGCGGCGAACGGCATCGCGGTGATCACGTTGGACCGCCCCGACAAGCTCAACGCCATCGACGGCGCGCTGATGGACGGGGTGGACGCGGCGCTCGACGAGCTGGAGTCGGGGCGGTACCGGGCCGCGATCCTGACCGGTGCGGGCCGCGGATTCTGCGCGGGGGCCGACCTCAGCGGCACCGGGCAGGGCTGGACAGCCACGGCCAAGACACCTCTGAAGACGACCTACGACGCCCAGGTCCGGCTGGCCGATCAGCTGACCCGGCTCTATGAGGTGCCGGTGCCGGTGATCGCGGCGGTCAACGGGGTGGCGGTCGGCGGCGGGCTGGCCTACGCGCTGCACTGCGATATCCGAATCGCCTCGCGCGCGGCCCGGTTCGGCTCGGTGTTCATCAAGGCCGGCTTCTCGTCGATGGACATGGGCACCAGCTACCTGCTGCCCAGGATCGTCGGGGCCGGGATCGCGCGCGAACTGATGCTGACCGGCCGGATCATCGACGCCGACGAGGCGTACCGCATCGGCCTGGCCAACGAGCTCGTCGACCTCGAGGACCTGATGGACGCCGCGGCGCGCAAGGCGCAGGAGATCGCCACCAACAACGCCTACGGGGTGTGGCAGACCAAGACCGGCCTGAACACCGCGCTGGACGCGCCGAGTCTGCGGCACGCCAAGGAGATCGAGAACCGCACTCAGGTGTTGAGCACCTTCACCGGCAATTCGGCCGAAGCCGCGCGGGCGCACCGGGAGAAGCGGGCGCCGATCTGGAACGAGCTGTAGCCCCCATGCGTTGAGTGAGGAATCTGGCAGAGGTCCACTCGGAAAACGTCTGTCTGATTCCTCACTCAACGCATGGCCGGGCCGAGCCCTCAGACCTTGCTCATCACCTTGTCGGCGTACTTCTCCAGGTTGCGGATCTTGTCCTGCAACGGCTGGGTGTCCGGGCCGATGATGTACGGCAGCCGGAAACCGACCATCACGTCGGTGACGCCCTTGTCCTCGAGTCGCTTGATGCCGTCGGGGGTGTAGGCGTCCATGGAGATGACGTGCACCTGAAAGTCGCCGGTGCGGCCCTCGGCTTCCCGGTATCCCTTCAGCTTCGCCAGCAGCTCGTCGAGCTCCTCGGCGGAGCCGCCGCCGTGCATCCAGCCGTCGTTGCGCGCCGCCCGGCGCAGCGCGGCGTCGGCGTGACCGCCGATCAGGATCGGGATCGGCTTGCTGGGCGCCGGCGACATCTTCGTCTTCGCGATGTCGTAGAACTCGCCGTGGAACTCGAAGTACTCGCCGGTGGTCAGCCCGCGGATGATCTCGATGCACTCGTCCATGCGCTTACCGCGCCGGGCGAACGGCACGCCCATCAGGTCGTAGTCCTCGGGCCACGGGCTGGTGCCGACGCCGAGGCCGAGCCGGTTGTCGAACAACGCGGCCAGCGAGCCGGCCTGCTTGGCCACCAGGGCCGGCGGGCGGATCGGGAGTTTGAGCACGAAGAAGTTCACGTGCAGCGTGGTGGTCACCGCGAACAGCGCGGAGGCCAGCACGAAGGCCTCGATCATCTCCTTGCCCTCGAGGAACTCGCGGTCGCCGTCCGGGGTGTACGGATACTTCGCATCCGACTCGTGCGGATAGGCGACGCTGTCGGCGATGGTCATCGCGTGGTAGCCCGCGCTTTCGGCCGCCTGCGCCAGGGGCATGTAGAACGACGGGTCGGTCATGGACTCCGCGTAGGTGAACCGCATGGCGGCAAGGCTAGAACACCGTCAGATGCGGCGGGGCAACTGACATATCCTGCTTCCGAGGAGGACGATCCCGATGCGCCGAGAACCCGGCCGGTTGGAGGGCGCCGTCATCGACGTGCTGGCGACCGGCGGCGCGATGACGGTGGCGCAGGTGCGGGTGGTCCTCGGCGACAGGTTGGCGCACACCACGGTAATGACCGCTTTGGGCCGGCTGGCCGACAAGGGGTTGGTGACGCGCACCCGGCGGGGGCGCGGTTACGTCTATTCGCTGGTCGCCCCGGTCGACGAACTGCCGGCCCTGCGCGCGGCGGTCCGGATGCGGCGGGAACTCGACAGCCATCAGGCGCGCGCGCAGGTGCTGGCGAACTTCGTGGCCGGCCTCGGTCCCGACGATGAGGCGCTGCTGCTGGAACTGCTGGCCGGCTCTGACGACGGTGCCGGGCGCTGATCGTGAATGTGATTGTCGCACTGGCCATGTCGTGGTGCGTCGCCGCGTTGCTGGTGCCGGTGGTGCCGCGCCTCGACCGGCTGTTCGCCCCGGCGGTGCTGGTGCGGGTGCTGAGCGCGGGCGCGCTCGTGCTGACGGTGGCGACCACGTCGTCGGCCGTCGCCGCCGCCGCCTGTCTGCTGTTCGTCGGGGGCGGTGCCGTCGGGTGGATGGCGGCGGTGCTGATCGTCTGCCTGCTCGCCGTGAGCGGGGTGCGCGCGGGCCGGCACGGAGTGCGGGTGCGGGCCAGCATGCGTGCGGCCGGATTGTTCCGCGACAGCGCCCTGCGCGACGGTGATGTCCTGATCGTCGAGGACGAAGTGCCGGACGCCTTCGCGGTACCCGGGCGCCGGCCCGTAGTGGTCGTGACGGCCGGTCTGCGGAAGTCCTTGCCCGCGGCGGAGTTTCGCGCCGTCGTCCGGCACGAGCGGGCGCACCTACGGGCCCGCCACTACGTCCACGTCCAGCTGGTCGAGCTGGCCGCGCTGCTGAATCCGCTGCTGTCGGGCTGGCCGGCGGCGGTGCGTTTCGCGACCGAACGCCACGCCGACGAGTGTGCCGCCGCGGTCGACCGGCCGGCGACGGCACGGGCATTGGCCCGCGCGGCGATGCTCTGCAGCGGCTCGCACCAGCAGTCGGCGCTGTCGATCGTCGGGGGGCGTCGTGATGTGGTTCGCCGGGTTCAGGCGCTGCGGCATCCGCGGCCGGCCCGGCAGCGCCGGTGGGCGGTTGCCGTCGCGGTGGTGGTGATGCTGGCGCTGCTGACGAACGCGGTGACGACCGCGGATCTCATCCAGGACCGGATCGCCCCGGAGCCCCGCGAGGCACCGTCAGTTGTCGTCGGATGACTGTTCGGTCACGGCATCGGACCATGCCGACTGCGCGCCGGAGTCACCGATCCGGTACACCTGCACCATGGTGGCGACCGAGGCGACGACGATCAGCACCGAAGCGATGATGGCGACGGTGCGGCCGACGGCACGGTCACGCGCGTCGCGCACGTGCATGAACGCCAGCAGCAGGGCCGCGACGAGCAACGCCAGCGAGAAGAACAGCATCGAGTCACCGAGGTCGGCGTGCCGCTCGACAGCCGCCGAGTTCTCCGAGTGATGCTGGAGCCATTCCCCGGCCTCCGTCGTCAGCGGCGTCAGGATGGTCGTCACCGCGGCCAGCGCGACGACCAGCCACACCAGGCGTCGCCGCGCGGCGGGCCATGCCACGCAGAGCAGGGCCAGCAACGCCGTCAACGGTGCCAACACGACGATGAAGTGCACGAGCAGTACGTGCGCGGGCAGTCCGTTGATGGTCGACACCGGTGTCCTCTCCAAGATGGGGCACGACGAACAGCGAAGGGGATACTACAACGGGTGTAGTAGAGAGCTCAGGGAGACTATCAGGGGTGACGGCAATCCTCGAGCGGGCGTCTCGGCCGGCGCTGCTGACCGTGACGTCCGTCGCGCTCGCCGCCGGCGGTGTCGCGTGGCTAACCGGCGCCCACGACGCCGCGGCAATCTGCTGGGCGGCCGGCACGGTGGCCGCGATCGTGCCCGCCGCCGCGTGGGTAATCGCGGCGTTGCGCCGCGGCCGCATCGGCGTCGACGTCATCGCGCTGCTGGCGCTCGTCGGCGCATTGGCCGTCGGCGAGTACCTGGCCGGCGCGCTGATCGCGGTGATGCTCGCGACGGGACAGGCCCTCGACGCCTACGCCGAGCGCAGGGCGCGCAAGGACCTGCGGGCGCTGCTCGACCGGGTGCCCAGGACCGCGCGGCGGCGCAGCGCCGGGAACGTCGAGGTGGTGGATCTCGACGACATCCACGCCGACGACACGGTGATCGTGGGGCCGGGGGAGATGATCCCCGTTGATGGCCGCTTGGAGTCCGACGTCGCGGTGCTGGACGAGTCCGCCCTCACCGGTGAGCCCATTCACCGGCGGGTGGCGCGCGGCGAGGCGGTAAGCAGCGGCGCCGTCAACGCCGGCGCCGTCATCGAACTGTGCGCGACGGCCTCCGCCGCCGACAGCACCTACGCCGGGATCGTTCGGTTGGCGCAGCAGGCCGCCGCCGAGTCGGCCCCGATCGTCCGGTTGGCCGACCGCCTGGCGGCCTGGTTCCTGCCCCTGACGCTCGCGGTGGCCGGGCTGGCCTGGCTGCTCAGCGGCAGCGCGACGCGGGCGGTGGCGGTGCTGGTGGTGGCCACGCCGTGCCCGCTCATCCTCGCCGCCCCGGTTGCGATCATCGCCGGCCTCTCCCGGGCGTCCCGGATCGGGGTGCTGATCCGAAACGGTGGCGCACTCGAAACACTCGGCCGCGCAACGACTTTGGTGCTGGACAAGACCGGCACGGTGACCACCGGCCAACCACGCGGCGTCGACGTGGTGACCGCGCCGGGCTGGAACGCCGCACGGGTGCTGGCCCTGGCGGCGTCGGCCGACCGGCTGTCGCCGCACGTGCTGGCCGCCGCCCTGGTCGACGAGGCGGTGCGGCGCGGCGTCCCGTTGAGCATGCCGCAGGACGTCGACGAACTGCACGGCACCGGGGTGTCGGCCACCGTCGACGGCCGCCGCATCACGGTCGGCAACCTGCCGTTGGCCGACGGGGCTCCCGCCTGGGCCATGGCGACGCGTGCGCGCGCCACACTCGACGGCGCGGTCGTGGCCTGGGTCGGCGTCGACGGTGAATTGGTGGGCGCGGTCCTGTTCGTCGACCCGCTGCGCCCGGACGCGCCGTGGACCGTCCGCCGGCTGCGGACGGCAGGCATCGAACGGGTCGTGATGCTCACCGGGGACCGGCCCGAACCCGCCGAGCAGATCGCCACGGTCCTGGGCCTCGACGAGGTCCGTGCGCAGCAGACGCCCGCCGACAAGGTGGGCCGCGTGCGTGAGGAACGCGAACGTGCCGTCACCGTGATGGTCGGCGACGGCGTCAATGACGCGCCCGCGCTTGCCGCCGCCGATGTCGGGGTGGCGATGGGCGCCCGCGGGTCGACCGCGAGTTCGGAGGCCGCCGACGTCGTGTTGACCAGCGACTCGATCGACCGACTGGCAGACGCGATGGGCATCGCCCGCAGGTCCCGCCGGATCGCCCTGCAGAGTGCCGGCGCGGGCATGGGTTTGTCCCTGCTGGCCATGGCTTTCGCCGCGTTCGGGATGCTGCCGCCGACGGTGGGCGCACTGCTGCAGGAGGGCATCGACCTCGCGGTGATCCTCAACGCGTTGCGTGCCCTCGGCCGCGGAGCTCCCGCGGTGCCACCCATCTCCCGCACCGCGCGCCGGCTGGTGCACACCTTCTCCGCCGAGCACGAGGCGATGCGCGACGACCTGTCCCAGCTGCGCGACACCGCGCAACTGCTGGCCGCCGGCGACCGGACCGACGCGCTCTCCTTGTTGCGGGATGTCGACGACTTCCTGCAGAACCGGGTGCTGCCGCACGAACGGGCCGAGGACTCGGATCTGTATCCGGCGCTTGTGGATTCACTGGGCAGCGCCGAAGCGACCGCGACCATGAGCCGCATGCACGCCGAGATCGAGCGGCTGGGCCGCCGGTTGCACATTCACCGTGACGCGGCCGATGCGGCCGGCGAGATCGCCGATGACCGGGTGGAGGACCTGCTGGCCTGCCTGTACGGGTTGCACGCCCTGCTGCTGCTGCACTTCGTGCAGGAGGAGGAGAATTTCTTCGTGCTTGCGCCCAGACGGGAGTCCGAGAAGTGACCGATGCGGAGGCGTCGCCGCGAAACTGGCTGACGCGCAATGTCAAAGTGCTGTCGGCGGTTTCACTGCTCCAGGATGCCGCCAGTGAATTGCTGTATCCGTTGCTGCCGATCTACCTGACCGCCGTGCTGGGTGCGCCCGCCGGTGTGGTGGGGGCCGTCGAAGGGGTGGCCGAGGGTGCGGCGTCGCTCACCAAGCTCGCCGCCGGCCCGCTGTCCGACCGGCTCGACCGGCGACCTCTGGTGGCCGCCGGGTACGGGTTGGCGGCGCTCGGCAAGGTGCTGGTTGCCGCTGCCTCGGCCTGGTACGGGGTTCTCGCGGGGCGCGTCGTGGACCGGCTGGGCAAGGGACTGCGCGGCGCCCCGCGGGATGCCCTGCTGGTGGACGGCATCCCCCAAGACGCACGGGCACGTGTGTTCGGCTTCCACCGGGCCATGGACACCTGCGGGGCGGTGATCGGGCCGCTCATCGGCCTCGCCGGCTACGAACTGCTGGACCACCGCATCGCCCCGCTGTTGTGGGTCGCGGTGGTGCCCGCGGTGCTCAGCGTGGCGTTGGTGTTTCTGGTGCGGGAACAACGACGGCCGCGCGCGCCGGAGCGTCGCGGCATCTTCGCCGGCGTCGGCGACCTGCCGCGCCGTTACTGGCGTACCGTCGCGGTCCTGGTCGCCTTCGGCCTGGCGAACTTCCCCGATGCGCTGTTGTTGTTGCGGCTCAGCGAGATCGGCTTCTCCGTCGTCGGGGTCATCCTGGCCTACGTGGGCTACAACCTGGTCTACGCGCTGGCCAGCTATCCGGCGGGCGCGCTGGCGGACCGGCTCGCCCCGCCGGTGGTGTTCGGCGTGGGACTCGTCTTCTTCGCCATCGGATACCTGGGTCTGGGCCTGACCACCGACCATGCCGCGGCGTGGCTGCTGATCGGTGTGTACGGGTTGTTCACCGCCTGCACCGACGGCGTCGGGAAGGCGTGGATCTCCCGCCTTGCCGACGACACCAGCCAGGGCAGCGCTCAGGGCGTCTTCCAGGGCCTCAGCGGGGTGGCGGTGCTGGTGGCCGGGGTGTGGGCCGGACTTCTGTGGGGATCCGACGGCCGGCTGCCGTTACTGATTTCCGGCGCGGTCGCGGCGGTGCTCGCCGTCGGGTTGCTGGCCCGGACCCGACGCGCCTACCCGAAGGATGCGAAGGGAGGCGCGCCGACACCGGTCACCGAGTAACCGCCCCAGGGCGTTCGCTCGACGAGCCTGGCATCCGTGGTGTGCCCTTCGATCGAAACCGTCACGGCGCGTTGCCCTTTGAGCGCGTCGTCGGGCAGGTCCCCGCTGACCGTTCCGCGCCAGTGGTAGTGACCGTCGATCGCGGCGACGTGCCCGCCCAGGCGGGCCCGCACGGCGATGTCCCGATCGCCGATCGTCAGCACGGCGTGCCCGTCGTACAGGTCCTCATCGAGTGGGACGGTGGCGCTGAGGTAGAAGTGGTCGGCCACCCGGCGGGGTCGCCAGCGTCCCACCACGATGCGGGATTTCGCCTCCATCCGGGTGCATCCGGACCTGCCGAGCAGTTCCAGGCAGCGGTCCACGTAACGGATCTGGCGTTCGGTGTCGGGACCCGGGATCCGGAAGTAGTTGGGCAGGCCGTGCACGGCCACCGTGGCGTCGGTCGACCGGCGCGCGTCGATCACCGCGCGGGCCGACCGGGACCGTCCGTCCGCGGTGGTGACGGTCCAGGTGTCGCTGGCGCTGTCGAACTTCGCCGTGTCGGCGGCGTCGCGAATAACGATGACGGTCACAGGAATCCGGCCCGCCGCCACAGTCGGCGACCCAGCCGGCCCATCAGCCCGACCTCCTCGAAGAACGCGGACAGCGGCTGGAACGACGTGACGCAGGCCTGTCGGAAATGCGGGCTGGACCGGGCGATGCTGCGCATCTCGCGGCCGTCGAGCCCGGCGCGGCTGTACTGGATCGGCAGCGTGAAGAGCATCCGGTAGAACGGGCCGCCGAACCCGTGCAGATTGGCCAGCAAGGCTCTGCGATACCAGGGCATCGTCGGCACCGCCTTGCGCAGGCCGTCGCGCGCGAACTGGATGTGACGGGCCTCCTCGGTGACGTGAATCCGCATGAGCCGCTGCACGATCGGCTGCAGCTCGGGGTCGTCCATGATCTGGCGCTGCAGCGCGTCGAAGATCTCCTCGCCGACCAGCGCGGCGGCCCACAGCACACTGCCGCGGAACACGAACGGCAGCGAGTTGATGATCATCCGCTGAAACAGCTTGGGGCGAACCGGGATTCCGCCCACCCGGGCGATCGTCTTGCCGAACATCACCATGTGACGCGTCTCGTCGCCGAGTTCGGTCAAGGCGTAGTGGGTGGCGCTCGCGGTCGGGTTCTTGTGCATGACGTCGCGCAGCAGCGCCTGGTTCAGGATGTTCTCGAACCAGATGCCGGCCGAGAGGATGTTCACCAACTCCTGACGGGACAGTTCGATCTGCTGCTCGCGGGTCATCGCGTCCCACTGCGGCGTGCCGTAGAGGGTCACCATGTTCGGCGGCAGGAAGAACTTGTCGGGGTCGATGGGGGCGTCCCAGTCGATGTCCACCACCGGCGCGTAGGACTTCTTGACCGAGCCGTTGAGCAGGCGGTCGGCGAACTCTTCGCGGGTCACCGGAGTGGTGGAGGTCACAGCCATGATCAAAAGGTAGGAACGCGCGGGCAAATAGTCAATACCCGCGGTACCGGATACTTGCGGTCACGAGTCGCGCCGTCAGCCGTCTGTTCAGCCGTGGCTGCCAAAACGTTCGAGTAGATGCCGCAGTGGGCGCTGATCAGATCGGGGGGTGGCATACCCTGCGGAGCGTGCGCACCATCCACGTCATCGGCATCGGCGCCGGCGATCCCGACTACGTCACCGCCCAGGCCGTCGACGCCCTCAACAGCACCGATGTGTTCTTCGCCATGGACAAAGGCGAGCTCAAGAGCGATCTGGTGCAGCTGCGCCGGACGATCTGCGAGCGGTTCATCGAACGACCCGGATACCGGTTCGTGGAGTTGGCCGACCCCAAGCGCGCCGGCCAGGGCGACTACCTGCAGGCCGTGGCCGACTGGCATGAGGCCCGCGCGGCGGTCTGGGCCGCGGCCATCGACGCCGAACTCGGCCCCGACGGGGTGGGCGCCTTCCTGGCCTGGGGCGACCCGTCGCTATACGACAGCACCCTGCGGATCCTCGAACTCGTGCGTCGTCGCATCGAGTTCGACTACGACGTCGTTCCGGGCATCACCGCCATCCAGGCGCTGACCGCGCGGCACCGGATCCCGCTCAACGACGTCGGCGAACCCGTGCTGATCACCACCGGACGGCGGCTGCGCGAGACCGGCCTGGACGGGGCGGCCGTGGTGATGCTCGACGCGGACTGCTCGTTTCTGGAATGCCCGCCGGCCACGCGCATCTGGTGGGGCGCCTACCTCGGCACGCCCGACGAACTGCTGATCGCCGGAACCGTCGGCGAGGTGGGCGATGACATCTTCCGGCTGCGGGCCGAGGCCCGCGCCCGGCACGGCTGGATCATGGACACCTACCTACTTCGTGATGTCGCCCAGTAGGTAGCGCTGCAACGTCGGCGCCACCGCGTCGGCGAGCTCCTCGGGCGACATCGAGTGGATCGGCTCGGCCCGGGCGACGTAACGCACGACGCCGATGCCGACCAGTTGCGTCGCGCACAGGGCTGCGCGGACGGTGATCTGGTCGGCGCCAATCGCTTTGAGGATCGGCCCGAACACCGGGCCGATCAAGTAGTCGTAGGCCACATCGACTGTCTTGGCCATCCCGGTGGCCGAGATCGCGCTGGCCGCAAAGGGACCACCGTCGGCGATGTCCCAGGTGGTGATCAGTGCTTGCAGGGTGCGCCTGCCCGTGGTGTCGACGCTGCCGCGCACCATGCGATTGATGAACTCCGGTGTGCGAAACGGCAACCGCAGGAACCGGGCCACGGGATCGAAGACGCCGCCGGCCTCGTCGTGAGCCTTCACCCGTCCAGCGTGGCCGTCCGCGCCGGTCAACACAAGATGGACACGCCGCGAAGTTGATGGGCAGACTTGGGGTCGTGCCGGAACTACCCGAGGTCGAAGCGCTCGCCGAATTCTTGCGCCAGCACGCCGTCGGACTGCCGGTGGGCCGTGTCGACGTGGCCGCGCTGTCGGTCCTCAAGACCTTCGACCCGCCGTTGACCGCGCTGCACGGCCGGACCGTGACAGGGGCCTCCCGGTGGGGCAAGTATGTCGGTCTCGACGTCGGTGACCTGCACCTGATCACTCATCTGTCGCGGGCCGGCTGGTTGCGGTGGTCCGAGCAGGCGGCCGCGGCGCCGCTACGGCCCGGTAAGGGCCCGACCGCGCTGCGGGTGCACCTGGGCACGCCCGGCGCGGCGCCCGGATTCGACCTCACCGAGGCCGGTACGCAGAAGCGGCTTGCCGTGTGGCTGGTCACGGATCCGGCGGCGGTGCCGGGGATCGCTTCACTGGGCCCGGATGCGCTCTCGCTCGACGCCGACGGCCTGGCCGCGGCGCTGGCGGGCAACCCGGGCCGGCTCAAGACGGTGATCACCGACCAGAAGGTGATCGCCGGGATCGGCAACGCCTACAGCGACGAGATTCTGCACACCGCCGGGCTGTCGCCGTTCGCCACGGCGGGAAAGCTGACCGGCCCGCAACTCGGCGCGCTGCACGACGCGATGATCACCGTGCTGACCGACGCGGTGCGACGCTCCGTCGGGCAGCAGGCCGCAACGCTGAAGGGCGAGCAGCGATCCGGGCTGCGGGTGCACGCCCGCACCGGGCTGCCCTGCCCGGTCTGCGGCGACACGGTGCGCGAGGTGTCCTTCGCCGACAAGTCGTTCCAGTACTGCCCGACGTGTCAGACCGGTGGAAAGATACTGGCCGACCGGCGGATGTCGAAACTACTCAAGTAGACCGGCAGTAGGACCGCGTCGCCGCGGTGAGCGCCTGTTGGTAGAGCGGGTCGAGGTTGCGCGCCGCGACCACCGAGTCGCGGGCGGCATCCAGGTCGGCGGCGCACTGAGGTGAGCGCAACGAATCCCAGTGCAGCGCAATCTGTTCCACCATCGAGCGGTTGTAGCCGTCGATCTCGGCCCGGGAGCTCGCCAGGTCGGGTGCGGTCGTCGGCGCGCCGGCGGGGTCGAACTTCCACTGCGCGAACCGCGTGTACTCGATGCCCTCGGTCACGTTGATCTGGTCGGTGAAGACGTCCCGGACGTAGCCGGCGTCGACGTTGTGCGCCACGGCATCGGCGGCCACCGCGTCGAGCACCTGTGCGGCCCGGGTGGGATCGGTGATGGGTCCGCCGTCGAGCCACTTGACCGCCGCGACCGGTTCGGCGACCTGAAGACGCTGCGCCGCCGCGTCGACGAGGTCATGCAGTGCTCCGGCGGGATCTGCCACGGCCATCGGCGCCGCGGTCAGCAGGGCGATCGGGATCGCGGCAACGGGAGCGAGGAGTCGGATACGCATCCCGTCATCATCGTCGAACCCCGATAGGCTGCACCGATGATCCGGCAGAAGATCCTCATCACCGGTGCGAGCTCCGGTCTCGGCGAGGGCATGGCCCGCGCATTCGCGGCGAAGGGTCGCGACCTCGCACTGTGCGCCCGCCGAACCGACCGGCTCGAGGAGCTCAAAGCCGAACTGACACAGCGTCACCCGGGCATCACGGTGGCCGTCGCGGCGCTCGACGTCAACGATCACGACCGGGTGCCCGTGGTGTTCGGTGAGCTCGCCGCCGCCCTCGGCGGCATCGACCGGGTGATCGTCAATGCCGGCGTCGGCAAGGGCGCCCCGTTGGGCTCGGGCAAGCTGTGGGCCAACAAGGCCACCATCGAGACGAATCTGGTTGCCGCACTGGTGCAGATCGAGACCGCGCTGGAGATGTTCCAGGCTTCCGGCGGTGGGCATCTGGTGCTGGTGTCCTCCGTCCTGGCCAACAAAGGGGTGCCGGGTGTGAAGGCGGCGTACGCCGCGAGCAAGGCGGGAGTGTCGTCCCTCGGCGAATCCTTGCGGGCAGAACATGCGCGCGGCCCGATCCGGGTGACCGTGCTCGAACCCGGCTACATCGAATCGGAGATGACCGCCAAAGCGGGCCGGACGTCGTTGATGGTGGACAACGAGACCGGCGTGCGGGCGATGGTGGACGCCATCGAACACGAACGGGGCAGCGCCGCCGTGCCGGGTTGGCCGTGGGTTCCGATGGTCGCGCTGATGAAGCTGACGCCGACGCGGTTCGCCAGACTTTTCGCCTGACTTGAGTGGTTTATCCGTCCGGGAAGTGCGGGTAGCCGCATTGCATGAGGTACTACAAATCAACTCCCGCATTGTTCGCAGGCGTCGCCGCTGCCGCGACGTTCGCCTTTGCTCCAGTGGCCATGGCCGATCCGGCCCCGCCTCCGCCCTGCTTCAACCCCGACGGCACACCGTGTATGCCCTACGGGGTGGCGGGGCCGGGCGGCGCGGCCGGCGCGATCCCCGGCGGGCCGGCCGGTGCCTGCCTTGATGCCCTGGCGTTGGGGCTGGACG
>CAZTAA010000035.1:0-36200 GCA_964611465.1 uncultured Mycobacterium sp. | reverse complement strand
CTCACCGCGTTCTCGCAGCGCGACCTCGTCGAGCGGGCCCGCGACGCCGGGGCGATGGCCTACCTGGTCAAGCCGTTCTCCATCAGCGATCTGATCCCGGCCATCGAACTGGCGGTCACCCGGTTCAGCGAGATCTCGGCCCTGGAGAAGGAGGTCGCCAGCCTCGGGGACCGGCTCGAGACCCGCAAGCTGGTGGAGCGCGCCAAGGGGCTGCTGCAGTCCAAGCAGGGGATGTCCGAGCCGGAGGCGTTCAAGTGGATCCAGCGTGCGGCCATGGACCGGCGCACCACCATGAAACGAGTGGCCGAGGTGGTTCTGGAAACCCTGGACCCGCCCGCGGAGGGCGCCTCCGAAAGCCCCGCGACCAGTCCGCCCACCAGTTGAGCAGCGGTTAACACTGCGTTTCCCGTCGCGGCGGATCCGGACCGGAGAAGCGCGCTGACCGCCCGCTTTGTCGGGTGCGCTGCCCGAGGAGACGCCACGCCTGCGTCAAGACCACGCGATTCCGTCGCTGGTTGGCTATGTTCGTTCCGAAGCGTCGGGGCGCCAACGGGCCCGCCGGGGTCTCGGTGAACATTTACCTGGAGGTGGAAAGTGCGTGGTCGCGCGGTGCGGAGTGCAGTGGTTCTCGGTTCGGCTGCGCTGGTGGCTTTCGGCATGGCCGGCTGCCAGCAGCAGTCTCAGTCCGGCGGCGGCGGTGAAGCGGCGCCCGCCGACCTGAAGATCGTGGAACAGATCCAGATCGACCAGAACGGCGCGGAGATCAAACCCGAGGCCGGCGCGGTCGCCCTGAATCCCGCCGGTGACGGCAAGGCCAGCTGTCCGCCGGTGTCCCTGGCGATGGCCGGTGCGTTGACCGGGCCGGACGCCGCGCTCGGCATCAACATCAAGAACGGTGTGCAGTTGGCCGTCGACCAGCACAACAAGGCCAACCCCGGCTGCCAGGTGCAGGTGAAGCCGTTCGACACCGAGGGTGATCCGCAGAAGGCCACCCAGATCGCCCCGCAGATCGTCGACGACGCCTTCACCATCGGCCTGATCGGACCGGCCTTCTCCGGCGAGACCAAGGCCACCGGGCAGGTGTTCGACCAGGCCGGGCTGGTGGCGGCGACCGCGTCGGCCACCAACGTCACGCTCTCCGAGCAGGGCTGGAAGACGTTCTTCCGCGGTCTGGCCAACGACGGCGTGCAGGGCCCGTCGGTCGCGAACTATCTGAAGAACAACCTCGGCCACAAGAAGGTCTGCGTCGTCGACGACAGCACCGACTACGGCCTCGGCCTGGCGCAGGCCGTCCGCACGACGCTGGGTCCGGTGGCCGACGCGTCGTGCAACATCTCGGTGAAGAAGGGCGACAAGGACTTCTCGGCCGCGGTGAACCAGATCAAGGGCACCTCACCGGAGTCGGTGTTCTACAGCGGCTACTACGCCGAGGCCGCGCCGTTCGTCCAGCAGTTGCGCGACGGCGGATTCACCGGCGTCTTCGCCAGCGCCGACGGCACCAAGGACCCGGAGTTCGTCAAGCAGGCCGGTGCGGCCGCCAAGGACGCCGTCCTGTCCTGCCCGTGCGGCCCGGCCACCGGTGACTTCGCCAAGCAGTACACCGACGCCTTCAGCCAGGAGCCGGGAACCTACAGCACCGAGGGTTACGACCTGGCCGCGATCATGCTGAAGGGCATCGACTCGGGGAAGATCACCCGCGCCGATCTGCTGGACTTCGTACGCAACTACCAGGGCCAGGGCATCGCGCGTAAGTACCAGTGGACCGAGACCGGCGAGCTGACCACCACCTTGATCTGGATCTACAAGGTCCAGTAGCAGTGCGAGAGACGCGCCCGCGACCCCATGGCCTCGGGCGCGTCTCGCACTTCTGCCGTTAAGGAGTCCGCCACCGGATGATCGCCGACTGTCTGAACCAGTACGCCTGTCTGGCCGCCAACATCAACTTCAACGTCGATGGGCTGCTGAAGAGCTTCTGGCAGTTGACGATCGACGGTCTGTCCTGGGGCGCGATCTACGCGCTGGTCGCCGTCGGCTACACCCTGGTGTTCGGCGTGCTGCGGCTGATCAACTTCGCCCATTCCGAGATCTTCATGCTCGGCATGTTCGGCGCCTACTTCTGCCTCGACATGATCCTGGGTTTCACGCCGACCGGCAACGCCTACAACAAGGGCGTCCTGCTGACCGTGCTCTATCTCGGTATCGCGATGCTGTTCGCCATGCTGGTGTCCGGAAGTGCCGCTGTCGGACTGGAATTCGTGGCCTACCGGCCGCTGCGGCGGCGCAACGCCCGGCCACTGACCTTCCTGATCACCGCGATCGGCATGTCCTTCGTGATCCAGGAGTTCGTCCATTTCATCCTGCCGCAGATCATCCACGGCTACGGCGGCAACAACGCACAGCAACCGATCATCCTGGTTCAGCCCAAGGTGCAGTTCACCGTGCTGCACGCCAATGTCACCAACGTGACGCTCGTGATCATCACGGCCGCACTGGTTTTCGCGCTGCTGACCGACGTCGTGATCAACCGGACTAAGTTCGGCCGCGGCATCCGGGCGGTCGCCCAGGATCCCACCACGGCGACGCTGATGGGGGTGTCCCGGGAACGCATCATCATGACGACGTTCCTCATCGGCGGGCTGCTCGCCGGCGCGGCCGCGCTGCTCTACACCCTGAAGGTGCCGCAGGGCATCATCTACTCCGGCGGCTTCCTGCTGGGCATCAAAGCGTTCTCCGCGGCCGTGCTGGGCGGTATCGGAAACCTGCGCGGCGCACTGCTGGGCGGGTTGATCCTGGGCGTGATGGAGAACTACGGCCAGATGGTGTTCGGGACGCAGTGGCGTGACGTCGTCGCCTTCGTCCTGCTCGTCCTGGTGCTGCTGATCCGGCCCACCGGCATCCTCGGTGAGAGCCTCGGGAAGGCGCGCGTATGACTCCTGAGCAAGGCTCCGCTGGATCCCTCGCCGCGCCCGGCGACCGCCTGCGGTCGTGGTGGAGCGAACGGACCCGGGTGCAGAAGTGGGGGTTCGGTGTCCTCGGGTTCGCGGTGATGGCGCTGCTGCCGATCTACACGCCGTCGTTCCTGAACACCCCGGGCGTGAGCTTCGACGGTGTGATGGCCCAGTTCGCGATGATCGCCCTGGTGGCGATCGGGCTGAACGTCGTCGTCGGCCAGGCCGGCCTGCTCGACCTCGGCTACGTCGGGTTCTACGCCGTCGGCGCCTACACGGTCGCCCTGCTGACCAGCCCGCAGAGTCCGTGGAACCAACTGGGCGCCACCGGGATGTTCAGCAAGAACTGGGCCTGGCTGTCCTGCGTCCCGCTGGCGATGGCCTTCACCGCGCTGGCCGGTCTGATCCTCGGCTTTCCGACGCTGCGGCTGCGCGGGGACTATCTGGCGATCGTCACGCTCGGCTTCGGCGAGATCATCCGGTTGCTGGCCGACAACCTCAACGACGTCACCAACGGATCGCGCGGGCTCGGGGGCATCGCCTACCCGCGGCTGGGCGAGGACCGGGTGCCCGGCGGGTTCTTCTCCGCGGGCAACGCGATGGGCAACTCGAACTACGGAACCTGGTGGTACTGGCTGGGTCTGGGGTTGGTCGCCGTGGTGCTTCTGGTCGTCGGCAACCTGGAACGCAGCCGGGTCGGGCGCGCCTGGGTCGCCATCCGGGAGGACGAGGACGCCGCGGAGATGATGGGCGTCAACACGTTCAAGTTCAAGCTGTGGGCCTTTGTCATAGGAGCAGCGATCGGCGGGCTGTCCGGCGCGCTGTACGCCGGCCAGGTCCAGTTCGTGGCCCCGACGAACTTCAACATCATCAACTCGATGCTGTTCCTGTCCGCGGTGGTGCTCGGCGGGCAGGGCAACAAGCTCGGCGTCATCTTCGGGGCGTTCGTGATCGTCTACCTGCCGAACAGACTGCTCGGAGTGCACTTGTTCGGGGTGAACCTGGGCGACCTGAAATACCTCTTCTTCGGGCTGGCCCTGGTCCTGCTGATGATCTTCCGGCCCCAGGGCCTGTTCCCGGTGCGCCAGCAGTTGCTCGCCTACGGCAAGCGGGCCCGCGACCTGCTGCGGGGCGCCGACGAGTCGAAGGCCGCGGCATGACGGAACCGAGTGACGTCGAATCCGCGGCGCTGCCCGTCATCGACGAGGACATGGCCGGGCTGCACCGCGAGGTCCACGCGGCCGAGGGCGAAATCCTGCTCGAGACAACGGATCTGACCGTCAAGTTCGGCGGTCTCACCGCGCTGGACTCGGTGAGCTTCAACATCAGGCGCGGCGAGATCCTCGGCCTGATCGGGCCCAACGGTGCCGGCAAGACCACCTGCTTCAACGCGATCACGGGCGTGTACCGGCCCAGCTCGGGATCGGTCACCTTCGACGGCGAGCGGCTGGGCCGCATCAAACGCCATCAGATCACCCGCCTCGGCATCGCTCGCACGTTCCAGAACATCCGGCTCTGGGGCGAGATGACCGCGCTGGAGAACGTCGTCGTCGCCACCGACGCCCGGCACCGCACCTCGGTACCCGGCGCGGTCCTGCGCTCCCCGCGGCACCGGCGCGAGGAACACACCGCGATCGAAAAGGCCGCGGCGATACTCCAATTCGTCGGGATCGCGCACCGCGGCGAGGAGAAGGCCAAGAACCTGCCCTACGGGGACCAGCGGCGGCTGGAGATCGCCCGGGCGCTGGCGACCGAGCCCAAACTGCTGTGCCTCGACGAGCCCGCCGCCGGGTTCAACCCGAGCGAGAAGGCCGCACTCATCGAGCTGATCCAGGCCATCCGAGACGACGGCTACACCGTGTTGCTCATCGAACACGACATGCGCCTCGTCATGGGTGTCACCGACCGCATCGTGGTGTTGGAGTTCGGCCGCAAGATCGCCGACGGACTGCCAGCCGACATCCGTGCCGACCCGAAGGTGATCGCCGCATATCTGGGGGTGCCCGATGACGAGCTCGAGTGACGACCGCAAGGTGCTCCTCGAAGTCCGCGACGTCGTCGTCAACTACGGGAGAATCGAAGCGCTGCACGGGGTTTCGCTTGTGGTGCACGAAGGGGAACTGGTCACGCTGCTGGGTGCCAACGGCGCCGGGAAGACCACCATGATGCGGGCGATCTCCGGCCTGCGGCCGCTGACATCGGGTTCGGTGTGGTTCGACGGCCGGGACATCTCCCGGGTCAAGGCGCACAAGCGGGCCTGCGACGGCCTGGTCCAGGCACCCGAGGGGCGTGGCGTCTTTCCGGGCATGACCGTCGCCGAGAACCTCGAAATGGGCTGCTATGGGCGGACATTCGAGAACAAGTCACAGCATGACGAACGGCTGGACTGGGTGTTCGAGACGTTCCCGCGGCTGGCCGAGCGCCGTTCCCAGGTCGGCGGCACCCTGTCGGGCGGGGAGCAGCAGATGTTGGCCATCGGCCGGGCTTTGATGGCGCGGCCCACGGTGCTCCTGCTGGACGAGCCGTCCATGGGGCTGGCGCCGATGGTGATCTCCCAGATCTTCAAGATCATCTCCGAGATCAACAAGCAGGGCACCACGGTGCTGCTGGTGGAGCAGAACGCCCAGCAGGCGTTGAGCCGATCGGATCGGGCCTACATCCTCGAGACCGGATCGGTTACCCGCTCCGGTGCGGCGCGGGACCTGCTGTCGGACGACAGTGTGCGCGCGGCCTATCTCGGTGTCGTCTGAGGCCTAGCCTTCTTTGGCCGCGGCTTTCCCCTTGAGGGCGTTCGGCGAGTTTGCTGACTGAAATTCCCGTCAGCCTTATATCTTGACGGCGGTCTTGCTATCGTTGCCGCGCAGGAGCGGTCAGCGACCGGATGTGAAAGGCTGGGGAAGCGGGTGGCAGTAGTCGTTTTCTGGTTGCTGCTGGTCGTGGCCTTCGCCGCTGTCGCGCTGGCATGGCGCCGCGGCGTCCGGCGGCGCAGACGCGCCCGGGAGGTCATCGACGATACCGAGTACCTGGCCACCTTGACGGCCCTGTGCCAGGGTTCGGTGCGCCGGCACTTCCACGCCTACGGCGACATCGACTGGGATGACCCGGCCTTCTCGGTGACTCCGAACGACCCGCGCTGGACGCTGCCGAGCACCGACCCGCTGGGCCGGCATCCGTGGTACCGGTCGCAGCCGCGCGACAAACAGATCGCGATCGGACTGGCCCGACAGGCGAACGTCGCCAAAGTGGCGGCACAGTTCGAGAGCATCCTCGTCCGCGGCCTGCTCGGGTATGCGTTCCGGCTGCCCGATCGATCACCCGAATTCCGTTACTGCGTGCACGAATCCGTCGAAGAGTGCAATCACATGATGATGTTCCAGGAGATGGTGAACCGCACCGGCGCCGACGTCTGCGGCATGCCGCGCTGGTTGCGGATGTTCTCGTCGATTCTCCCGCTTGCCGCCGGACCGATGCCGCACGCCTTCTTCTTCAGTGTCCTGGCGGGCGAGGTGCCGTTCGACCGCACGCAGACGAACATCTTGCGGGAATCCGCGCCCTCGCCGGCGATTCTCGAACGCATCGTCGCGATACACGTCGCGGAAGAGGCGCGCCACATCGGTTTCGCACATTCGTACCTGAGCCGAACCGTGCCACGTGAGCCGCGGTTCAACAGGTTCATGCTCGCGTTGTACGTGCCCGTCGTCATGCGGGTGTTCTGCGACGCCTTCCTGGTGCCGCCGCGCAGCTTCTTCGCGCAACTGGGGATACCGCGTTCGGTGCGCAGGCAGGCCTTCTTCGGCGACCCGGCGTCACGCCAGGCGCTGCGGGACATGTTCAGCGACACCCGCATGCTGTGTCACGAGATCGGGTTGATGAACCCGGTCGCCCTGGTGATGTGGAAGGCCTGCCGGATAGGCGGCCGGCCCGCGCGATATCGCGGTGAGCCGATCCGCCGGGTGTCCGACCTCGGTGTCGAGGATGCCGCCGACACCGAAGCGGCCTGATCCGGCTGATTCAGCCGATGCGGAAACGCTTGTGCCGGCTCGTCGCACCCGAGGCCAGGACCAGCTGGCTGCGCGAAACGTCGAGATGGTCGGCCAGTAGCCGGATGACCGCCTCATTGGCCTTGCCGTCGACGGCGCGTTCGCGGACGTAGATCGTCAGGTCGCCGTCGGGGCCGACCTCGACCAGTGGTCCCTTCCTGCTGCCGGGCTTCACTCTGACGGTGACGAATTCGGCCATGGTTCAGGGTAATCCGATGCCTGGAACGTCCACGCGCGCCTGCATGATGCATCCCTTCGACCGGCTGTTGACCAGATCCTCGTGGGTGGTGTCGTCTATCACCAGGTACAGCGTGCGCCCGTCGGGACCGCCCAGTGCCGGAGCGACGGCCCAACCGGCCTCGACGACAACGCGGTGCGTCGCGGTGCCGTCGGCGCCCACCCGCAGGAACTCGCCGGTGTCATAGCAACCGACCCATACCGCCCCTTCCGCATCGACGCACAAGCCGTCGGGATGACGCGCTGAACCGAGATCGGCGAAAACCGTTGCGGTTCCTAACGTTCCGTCCGATCGGACAGGAAACCTCAGGATGCGCGAACCCATGGTCTCGCTGACGACGAGGGCCGAGCCGTCGGGCAACATGCCGATGCCGTTCGGGGTGGCGAGACCGGATGCGACGACGCGGATATCCCCGCCGGAGCCCAGCAGGGCGATATCACCTTCGATGCCGGCATCAGTGAGCCGATAGAGGTCGACATAGGTACGGCCGTCGGGCGTCACTAGGAGATCATTGGTCGTGAACGCGTGCGCACCGAGATCGACGGTGGTCAGAACGCCGGCGGTGACATGGTGCACCTTCGGCTCGAAAAGCGTTGAAACCACCAGTGTTCCGTCGGGAAGCCAGCCTAAACCGGACGCGTGCGGAACCTCGGCCTCGACGGTCAGGTCGCCGTCCTCGCCCGCCGAATACACCCGGCCCGCCGGCCCGTCGGTGAACCACAACCGGCCGTCGTGCCATCGGGGCCCTTCGCCGTAGACGATGCCCTCGACGAACGGATCCGGTTCGACCGCCCGTGCAGATGTCACGTCGACGTCGTCCATGCTCGCCCCCAAATCTCGACCCGCGGGGCGCCGCGGTTATCGCGCGACGATCACCGAGGAGCCGTGGCCGAACAGGCCCTGGTTCGCGGTGACACCCACGCGGGCGCCCTCGACCTGCCGTCCGGTGGCCTGACCCTTGAGCTGCCAGGTCAACTCGCACACCTGCGCGATGGCCTGGGCGGGGATGGCCTCGCCGAAGCACGCCAACCCGCCGGACGGGTTGACCGGCACCCGGCCGCCGATCGCGGTGGCCCCGCTGCGCAGCAGGGCCTCGGCTTCACCTTTGGGGCACAGGCCCAGGTGCTCGTACCAGTCCAGCTCGAGCGCGGTGGACAAGTCGTACACCTCGGCCAGGCTGACGTCCTCCGGGCCGATGCCGGCCTCGGCGTAGGCGGCATCGAGGATCTGGTCCTTGAAAACCCGTTCGGGCGCGGCCACCACGGCGGTGGAATCCGTTGCGATATCCGGCAATTCGGGCAGATGCTGCGGGTAGCGCGGTGTCACCGTGCTGACCGCGCGCACCGACGGCACACCCTCGAGTGAGCCCAGGTGCTTGCGGGCGAAGTCGGCGCTGGCGACGATCAGCGCGGCGGCCCCGTCCGACGTGGCGCAGATGTCGAGCAGCCGCAGCGGATCCGACACCACCGGACTGGCCAGCACGTCCTCGACCGAGGCCTCCTTGCGGTACCGGGCGTTCGGGTTGTCCAGGCCGTGGCGGGAGTTCTTCACCTTGACCGCCGCGAAGTCGTCCAGAGTGGCGCCGTACAGGTCCATCCGGCGCCGCGCCAGCAGCGCGAAATACACGGTGTTGGTGGCGCCGATCAGGTGGAAGCGTTGCCAGTCCGGGTCGTTCTTGCGCTCGCCTCCGACGGGTGCGAAGAACCCTTTGGGCGTGGTGTCGGCGCCGATCACCAGCGCGACGTCGCAGAACCCGGCCAGGATCTGGGCGCGAGCGCTCTGCAGCGCCTGCGAGCCGCTGGCGCAGGCCGCATATGAGGAGGACACCGGGACGCCGTTCCAGCCGAGCTTCTGGGCGAAGGTGGCGCCCGCGACGAAGCCGGGGTAGCCGTTGCGGATGGTGTCTGCGCCGGCCACCAACTGGATCTGGGACCAGTCCAGCCCCGCCTCCGCCAGCGCCGCGCGGGCGGCGACGACGCCGTACTCGGTGAAGTCGCGGCCCCACTTGCCCCACGGGTGCATGCCCGCACCGAGGATGTACACCGGTTCGACGGTCATCTGCGCCGCTCCTCCTCATCGCTCCGCATCAAGGCCCGGCTCCTCCTCGGCGCTCGTCCCTCGCGCCGCATCGTCGTCCGGGCGCCTCGCTCTGCATCGTCGACGGCGCGACTCATGACGCGATCCTCCACGCGTAGACGATCCGCTCGACGCCGTCGTCGTCGACGAACAGCGGCATGGTGGTCAGCTCCATCTCCATGCCGACCTCGAGGTCGGCGGCCAGCGTGCCCTCGACGACCTTGCCCAGCACGATGAGCCCCTCGTCGGCGAGCTGAACGGCGGCAACGGCGAACGGCTCGAACGGATCCCGCTGGGGGTAGGGCGGCGGCGGCTGGTAGCGGTTCTCGGTGTAGCTCCACAGCGTGCCCCGCCGCGACAGCGGTACCTGGGCCAGCTCATCGCCGGCACACCCCGGATTGGGACAGTTGTTGGCTCGCGGCGGGAACACGTACGTCCCGCACTGGTGGCACTTACCGCCGATCAGATGAGGCTCACCGGATCCGTCGGTGGCGAACCAACCGTCGATCGCGGGTTGGGTGGATGCAGCTGACACGCGCGTCAGCCTACCGACTAGGGGACGCGGAACTGAAACGTGTTCCAGTTTCGGTCTGGGTGAACCGCCTCCGGCCCGTCCGCGCGCGAGTAGCGTCTGCGACATCACCGTCCGGGCCGGCAGATCGGAGAGCGTCGATGGGGCTGTTCAAGAAGGCGAAGGAAGCGGCCGCCCAGGCGCAGCAGGCGTTTGCCCAGCAGCAGGGTGACGGAATGGTGCACGTCGCAGGCGCGGGACCGATCGACCCGGCCATCATGGGCGGCCCGTCGACACGTTCGGTGGCGACCGACGACCCGATCTGGCAGCCGATCAACGGCATCTCGCTGCAGGACTACGCGGAACTGGCCCGTGCCGCGCAGGCCCGCGGCGTCACCGACGAGGCGGGCATGATCGCCATCGCACAGGAGAAGGGCTGGAATCCGGCGGACACCAAGGCGGCACTCGACGGCTGGGTTCAGCGGATGGGTCAGTCGATGGCCGTCGGGCAGCAGTTCCGCAAGTTCCTCGGCTACTGAAGGTTTGATCCGCATGCCCAACCCGTTCAAGGACTGGGCCCGGATGTACGGCGCCAACAAGCAGTACCTCGAGTCGCAGGGCCGGCCGTCGTCGTTCGTCGGCCAGATCGCCGACATTCCCAACCGGATGCACGAGGCGGCTGACGCCGTCGAGATCGGCGTCAAGATGATGCGGCATTCGCAGCTGTCCAACGGTGCCGGCCTGCTCGCCACGGTGATCGTCGACGGCGTCTGGCAGGTCGGGTCGTACCTCAACATGTCGCCGGTGCTGCGGATCCAGGCACGCGTTCAGCGGGACGACGGCACCACCCCGTACGGCGCCGTCTTCGATGAGGTTGTGGCGCAAGCGCACGTCGCGCGGGTACAGCCGGGCGCGACGGTCGCGGTGTTCGTCGACCCACAAAACCCGTATGACATGGCGATCGATTGGATCCGCACCGGTCAGCTCGGTCCGGCGCCTCCCGATTCCACACCGGGCCCCGGCGAGCCGGGGGCGCGCCCGACGCGTTGACGCCGGTGCCGCCTCCGAGGTGTCACCCCAGGTGCATAAGGTAGGCGTGTGACCGCCGACGCCGCGATCGACACCAAACCCACTTTGATGCTGCTGGACGGCAATTCGCTGGCGTTCCGGGCGTTCTACGCGCTGCCCGCCGAGAACTTCAAGACCAAGGGCGGCTTGACCACCAATGCGGTGTACGGCTTCACCGCGATGCTGATCAACCTGCTGCGCGACGAGGGTCCCACCCACATCGCCGCGGCGTTCGACGTGTCGCGGCAGACGTTCCGGTCCGAGAAGTATCCCGAGTACAAGGCCAACCGGTCGGCGACGCCCGACGAGTTCCGCGGCCAGATCGACATCACCAAAGAGGTCCTGGTGGCCCTGGGGATCACGGTGCTGGCCGAACCAGGCTTCGAGGCCGACGACGTCATCGCGACCCTGGCCACCCAGGCCGAAGATGACGGCTACCGGGTACTGGTGGTCACCGGCGACCGCGACTCCCTGCAACTGGTCAGCGACGACGTCACCGTGCTGTACCCGCGTAAGGGCGTCAGCGAACTGACCCGGTTCACGCCGGACGCCGTCGTGGAGAAGTACGGCCTGACGCCGGCGCAGTACCCCGACTTCGCCGCACTGCGCGGCGACCCCAGCGACAACCTGCCCGGCATCCCGGGGGTGGGGGAGAAGACCGCCTCCAAATGGATCGTCGAGTACGGCTCGCTGCAGGGCCTGGTCGACAACGTCGACACCGTCAAGGGCAAGGTCGGGGATGCGCTCCGAGCGCACCTGTCCAGCGTCGTGCTCAACCGCGAACTCACCGACCTGGTCAAGGATGTGCCGTTGGCCCAGACGCCGGACACCTTGCGCATGCAGCCCTGGGACCGAGATCGCATCCACCGGCTGTTCGACGACCTGGAGTTCCGGGTGCTGCGCGACCGGCTGTTCGACACCCTGGCCTCCGCGGATCCGGAGGTCGACGAGGGTTTCGACGTCCGCGGCGGGGCGCTGGAGCCCGGCAGCGTGGCGGCATGGCTCGCCGAGCATGTCGCCGACGGCCGACGCGCCGGCATCGCCGTCGTCGGAACGCATCTGGCCTTCGACGGGGACGCCACGGCGCTGGCGGTCGCCGCCGCCGACGGCGACGGCTGCTACATCGACACCGCCATCCTGACGCCGGAGGACGAGGCCGCGCTGGGGCAGTGGCTGGCGGATGCGGGCAAGCCGAAGGCCGTGCACGAGGCGAAGCTGGCGATGCACGACCTCGCCGGGCGCGGCTGGACCCTGGCCGGCGTCACCTCCGACACGGCGCTGGCGGCCTACCTGGTGCGGCCCGGTCAGCGCAGCTTCGCCCTCGACGACCTGTCGCTTCGCTACCTGCGCCGCGAGTTGCGCGCGGATACCCCTGAGCAGCAACAGCTTTCGCTTCTCGACGACGAGGAGGGCGTCGACGACCAGGCGGTTCAGACGCTGATTCTGCGGGCCCGCGCGGTCATCGACCTGGCCGAGGCGCTGGACGCCGAACTGCAGCGCATCGACTCGGCGGCACTGCTCGCCGACATGGAGTTGCCGGTGCAGGCGGCGCTGGCCGGCATGGAGACCACCGGCATCGCCGTCGACCTGGACCTGCTGTCCCAGCTGCAGAGCCAGTTCGGCGACCAGATCCGCGACGCCGCGGAGGCCGCGTACGCCGTCATCGGCAAGCAGATCAACCTCGGTTCGCCGAAACAGCTGCAGGTGGTGCTGTTCGACGAGCTGGAGATGCCGAAGACGAAGAAGACCAAGACCGGTTACACCACCGATGCCGACGCGCTGCAGTCACTGTTCGACAAGACCGGCCACCCGTTCCTGCAGCATCTGCTGACCCACCGCGACAAGACCCGGCTCAAGGTGACCGTCGACGGCCTGCTGGCCGCGGTGGCCGCCGACGGCCGCATCCACACCACGTTCAACCAGACGATCGCCGCGACCGGCCGGCTGTCGTCGACCGAACCCAACCTGCAGAACATCCCGATCCGGACAGAGGCCGGCCGGGAGATCCGGGACGCCTTCGTGGTCGGGAAGGGTTACGCCGAACTGATGACGGCCGACTACAGCCAGATCGAGATGCGGATCATGGCCCATCTTTCCGGCGACGAGGGCCTGATCGAAGCGTTCAACACCGGCGAGGACCTGCACTCGTTCGTCGCGTCCCGGGCCTTCGGCGTCGAAATCGCCGATGTCACACCGGAATTGCGCCGCCGGGTCAAGGCGATGTCGTACGGACTCGCCTACGGGCTGAGCGCTTACGGGCTGGCGTCGCAACTCAAGATCTCGACCGAGGAAGCCAAGGGCCAGATGGACCAGTACTTCGCCCGGTTCGGGGGAGTGCGCGACTACCTGCAGTCCGTCGTCGAGCAGGCCCGCAAGGACGGCTACACCTCCACGGTCTTCGGCCGCCGCCGCTACCTGCCCGAACTGGACAGCAGCAACCGCCAGGTGCGCGAGGGCGCCGAGCGGGCGGCGCTCAACGCGCCGATCCAGGGCAGCGCCGCCGACATCATCAAAATGGCGATGATCAACGTGGACAAGGCATTACGTGAGGCCGGTCTGCGGTCCCGGATGCTGCTGCAAGTGCACGACGAACTGCTGCTCGAAATCGCCGACGGCGAGCGAGACCGGGTCGAGGCGCTGATCCGGGACAAGATGGGCAGCGCGTACCCGCTCGACGTGCCGCTGGAGGTGTCGGTCGGCTACGGCCGCAGCTGGGACGCCGCGGCCCACTGAACCGCCCGCGGCTACCCCGGTGGTGCCGTGATCCGGTAGCCGGCCATCGCCCGCAGGGTCGGCTCGTAGGCCGCCCGCGCCGACCGCAGGGCCTGGGTCTCCTGGTCGAACAACGCGTACACCCGGGCATCGCCGAAGCCGCGGTCGATGCGGTCCTTCACGAACGCCAACTCCACCACCTGCGCGGCGAACCGCTTGGCCGCCCGCCCGGCGTCCTTGCCCCCGAAGGCCCGCGCGGCGGCGACGGCCTGTTTCCGGGCCTGCATCGAGCCGAGCCAGGTGGCCTCATTGGCGCTCACCAGTCCCGCCGCGACCATGCCGGGCAGCTTCTCGGCGACCGTGCGCTGCTCGCGGCGCCGGCTGTGCACCGCGAGGGCGATCACCAGCCCGAAGATCGGCACCATGAAGAAGGCGTAGACACCGAAGTAGGTTCCGACACCGAAGAGCGCCGAGCCGTTCCAGACGCCGTGCAGCAGCACCGCGACCAGGTAGCCGAGGCCGATGCAGCCGATCTTCGCGAGCGGATTTCGCTGTTTGAGCGCGAAGTACACCCCGACTCCGGTCATCGTGGTGAACAGCGGATGGGCGAACGGCGCCATCACCAACCGGAGCGCGGCCGTCACCAGCGAAGCGGCCAGCGTCTCGGCATTGGCGATGTAGAAGATGTCCTCGATCCACGCGAACCCCGCGCCGACCAGCCCCGCATACACCAGGCAATCGGTCAGCGAGTTGAGTTCCAGTCGCCTCCGGCCGGTCATCATCAGGAGCAGAAACGCGCCCTTGGCGGCTTCCTCGATGAGCGGCGCGCCGAGCGCGACGGTGAACGCGCTGGAATCGGACTCGACCGTGGCCGCCGGGTTGATGACCTGTTCGAAGACCAGCTCGAGCACGATCGACACGACGACGGCCACCGACGCGCCCCACAGGAAAGCGAACACCAGCAGCCGCGGCGGTTCGGGTTCCCAGCGGTCCAGCCACAGATAGGCCAACAGCACGACGACGATCGCGACGGTGGTCAGCACCATGCCGATCACCGCGCCCGCGGGGTTGATCGCGGTGATCGTGACGAGGATCAGCGCGACCGCCGTACCCAGCGCGAGGATCACCCCGAGCGGAGCGCCGACCTTGCGGACCTTCGCCGGCAGACCTGGATGGACGACCTGGGGCAGTGGCGGATGCACGACAAGCAGGTTAATGCGTTCCCCGGGCCGTCACCCGAGTTTGTCCAGCGTGTGCCTGGTCTAGTAGGCTCGGGCGGTACCCGTGTGCGCATGTTCGCGGGAACGAGCCAACAAAGAAACCGTCCCTACGACTAAACCTGTCCGGAGCAACCCAACAATATGTCAAGTCCCTCCGTCACCTCTCCGCAAGTAGCCCTCAACGACATCGGCACTGCAGAGGATTTTCTCGCCGCCATCGACAAGACCATCAAGTACTTCAACGATGGCGACATCGTCGAAGGGACGATCGTCAAGGTTGACCGCGACGAAGTCCTGCTCGACATCGGTTACAAGACCGAAGGCGTCATCCCGTCCCGTGAGCTGTCCATCAAGCACGACGTCGACCCCAATGAGGTTGTGTCCGTCGGCGACGAGGTCGAAGCTCTGGTCCTCACCAAGGAGGACAAGGAAGGCCGCCTGATCCTGTCCAAGAAGCGCGCCCAGTACGAGCGCGCCTGGGGCACCATCGAGGCGCTCAAGGAGAAGGACGAGGCCGTCAAGGGCACCGTCATCGAGGTCGTCAAGGGCGGCCTGATCCTCGACATCGGCCTGCGCGGCTTCCTGCCCGCGTCGCTGGTCGAGATGCGTCGCGTCCGCGATCTGCAGCCGTACATCGGCAAGGAGATCGAGGCCAAGATCATCGAGTTGGACAAGAACCGCAACAATGTGGTGCTGAGCCGCCGCGCCTGGCTGGAGCAGACCCAGTCCGAGGTCCGCAGCGAGTTCCTCAACCAGCTCACCAAGGGCGCCATCCGCAAGGGTGTCGTCTCCTCGATCGTCAACTTCGGCGCGTTCGTCGACCTCGGCGGCGTCGACGGCCTGGTGCACGTCTCCGAGCTGTCCTGGAAGCACATCGACCATCCGTCCGAGGTGGTCCAGGTGGGCGACGAGGTCACCGTCGAGGTGCTCGACGTCGACATGGACCGCGAGCGGGTTTCGTTGTCGCTCAAGGCAACTCAGGAAGATCCGTGGCGTCACTTCGCCCGCACCCACGCCATCGGGCAGATCGTGCCGGGCAAGGTCACCAAGCTGGTGCCGTTCGGCGCGTTCGTCCGCGTCGAGGAGGGCATCGAGGGCCTGGTGCACATCTCCGAGCTGGCCGAGCGCCACGTCGAGGTGCCGGACCAGGTGGTCGCCGTCGGCGACGACGCGATGGTCAAGGTCATCGACATCGATCTGGAACGTCGCCGCATCTCGCTGAGCCTCAAGCAGGCCAACGAGGACTACACCGAGGAGTTCGACCCGTCGAAGTACGGCATGGCCGACAGCTACGACGAGGCCGGCAACTACATCTTCCCCGAGGGCTTCGATCCCGAGACCAACGAGTGGCTCGAGGGCTTCGACAAGCAGCGTTCCGAGTGGGAGGCCCGCTACGCCGAGGCCGAGCGCCGGCACAAGATGCACACCGCGCAGATGGAGAAGTTCGCCGCCGCCGAGGCCGAGGAGGCCGCCCGGCCGACGTCGTCTTCGTCGTCGTCCAACGGCGCCTCGCGTTCCGAGGAGTCGGCCGGTGGCTCGCTGGCCAGCGATGCCCAGTTGGCCGCGCTTCGTGAGAAGCTCGCCGGCAGCGCCTAACGCCCTCATCCATAGCGTCAGATTGAAACCACGCAGCGAAAGTCCGAGTGACTTCCTGCGTGGTTTCAATTTCGAGGGGAAGCCATGCTGCGGATCGGGTTGAGCGGGGGAATCGGCGCCGGAAAGTCAACGGTGTCGGCCACATTCGCCGAATGCGGCGGCATCATCGTCGACGGTGACGTGATCGCCCGTGAGGTCGTCGAGCCCGGCACCGAAGGGCTGGCCAAACTGGTTGACGCCTTCGGCCGCGACATCCTGCATCCCACCGGGGCGCTGAACCGGCCCGCGCTGGCGGCCATCGCGTTCAGTGACGACGACAAGCGCGCCACCCTGAACGGCATCGTGCACCCGCTGGTGGCGCACCGGCGTTCGGAGCTCATCGCCACCGCGGTCGACGACGCCATCATCGTCGAGGACATCCCGCTGCTGGTGGAATCCAAGATGGCGCCGATGTTCCCGTTGGTGGTCATGGTGCACGCCGACACCGAGACCCGAGTCGAACGACTCGTCGAGTACCGGGGGTTCAGCGAGGAGGACGCGCGGGCGCGGATCGCCGCGCAGGCGACCGAGGAGCAGCGCCGCCTGGTGGCCGACGTGTGGCTGGAGAACTCCGGCAGTGCCGGTGAACTCACGGAGCGCGCCCGCGATCTGTGGTACCAGCGCATTCAGCCGTTCGCGCACAACGTGCACGCACGCCGGCCCGCCCGCGGCGGCGTCGAGCTGGTGCCCTACGACCCCAGCTGGCCCGACCAGGCCCGCCGGATCGTGGCGCGGCTCAAGACTGCCTGCGGGCATCGCGCCGTGCGGGTGGACCACATCGGTTCCACGGCGGTGCCGGGCATGGACGCCAAGGACGTGATCGACATCCAGGTGACGGTGGACTCGCTGGCCACTGCCGACGACCTGGCCGAGGCGCTGCTGACGGCCGGTTATCCGCGGGTCGAACACGTCACCGCCGACGTGCCCAAGCCCGACGGTCGCAGCACCGTCGCCGCCTTCGACCATGTGGACGATGTGGCGTTGTGGCACAAGAGGTTTCACGCGTCCGCCGATCCCGGCCGGCCGGCGAACATCCATGTGCGCCTGGACGGGCGGCCCAACCAGCAGTTCGCGTTGTTGTTCACCGACTGGCTCGGCGAGAACCCCGCCGCGCGGAGCGACTACCTGGCCGCCAAACGCGCGGCGGCCGGGCGCGCCCGCGCGGACTCCGGCGCGTATGCCGATGCCAAGGAACCCTGGTTCCTGGACGCGTACCGGCGGGCCTGGGAGTGGGCGGCCGCCACGGGCTGGCGGCCCAGGGAGTCCGGCGACGGTTAGGTGGCCGGTGCTGTGGCAGCCGGCTCGGCGGGCGGCGCGGACGTGCCCGGGGCGGCGGGCGTCGCGACTCCCGCGGGCTTGATCAGCGGTGCGCCGCAGAACAACTTGCCGTAGTCGGGATCCTCGTCGGCATGGGTGAGCCGGGGCCGGATGAACTGGTCGGCCTGGGCCACCAGGGCGTCGTCCACCAGGATCTCGCAGTGCAGGTTCGCGCCGTACGGCCATTGGATCGACACCTGCATACCGGCCAGGTTCGGGTCCGAGAGCACGGACTGCGCTTCGAAAACCCGGCCGGGCAGCATCGTCGGGTCGGCGCTCTGCACCTGCGTGTCGTTGATCTTGTAGGTGATCAGCGCCCCGCGGGCCACCCCGTCGATCCGCGCCCGGTAGGTGATGTTGTGCAGCTGCTGATCCGCGGCGACCGGAGCGGCGCTCTCGGTCGAGGGTGCCGGGGGGGTTTCCGGTTCGGCCGACACCGGGGCGGCGCACACGGGCGCGCACGCGACGATCAGCGCCGCCGCGGCGGCGCGCAGGGCAGGACTCACGATGGCAGACACTACGCCGTTATCGCCAGGACAGGTCCATGCCGTTACCACCCAGCCAGGCCTGCAGATCGTGGCCGTGGGAGGCCAGCTGGTCGACCGCCGTCACCGCGGTGAGAATGGCCCGTTCGGCGGTCTCCGGGCTCAGCATGCCCGCGTGCAGGGCATCGAGGAGTTCGTCGACGTCGAGGAGTTCCGTCCGGTCGCCCGTGTGGACGACCAGGTCGAGGTAGTGGTCCTCGGTCTGCCACACGTCGCCGTCCACCTGGATGTCGCACACATCGAGGTAGAAGTCCTGATCACGGTCGTGGCCGGGGTTCCAGTGGAAGACGCTGACCCGCAGGCCCAGCTTCGGCAGCAACCAGGATTCGAGGTAGTGGAACTGCGCGCGCCCGGGCGTCGGCCGGGCCATGTACAGGCCCCACGGCCGGGGCGTGAAGACGTCCACCGCGCGCACGATGCCCTTGGGATCGGTGTTGGTGCGCGCGGGCACGTTGAACGTCTCGCGTTTGGGAGTGTGGATACCGCCACCTTATGCGGGAGGGCTACGTCAAGACCGGAAAAGGCGACGGAGATCGATGGTGACCGGGCCCCTGCCGGCTGGCCGGGTGGTGATCCGCAGCACGGCTCCGAGCGCCAAGCTCACCCAGAACGCCGTCCACAGCAGATCGGCGGCATCCAGCCAGTCGCATTGATGCACGTTGTGCGGCCGGTCGGAGGCGCACGTGCGGCCCAGCAGTTCCGCGACCTGACCGGGGCCGGGCCAGAAGATGAGTACCAGAAACAGCAAGCTGGCGGCCAACAGCATCAAGCCGAGCACACGCAGGGCGATCCGGGCGGGCTCGGGCACGTGGCTGAGCGTACCGGCGGCGCCGCCGCGGAGTGAACTTGTCGGGGTCCGCGCCTACCCTGTTTTTCATGGCGTTCGCTACTGAACATCCGGTTGTCGCGCACTCGGAGTACCGCGCGGTCGAGGAGCTCGTCCGCAGCGGTGGCCGCTTCGAGGTGGTCAGCGAATACGCCCCGGCCGGTGACCAGCCGGCGGCCATCGAGGAGCTGGAGCGCCGGGTCCGCAGCGGGGAACGGGACATCGTTCTGCTCGGCGCCACCGGCACCGGCAAGTCGGCCACCACGGCCTGGCTGATCGAACGGCTGCAGCGGCCCACCCTGGTGATGGCGCCCAACAAGACGCTGGCCGCCCAGCTGGCCAACGAGCTGCGAGAGATGTTGCCGCACAACGCCGTCGAATACTTCGTGTCGTACTACGACTACTACCAGCCCGAGGCGTACATCGCGCAGACCGACACCTACATCGAGAAGGACAGCTCCATCAACGACGACGTCGAGCGGCTGCGGCACTCGGCGACCTCGAGTCTGCTGTCCCGCCGCGACGTCGTGGTGGTCGCCTCGGTGTCCTGCATCTACGGCCTCGGCACCCCGCAGTCCTACCTGGACCGCTCGGTCGAGCTCAGCGTCGGTGACGAGGTGCCCCGCGACGGCCTGCTGCGACTGCTCGTAGATGTGCAGTACTCCCGCAACGACATGTCGTTCACCCGCGGCTCGTTCCGGGTGCGGGGGGACACCGTCGAGATCATTCCGTCCTACGAGGAACTCGCCGTGCGCATCGAGTACTTCGGCGACGAGATCGAGGCGCTGTACTACCTCCATCCGCTGACCGGTGACGTGGTCCGCAAGGTCGACTCGCTGCGGATCTTCCCGGCCACCCACTACGTCGCCGGTCCGGAGCGGATGTCCCAGGCCATCTCCACGATCGAGGCCGAGCTGGAGGAACGGCTGTCCGAGCTGGAGAATCAGGGCAAGCTGCTGGAGGCCCAGCGGCTGCGGATGCGCACCAACTACGACATCGAGATGATGCGTCAGGTCGGGTTCTGCTCGGGCATCGAGAACTACTCGCGGCACATCGACGGCCGGCCGGCCGGCTCGGCGCCCGCGACGCTGCTGGACTACTTCCCGGAGGACTTCCTGCTCGTCATCGACGAGTCACATGTGACGGTCCCGCAGATCGGCGGCATGTACGAGGGGGACATGTCCCGGAAGCGGAACCTCGTCGACTTCGGTTTCCGGCTGCCGTCGGCCGTCGACAACCGCCCGCTGACCTGGGAGGAGTTCGCCGACCGGGTCGGCCAGACGGTGTATCTGTCGGCGACGCCTGGGCCCTACGAGCTCAGCCAGTCCGGGGGCGAGTTCGTCGAGCAGGTGATCCGGCCGACCGGACTGGTCGACCCGAAGGTCGTGGTCAAACCCACCAAGGGGCAGATCGACGACCTGATCGGTGAGATCCGGATCCGGGCCGACCGCGACGAACGCGTCCTGGTGACCACGCTGACCAAGAAGATGGCCGAGGACCTCACCGACTACCTGCTCGAGATGGGCATCCGCGTCCGTTACCTGCACTCCGAAGTCGACACGTTGCGACGGGTGGAGCTGCTGCGTCAGCTCCGGCTCGGTGACTACGACGTTCTGGTCGGCATCAACCTGCTGCGTGAGGGCCTCGACCTGCCCGAGGTATCGCTGGTGGCCATCCTCGACGCCGACAAGGAGGGCTTTCTGCGGTCGCCGCGCAGCCTGATCCAGACCATCGGCCGGGCGGCCCGCAACGTCTCCGGCGAGGTGCACATGTACGCCGACACGGTCACCGACTCGATGAAGGAGGCGATCGACGAAACCGAACGCCGCCGCGCCAAGCAGATCGCCTACAACGAGGAACGCGGCATTGATCCGCAGCCGCTGCGCAAGAAGATCGCCGACATCCTCGACCAGGTGTACCGGGAGGCGGACGACTCCGAAGCCGTCGAGTCGGTGGCGGTCGGCGGCTCCGGCCGCAACTCGTCGCGGGGCCGACGCGCTCAGGGGGAGCCCGGCCGGTCGGTCAGCGCCGGGGTCTTCGAGGGGCGCGACACCAAGAGCATGCCGAGGGCCGAACTGGCGGACCTGATCAAGGACATGACCGAGCAGATGATGGTGGCCGCCCGCGATCTGCAGTTCGAACTCGCCGCGCGGATCCGCGACGAGATCGCCGACCTGAAGAAGGAACTGCGGGGTATGGACGCGGCCGGCCTCAAGTAGCGCCGATTACCGTTGGGCCGGTGACTGACTCCGGTACCCACGCGGGATCGTGGCGGGACCTGCTCGGGGGTCGGTACCTGGGCATCTCGAGCGTGCTGGCCGGCGGTGTCGCGCTGTACGCCACCAACGAGTTCCTCACGATCAGCCTGTTGCCCAGTGCGGTGGCCGACATCGGCGGACAGCGTTTCTACGCCTGGGTGACCACCGTGTACCTGGTCGCCTCGGTGATGGCGGCCACGACGGTCAGCGCACTGCTGACGAGGTTCGCCCCACGTGGTGCCTATCTGGCGGCTGCGACCGTCTTCGGTCTGGGCAGTGTGCTGTGCGCGCTCGCGCCGTCGATGGAAGTCCTGCTCGTCGGGCGGGTGGTGCAGGGCGGTGCGGGCGGCGTGCTGGCCGGCTTGGGCTACGCCGTGATCAATTCCGTTCTGCCGCAAGGGTTGTGGACCCGCGCGTCGGCACTGGTGTCGGCGATGTGGGGGGTGGGCACGGTGGTGGGGCCGGCCGCGGGTGGGCTGTTCGCGCAATTCGGCATGTGGCGCTGGGCTTTTGGCGCGCTGGCGATCCTCACCGCCGTTATCGCGGCGTTGGTGCCCATCGCGCTGCCCGCCCGCACCGGCGGCCCGGTCGAGGTGCGCTGGGACATCCCGGTGCGGTCATTGCTGTTGCTGGGAGGCGCCGCGATGATGGTCAGCGCCGCCGGGATACCCAGCCGGGTGATCGTCTCCGGCGCATTACTCGTCGGTGGTGCGGCGATGATCGGGGTGTTCCTCTGGACGGATCGGCGCCCGGGGCCATCGGTGTTGCCGCCCAGCGCCTTTGGCCCAGGGCCGCTGAGGTGGGTCTACCTGACGCTCGGCATGCTGATGGCCGCGACGATGGCCGACATGTACGTGCCGCTGTTCGGTCAACGTCTCGGGCATCTGGTGCCCGTGGTGGCCGGGTTCGTCGGCGTCGCGCTGTCGGTGGGCTGGACGGCCAGCGAGATCGTCAGCGCGTCCCTGAACAGAACTCGCGTCGTGACCCGCGTCGTCGCCGTCGCGCCACTGGTGATGGCCGTCGGCCTGGCGTTGGCCGCGGCCAGCCAGATCGGGGACGCCCCGCCGGTGGTGGTGGCCGTCTGGGTGGTGGCGCTGTTCATCACCGGGTGCGGCATCGGCATGGCGTGGCCGCACCTGTCGGCGTGGGCGATGGGCGACGTCGAGGATCCCGCCGAGGGCGGCACCGCGGCCGCGGCCATCAACACGGTGCAACTGATGTGCGGTGCGTTCGGCGCCGGCCTCGCGGGTGTGGTCGTCAACCTCAACGGTCACGGCGAGGCCAGTGCCGCGCGGTGGATGTTCGGGGTGTTCGCGGTGCTGGCCGCGCTGACGGTCGTCGCGTCATCCCGGGCCGCGCGCGGCCGGGTCTGACTCTGATTGGCCCAGCGCCAGCACCTCGTCGAAGCCGGCCGCGAGGCACTCGTAGAACACGTCGAAATCGGGGATCGCCGCGGTGTCGACGTCGATACCCAACGAGCAGGTGTTCACGTAGGTCAAGAGGGTGACGTTGACCGCGGCGCCGATCGTCGGCCCGAACGCGTACTGCTTGGACACTCGGGCGCCGCCGAGGAACACCGGAACCGGGACGCCGGGAACGTCGCTGGCGACGAAGTCGACGTGCCGCAGCACCGAACCGATGTACCAGCGCGGCACCAGGTTCAGGATTCCCGCGACCAACTGGGTGTAGGGGACGGCCCGCTCGTCGCGCACGGCGCGGGCGCGTTTGCGGGTTTCCTTGATCCGCTCGACGGGGTCCTCGACACCGACCGGGACGTCGAAGCGCATCAGCGTGATCCGGTTGCCGCCCATCGGGTCTGATTCGCCTCGCACACTGATCGGCATCGTCACGTGCAGGTCGCCGACGGGACTGTCGTGCTTCTCGTGGTACCGGCGCAGGCCGCCGGTCACTCCGGCGACGAACGCGTCGTTCAGCGCTCCGCCGGCGCGGTGGGCGGCCTCCCGCAGTTGCGGCATCGGCACATCCAGCACGGCGAGACGGCGAATCAACCGTCGGCGCGTCATCAGCGGCGAACCGGGCCGGTTCACCGGCCGTGCCATCCGGTACATCGAGGCGGCGGTGGCCGTGACGTCACCGATGGTCGACAGCGGGTGGCGGATGCCGTTGACCATCAGGCCGGGTGCAGCCTTGATCGTGGTGGTCACCACTTTGCCGGCCAGTGCGGCGTTGTACCGCAAGGTGTCGCGGTAGCCGCCCAGGACGGCACGCCGCGGCGGCAGCGGGGCCTCCGGCGGTGCCATTCGTCTGGCCCCCGGCTTTTCGGACAGGTCGAACAGTTGCATGGCGATCTGGACGCCACCCACACCGTCGGTCAGCGCGTGGTGGAGCTTGCACAGCAGCGCCGCCTGCCCGTTCTCCAGGCCGCTGAACAGCGTGACCTGCCACATCGGCCGGGCGGGGTCGAACGCCTCCATCTGGGCGATCCGGGCCATCTCGAGTACGCCGTCGAAGTTGGCCGGTTCCGGTGCGCCGACCCGGCGCAGGTGAAAGTCGAGGTCGAAGTCCCGGGTGTACTCCCAGCGGGGCGGCGCCTGCCCCGGCGAGGGCACCACTCGCTGCCGGAACATCGGCAGCGTCCGGCTGATCTCGTCGAACCGCTCACGTACCACGTTCCAGTCCGGTGACCGGTCCAGCATCACCACCGTGACGATCGTCGACCGCAGTCTCGGATCGCTCTCCATCGCCCAGGTGAAGGCGTCGGTATTGCGCATGAATTCGGCCATGTTGAACTCCCATACCGTCCCGGTCCCTAACGCTAGAAGCTTTGGTATGCCCGGGATACGAGTTGGCCGAACCGGGGACCTTGGTATGCCGGTGAAGGACTTTCGGTTCGGGTCAGAGGTGGGTGGCGCGCCGGCCGACGGTATCGCGGATCACCAGGCCCAACACCCAGCCGACGATCGACAACACGATCGCGGCCCAGATCGCCGTCCACCAGAAATCGTCGATGGCCAGCCCCCAATGCGTCGTGTTGCGGGTGAACCACGAGACGATCCACAACATGAACGCGTTGATGACGACGTGGATCAGTCCGAGCGTGAGGATGTAGAGCGGAATCGCCAGGAGCTGCACGACGGGCTTGATGAACGCGTTCACCAAACCGAAGATCGCGGCGACCACCAGGATGACGCCGATCTTCTGAAACCCGTTGTGGTAACCCACGAATTCGATGCCGGGCACGATGAGAGTCACAAGCCACAGGGTGAAGCCGGTGAGCACGGTGCGAATGAGAAACGGTCCCATGGCAGTGATCCTGGCATGCCGGGGCGGTGTTTTGTCGGCAACGTCACGTTCGTGTGCTTTGCACAGGTGGCGGCGCAAAACCGCATGTGGTCGCGGTATCGGTGCGGCGATTCTCGACCACTTCGCCGTGACGACGCGTTACTGTCCGACGTGAAGGTCGCGGGATCTATCAACTCTTGGAGGGAATGGATGAGCAGCTACAAGACCGTGGTCGTCGGCACGGACGGCTCAGACTCGTCGCTGCGCGCTGTCGACCGGGCGGGAGCGCTCGCGTCCGGGCCGGACGCGAAACTGGTCATCGCGACGGCGTACTTCCCCGCAACGGAGGACTCCCGTGCGGCCGACGTCCTCAAGGACGAGGGCTACAAGATGTCCGGTAACGCGCCGATCTACGCGATCCTGCGGGAGGCCAAGGACCGGGCCAAGGCCGCCGGCGCCACCACCATCGAGGAGAAGGCGATCGTCGGTGCGCCGGTCGACGCGCTCGTCGATCTCTCCGAGGAAGTCAACGCCGATCTGCTCGTGGTCGGAAATGTGGGGCTGAGCACCATCGCCGGCCGACTGCTGGGCTCGGTGCCCGCCAACGTGGCGCGCCGCTCCCGCGTCGACGTGCTGATCGTGCACACCACCGGGTAGGCCCGCCCGCCTGGTATTCGGTCAGGTGGCGCTGAGCGTCACCAGCCGCGTTCCTGCCACTCCTGCAGGTGCGGCCGCTCGGCGCCGAGCGTGGTGTCGTCGCCGTGGCCCGGGTAGACGACGGTGGAATCGTCGTAGACGTCGAACACCCGGCTGGCGACGTCGTCCAGCAGCTGCTCGAAATCGCCTGGCTGCCACGTCTTCCCGACGCCGCCGGGAAACAGGCAGTCGCCGGTGAACAGCTGGGTCACCCCGCCGGTCGCATCCCCGGACAGCGCCAGCGCCACCGAGCCCGGGGTGTGGCCGCGCAGGTGGATGACGTCGAAGCTGAGGTCTCCGACCCTGATGGTGTCGCCGCCGGCAACCAGCCGATCCGGGGTCACCGGCAGCGGTTCGGCGTCCAGTTCGTGCGCCGCGGTGGGAGCCCCCGTCGCGGCAGCCAGCGCCTCGAGCGCCTGCCAGTGGTCGAAGTGCTGATGCGTGGTCAGGATCAGTGTCACGTTCGGGGCGTACCGGCGCACGACGTCGATCAGGGTGTCGGCGTCGTTGGCCGCGTCGACGAGGAGCGACTCCCCGGTGGCGGTGCAGGTGATCAGGTAGGCGTTGTTGTCCATCGACCCCACCGACACCTTCACGATGGATGCACCGGGCAGCGTCCTGCGCGCCCCGGTGCCGGGCTCGACGTGGCCGGTGTAGTCGTCCGCGATGACCGTCATGGCCGTCACGTTACTTTGGCCGGCCGAGACCTGTCGGCGCAGGCGCATAGCATGGACGCTGACGTCCGCGGAGCTCACCGCGCGATGTCCGGGAGTGACTCGGACGCGTCGGGGAACCGCAGGTAGAACAGTTGGAAGGGGCCCGGGTGGCTGACCGCCTCATCGTCAAGGGTGCGCGCGAGCACAACCTGCGCAGTATCGACCTCGACCTGCCGCGCGACGCACTGATCGTCTTCACCGGGCTGTCCGGCTCGGGCAAGTCGTCGCTCGCCTTCGACACCATCTTCGCCGAGGGTCAGCGGCGCTATGTCGAGTCGCTGTCCGCCTACGCCCGCCAGTTCCTGGGCCAGATGGACAAGCCCGACGTCGACTTCATCGAGGGCCTCTCGCCGGCGGTGTCGATCGACCAGAAGTCCACCAACCGCAACCCGCGTTCGACCGTCGGCACCATCACCGAGGTGTACGACTACCTGCGCCTGCTGTACGCCCGGGCCGGCACGCCGCACTGCCCGATCTGCGGGGAGCGGATCGCCAAGCAGACCCCGCAGCAGATCGTCGACCAGGTGCTGGCGATGGACGAAGGCCTGCGGTTCCAGGTCCTGGCCCCGGTGGTCCGGACCCGCAAGGGCGAGTTCGTCGACCTGTTCGACAAGCTCAACACCCAGGGCTACAGCCGCGTGCGGGTCGACGGCGTGGTGCACTCGCTGACCGACCCGCCGAAGCTGAAGAAGCAGGAGAAGCACGACATCGAGGTGGTCGTGGACCGCCTCACCGTCAAGGCCTCGGCCAAGCAACGTCTGACCGATTCGATCGAGACCGCGCTGAACCTCGCCGACGGCATCGTGGTGCTGGAGTTCGTGGACCGCGAAGACGGTCATCCGCACCGGGAGCAGCGGTTCTCCGAGAAGTTGGCCTGCCCCAACGCGCACCCGCTGGCCGTCGACGACCTGGAGCCGCGGTCCTTCTCGTTCAACTCGCCCTACGGCGCCTGCCCGGAGTGCGTCGGCCTGGGCATCCGCAAGGAGGTCGACCCCGACCTGGTGGTGCCCGATCCCGAGTTGACGTTGGCCGAGGGTGCGGTGGCGCCGTGGTCGATGGGGCAGAGCGCTGAGTACTTCACCCGGATGATGGCCGGCCTCGGCGATGCGCTCGGCTTCGACGTCGACACCCCGTGGAACAAGCTGCCCGCACGCGCGCGCAAGGCCATTCTGGAGGGCTGCGACCAGCAGGTGCACGTCCGCTACAAGAACCGCTACGGCCGGGTGCGGTCGTATTACGCCGACTTCGAAGGGGTGCTGGCGTTCCTGGAACGCAAGATCGAGCAGACCGAGTCGGAGTTGATGAAGGAGCGCTACGAGGGCTTCATGCGCGACGTGCCGTGCCCGGTCTGCGAGGGCACCCGTCTCAAGCCGGAGATCTTGGCGGTCACCCTGGCTGCCGGCGAGCGCGGCGCGAAGTCCATCGCCGAAGTGTGCGCGCTGTCGATCTCGGACTGTTCGGACTTCCTCAACGCACTCACGCTGGGGCACCGCGAGCAGGCGATCGCCGGGCAGGTGCTCAAGGAGGTGCAGTCGCGGCTGGGCTTCCTGCTCGACGTCGGGCTGGAATACCTGTCGCTGGAACGCGCCGCGGGCACGCTGTCCGGCGGTGAGGCCCAGCGCATCCGGCTGGCCACCCAGATCGGCTCCGGCCTGGTGGGCGTCCTGTACGTCCTCGACGAGCCGTCCATCGGCCTGCATCAGCGCGACAACCGCCGGCTCATCGAAACCCTCACGCGGCTAAGGGATCTCGGCAACACGCTGATCGTCGTCGAGCACGACGAGGACACCATCGCGCACTCCGACTGGGTCGTCGACATCGGACCGGCGGCCGGTGAGCACGGCGGCACGGTCGTGCACAGCGGTCCGTACGCCGACCTGTTGCGCAACAAGAACTCCATCACCGGCGCCTACCTGTCCGGGCGGAACAACATCGAGATACCGGACATCCGGCGACCGATCGACAAGCGCCGCCGGCTGACCGTGGTCGGCGCGCGCGAGCACAACCTGCGCGAGATCGACGTGGCATTCCCGCTCGGGGTGCTGACGTCGGTCACCGGGGTGTCGGGCTCGGGCAAGTCGACACTGGTCAACGACATCCTGGCCGCGGTGCTGGCCAACAAGCTCAACGGGGCCCGGCAGGTGCCCGGCCGGCATACCCGGATCACCGGCCTCGACCACGTCGACAAGCTGGTGCGGGTGGACCAGTCGCCGATCGGGCGCACGCCGCGGTCGAATCCGGCCACCTACACCGGCGTCTTCGACAAGATCCGGACGCTGTTCGCCGCCACCACGGAGGCGAAGGTGCGCGGGTACCAGCCGGGACGGTTCTCGTTCAACGTCAAGGGCGGCCGCTGCGAGGCGTGTTCGGGCGACGGCACCATCAAGATCGAGATGAACTTCCTGCCCGACGTCTACGTGCCGTGCGAGGTCTGCCAGGGTGCCCGGTACAACCGGGAGACCCTGGAAGTCCACTACAAGGGCAAGACCATCTCCGAGGTCCTCGACATGTCGATCGAGGAGGCCGCGGAGTTCTTCGAGCCGATCAGCGGCATCCACCGCTACCTGAAGACCCTCGTCGACGTCGGGCTGGGATACGTGCGGCTCGGCCAACCCGCGCCGACGCTGTCCGGCGGCGAGGCGCAGCGCGTCAAACTGGCCGCCGAACTGCAGAAGCGTTCCACCGGCCGCACGGTGTACATCCTCGACGAGCCCACCACCGGCTTGCACTTCGAGGACATCCGCAAGCTGTTGAAGGTCATCAACGGTCTGGTCGACAAGGGCAATTCGGTGATCGTGATCGAGCACAACCTCGACGTCATCAAGACCTCGGACTGGGTCATCGACATGGGGCCCGAAGGCGGCGCCGGGGGCGGCACCGTGGTGGCGGAGGGCACACCGGAGGACGTGGCAACCACGCCGGAGAGCTACACCGGCAAGTTCCTCGCCGAGATCCTCGGCCAGGAGCCGCCGGCCCAGCCCGCCAAGCGCGCGGCGCGCAAGCGCAAGATCTCGGCCTAGCAGCGACCGGCGACCGCCGACGAGATCCGCCTACTACTGCACGTAGTAGGCCAATGTACCCTGGGGGGTATGAAGACAACCGTCGCGAAATTCGCCGCCCTGTTCGCCGCCGCCACGCTGATGACCGCCGCTGTGGCGGGGTGCTCGCCGCGGAACGAGGCCCCGTCCACCGACGGCCAGAAGCAGGCCGCCGCCACGGTGACCGTTTCCGACCAGTGGGTCAAGGCCGCCGACACCGGGATGACGGCGCTCTTCGGCACGTTGCACAACTCCGGCGGCCACGACGTCACCGTGGTGTCGGCCAGTTCTCCGGCGGCCGGCAGCGTCGAACTGCACGAGGTGGTCGGCCAGCCGGGCTCCACCACCATGCGGCCCAAGCAGGGCGGCTTCACCGTCCCGGCGAGCGGCAGCCACGTGCTGGCCCCCGGCGGCGACCACATCATGCTGATGGACCTCAAGAAACCGCTGCAGGTGGCCGATGACGTCGAGGTCACCCTGAGCTTCGCCGACGGCTCCACCCTGCCGTTCACCGCTCAGGTGCGGGAGTTCGCCGGCGCCTCGGAGAACTATCAGCCCGGCGGTCAGCCGTCCGGCTCCCCGGCGCAGCCTTCCGGCGGGCACTCCGCCGGAGACCATGAATGATCGGCCCGCGCAGTCCCCGCCGGGTGCCGCGAGGCTGACCCGGCGGGGACTGCTCGTCGGCGGCGCGGCAGCGGCCGGTGTCTCGGGCGCGGCCCTGTGGGGCATCGCCAACAACCCTGAGCAAGGCCGGCCGGTGTCCTTCGGCTCGGAGACGGTGCCGTTCTACGGCGCCCGCCAGGCGGGCATCGACACCGCCCCGCAGTCCCACGCCAACTTCGTGGGACTCGACCTGCGTCCGGACAGCGGTCGCGATCCCCGGCACGCCGTGCCGGCGGTCCTCAAGCTGTGGACCACCGACGCCGCACGGCTGACCCAGGGACTCCCGGCTTTGGCGGACACCGAGCCGGAACTGGCCCTGCGGCCGGCCCGGCTGACCGTCACCGTCGGCCTCGGCCCGGCGCTTTTCGACCGGCTCGGCATGGACCGGCTGAGGCCGCCCTCCGCGCGCGAACTGCCGCCATTCGCCACCGACCGTCTCGAATCACCTTGGCGGCCAACCGATTTCCTGCTGCAGATCTGCGCGGACGACCCGATTGTCGTCGCGCACGCCACCCGGGTCCTGGTGAAGGACGTCCGGTCACTGGCCGTCGAGCGGTGGCGGCAGACCGGCTTCCGGACCGCGCGGGCCGCCGGCCCGGACGGTGAGACGGCACGCAACCTGATGGGTCAGGTGGACGGCACGGTCAACCCGGTCGCCGGCACCACCGATTTCGACGAGGTGGTCTTCGACGACGGAAACCCGCAGCCCTGGCTGGCCGGCGGAACGCTGATGGTGCTCCGGCGCATCCGGATGAACCTGGACACCTGGGACCAACTGGACCGGCAGAGCAGGGAACTGGCAGTGGGCCGCCGGTTGGACAATGGCGCCCCGCTGACCGGAACCCGCGAGACCGACCCGGTCGACATCACGGCGATGCGCGACGGCATTCCGGTGATTCCGCCGAATGCCCATGTGGCCCTTGCCCATCCGCATCAGCCCGCCGAACGCTTCCTGCGCCGGCCGTACAACTACGACGAGCCGCCGGCCGCGGGGGAGACCTCGGAATCCGGGCTGATCTTCACCGCGTACCAGCGCGACATCGACCGCCAGTTCCTGCCGGTGCAGCGCCGACTGGCCCAGTTCGACGCGCTGAACCGGTGGACCACCGCGATCGGATCGGCCGTCTACGTCGTTCCGCCCGGCGTCCGTCCCGGCGGTTACGTCGGTGAACAGCTCTTCGGCGACACCGCCGGCTGACTAGTCAGTCCCGGCCCTCGCGCATCGAAGCGCGGATCTCCTCGAGGCGTTCGGCGGCGGCCTTCTGCCGGGCCTCGTAGCGTTCTTCGGCGCTGCGCCCTTCGGGGGTGTCGGCCGCCAGTTCTTCTGCGCCGATCGCGGTGCCGTAGCGGGTCTCGATCTTCTCGCGGACCGAGTCGAACGTGGGCACCCCGGCGGGGGTGTAGCCGACGTCTTCGACGGGCGGAACCGGTGTCACGGCGGGCGTCGACTGTTCGGCAGGCACGTCTTCGTCGGCGGGCGCCTTTTTCTCGTCGGCCATGCGGCCACGTTACCGCGCAGGCCGCGGCCGGCGGCCCCGTTACCGCCCGGCGGCCTCGGCCGAGGTGTCCGTAGCGGAGGTCCGTGCGGTGCCCGGAACCGCCGCGCCGCCGCGCGCGGCTTCCGGTAGCGGCGGGGCCGGAGCACCCGGGGTGTGGATCGCCCCGGCCAACCATGGCAGCGCGGCGGCGAACACCCGCGACGCGAAGGGCCAGTCGTGCTTACCCGGCTGGGCGACGACGGCGCACCGGATGCCGTTGGCCGTTCCCAGTGCGCACAACGTGTTCGCCGCGGTGGTCTGGTCGCTGGGTTTGCCGACGCCCACCAGGTAGCCCGATGCGTTCGCGGCGTTCTCGACCGCGACGTTGCGTGGCCGAGGCGGCTGCGTTCCGGGGCCGCCGTTGACCGCGAACCAGCCTGAAACACCTTGGTAGCGGCCGTGTTTGGTGATGACGGTGGCGGGGTCGTAGGCCGACCAGGCCGCCGCGTTGCCACCGAACAGGCGCGCGACGGTCTGGGCCTTGGTGCCGGCGTTGGGCGCCAGGTCGCCGGCGATGTCGACGAACGAGCTGAACAGGTCGGGGTGCATGGCGGTCAGGTCGAGCGCGCAGGTGCCGCCCATCGACCAGCCCACCACGCCCCAGTTCGCCGGGTCGTTGCTGACCCCGAAATCGGCCGTCATGAACGGAACGACGTCCTTGGTCAGGTGGTCGGCGGCGTTCCCGCGCGGGCCGTTGACGCATTCGGTGTCGTTGTTGAACGCGCCGCCGGAGTCGACGAAGACGAACACCGGGGCGTTTCCCCGGTGGGCCGCGGCGTAGGCGTCGATGACGTCGACCGCGTTGCCGGCCCGCAACCAGTCGGCCGGCGTGTTGAACTGACCGCCGATCATCATCACGGTCGGCAGTTTCGGCGGCGGGCTGGTGGCGAACCACGCGGGCGGCAGATACACCAGTTCACCGCGGTGCTTGAAGTGTGAGGCCGTCGCCGGCACGGTCACCGGTACGACGCTGCCCCGGGCGGGCAGCACGTGATGCGTCCGGACCTCCGCGGCCTGGGCGGTGACCGCCGCGCGGCTGGTTTGGTCGGGCAGCGGGCCGGACGTCAGCTGGTTCCAGGCGTTCTGCACCGTCGGGAAGTAGCCCACCCAGACGTTGACGGCCAGGGCCGTGCTGAGCAGACACAGCGGCACCGCCAGGATCGACGCCCCGCGGCGCCACCAGCGCGCGCCGCGCCAACCCAGCCCCAGCACGCTCACCGCGACGCCGCTGATCGTGATCCAGACCCACAGCTGCCGGGGGGCCGGCTCGCCGGACAATCCGTCGGACGTGACGACCCAGTGCACTGCCGTCGCCGCGGCGATTCCGACAACCCCGGCCACCGGGAGCCACCGCAGCGTCCAGCGTCGAGTGCGCCGGCCCAGCGCGACGAGCAGGGTCGCGCCGGCCAGCGCCTGCACCGTCGCCGGCACCCAGCCGTGCATGAGCGAAATGTGCTGTTGGAAAAGGCCGAACGGCGCGGACATCACTGTCACGGCACTATCCTGAACCGCGAATCTGGGGAATCGCTGTGAGTCGCGGCTACCTCGGTTTGGCCAGCGGGAACGGTAGCGTCTCGCGGATGCTGTGGCCGGTGATCAACATGACGACCCGGTCCACGCCGACGCCCAGGCCGCCGGTCGGGGGCATGGCGTACTCCATCGCCTGCAGGAAATCCTCGTCGAGTTCCATCGCCTCACGGTCACCACCGGCCGCCAGGAGTGACTGCTCCTGCAGGCGGCGTCGTTGTTCGACCGGGTCGGTGAGCTCGCTGTAGGCGGTGCCGAGTTCCACGCCCCAGGCCACCAGGTCCCAGCGTTCGGCGACTCCCGGCTTGCTGCGGTGCGGACGGGTCAGCGGCGACACCGACGTCGGGAAGTCGGTGTAGAAGGTCGGGGCCTCGGTGCGGTCCTCCACGAGATGCTCGTACATCTCCAGGACAACCGCGCCTTCGTCCCACTGGCGGTGATAGGGGATCTGGGCGCGGTCGCAGAGCCGGCGCAGCGTATCCAGTCCCGTTCCGGCGTCGATCTGCTCGCCGAGCGCCTCGGACACCGCGTCGTGGACCGTCTTGACGGGCCACTGCCCGGAGATGTCGACCGGCGTCGGCTCGCCGTCGGGGCCCGGCCGCATCACCACCTGCGCGCCGTTGGCGGCCAGCGCGGCGTTCTGGATCAGCTCCCGGCAGCCGTCGATCCAGACCAGGTAGTCGGCGTGCGCCTGGTAGGCCTCCAGCAGGGTGAATTCCGGGTTGTGGCTGAAGTCGACGCCCTCGTTGCGGAACGCGCGGCCCAGTTCGAAGACGCGCTCGACGCCGCCGACGCACAGCCGCTTGAGATACAGCTCGGGGGCGATCCGCAGAAACAGGTCGAGGTCGTAGGCGTTGATGTGGGTGGCGAACGGCCGGGCGTTCGCGCCGCCGTGGATCTGCTGCAGGATCGGGGTCTCCACCTCCAGGAAGCCCTTGGCGAACAGGGTTTCCCGGATCGAGCGCAGAATCTGGCTGCGGGCACGGATGAGGTCGCGGGCCTCGGTGTTGATCGCCAGATCGACATATCGGGTCCGGACCCGCGCCTCCGGGTCGGTCAGGCCCTTCCACTTGTCGGGCAGCGGCCGCAGGCACTTGCCGACCAGCCGCCAGTCCCGCACCAGGACCGAACGCGTGCCGGCGTTGCTGACCCCCATCGTGCCGGTGACCTCGACCAGATCGCCCAGGTCGATCGCCGCGGTGAACGCATCCGTGCCGGCATCGGCCGCAAGAGCCGAGTTGTCCAGCAGCAGTTGGATTTCGCCGGACCAGTCGCGCAGTTGAGCGAAGATCACACCCCCGTAGTCACGGATGCGCAGGATCCGGCCGGAGACGCTGACGGCGCCGCCGTCGGCCTCGGCAAGCGCGGCCGCGACGGTGTGGCTGGGCGGGCTGCCCACCGGATAGGCGTCGATTCCCTTGGCGCGCAACGCCTCCAGCTTCTTCATCCGGACGCGAACCTGATCGGGCAGCCGAGCCGCCGTGCCGAGATCGGTGAGTTCGGCCGTCAGGCCGGTGGTGTCGGGTGCCGAACCGTCGCCATGCAGGCGCCCGGAGTCGACCAGCGCCTGCGGCACCGCGGGATGGTGACCGGTGTGCTGCCGGTTGCGCCGGCCGAACGGCAGCACCAGGAAGCCCTCGGCGATGACCGACGCGACGCCTACCCGCGGGATCAGCCGGGCGTCCTCGTAACAGGCGTAGCGGGGCACCCACTCGGGCTGGTACTTCATGTTGGAGCGGTACAGCGTCTCGAGCTGCCACCACCGCGAGAAGAAGACGAGCAGGGCGCGCCACAACCGCGCGACCGGCCCGGCGCCCAGTTGCGCGCCTTCTTCGAAGGCGGATCTGAACATGGCGAAGTTCAGCGAAATCCGGTTGATACCAAGGGATTCCGACTGCAGGCACAGGTCGCTGACCATCAGTTCAATGGTGCCGTTCGGCGAGCCGGGGGAGCGTCGCATCAGGTCCAGGGATGCCCCGGTCGCACCCCACGGCACCAGTGACAGCATCGCCACGACCTCGTCGTCGCGCACGGCCTCGACCAACAGGCAGTCGCCGTCCGCGGGGTCGCCGAGTCGGCCCAGCGCCATCGAGAAGCCGCGTTCCGTCTCGGTGTCGCGCCAGTTGTCGGCGCGCTTGATCACCTCGGCCATCTCCTCGGGCGACAGGTCGCGGTGCCGGCGGATGCGCACGTTCAGCCCCGCCCGACGGGCCCGGGTGACGGCTTGGCGCACGGGTTTCATGTCCGAACCGGACAGGGTGAACCGGTCGGGATGCAGGATCGCCTCGTCGCCGAGTTCGATCGCGTTGAGACCCGCCTCGCGGAACGCCTGCGCCCCGGCCGAACTGGCTCCCATCACGCCGGGCGCCCAACCGTAGGTCTGGCAGAGTTCGAGCCAGGATTTGATCGCCGACGGCCATGCCCGCGGATCGCCGACGGGGTCGCCGCTGGCGAGGCAGACACCGACCTCGACGCGGTAGGTCACGGCCGCCCGGCCGGTGGGGGCGAACACCACCGACTTGTCGCGGCGGGTGGCGAAATAGCCCAGTGAGTCGTTCCTGCCGTACACCTCGAGCAGCCCGCGGATGGCCGACTCGTCCGGACCGGTGAGCGCGTTCTCGGAGCGCTGCGACTGGAACAACACGATGGCCGCGGCCATCAGGGCCAGGGCGCCGAACAGGCCGAGCACGACGTTGACGAAGACGTGGGGATGGCCGCTGAACTGCTCGGGCCCCGCCCCGGAGAACGCGTTGACGCGGTTGACCGTGTACAGGAACCGGTCCTCGCGGGCCAGCGATCCGGGGAACAGTTCCACCAGGCCCCACCCGACCAGGGTGCCCAGCGCCATTCCGGCGATGAGCACCGCGGCGGCCTTGAACAGCGCCGCCCGGCGGACCTTGGCCCAGAACTCGTTGCGCGCCAACAAGAGCAGCACGATGAGCACGACGTGGACCACCAGGCCGGTGAGTTCGCCGGCGTCCTCAAGCGCGGATTCGGCACCGGTGAGCAGATCGCCGACGTTCCAGACGATTTCGGCGACCAGGTAGCCCAGCAGGATCCACCAGGCGATGCGTTTGCGCGCCGCCAGCGCGGCCGCCAGCAGGGCCAGCACGAAGGCCCAGGCGAAGCTGGTGTCCGGGAAGTTGAACAGGTAGTTGTTGACGAACTCGGCCGGGATGCGCACCAGGGACCGGACGAACGGCGACACGCTGGCGACGAGCGACAGCGTCGCGATCACGCCGACGATCCACCCGGTGGCCGCCGGAACCCAGGGATAGGGCGTGGCGGGACGGCTGACGGGCCGCGTCGTGACGGTCATTGCGGCGAGGATATTCGGTGGCGTGGCAAAACGGGGCGGTGACCGGGCTACCGGACCGGGCCGGTG
>CAZTAA010000034.1:27419-36876 GCA_964611465.1 uncultured Mycobacterium sp. | reverse complement strand
CGTACTCGCCGGGGACCGTGGTCGTCGGCGGTGTCGTGGTCGCGGTCGTCGTCGTCGTGGTGGTCGTTCCCGAGGTGGTGGACGTGCCACTGGTAGTCGAGCCGGTGGTGCTCAGGTCGGTGGGCGCACCGATGTCGGTGGTGGAAACGGGGACGCTGGTGGTGAACGTCGTCGAGGTCTGCGTCGGCGTGATGACGAACGGCGCCCGGTCGCCCGGGGTGGTCGGGCTCGGCGGGGGAACGCCCGCGGTGGTCAGCATCGTCGGCGCCGGGTTCGTCCATTCGTCGGAGAACTGCACGATGGTGTACACCAGCGCGGCGAGCAGGGCGGCGCCGAGGCCGCCGGCGGTGACGGTGGCGGCGGTGGTCCGGTACCAGGGTTGGTCACCGCGTTCGCCATGTCGCGCCACGGCCGCCGATCCTAGCCGCGCCGGTCACGTCCGTACACTCGACGACCGATGAGCACGAGCGATCAGGTGCGCGCCATCCTGGCGGGCGCCCGGGGCGCCTACCGGGCCGATCCGGCGTATCGGCGGCGGGGTGACGTGTTCGCCGAACTCGACCGGATCGCCGCCCGACTCGACGAACCGATTCGCATCGCGTTGGCGGGTTCGCTCAAAGCGGGCAAGTCGACGTTGGTCAACGCGCTGGTGGGGGAGTCCATCGCCCCGACCGACGCGACGGAGGCCACCCGCATTGTCACGTGGTTCTCGCACGGCCCGACGCCCGCCGTGACGGCCGTCCACTACGGCGGCGCGCGCAGTAACGTGCCGATCACCCGTGACGCCGGTGGCGCGCTGAGCTTCGACTTCGGCCAGATCAATCCCGACGACGTCGCCGACCTCGAGGTCCGCTGGCCCGCGGCCGAACTCGTCGACGCGACGATCATCGACACGCCGGGTACGTCGTCGTTGTCGCGCGACGTGTCGGCACGCACGCTGCGGTTGCTGGTGCCCGCCGACGGCGTGCCCCGGGTTGACGCGGTGGTGTTCCTGTTGCGCACCCTGAATGCCGCCGACATCGGGCTGCTCAAGCAGATCGGCGAACTGGTGGGCGGGTCGGCGGGCGCGCTCGGCGTGATCGGGGTGGCGTCGCGCGCCGACGAGATCGGCGCCGGCCGCATCGACGCGATGCTGTCGGCCAACGACGTCGCGGCCCGGTTCACCGCCGAGATGAACAAGACCGGTATCTGTCAGGCGGTGGTGCCCGTCGCGGGCCTGCTGGCGCTGACCGCCCGCACGCTGCGCCAGGACGAGTTCGTCGCGCTGGCGAAGTTGGCCGCGGTCGACCCGGCCGAGCTGAACAAGGCGATGCTCAGCGCCGATCGGTTCGTCCGTCCCGACGACAGCCTGCCGGTGGATGCCGACGCCCGGGCGAAGCTGCTGGACAGGTTCGGGATGTTCGGCATCCGGATGGCGGTCGCGGTGCTGCGCGCCGGGGTGTCCGACGCGGCCGGCCTGGCCGACGAACTTCTCGAGCGCAGCGGACTGGTGGCGCTGCGCGACGTGATCGACCAGCAGTTCGCGCAGCGGTCCGGGTTGCTGAAGGCACACACCGCGTTGTTGTCGCTGCGGCGACTGGTGGAGGTCAACCCGGTGGCCGCGACACCGCGCATCATCGCCGACATCGATCCGCTGCTCGCCGACACCCACGCCTTCGAGGAGCTCCGGCTGCTTTCCCAGTTGCATTCGCGCCCAACGACTTTCAACGAAGACGAAATGGCTTCGCTGCGCCGGATCATCGGCGGATCGGGAACCGACGCGGCCAGCCGGCTGGGCCTGACGCCCGAGGCGCCGTGGGACGGCCCGCGCGCGGCCTTCGCGGCGGCCCAGCGCTGGCGGCGCCGCGCCGAACATCCGCTCAACGACCCGTTCACCGCGCGCGCGTGCCGGGCGGCGGTCCGCAGCGCCGAGGCGATGGTCGCGGAGTTCGCGGCCCTGGGCCGATAGCGCTCCTAGGACAGCTGGCGGGCGACCTCACCCGCGAACAGGTCCAGGTGGTCAAGGTCGGCCAGGTCCAGCAGCTGCAGGTAGACCCGGGTGACGCCGGCGTCGCGGAACACCGCCAGTTTGTCGGTGATCTCGGCCGGCGTGCCGACCAGTGGGCTGTTGGAGCGCAGCTCGTCGACGTCGCGGCCGATTGCACCGGCCCGGCGGGCGATTTCGGCCTCGTCGCGCCCGGCACACACCACGAAACAGGCCGAGTACGTCATCGAGTCGGCGGGGCGCCCGGCCGCGGCGACGGCCGCCTGCACCCGCCGGTACTGCGTGGTGACGGTGTCCAGCCGGGAGAACGGCACGTTGAACTCGGCGGCATACCGTGCGGCCAGGGCCGGCGTCCGCTTGGGTCCGTGGCCGCCGATGATGATCGGCGGATGCGGATCCTGAACGGGCTTGGGCAGCCCGGGGGAGTCGGTGACCGTGTAGTGCGCACCGGCGAAGTCGTAGATCTGGCCGGCCGGGGTGGTCCACAGGCCGGTGAGGATCTCGAGTTGTTCGGCCAGCCGGTCGAACCGTTCGCCCAACGGCGGGAACGGGATCGCGTAGGCCGCATGCTCCTTCTCGAACCAGCCCGCGCCGATGCCCAATTCCACACGTCCACCGCTCATCTCGTCGACCTGCGCGACCGAGATGGCCAGCGGCCCGGGATGGCGGAAGGTCGCCGAGGTGACCATGGTGCCCAGCCGGATGGTGTCGGTCTCGCGGGCGAGCGCGCCGAGCGTCACCCACGAGTCGGTGGGTCCGGGCAGGCCCCCACCAACACCGCCGCTCATCGCCACGTAGTGGTCGGAGCGGAAGAACGCCGAGTAGCCCAGCGCCTCGGCGGCCCGGGCGACGGCGAGTTGGTCGGCGTAGCGGGCGCCCTGCTGCGGTTCGACGAAGACCCGGAAATCCACGAGCACCAGACTACTTAGAAGGAGTCGACACCCTCGGTGGCGACGAACATGCCGTGGCCGGTCTGGTCGTTGGTGAAGCGGGTGCCGCTGGGGTCGGCCGTGATGGTCCACCCGGCCGCCGAGTAGGTGGCGTAGTCCAGGGTGACGGTCGGGATGTTGCCGAGGTTGCCGACGACCCAGGTGACGTCACCGCCCGCCGTCACCTTGACGCCGTTGGCGTGTTCGCCGTCGATCTCGGGGGAGTTCTCGAACTCGGACTCGCACCCGACGGAATCGGTGCTGAGCTGGCAGCGGGTCTTGCCGGACTTGGTTTCGACGTAGACGAGGCCGGCATCGTCGGTGGGCAGGGTCTGCTCGTCGCCGGGCCCGGGGGCGGCAGTCGCGGTGGGGCCGGCGGTCGGGGACTCGGACGTGGGGGTGGTCGGCGTGGAGACCGACGGCGCGGGTGTCGGGAAGTTCGGCTCGGCGGCCGTTCCACAGCCCGGACAGACCGCCCGGCCGCCGATGGTGCTGCTGCAACCGACCACACCGGCGGCCACGATCGCTACGGCGCTGACCAGCGCCAAGGGGGAAATTGGTGCGCGCACAGGACTCCTCATGCCGTGCGCCCACGATACCCAGTCTGTTGTGGGTGTGAAACATGCGACAGATGATGTTTACCAAGCTGTGAGGTGTGACTGGGCGACGGGCGGACGGATGTGCCGCGGGCGGGCGCCGACTGTGTGGCTTGTTGCGGATCTCGACGTCATATTTCGCAAGAACCCGCACAGTCGGCGTGCGGGGCGACCGGGCGGCCGGGAACAAATCCCCGGGCCCGCCGGTTGACACCTTCGACAACTTGAGTGAACCAGACTCAACTACTGCTTGACAGGCCCCGCCCGGGGTAGCAGTCTTGAGCGAGGTTCACTCAAACCTAATCATCAGGCTATTCAGGAGGCTGTAACTATGGCTCGTGCGGTCGGCATCGACCTCGGGACCACCAACTCGTGCGTCGCAGTGCTGGAGGGTGGCGACCCCGTCGTCGTCGCCAACTCCGAGGGCTCCCGGACCACCCCGTCGGTCGTCGCGTTCGCGCGCAACGGCGAGGTGCTGGTCGGCCAGCCCGCCAAGAACCAGGCGGTGACCAACGTCGATCGGACCATCCGTTCGGTCAAGCGGCACATGGGCACCGACTGGTCCATCGAGATCGACGACAAGAACTACACCGCGCAGGAGATCAGCGCCCGTGTGCTGATGAAGCTCAAGCGGGACGCCGAGAGCTACCTGGGCGAGGACATCACCGACGCGGTCATCACCGTTCCCGCGTACTTCAACGATGCCCAGCGCCAGGCCACCAAGGAGGCCGGCCAGATCGCCGGCCTGAACGTGCTGCGCATCGTCAACGAGCCGACCGCGGCCGCGCTGGCCTACGGCCTGGACAAGGGCAGCAAGGAACAGACCATCCTGGTCTTCGACCTCGGCGGCGGCACGTTCGACGTCTCGCTGCTGGAGATCGGCGACGGCGTCGTGGAGGTCCGCGCGACCTCCGGTGACAACCACCTCGGTGGCGACGACTGGGACGACCGGATCGTCGAATGGCTGGTCGACAAGTTCAAGGCCTCCGCCGGCATCGACCTGACCAAGGACAAGATGGCCATGCAGCGGCTGCGTGAAGCCGCGGAGAAGGCCAAGATCGAGCTCTCGAGTTCGCAGAGCACCTCGATCAACCTGCCGTACATCACCGTCGACGCCGACAAGAACCCGCTGTTCCTCGACGAGCAGCTGACCCGCGCGGAGTTCCAGAAGATCACCCAGGATCTGCTGGACCGCACCCGGGCCCCGTTCCAGTCGGTCATCAAGGACGCCGGCATCGCCGTCAGCGACATCGACCACGTCGTTCTGGTCGGTGGCTCGACGCGGATGCCCGCGGTCACCGATCTGGTCAAGGAGCTCACCGGCGGCAAGGAGCCCAACAAGGGCGTCAACCCCGACGAGGTCGTCGCGGTGGGCGCGGCCCTGCAGGCCGGCGTGCTCAAGGGCGAGGTCAAGGACGTCCTGCTGCTCGATGTCACCCCGCTGTCGCTGGGCATCGAGACCAAGGGCGGCGTGATGACCAAGCTGATCGAGCGCAACACCACCATCCCGACCAAGCGGTCGGAGACCTTCACCACGGCCGACGACAACCAGCCGTCGGTGCAGATCCAGGTCTACCAGGGTGAGCGCGAGATCGCGGCGCACAACAAGCTGCTCGGCTCCTTCGAGCTGACCGGTATCCCGCCGGCCCCGCGCGGTGTCCCGCAGATCGAGGTCACCTTCGACATCGACGCCAACGGCATCGTGCACGTCACCGCCAAGGACAAGGGCACCGGCAAGGAGAACACGATCAAGATCCAGGAGGGCTCCGGCCTGTCCAAGGAGGAGATCGACCGGATGATCAAGGACGCCGAGGCGCACGCCGACGAGGACCGCAAGCGTCGCGAGGAGGCCGACGTCCGCAACCAGGCCGAGTCGCTGGTCTACCAGACGGAGAAGTTCGTCAAGGAGCAACGTGAGGCCGAGGGCGGTTCGAATGTTCCCGAGGACGCCCTGGCCAAGGTCGACGCGGCCGTCGCCGAGGCGAAGTCCGCGCTCGACGGCAATGACATCTCGGCCATCAAGTCCGCGATGGAGAAGCTGGGCACCGAAAGCCAGGCGCTGGGAGAGGCGATCTACGCGGCCACTCAGGCCGAGCAGGCCGCCGGTGGCGCCGGTGGGGCAGCCGGTTCCGACAGTTCCGCCGACGACAACGTCGTCGACGCCGAAGTCGTCGAGGATGACCAGGAGAACAAGTGAGCGAGAACGATTCGCACGAGCCGGTGACCGTCACCGACAAACGGCGCATCGATCCGCAGACCGGCGAGATTCGTGAGACGGCCTCCGCTCCGGCCCCCAGTGGGCCGGAGCCGGAGGTCATCTCCGAGGAGTCGCAAGATCAAGCGGCCGAGCTGATCGCCGATCTGCAACGGGTGCAGGCCGACTTCGCCAACTACCGCAAGCGGTCGTTGCGCGACCAGCAGGTGGCCACCGAGCGGGCCAAGGCCCATGTGGTCACCCAGCTGTTGCCGGTGCTCGACGACCTCGATCGCGCCCGCGCGCACGGCGACCTGGAATCCGGGCCGCTGAAGGCCGTGGCAGACAAGCTGACCGGCGTGTTCGAGGCCCTCGGGCTGACGTCGTTCGGCGCCGAGGGTGACCCGTTCGACCCCGCACTGCACGAAGCGGTGCAGCACGAAGGTGACGGCTCCAACCCGGTGCTCGGCACGGTCATGCGCCAGGGCTACCGGCTCGGCGACTACGTGCTGCGGCACGCCATGGTCGGGGTCGTCGACGAAGTGGACGCGGGCGAATCGCCCGACACGGCGCACGACGACGGCACTTCGGCCGAGCAGGCCCCACAATCGGAATAGAGACGGACTCGGAAATAGAGACGGGCTCGGAAATCAGAGACGGACATCAACGCGAACACGGTGAGGAGGTGACGCGGAATGGCTCAGCGCGAATGGGTTGAGAAGGACTTCTACAAAGAACTCGGCGTCTCCTCGGACGCCGACGAGAAAGAGATCAAACGGGCCGCCCGCAAGATCCTCGCCGACAACCACCCCGACCGGAACCCGGGCAACGCCGCGGCCGAGGAGAAGTACAAGGCCGCATCGGAAGCCAAGGAAATCCTGACGGATCCGGCCAAGCGGAAAGAGTACGACGAAACCCGCCGGCTCTTCGCGGGCGGCGGGTTCGGCCGGCGCTTCAACAACGGCGGCGGCGGATTCGGCGGCTTCGGCACCGATGGCGCCGAGTTCAATCTCGGCGACCTGTTCGACGCCGCGGGACAGACCGGGGGCGCCAACATCGGCGACCTGTTCGGTGGGCTGTTCGGCCGGGGAGCACAGCAACCCCGCCCGAGCAGGCCGCGCCGCGGCAACGACCTGGAGACCGAGACCCAACTCGACTTCCTGGAGGCCACCAAGGGTGTGGCGATGCCGTTGCGGCTCACCAGCCCGGCCCCCTGCACCAACTGCCACGGCAGCGGCGCGCGCCCGGGCACCAGCCCGAAGGTGTGCTCGAACTGCAACGGCGCGGGAGTGGTCAACCGCAACCAGGGCGCGTTCGGGTTCTCCGAACCCTGCACCGAGTGCCGCGGCAGCGGGTCGATCATCGAGCACCCGTGCGACGAGTGCCGGGGCACCGGGGTGACCACCCGCACCCGCACCATCAACGTCCGCATCCCACCGGGGGTCGAGGACGGTCAGCGGATACGGCTGGCCGGTCAGGGCGAGGCCGGGCTGCGCGGCGCGCCGTCCGGCGACCTGTACGTGACCGTGCACGTCCGCTCGGACAAGGTCTTCGGCCGCGACGGCGACGACCTGACGGTGACGGTTCCGGTGAGTTTCACCGAATTGGCCCTCGGCACAACGCTTTCGGTGCCGACGCTGGACGGCAAGGTCGGGGTCCGGGTACCCAAGGGCACCGCCGACGGCCGGATCCTGCGGGTGCGCGGTCGCGGTGTGCCCAAGCGCAGCGGCGGACACGGCGACCTACTGGTCACGGTGAAGGTCGCGGTGCCGACGGATCTCGAAGGCGACGCGCTGAAAGCTCTGGAGGCCTACGCGGCCGCGGAGCGGGCCAGTGGTTTCGACCCGCGTGCCGGCTGGGGCGGGAATCGAGTGTGATGCGTGATGAGCAAATCCGAATCATCGCGGAATGACACCACCCGCACCTTCCTGATCTCGGTCGCCGCCGAACTCGCCGGTATGCACGCGCAGACGCTGCGCACCTACGACCGGCTCGGCCTGGTGTCGCCCAGCCGCAGTTCCGGTGGCGGGCGCCGGTATTCCGAACGCGACGTCGACCTGCTGCGCGAGGTGCAACGGCTGTCCCAGGACGAGGGTGTCAACCTGGCCGGCATCAAGCGGATCATCGAGCTGACCAACCAGGTGGAGGCGCTGCAGTCGCGGCTGTCGGAGTTGTCCGCGGAGGTCGACCGGCTGCGGGCGCACCGCCGCGAGGTGCCGTCGACCAGCACGGCGCTGGTGGTCTGGCAACCGCGACAGTCGCGGCGCTAACGACGCGCGGCGATGTAGGTCACCAGATCGGTCACCGTGCGCAGCGTCGCGTAGTCGGCCTCCGGGATGTCGATCTCGAACTTCCGGTGGATCCGTTGCAGGAAGTTCAGCCAGTCCATCGAGTCCAGGTCGACCTGATCACGCAGTAGGACGTCGTCCTCGATGTCGTCGGCCTCCACTTCGGGTGCGACGTCGGTCAGCAACGACAGTACGGTTTCGCGGATGTCGTCTTGGCCCATGGTGTTTCGCTCATTCCTCGAGTGCGTCGGGGTCTTGCAGGAGTCTGGCGATCTCGGCCAGGAACAGGGCGCCGCGGTGGCCGTCGCTGGCGCGATGGTCGGCCGACAGCGTCGCCTGCACCATTGTCGCGATCCGGATTCCGCCGTCGACGGCGACCACTTGCTGGGCCGGTGTGCCGAACCCGACCAGCGCGACCTGCGGTGGATAGATCACCCCGAAAACGGAGTCGACGGCCTTGTCGCCGAGGTTGGTGAGGGTGATCGTGGGATCGGACATCTCGGAGCTGCGCAGTGAGCCGGCCCGGGCCCGGGCCACCAGGTCGGTGAGGTCGGTCATCAGGTCGTCGAGCTTCTTGTCGGCGGTGTTGTGGATGGCCGGTGCGACCAGACCGCCGCCGCGCAGCGAGATCGCCACGCCGACATGCACATCCGACGACGGCTGGAATTCGTCGTCCTTCCAGAACCCGTTGAATTCCGAGAAGCGCTGCGCCGCAAGGCTTACCGCCTTGATCTGCAACACGGCCGGCAGCAGCCGCTCCAGGATGGACCGCTGCGCGTTGCGTTCGGACAGCCAGTCCAGCGTCTTGTCCAGCATGACGTGGTGGCTGAGGTAGTAGTGCGGGATCTCCCGCTTGGAGCGGCCCATCGCGGCCGCGATCGACGCGCGCATCGCCGCGCCGCGGGCCGCGGCCTTGGCGGCCGCCTCCGACTTGTGCTCGGCTTTGGCCGCCGCCTTTCGTGCCGGTTTGGCCGCCGCCTTCCGCGCGGGCTCCGCGGGCGGCTTCGGCTCCGATGTCACCGTCGGCTCGGGTGTCGGCTCTTTGAGCACCTTTTCGGCAGCCCGGTGCACATCGTCCACCGTGACCGAGCCCTGCGGGCCGGTGCCGGTCAGGGCATCGGTGTCCACCCCCAGCGTGGCGGCCTCTCGGCGCGCGAGCGGAGAGATCCACCGGCGATGCCCCGGTTCGGTCTGATGTGGGACCACCGGTTCGGCCGGCTCGGGCTGGGGCGCGGCTTTCGGTTCCGGGCGCGGGGTTTTCGGCTCGGTGGCGCGCGTGGCCGTTGGTTCGGGCTGGCTGGGGGCGGCCGGTTTGGCGGGCGCCTGCTCGCCCGGCGCCAGCAACGTGGCCAATGGGGTGCCGACCTGAACCGTCTCACCGACGGGCACCAGCAGTTCGCCGACCGTCCCTTCCTGCCAGCACTCCACCTCGACGGCGGCCTTGGTGGTTTCGACCACCGCGACGA
>CAZTAA010000034.1:0-27319 GCA_964611465.1 uncultured Mycobacterium sp. | reverse complement strand
TCCTGCCAGCACTCCACCTCGACGGCGGCCTTGGTGGTTTCGACCACCGCGACGACCTGTCCCCGGGTGACGGTGTCACCGGGCTGGACGAGCCATTCGTTGAGAGTGCCCTCCTCCATGTCGGCGCCCAGGGCCGGCATCGTGAACTCGGCCATCAGCGCTCACCGAACAGGCTGCGCGCGGCGGCGACGATCTTGTCCACCTGAGGCAGTGCCGCCTCCTCGAGGTGCTTGGCGTACGGAATGGGCACCTCCTCGCTGCAGACCCGGGCGATCGGCGCGTCCAGTTCGTAGAACACGCTCTCGGTGATCCGGGCGCTGATCTCGCCGGCCAGACTGCCGGTGCGCCAGGCCTCGTCGACGATGACGACCCGATGCGTCTTGCGTACGGAGTCGAAGATCGTCTCGTCGTCGAGCGGCCGCAGCACCCGCAAATCGATGACCTCGCAGTCGATTCCGGCCAGCGACAGTTCGTTGGCCGCGTCCAGCGCCTTGGGGACACTGCCGCCGTAGGTGATCAGCGTGAGATCCGAACCCGCGCGGCGCACGGCGGCACGCGAAATGTCGGTGGCGCTGTAGCCGTCGAGGTCCGCCGAGGTGTTGTACAGCTGAACGTGTTCGAAGATGATCACCGGGTCCGGGTCGGCCAGCGCGGTGGGCAGCATCCCGTAGGCGTCGGCCACGGTGGCCGGGGCCACCACCTTGATGCCCGGGATGTGGGCGTACCAGCCCTCCAGGCTGTGCGAGTGCTGGGCCGCCAGCTGACGCCCGGCGCCGGTCGCCATCCGCACCACGAGCGGGATGGAGAACTGGCCGCCGGACATATGCCGAAGTGCCGCAGCGGTGTTCACGATCTGGTCGAGTGCCAGCAGGCTGAAGTTGACCGTCATCACCTCGACGATCGGCCGCAGTCCGCCGAGCGCGGCGCCGATGCCGACGCCGACGAAGCCCAGCTCCGACAGCGGGGTGTCGCGGATCCGGTCCCCGCCGAACTCGTCGAGCAGACCCTTCGACGCGGCGTAGGTGCCGCCGTAGTGGCCGACGTCCTCACCCATCAGCAGCACCCGCGGATCGGCGAGCATCGCGTCGCGGATGGAGTCGTGCACCGCGGTGCGGTATGCCGTCTTACTCATCACTGGGCCTCCGTGCCCGCCGGTGACAGCACGTCGCGGGCGAGATCCTCGACCGGCTCCCAGGTGCCGGCCTCGGCGTAGGCCACTGCGTCGTCCAGTTCGTCGTTGGCGGCGCGGCGGATCGCGGCGACGTCGTCGTCGGTCAGTGCGCCCTCGGCCAGACAGCGCTCGGTGAAGGTGCGCACGGGATCACGTTCCCGCCAGTGTTCGACCTCGCTCTTCTCGCGGTACAACTCCGGGTCGAACATCGAGTGCGGCCGGAAGCGGTAGGTCCGGAACTCCAGGAAGAAGGGGCCGCCGCCGTTGCGGACGTGATAGGCCGCCTGCTGGACGGCGGCATGGCAGGCCAGCACGTCCATGCCGTCGACCGCCAGCGCGGGCACCCGGTAGGACGCGGCCTTGGCGGTCATGTCGGTTTGCGACTGCTCGAACTCGATCGGGGTGCCCATCGCGTAGAGGTTGTTCTCGCAGCAGAACAGCACCGGCAGCTGCCAGAGCTCGGCCAGGTTCAGCGACTCGTGGAAGGCGCCCTCGGCCACGGCTCCCTCGCCGAAATAGCATGCGGTGACCCGCTTCCGGTCCAGCTGCTTGTCGGCCAGCGCCAGCCCGACCGCCACCGGCAGGCCGCCGGCCACGATCGCGTTGCCGCCGTAGAACCCGACGCCCTTGTCGAAGAGGTGCATCGAGCCGCCCCGGCCGCGCGAACAGCCCTCCTGCTTGCCGAACATCTCGGCCATGATCTTGGTCATCGGAATGCCGCGCAGCAGCGCATGGGCATGCTCACGGTAGGTGGCCACCACCGCGTCCTCGTCTTCCAGCACCCGCAGCGATCCGGCGGCCACCGCCTCCTCGCCGACGTAGAGGTGCAGGAAGCCGCGGATCTTCGCCGCGCTGTAGAGCTCCGCGCACTTCTCTTCCATCAGGCGCACCCGCACCATGTCGGTGAGCAGTTCGCGCGCCAGTTCCTTGTCGATCACGACGAAACCTCCTGTGCGGCAGGTGTTCCCGGCGCGGTCTCGACGGTCGAGGTGTCGCCTTCGGGCAGTCCCAGTTCGCGCGCCTTGAGCAGGCGGCGCATGATCTTGCCGCTGCGGGTGTGCGGCAGCGCGTCGACGAACTCGATCTCCTTGGGGGCCACGGCCGCGCCGAGTCGCTTGCGGGCGTGGGCCATCAGATCCCGGCGCAACTCGTCGTCACCGGTGTGACCCTCTTTCAGCGAGACGAACGCCTTGACGAGTTCGCCCATCGTCGGGTCCGGTTTTCCGATGACGCCGGCCTCGGCGACGGCCGGGTGGTCGGTCAGCACGTTCTCGACTTCGAACGGGCCGATGAGGTGGCCCGCCGACTTGATCACGTCGTCGGCGCGCCCGACGAACCAGAAGTAGCCGTCCTCGTCGCGCTTGACCAGATCGCCGGTCAGGTAGAGCCCGTCGGGGGTGAAGCACTTGCGGTAGCGCTCGTCCTGGTGCAGGTAGCCGCGGAACATCGACGGCCAGCCGGTCCGCAGGGCCAGTTCGCCCTCCACGCCGGGTTGGTCGATCACCGATGCCGTGCCGGAGTCGTCGTGGGTGACCACGACGGCGTCCACCCCGGGCAGCGGGCGGCCCATCGAACCGGGCTTGATGTCGAACGCCGGCGTGTTGGCGACCATGATGCCGCCGGTCTCGGTCTGCCACCAGTTGTCGTGAATCGGCAAGCCCAGCACCCGTTTTCCCCACCACACCGCCTCGGCGTTGAGCGGCTCGCCGACGCTGGCGATGAAGCGCAGCTTCGGGAACCGGTAGCGCTGGGCGATCTCGGCGCCGCTCTTGATCAGCATCCGGATCGCGGTGGGGGCGGTGTACCACACCGTCACCTGCTCGTCCTGCAGGATCCGGTACCAGCGCTCGGCGTCGAACTCGGCCTCGTCGACGATCGAGGTGACGCCGTGCAGCAGCGGCGCGATGATCCCGTAGGTGGTGCCGGTGACCCAGCCGGGATCGGCGGTGCACCAGTAGATGTCGTCGTCGTGCAGGTCCAGCGCGTACCGGCCGGTGATGTAGTGCATGGCGACCGCGCCGTGCACGTGCATGGCGCCCTTCGGCGTGCCGGTGGTGCCGCTGGTGAAATGCAGCAGCGACGGGTCGTCGGCGGTGGTGTGCTCGATGGGGGCGTCGTCGCCGGCCTGCGCCATCAACCGGTGGAGGTTGAGGGTGCCCGGCTCGTCCTCGGCAGTCTGGTCCTGGTCGACCAGCAGGATGTGGCGCACCGTCGTCAGCTGGTCGCGCACCTTGGCGATCTTGCGGCGGTAGATCGCGGTGGTGGTCACCAGGACGTTGGCCTCGCCGATGGTCACGCGGGTGGCGATCGGCTCCGGCCCGAACGCCGAGAACAGCGGCGAGACCACGCTGCCATTGCGCAGCGCGCCCAGCATGCTGACGTACAACTCGGGAACCCGGCCCATGATCAGGAAGACTCGGTCGCCCTTGCCGATGCCCAGCGACCGCAGCACGTTGGTGAACGTGCGGGTCAGCCGGCCCAGTTCGGCGTAGCTGACGTCTTTGGTGACGAGGTCGCCGGTGCCGCCGGTGTCCTCGACGAATCGCAGCGCGGTGCGTGACGCGTTGGGGCCGTCGGCGTGCCGGTCGACGGCCGCGTAGGCGAGATTGCATCCCGCGCCGCCCATGCCCTCGCACAGCTCCGGCACATCCGACCAGGCGAACTCCGCCCGGGTGTGCTCGTAGTCGCGCAGGTTCGGTTCGACGCGCAGGTCGGCCGAGGTCTTGTGGATGATCTCCACGGCGGTTGCCTCCAGGTGTTCCGCGTTACCCGTGCCATCGTTTCGTGACGAGACGGGGCACAACAGTGACGAAAGTCACCTGCTGGGCACCAACAGGCTATGGCGGTCGGCGGGTCAGGGCAGCGGATCGTGCTGAATACGTTCCGGCGGTGCGCCTTTGGCGATCAGCGCCGCGCGCGTCGCCCGAACCATGTCCGGCCCGCCGCAGATCAGGATCTGGCGGTCACCCCAAGCGCCGTAGCGCGTCACCACCTCGGGCAGCCGGCCGCGCTCCAACACGTGCAGTCCGCGGGGCGGTTGCACGTCCGGGTAGTCGGTGGCCCAGACCGGGTCGGGGAACTCCGCCACCGGCGTGACCGACAGCCACGGGTTGTGCGCGGCGATCTGCCACAGGGTGCGCAGGTCGTAGAGCTCACAGGCATAGCGCGCCCCGAAGAACAGGTGCACCCGCGGATTGGTCCCGAATCGGGCCAAGTCCATGATGAGCGCGCGCAGCGGCGCCACGCCGGTGCTGCCCGCCACCATCAACACGTCGCCGCCGTCGCGGTCCACCTCCAGCGCGCCGTGCGGACTGGCCAGCCGCCAGCGGTCGCCCACTGTCGTCTCGTTGACGATCGCCGTGCTGAACAGGCCACCGGGAACAGCGCGGACGTGGAACTCGATCCCGCCGTCGTCCTGCGCGGGAATGGCCGGCGACAGCAGCCGCCACCGGCGCGGGCACTGCGGGATCTGGGCGTTCACGTACTGACCGGGCAGGTACGGCATCGGCTGATCCAGCTTCATCCGCACCACACTCAGGTCGCGGGACACCCGCTGATGGTCGACGACGGTTCCGTCCCAGTAGGCCGGGCCCGGCTCGGCCTCGGCGGCGCCGCGCATCACCGCCGTCATGAAGTTGATCGCCTGTTTGCCCGCGGCGTCGACGCGCGGCGTCCACTTCTGGCCGAGCTCGGCCTGCAGCGTCGCGTACAGGGCGGTGGCGAGACTGGTGTACTGCTCGGCGGTGACACCGTACTTGCGGTGATCGCGGCCGAGCTGGCTCAGGAAGGCGACGGGCGCGTCGGCGCGCTGCGCGACGAACTCGCCGATCACCCAGTCGAGGACCTTGGTGAAAACCGCCCGCTGATCGTTCATGGACGCCGGAAACAGGTCGCGCACCGTCGGGTCGATGGCAAACCAGCAGGTGTAGAAGTGGGCGACGATGACATCGGCGCCGGGCCCACGCAGGGCGCCGAGAATCACCTCCAGCGCTTCGCGGTCTTCGAGCCCCACAGGGCCAGATCATAGGGGTTGCTGACGCGTTGCTTACAGGCCGTGAACGCCCTTGTAGAGCACCATGAGGCCGATGATCACCAGGATCGCGGCCATCAACGCGGCGCTGTGCTTCTCCATCCAGGCGCCGACCCGCGCGAGGGCGGGTTCCAGCCGCTCTCCGGACACCGCGTAGGCCAGGATGGGCAGCGCGACCGTGGATGCGGACACGGCAACGAAAACGACTGCCACCCAATACTTTTCGGTGCCGATGCCGGACGCTCCGATGGCCAGGCCCGCGGCCAGGCAGATGAAGAGGACCTTGGGGTTGAGGGCCGTCAGTGCGGCGCCGATGGTCAGTGCCTTGGCCGGTCCGGCCTCGGTCAGGTGTTTGGTTCCGGGTATTTCGTGGGCACTGCCGTGTCGGGTCAGCCAGCGGTAGACGCCCCACACGATCAGCGCCGCGCCCACGGCCACCCGGGTCCAGTAGCTCCACAGCGGCGGATGGCCGGAACGTTGGGCGACCAGGTTCGAGGCGCCGATGAACACCGCCGTCAGCGCGGTCAGACCGCACACCCAACCCGCCAGGAAGGCCAGGCCGCTGGGCCGTGGCCGCGGGGACTGCAGGATCAGCACCGCGGGGATGATCGACAGCGGTGACAGCGCGATCACCAGGGCCAGCGGGATGATCTCGGTCAGTTCCAGAGATGTGCTGGTCTCCATCCAGGCAACGTAGCAACTGCCGTCGGAATCTCACGGCAACCGGCCGCCGCCCTTCGGCCGCAGGACGAAGGCCGGCACCCAGTGCGTGACGGCCTTGCGGCGCGGGCCGTAGGCGATCTCGTAGGTCACCAGGCCCCACCAGTCGCCCTGTTCGCACACTGCCCAGCAGCTCAACGTGCCTTCGACGACCTTGTGCAACTGCAACCCGTGCGGGTGGTAGTGACCGTCCCGGTGTGGGCGGCGGGGGAACAACACGGTCAAGTCGATCAGGACCGGCACGGCCGGCCGGACCGTGCGGAACGGGTCGCGCAGCGGTTGGCCGTTGTATCCGATCGGCTTCATCGCGGCCATCGTTCGATCATATGTTCGATGACGCGCGAGAATGCCCCGAGGCTGGAAAAAAATCAGGGTTGAGTGGAATAGACTCAACCTTGACGGCGCTGGACAAGGCGACAAGCATTTGTGGGGCCATCGGATGGCCCCTTCTCTATGGAAACGGAGGCGTCGTGGACTCGTTCAACCCGACCACGAAGACCCAGGCCGCGTTGACGTCGGCGTTGCAGGCGGCCACTACCGCCGGCAACCCGCAGATCATGCCCGCCCACCTGCTGATGGCGTTGCTGACGCAGAACGACGGTATCGCCGCGCCACTGCTCGAGGCGGTCGGAGTCGATCCCGCGACCATCCGGACCGAGGCTCAGCGCCTCATCGACCGGCTGCCCAGCGCCAGCGGCGCCAATTCCACCCCGCAGCTGAGCCGCGAGTCGATCGCCGCCGTCACCGCTGCGCAGAACCTGGCCACCGAGATGGACGACGAATACGTCTCCACCGAGCACCTGCTGTACGGCCTGGCCAGCGGCGACTCCGACGTCGCCAAACTGCTCACCGGGCACGGCGCCTCCCCGGAAGCCCTGCGCGAGGCGTTCGTCAAGGTCCGCGGCAGCGCACGCGTCACGAGCCCCGACCCCGAGGGCAGCTACCAGGCGCTGGAGAAGTACTCCACCGACCTGACCGCCCGGGCCCGGGAAGGCAAGCTGGACCCGGTCATCGGCCGCGACACCGAGATCCGGCGCGTCATCCAGGTGCTGTCCCGGCGTACCAAGAACAACCCGGTGCTCATCGGTGAGCCCGGCGTCGGCAAGACCGCGATCGTCGAGGGCCTGGCCCAGCGCATCGTCGCCGGCGACGTCCCCGAGAGCCTGCGCGACAAGACCGTCATCTCCCTGGACCTGGGGTCCATGGTGGCCGGCGCCAAGTACCGCGGTGAGTTCGAGGAGCGCCTCAAGGCCGTCCTCGACGACATCAAGAACTCCGCCGGGCAGATCATCACCTTCATCGACGAGCTCCACACCATCGTCGGCGCCGGCGCCACCGGCGAAGGCGCGATGGACGCCGGCAACATGATCAAGCCGATGCTGGCCCGCGGCGAGCTGCGCCTGGTCGGCGCGACCACGCTGGACGAGTACCGCAAGTACATCGAGAAGGACGCCGCCCTGGAGCGCCGCTTCCAGCAGGTGCTGGTCGGCGAACCGTCCGTCGAGGACACCGTCGGCATCCTGCGCGGCCTCAAGGACCGCTACGAGGTGCACCACGGTGTGCGCATCACCGACTCGGCACTGGTGGCCGCCGCCGCGTTGAGCGACCGCTACATCACCAGCCGGTTCCTGCCGGACAAGGCGATCGACCTGGTCGACGAGGCCGCCTCGCGGCTGCGGATGGAGATCGACTCGCGGCCCGTCGAGATCGACGAGGTGGAACGCGTCGTGCGGCGCCTCGAGATCGAGGAGATGGCGCTCGCCAAGGAAGAGGACGAAGCCTCCAAGGAACGGCTGGAGAAGCTGCGCTCGGAACTGGCCGACCGCAAGGAGAAGCTGGCCGAGCTGACCACCCGGTGGCAGAACGAGAAGAACGCCATCGACGTCGTCCGCGAACTCAAGGAGCAACTCGAGACGCTGCGCGGTGAGGCCGACCGGGCCGAGCGCGACGGCGACCTGGCCAAGGCCGCCGAGCTGCGGTACGGGCGGATCCCGGAGATCGAGAAGAAGCTCGACGCCGCCATCCCGCAGGCCGAGGCCCGCGAGGACGTCATGCTCAAGGAGGAGGTCGGACCCGACGACGTCGCCGACGTGGTGGCGGCCTGGACCGGCATCCCGGCCGGGCGGCTGATGGAGGGCGAGACCGCCAAGCTGCTGCGGATGGAAGACGAGCTGGGCAAGCGGGTCGTCGGCCAGAAGAAGGCCGTGGCGGCGGTGTCCGACGCGGTGCGCCGCAGCCGGGCCGGCGTCGCCGACCCGAACCGCCCGACGGGCTCGTTCCTGTTCCTCGGCCCCACCGGTGTCGGTAAGACGGAGCTGGCAAAAGCGTTGGCGGACTTCCTGTTCGACGACGAGCGCGCGATGACCCGCATCGACATGAGCGAGTACGGCGAGAAGCACTCGGTGGCCCGGCTGGTCGGTGCGCCCCCCGGCTACATCGGCTACGACCAGGGCGGTCAGCTGACCGAGTCGGTGCGCCGCCGGCCCTACACGGTGGTGCTGTTCGACGAGGTCGAGAAGGCCCACCCGGACGTGTTCGACGTGCTGTTGCAGGTGCTCGACGAGGGCCGGTTGACCGACGGCCAGGGGCGCACGGTCGACTTCCGCAACACCATCCTGATCCTGACGTCGAACCTGGGGTCCGGCGGCACCGAGGAGCAGGTGATGGCCGCGGTCCGCGCGGCGTTCAAGCCGGAGTTCATCAACCGTCTCGACGACGTGCTGATCTTCGAGCCGCTGCACCCCGACGAACTCGTCCAGATCGTCGACATCCAGCTGGCTCAGCTGCAGAAGCGGCTGGCGCAGCGCCGGTTGACGCTGGAGGTGTCGCTGCCGGCAAAGCAGTGGCTGGCCGAACGCGGGTTCGACCCGGTCTACGGCGCCCGTCCGCTGCGTCGCCTGGTGCAGCAGGCGATCGGCGACCAGCTGGCCAAGATGCTGCTGGCCGGCGAGGTCCACGACGGCGACACCGTGCCGGTGAACGTCAGCCCGGACGGCGACAGCCTGATCCTGGGCTGACGGCCGCCGGCCGGCCTATCCGGACGCTGTGACGCGGTTGTGACCTGCAGTCGTTCTCGCTTCCGGCCGTCCACCAGATAGGCTGTCCGCAATGGTTCCGCTCTGGTTCACGCTGTCCGCACTCTGTTTCGTGGGTGCGGCGGCGCTGCTGTACGTCGACATCGACCGTCGGCGTGGTCTGGGCCGCCGGCGCAAGTCGTGGGCGCGGTCGCACGGATTCGACTACGAAACCGAGTCGACGGAGATCCTGAGCCGGTGGAAACGCGGCGTGATGTCCACCGTGGGTGACGTCACCGCGCGCAATGTCGTGCTCGGCCAGATCCGCGGTGAGGCGGTCTACGTCTTCGACCTCGATGACGTGTCGACCGTGATCGCCCTGCACCGCAAGGTCGGCACCAATGTGGTCATCGATCTGCGGCTCAAGGGCGTGAAGGAACCCCGCGAGGACGACATCTGGCTGCTGGGCGCCATCGGCCCGCGGATGGTGTACGCCACCAATCTCGACGCCGCCCGCCGTGCCTGTGACCGCCGGATGGTGACCTTCGCCCACACCGCGCCGGATTGCGCCGAGATCATGTGGAACGAGGAGAACTGGACGCTGCTGTCCATGCCGATCTCCAGCACCCGCGCGCAGTGGGACGAGGGGCTGCGCACCGTGCGTCAGTTCAACGACCTGTTGCGGGTGCTGCCCCCGACCGCCCAGGCGGCCATCGCCGCGGCGCCGCGGCACCGCGGGCAGCCGGGCGCCATGCCCGGGCGTCCCGCGGTGACGCCGGATCCGGCCACCGTGCGGCACCGCGACCCGGCCCGGCCGGCTCCGCCCCGCAACGGTCACCAGGCGCCGAACTATCAGCGGTAGCTACGCTGGCCGGGTGCCTGATCTGACGCCCGCGGACCGCGACGAGCTCGCCGAGTTGGTACGACGTCTCTCCGTGGTGCGGGGCCGGGTGGTGCTGTCGTCGGGTCGCGAATCCGACTACTACGTCGATCTGCGCCGGGCCACGCTGCACCACCGCGCCGCCCGCCTGATCGGCACGCTGATGCGCGAACTCACCAGCGACTGGGACTACGCCGCCGTCGGTGGGCTGACCCTGGGCGCGGATCCCGTCGCGACGGCGATCATGCACGCGCCCGGTCGCCCGATCGACGCGTTCGTCGTGCGTAAGTCCGCCAAAACCCATGGCATGCAACGACTTATCGAAGGATTCGACGTCGCGGGCCAGCGTGTGCTCGTCGTGGAGGACACCAGCACCACCGGCGCCTCGCCGTTGACGGCGGTCCGCGCCGTGCGGGAGGCCGGCGGAGAGGTGGTCGGGGTGGCGACCGTGGTGGACCGGGCGACCGGCGCGGCCGAGGTCATCGGGGCCGAAGGCGTGCCCTATCGGAGCGTGCTGCAACTCGCCGACCTCGGGCTCGGCGATGGCTGAGGCGTGATCCTCACCGAACTCGACGGACCGGACTGGGACCCGGACGAGGTGGTCGATCTCATCTGCGTCGGCACCGGCGTCGCCGCACTCGCCGTCGCCATCGCCGCCGAGCGTGCCGGGCTGGATGTCCTGCTCACCGACGATGCCGCGGAGTTCGGACGCCTGTCGCAGGGGCACGACCTCGCCGAGGATGCGACGGCTTTTCTCGTGGAGGTGTCGGACGACCTCGCCGCGCCGGAACAGCCCGGGCCGAAACCGTGGATTCACCGTCCCGGCGAACCGGACTGGCCCGAACTTCGCCCGGGCGTGCTGTTTTCCGGTGCGGCACTTCGGGATTGGGCCGGCAACTGTCTGGCGTCACCCTACGGACTGGTGAGTACCGCGGTCGCCGGGCCCGACGCGACGCCGATCCCGGTGGCGGACGTGCCGGAGGGTGCGCCCGTCGACCTCGACGCCTGGCTGCCGGAACTAGCGCGGGAATACGGTCTCGGCGCGCGCGACGGCACCGTCCTGCATGATCTGGTGCTGACCGGCAACCGCGTGGTCGGCGCGGTCCTGGGCACGCTCGCCGGTCAGAGCGTCGTGCGGGCAACCGCCGGTGTGGTGTTCTCGGCCGGCGCCCCGGCACGGCCGGGCACCCATCCCGTGGTGGACGCGGACGTCAGGGAACTCGTCATCCGGCCGCGCCCGTTCAGCCGGTTCGCCCGGCTGCAGCTGTCCGCCGGCTGAGTCAGGGCACCGCGCGCCGGGACGTCGCGAAGGGCAGTTCGATGTACTTGCGCGCGAACAACTTCGACATCGCGGCACTGCTGAGCGGCCGGGACAGCAGGAAGCCCTGCGCCCGGTAGCAGCCGTGCCGCAGCAGGATCTCGGCCGCGGCACTGGTCTCCACTCCCTCGGCGACCACCGCGAGGCCGAACGCGTCGGCCAGGGCGATGACGGCGCGCACGATCGCCAGGTCGCCCGCGTTCTCACCGAGGTCCCGCACGAAGCTGCGGTCGATCTTGAGCGTGTCGACGGGCAGCGACTTCAGGTGGGTGAGCACGCTGTAGCCGGTGCCGAAATCGTCGATGGCGATCTGGACACCGACCTCTTTGAGGGCCGCCAGCGTGATGCGGGTGGTCTCGATGTCCTGCACCACCAGACTTTCGGTGATCTCCAGGCACACCGACTCGCCGGGCAGGTCGAAGTCCGCGAGCGTCTCGGCCACCGCTTCGGCGAACCCCTCGGACACCAGCTGGACCGGGGACACGTTGAGTCGCAGCGTGGCGTGCTGCCCGATACCGCGGGCCCGCCACGAGCTGAACTCGGCACAGGCCCTGCGCATCACCCAGCGCCCGAGTTCGCCCGCCAGGTTGATGGATTCGGCGACACCGATGAATGAATCGGGGAGCAGCAGGCCCCGGGTCGGGTGCTGCCAGCGGACCAGCGCCTCGGTCGCCAGGACCTCCCCGGTCCGCATGTCGATCTCGGGCAGGTAGTGCAACACGAGCGCGTCGCTTTCGACGACGCCTTGCAGGTGCAGTTCGATGTCGTTGCGGAACGCGGCCTTGAGCGCCAGGTCCTCGGAGTAGACGGCGATCACGTTGCCGCCGTCGTTCTTCGCGTTGAGCACCGCGTGGCCGGCCTTGCGGAGGAGATCGGACGTCGAGTCCTGGCCCGGGGTGCCGAGCGCAACCCCGATACTCACGGTCCGAGTCAGCATTTCGCCGTCGATGGACACCCGCTCCCGCAGCGCGGACTGCAGTTCGGTGGCCAGCTCCCGGGCGGCCTCGGCCGTCATCGGGGAGTTCGGAACGACGACGAACTCGTCGCCGCCGAGCCGGGCGATCAGGCACCGGTCCCCGACCGTCTCCCGGAGGCGGTCGGCGAACACCCGGATGAACCGGTCGCCGGCATTGTGGCCCAGGTAGTCGTTGATCGCCTTGAGCCGGTCCAGGTCGAAGAACAACACGGCGACCGGACCGCGGCGGCGCGCCTTGAGCCGGTCGCCGAGATGGGCCACCAGGGCACGTCGGTTGTGGACGCGGGTCAGATCGTCATGGTCGGCCAGATGCCGCAACTGGTCCTCGGCGGCGATCCGCCCCTGCACCTGCGCCAGCAGTGACGCGATGGCCTCGACGGCGCTGAGCTCGCGCGGAAGCCATTCGCGGTCACCGGACTTGACGAACCCCAGGGTTCCCGTGGTGATCTCGCCGGAGATCAGCGGAGCGGCGGCGAAGGTGCTCACGTAGCCGCCGGACTCCTCGATGAGGCGCTGGAATTCGTCGGTGGCGGGCTCCGGGCGAAGTACCAGGGGCTGCTTGGCGCATTCGGCCATCGCGAACACGGGGTCGTCGGCGAAGTACACCAGGCCGATGGGGTCCGGGTCCGGGATGTCCGGCCGGGGTGGCCATTCGGCGATCAATCGGGACGCGCGGATCTGGTGGTCGTTGTACCGCAGGAACGCGTGATCCACGGCGAACGCCTCGACGAGGTCGGCGAGGACTGACTCGAGCACCTCGGCCGTGTTCGTCGAGGTGGCGGCCATCAGTTTGGTGGCGGTCGATGTGACGACGAGTTCCAGGCTATCGGACATGCTGAGGACTGATCGGTCTCCTACGGCTGCGCACCGACGGTGCCGCGGCGCGGCTGAGTCTGAACACGATGACCGTCACCTGTTCTGGCGCGGCTGCGACGAGGTCGCTGAAGTCATAGGCGAGCATATCCAATCTATCGGCGAATCGCGGTGAAAGCGCGTGTCGTTCGGCAGCGGTGTGGGCGTGGAAGAACAGCGGGGAGCACGGGTGCACGGCCAGGCCGCGCCGGTTAGCCTCGATCCACACCGCCTCGGCCGCCGACCCGCCCCGGGCGTAGTCGCGCAGCGATCCGCCACCGGTGGTGACGACGACGACCGCCGAACTCGACAGCAGCCGGGTTCGGGTGCCCTCGCCGAGCGCGGCGCCGGCGTCCCAGGCGGCCAGCAGGTCCATCACGTCAGGGCGGCGCAAGATCTCCAGGGCGGCCTCGTCGGCCGGGTCGAGCTCCAGAGTGCGCACGTCGATCCCGGAGTCGAAATCGGGATCGCCGGGCCACCGGACTTCGGTGCGCATCTCCTCGTGCAGGGTCGGCGTCAGGAAGCGGATGCGGTCGCAGTCCTCGAGGATCGCCGCGGCCCGGGCCAGTTGCTCCGCGCCGGTGAGCACGGTCAGTTCGGCACCCTCCCGGTGGGCCGCCGAAGACAGTCCGGCGAGGGTTTCGCCGTCGAGAGGTTCGCCGGTTCCGATCCGCCGGTTGGTCTCGCGGGCCGCCATCGGCGTGTACAGCGCCGCCAGGTCGGCGTCGTCCCCGTCGGCGAAGTGCAGCACGCCGCGCAGCGGGTCGGCGCCGGCGTCCTCTGCCCAGTCGACCGGCCCGAGGAGCCCGTGGGCGGCGGCGGCCACCCGGGCGTTGAACATCGCCGCGCCCACCGCCACCGCACTGCTGCGGTAGCCCACATCCACCGTCGAGGAGTGTTCGGGTGCGATGGCCACCGTCAGGGTGCGCTCGTCGTAGTCGATCCGCCACGGCTGAGCGTTTCCGCCGGAGGGTGCCCGGGCGGCCATCGCCGCCACGGTGTCGAACGCAGTGCCGGGCGCCGCCGGGGTGTCGGTGACGTCCGCGGCAGTCGAGTCGGCGCTGTGCGCGGGTTCGGCGAGACCGCCGAAGGCGTCCCCGACGTCGATGCGGACCCGGCCGGACGGGAGTGGCTCGCCCAGGCCGATCCGTCGGACCGCCTCGGCGACGGCGGCCGCGCCGATGATCACGTCGCCGGCCAGCTGCGGCCAGGTCGAGATCGTCCGGCCCACTTCGAGCATCGACGCGGCGCCCCGCGCCGACCCGTTCGCGGCGTCGACGACGCGCAGCACATGGGGCACCTTGTCGCGGCTGGACAGGTCGGCCAGCTCGTCGATCCCGGTGTCACCGATCAGGCCGTGCAGGATCGGGCGGTCCGGTTCGAGGTCGAACCGTTCGACGTCGACCATTCCGCGGTCGCTGGTGGCCATAACCACCGGAATCCGGGCCGCCCGCGCGGACAGGCGCACCAGCGCCTTCATGTCTAGCGCGTCGCACTCCTCGACGACCACGTCCAGTCCCGACAGGAACTCGGCCATGGTGTCCGTGGTCAGGCCGGCGGTCAGCACCTGGACGTCGAGGTAGGGATCGAGTTCGGCGATGCGGCGGGCGGCGACGACCGCCTTGTTCTCCCCGAGGTCGAACACCGTCGCCGGCACCCGGTTCAGATTGGACAGTTCCAGTTCGTCGAAGTCGGCCAGCACCAGGCTGCCGGCCAGGCCTTCGGCGGCCAGCGTATGGGCGACGACGTGCCCCACGCTGAGTCCGACGACTCCGATCCGCTGCCGGCCCAGCCGGTCCTGCTCGTCGGCGGTGATCATGTTGCGGTTGCGGTCCAGCCGCAACCGGCGGAACGCCAGCGGACCGAGAACGTGCACGATCGTCCGGCGCCACGGGTAGTACACCCACCGGGACGGCTCGTCGAGGAGGTCGCGGTCCGGTGCGGGGATCAGCCGGGCCAGGCCGGCGCGCTGTTCGTCGAGCCGGTCGACGACGGCGATGCCCGGTGTGCCGCGCAACTCGTCGACGGCGCCGCAGTCGGCGGTCGAGTTGAGGTCGAGAATCTGGATGTGATCAGGCAGACCGGCGAGTGGGACGGTCGTCACCACGTGCTGCCGTTGCGCAGATCGGCGTTGGACACGCGGTCGAACCGGTTCCGCAACGCGATCGTCTCGCGATATATTTTTGAAACCTGTTGGGGTTCAGCATATTTGGTGAACGTGTTGCGGTCCCACCACATCATCTTGGTCTGGTACCGCTCGTCGGGGTAGGGGGTCGGGGGAATGTTGTCGGCGACGACGCCGCCCGAGGACTTCCAGCGGTCCAGCACGTAGGCGCCGGCGGTGGCCATGCAGAACTGGATGTCGATCAGTGCCATCGCATGGAAACCCGACCGGGCCAGGGCCTTCGTCAGCGGCCGGTTGCGTTCGCGGTCGTCGGTCACCCAGGCCGACTTCATCTCGAGGATGCCGAACGGCGCGCGGTCGTTGATCATCTTGCGGACCGTAGCCAGCCCGGGCTGCCCTTGCCACTCCACCACCGCATGCGAATCGTCGGCGTCGCGCAGCGGACCCTTCGCCCGCACGCCCGCCACGATCCGGCCTTTGTTGTCGATCGCGGCAAAGAACAGGACGGTGTCGGACGCGGACCGTAGCGCATCCATGTCCAGGGCGCACTCCACACCGTGTTTGCGGTAGCTGTGAACGGCTCCGTCGAGGTATTCGGACCACAGCTCGCGCTCATCGGCGGGGCGCGCGACCACGAGGGTGCACTCGGTCTCGGCGTCCCACCAGCTGGCGCTGGTGCGAGTGGCGAGGGTGCGGTCAGCGGAATCGACAAGGTGAAGGTTCACGGCAATCCATTCAGTTGGTCGGCATGTCCCGAACGCTCCCCGGCGCCCAAGGCATGTTTGCGCACCCCCCGACGAGACTTCGTTGCTGTTCAATTATCCCTCCCAGTAGCGCCTAAACTGTGCCATTCGCCCTGTTCAGGGCGCATTGCGGCGGTCCGCGCTGCTAGAAGTAGGGGTATGCGCGCACCGGATGGCCGACTCGGGCCTCCAATAGCCGCCGTGGACCGCGGAAAAGCGCTTCGAAAAAAATCTTCGCATGTCTTAGCTGTGTTTGCGGAATCGTCAGCTGGGTGGGCCGATGGCTAACTCGGCCCGGTTTCGTACCGGCGCGCGCATCGAGGACCTCAACGCGCCGATGCGGAGCGTGAGTACGTCGGATTACGGTACGGCCCGCCGGGGTCCGGGGAGACTGGGCCGGCGGACCGTCCGGCGGCCGTCCGCGAATCTGAGTAGTTCTGACAATTCTTTGCTGGAGCCGCTCTCGCAGCTTTCCGACAGGGCCTCTGGGAAATTCACAACCCGTCACGGGTGTGCAATTCTGGCGAACTCCTGAAAGCGCGTCCGGGACGGGTCCGGAAGGCCGCGGTGTCGCCCGGTCGCCGCGTTCCCGACGGCCTCAGCCGGGCCGTACAGTGCATCGTGGGTCAACCCCGCTGGCTCGTCGACGCCGGGAGCTGAAAGTGCACACCGTTACCATCCGTGGCCGCAGAGGCCTCGCAGCCGGCGTTGCTGCGGTGCTTGCGTGCACGGTCGTGAGCTGCGGATCCGCCGAGCCGCCGGCGCGGCCCTACGGCGCCGTGCAGGCCGGTGTCGGCGACTCCGTCGACATGCTGGGCTGGCATGTGTCGGTCGCCAATCTGCGATTCGAGGCCGACCACGTCCTCGTCGACGTCGACGCGACTCCCGCCGATCCGTCGGCACCGCGCGCGGCGCTGGCGGACCTGCGATTCGGCCTGTACGGGTCGCTGGCGCATCCGATCGAGGCGAACGGACTGGACAGTTGCTCGACGCTGGCGAGCATCCAGACCAAACCGCTGGCCATCCTGTCCGCCGACGGCGGACCCGCCCGGGTGGGCGGAACGGTCTGCCTGGGCCCGATTTCCGACCAGGCTCAGGTGCGCGGCGTCTACCTGTACTCGCCGCGCGACCGGATTCCCGGCAGCACCGTCGCCTACCCGGCCGCGTTCCCGGTGGGCCTGCCGCCCACCACGCCCGCCGACACGGGTCTGACCCTGAGCACCGAGAGCGTGGAGGCCTGGCGGGCCGACGGCTCACCGGTGACACCCGCCGCGCTGGGGGACCCAAACGCGTTCACCGGCAAGGGTTTCATGCTGCTCGGGCTGCGCGCCAGCGCGGCGGCCGCCGAGTATCGGGACCGGTCCATCACTCGTGGCGGTCCGATCATGCTGTTGGTGGGCCCCACCCTGCCACCGCCCGGGCTGAGCCCGGCCTGCTCGGCGTACGGCGGTTCGGTCCTGGTGCTGCCGGAGGCATCGCTGGACGCCGTGCAAATGGATGCCTCGTTGTGCACCCAGGGCGAGATCAACGAGGCGCTGCTGTACGCGACGGTGTCGGTCGCGGGAACCCACGCGGCGGTCTGGACGCGGACCGACCGCCGATGACCGAACTCGGACCGGACGCGCCGGGGCCGTCGGAGTGGGGTGGGCAGCCGAACGGCGTCGGCCCCTGGCGCGACGAGCATCCCGGCGAGGCGCCCGACGATCCGCGCTACGACCCGGCTCTGCTGGCCGACGGGGACCGGCGCAACGTCGTGGACGCCTACCGGTACTGGACCCGCGAGGCGATCGTCGCCGACATCGACAGCCGACGGCACCCGCTCCACATCGCGATCGAGAACTTCGGCAACGACGCCAACATCGGCGGGGTGGTCCGCACCGCCAACGCGTTCGCGGTCGACACCGTTCACATCGTCGGGCGGCGGCGGTGGAACCGCCGGGGGGCGATGGTGACCGACAGGTACCAGCGGTTGCGCCATCACGACACCAGCGCGGAGCTCCTCGAGTTCGCCGCGGCGGCCCGGCTGAGCGTCGTCGCCGTCGACAACGTGCCCGGGTCGGTCCGGTTGGAACAGACGACGCTGCCGCGCGACTGTCTGCTGGTGTTCGGGCAGGAAGGCCCGGGAATCACTGCCGCCGCCAAGGAGGGTGCGGGGTTGGTGGTGTCGATCGCGCAATTCGGATCCACCCGCAGCATCAACGCCTCGGTGGCCGCCGGTATCGCCATGCACGCGTGGATCAGGCAATGGGGTGATCTCAGCCGCGCGTGGTAAGGCAGGATGACTGGTCATGGATCAGGTATGGGCCAATCGGGCGGAGTCGGCCGAAGCCGCGATCGCCGCGCGGCATCTCAAGAAGCTGTGGGGGCTGCCCGGCACGCAGCTCGGTGTGGTGGCCTGGCCGGCCACCTCCCACGACCGGCGCTTCAAGACCTGGCACTACTGGTGGCAGGCGCACCTGCTCGACTGTCTCGTCGACGCGCAGGTCCGCGATCCCCGGCCCGAACGCGTCGAGTCGATCACCCGGCAGATCCGCGGACATTGGTTGCGTAACAACGCAACCTGGACCAACAACTACTACGACGACATGGCCTGGCTGGCACTGGCGATCGAGCGGGCCGGGCGGCTGGTCGGCGTCGAGAAGCACTCCGCGCTGCGCAAGCTGTCCGAACAGTTCATCAACGCCTGGGTGCCCGAGGACGGCGGCGGCATCCCGTGGCGTAAGCAGGACCAGTTCTTCAACGCTCCCGCGAACGGTCCGGCCGGCATCTTCCTGGCCCGCTACGCCGACCGGTTGCGCCGGGCCCAGCAGATGGCCGACTGGATCGATGAGACGCTGCTCGACCCCGACACCCATCTGATCTTCGACGGGATCAAAGCCGGGTCGCTGGTGCGCGCCCAGTACACCTACTGCCAGGGCGTGGTCGTCGGGCTGGAGACCGAGCTGGCCGTGCGCACCGATGACGAGCGGCACGGGCAGCGGGCCCGCCGGCTGATCGCCGCGATCGCACGGGAGATGGCGCCCGCGGGAGTGCTCAAGGGCGCCGGCGACGGCGACGGCGGACTGTTCGCCGGCATCACCGCGCGCTATCTGGCACTGGCGGCCACCTCGCTGCCCGGCGACGATGCCGAATCCGCGCAGGCCCGCCAGACCGCCGCCGACATCGTCCTGGCTTCCGCGAAAGCGGCCTGGGAGAACCGCCAGACCGTCAACAGCCTGCCGCTGTTCGGCCCGTTCTGGGACACGGCCGCCGAACTGCCCGACGGCGCCGCCCCGGCCGCTCCGCCTCCGGTCGGCGCCGAGGCGGTGAGCGCCGAGACTCACGAGTCCACCGAGTCCGCCGAGCCCGCCGAAGAGGCGCCCGAACTGCTGGCCGAGCCGCACTTCGTCCCCGCCGGCGGGATCGGTGAACGGGACCTGTCGGTTCAGGTCTCGGGCTGGATGTTGATGGAAGCCGCGTATTCGGTGACGGCGGGATCAGTCCAGGTCGACGGTGACCGGGGCGCCGGTGGCGGCGACGACGTCGTCGACTGAGACACCGGGCGCCAGTTCGCGCAGCACCAGGGTGCCGTCGCCGGGCACGTCGATCACGCACAGGTCGGTGATGATGCGGTCGACGACGCCCTGACCGGTCAGCGGCAGCGTGCAGGTCTGGACGATCTTCGGGTTGCCGGCCCGGTCGGTGTGCTCCATCAGGACGATGACCCGCGCGGCGCCGTGCACCAGGTCCATCGCACCGCCCATGCCCTTGACCATCTTGCCGGGCACCATCCAGTTGGCCAGGTCGCCGTGGCAGGAGACCTCCATCCCGCCGAGCACCGCGGTGTCGATGTGGCCGCCGCGGATCATCCCGAACGACAGCGACGAATCGAAGTATGCCGCACCGGGATTCACGGTGACCGTCTCCTTGCCGGCGTTGATCAGGTCTGGGTCGACCGCGTCGTCGGTGGGGTAGGGGCCGGTTCCCAGGATGCCGTTCTCGGAGTGCAGGGTGACGTGCACGTCGTCGTTGAGGTAGCCGGGAATCAGTGTGGGCAAACCGATTCCGAGGTTGACGTACTGGCCGTCGGTCATTTCCGCGGCGGCCCTGGCGGCCATCTCGTTACGGGTCCAACTCATGTGTCCGCCTCGTTCCCGTGCTGCAAACTCGATCTGTTCAGCGTCCTCTGCGAGATGTACTCGCACAACTTCGCGCTCAGGACTGAACAGATCACGGTTGTCTTCGCTCGCGTCGTTCCCATCACTTGCTCACGGTCCCTGATTTCGTTCGCCTCGTTCTCATCACTCGCTGCGCTCGCTCTGCTCACTCGGACTCACGGTCCGCTTCTCGATCTTCTTGTCCTGCGGGCCGGTGTGCACGATCCGCTGAACGAACACGCCGGCGAGATGCACTGCGCCCGGGTCGATTTCGCCGGGTTCCACGAGTTCCTCGACCTGGGCGATGGTGATCCGGCCCGCCATCGCCGCCAGCGGGTTGAAGTTCATCGCCGTCTTGTTGAAGACCAGGTTGCCGGCCGTGTCGCCACGTTTGGCGTGAACGAGCGCGAAGTCGGCGTTGATGCCTTCCTCCAGCACGTACCGCTTGCCGTTGAAAACCCGCACCTCCTTGGGCGGCGAGGCCACGGCGACCGATCCGTCCGGTGCGTAGCGCCACGGCAGGCCGCCGTCGCTGACCGGGGTGCCGACACCGGCGGGTGTGTAGAACGCCGGGATGCCGGCGCCGCCCGCGCGCATCCGCTCGGCCAGCGTGCCCTGCGGCGTCAACTCGACTTCGAGCTCACCGGCGAGGTACTGGCGGGCGAACTCCTTGTTCTCACCCACATACGACGCGGTCACCCGGCGTACCCGGCCCAGCCCCAACAGCACACCCAGCCCGACACCGTCGACCCCGCAGTTGTTGGAGAACACCTCGAGGTCGGTGGCCCCCGACGCGGCGATCGCATCGATCAACTGATCGGGGATGCCGCACAGACCGAAGCCGCCGACGGCCAGAGTGGCCCCGTTCGCGATGTCGGCGACGGCGGCGGCGGCCGACTCGTACACCTTTGACGTCATGCCTCTCCTTGCGCCGATGCTGCGTCCACTCCGTAAACGCCCGCAGATGGTGAACGTCAAATCAACAACGAAACGCTCCGGCGACGCAAGCGTTCGAGGCGTGCGCAGCGGAAATCGTTCGACTGGTGGTCGTGCGTCGCAATTGTGTTCACTGAGTGAACGCATAGGATTCGACGGGTGACCAGCGATCCGCCGTCGGCGAGTGTCGTCGCGCGGGTGGGTGCGGTGCTGCGCGCGGTCGCCGCCGTGGAGCCCACGGGCGCATCGACCACCGAACTGGGCCGCAGCGCGGGCCTGGCCCGCCCGACCGCGCACCGCCTGCTCGTGTCACTGGCCGACGAAGGCCTGGTCAACCGGGATGCGAGGACTGGGCGGTGGTCGCTGGGCCCGGAACTGTATCTGCTCGGGGTCGGCGCCGCCGACCGCTACGACGTCACCGACCGGGCGCGCGAGGTGATCGCCGGCTTGGCGCGGGAGACGGGCGAGAGCGCGTTCCTGTCCGTGCGGCGCGGCGACGAGACCGTGTGCGTGCTCAGTGAGGAGGGCAGCTTCCCGGTCCGCTCGCACGTGCTGCACGTCGGCATCAGGTTTCCGCTCGGTGTCGCGAGCGCCGGGCTGGCGATCCTCAGCCACCTGCCCGCGGCGGAGGTCGACGCGTTCTTCGAGCGCGTCCGACCGGATTCGGCGTGGGGTCCCGAGCACAGCGAGGACGCCATCCGGGCCCGTATCGAGGTCACCCGTCGCACGGGGTACGCGGTGAACCCGGCGCTGATCGTCGAAGGCAGTTGGGGCCTCGGCGCGGCGGTGTTCGATCGCAGCGGCCGGCCGGCGTGGGCACTCAGTCTGACCGGAGTCGAGACCCGCTTCAAGCCCGAGCGCCGCGACGAACTGGGCAAGCTGCTCCTGGAGCGGGCACATGCGTTGTCCGTCAGGTTGCAGGCCTGATGCGCCTAATCTGGTCATCGTGCGCGATGTGCTGAGCGACCTCTTAGCGGTGTGGCGCGCCGGTGGCACGGCCGGCGTCGGCACCGTGGTCCGCACCTTCGCCTCGGCCCCGCGGCTGGCGGGTGCGGCGATGGTCGTCGCTCCGGACGGCACGGTCAGCGGCTCGGTGTCGGGGGGCTGCGTGGAGGGCGCACTCTACGAGTTGGCCACCGAGGTCGCCGGCACGGGTGTGCCGGTGCTGCAGCGCTACGGGATCAGCGACGACGACGCCTTCGAGATCGGTCTGACGTGCGGTGGCGTTCTCGACATCTTCGTCGAACCGGTATCCCGGACCACGTTCGGCGAGCTGGACGCCGTCGCCGCCGACATCGAGGAGCACCGCCCGGTCGCCGTCGCGACCGTCATCGCCCATCCCGACGCGGACAGGGTCGGCCGCCGGCTGGTGATACGCCCGCACGGGGTCGCGGGAACCCTGGGCTCCGCCCGCGCCGACGACGCCGTCACCGACGACGCGCGCGGACTGCTGGCCGCCGGACGCAGCGGGGTGCTGAGCTACGGACCGGACGGACAACGCCGCGGCGAGGGCATGGAGGTGTTCGTCGCCGGATACGCGCCGCGGCCACGCATGCTGGTGTTCGGCGCCATCGACTTCGCGGCCGCGGTCGCCCGGCAGGGCGCTCTCCTCGGGTACCGGGTCACGGTGTGCGACGCGCGCCCGGTGTTCGCGACCAATGCGCGCTTCCCCGGCGTCGACGAGGTGGTGGTCGACTGGCCGCATCGCTACCTGGGCGGGCAGGTGGATGCGGGGCTGATCGACGCGCAGACGGTGATCTGCGTGCTCACCCACGATCCGAAGTTCGACGTGCCGGTGCTCGAAATCGCCCTGCGGCTAACGGAAGTCGGCTACGTCGGCGCGATGGGCTCGCGCCGAACCCACGCCGACCGGCTGGACCGGCTGCGTGCCGCCGGGCTGACCGACGCCGAACTGGCACGGTTGCACAGCCCAATCGGGCTGGATCTGGGTGGGCGCACGCCGGAGGAGACCGCGGTGTCGATCGCCGCGGAGATCATCGCGGCACGCTGGGGTGGCGGCGGGCGGCCACTGACGCAGACCGCCGGGCCGATTCACGCCGAATCCCCTGAGCGACAACCTATTTCAGGATGAGGACGACGGCCTTGCCGTCATGGTCACCGGTGGTCGTCGTGCCGGTGTTGTAGGAATTCTGCAGGTCGACCGTGCCGCCGTAGGTTGCTTTCCCGCTGGCGATGAGGCCGGCCGCCAGCGCCGCTCTGGCCGCGTTGGACGACACGTAGGAGTGCACGGGGATTCCGAAGAAGTACGAACTGACGCTCTCGGTGCTGAAGGCGCCCGTCCAGACGTAACCGCCGCTGGTCTCCACCGGGTCGGGCCCGAAGATCCGCCCGTGGTCGTTGGTCTGGGTGTAGGAGTTGTTGGAGAAGGCCTCGAGGAAACCGGTCGGCTGCTGCTGGTAGGTCTTGCCGTCGATGATGCCCTTGAAGCCGCCGCTGTGGATTGTCTGGGCCGGGAATCCGCCCGATGTCATCGCGGTGGTGAGCTTGTTCTTCGCCGCCGCGGCACTGGTCGAAGTCGGGTCGACGATGATCACGTTGACCGGTTCCAGCAGTGTCTTGCCCTGGTACTTCTGCCCGCCGTAGTTCGCGATCTGGCCGCTGGGCTGCAGCATCCACTTGCCGATGTTGCCGTATTCGGTCGCGACCTGGTCCTTGGCGTTGGGAACCGCGGGTGCGGTCGCGACCGTCGCCGCGGCCATCCGCGTCGTGGTGGCGGAGGTGGTGCTCTGCTCCAGTTCGCGGCGAACCAGTTGCAGGGCACCGAGCACGATCGACTCCAGCACCGCCGGCGAATTGCCGGAGCTGCTGGTGGTTGTGGAGTTGGCGGCCGTGAGGCGCGTGACGGCGGCCTTGATGATCGCGGTGGGCGTCGCCGATTCGATCTGGCTCGGCGCTGCGTCGATGGCGGCGCTCCGCGCGTTGGTGGTGAGGCTCTTCACCTGAACGGTGTCGATCGGTCGGGCGGTTTCGACGCCGGCGTCGGGCCGTTCGACCGAATCGGCCGGGACGTTTCGCTTCTCCGCTCTGGCTGCGGCCGGGTGATCCGTGGCGACTGGCTCGTTCTTGGGCTTCGGCTCCGGAGCGGGCCGGGACTTGCGAGACGGGGTCGGTGCCTTCGCTCGGTCCGGCTGGTCGCGCTGATCGGGCGTGGCGGCCTTCGGCGCCGTGGACTCGAGGTCGGTGGCGTCGTCCGACGGACGATCATCGGCCGGCTTGGTCTCCGATGCGGTCTTGTTGTCCGGCTGTGGCTTGACCGGTTTGGCCGCCTCGTCGGGTTTGCCCGCCTCATCGGCATCAGGGGTCTTGGCGGACGGGGTGCGGTCCGCGCTGGCGCCCGCCGAGGGACCCGGTGCGGAATGTGTCGCGTGGTCGGCGTCTTTGCCGGTATCGGAATCAGCGTTGGCGGTGCCGACACCGGCGGCCAACGCCGTCCCGATTCCGAGAGCCACGGCCAGCACGCCTACGCGGCCGACGTATGCCCCGTGCCTTGCTGCCGAGGATCGCTGTTTCTGCTCGATATAGGCGATGCTGTGCCGTCCCATGGTGCGGTCCCTCCGGTCGTCAAATGCGGATGAAGCTCATATTCCGCAACGCCCCCGCGCGTCTCGGCAACGGGAGTGTATACATACCGGTGGCACTTACGGCAAACATTTCAGTATTTGCTCAAACGAATCCCTGGCGATCGGTGCCGCCGAAGATCTGTTGACCGGAGTGGTGCGAGGCTCTCATTCGACCGTATGCCCGCCGGGCAAGTTGTGGTTGCTCGGGACGATCGTAAATTGACGGCCGCGTAGGAGAATTCGGCCGTCGACTGCCATTCCCGGCGTGGACCCGCTTGTCGTTCCCGGATAGCTTCGGATTTACCGGCTTTGGTGTCGGCCCTGCGGTGCCGGCGGGTCGTGCGAGTCGCTGTCGGCAGCCGTCACGTGTTTGCTCGGTGAGCGGCAGGCACAGCAGAGCACCGCCGGTTGGGTGCGGCCTTGAGATGCCGCGGTCACCGACGCGAGTGCTGGAGGTAGTTGACGATCGCGTTGGTCAGGCCGCGGCGGGCCTTGTCCAAGTCGTAGTAACCGCCGAGTTGACGCTCCGAGGTGATGCCGCGCATGGCGCCGGGGATGAACGCCGCCACCTCGCTGATGCGCTCGGGGTCCACGTCGACGTCGGCAAAAGCCTTCTGGCAGATCTCGATCCAGCTGGCGCCCCACGACGAGAGCTCGGCCGCGGTCTTGGGATAGAGCCGGTCCAGTTCGGCCATATCGCGCGGCAGCGACATCCGCAGCGTCTCGATGGCGCGCGAGTCCGGTGCGGTGAGCCCGTCGTAGAGGATGTCGATGATGGTCGCCACCCGCTCGTGCAGCGGCGCGCCGGGGTCGGCGAGCGTGGGCAGGTCGCTGCGGCGTTCGGCGGTCCGTTGCAGCACGGCCGCCCACAGCCCGTCGATGTCACCGAACTGATATTTGACCGCACCCCACGTCGCGCCGATCTCTTTGGCAATTCGATTGGCGGAGGCCGCATTTGGCCCACCGTCGGCCAGCGAGCGCAGGGCGGCGTCGAGCATCGCCTCCCGGGTGGCGTGCCCACGCTTGTTGGGACGCCGCCCTGTTGCGGTGCCTTGGGTCACCCTAGTGATCGTACCGGCCGACTGTTGACTTTCATAGAACCATCTGTGATTGTTAGCCGCATGGCCAAGCCGCCACTGTCGATGAAGCCCACCGGCTGGTATCAGGTCGCCTGGTCCGACGAGATCGGCGTCGGCGATGTCCACAAGATGAAGTACTTCGGCCAGGAGATGGTCGCCTGGCGCGCCGAGTCCGGGCAGTTGAGCGTGATGAACGCCTACTGCGAGCACCTCGGCGCACACCTGGGTTTCGGCGGCACCGTCGTGGGCGAGGTGTTGCAGTGTCCGTTCCACGGCTGGCAGTGGAGCAGCGAGGGCCGAAACGTGTGCATTCCGTACGAGGATCGGCCGAACCGGGGCCGCCGGATGAAGACCTACCCGGTGGTCGAGCGCAACGCGTCGGTCTACATCTGGCACGACGAGTTCGGCCGGGAGCCGTTCTTCGAGGTGCCGGACGTCTTCGCCAGCTTCGACGACCGGACCGTCGACGACTACTACCCGCAGCAGCGCCTCTACGAGCCCGGACTGGAGATGCACCCGCAGTACGTGCTGGAGAACGGGGTGGACGTCGCCCACTTCAAGTACGTGCACGGAACCCCGATCAGCCCGATTTTCACCCGGCACGACTTCGACCAACCGACGTCCTACGTCGACTTCACCATCACGTTCGAGGGTGACGACGGGCAGCGCATCGAGGACGTCAACAGCGGAGTGGAAGCGATCAACGCCGGCCTCGGCATCGCGGTGACCAAGAGCTGGGGGATGATCGACAACCGCACGATCTCCTGCATCACCCCGGTGGACGACTCCACCTCCGACGTGCGGTTCATGGTCTATATCGGCCGCAACCCCGCCGCCCGCGATCCCGAGCGCGCCCGGGCCAAGGCCGAGGACTTCGGCCTCGAAGTGATCCGGCAGTTCACCCAGGACATCCACATCTGGTCGCACCAGCGGTACTCCGACCCGCCGGCGCTGGCGGGATCGGAGCACGCCGGTTTCACCGCAATCCGCAACTGGGCCAAGCAGTTCTACCCCGACGGTATCGGCGGCAGCGCCGCCGACGTGTACGCAGCGCAGAAAGGCTGAGACTCCCGTGACCGAACCCATCCGCGTCTTCCAGGTGGCCACCGGCAACGTCGGCTCCGAGATGATCAAGCGCTACCAGCAGCGCGACGACCTGAAACTCGTTGGTGTGCACTGCTATTCGCCCGAGAAGATCGGCAAGGACGTCGGGGAGCTGGTCGGCATCGGCCCGGTGGGCGTGACGGCCACCGGCACCGTCGACGAGATCATCGCAGCCAAGCCCGACGTCCTCACCTTCCACGGCGTGTTCCCCGACGAGGACCTCTACGTGAGGATCCTCGAGGCCGGCATCGACATCGTCACCACGGCCGACTGGATCACCGGCTGGCATCGGGACACCAACCACCCCCACCCGTCGGGCAAGGCGGTCACCCAGCTGCTGGCCGAGGCGTGCAAGAAGGGCGGCTCGACGTTCTACGGCACCGGAATGAACCCGGGCCTCAACCAGATCCTGGGCGTGGTGTGCTCGGCCGACGTGGCCGAGATCGAGAACGTCACCACCATCGAGTCCGTCGACGTGTCCTGCCACCACAGCAAGGACACCTGGATCGAAGTGGGTTACGGTCTGCCCGTTGACGATCCGGAGATTCCGGCCAAGCTGAAGAAGTACACCGAAGTGTTCGCCGACAGCGTGCGGATGATGGCCGACTGCTTCGGCCTCGAACTCGACGAGGTCACATTCAGCTACGAGCTGGG
>CAZTAA010000033.1:0-38754 GCA_964611465.1 uncultured Mycobacterium sp. | reverse complement strand
TTCCTGTCGGAGTTGCTGGCCGCCGAGGTCGACGACCGGGCCGAGCGCCGCCGCGCCCGCCGGATCGCCGATGCGAAATTTCCTCGCCTGAAGCGGCTGTCTGAGTTCAACGTCGACGCGGTGAAGACCATTCAAGCGGCTCAGCTGGCCACCCTGGCTCACGGCCACTACCTGTCCGCCGGGGAACCCGTGGTCCTTCTCGGTGACAGCGGCACCGGCAAAACCCATCTGCTCATCGGGTTGGGCCTGGCCGCGTGCGAGCAAGGCCGCCGGGTGCGCTACACCACGTGCGCCCAGCTGGTCAACGAACTCGTCGAAGCCGCCGACGAGCGTGTTCTGTCACGGGTGGTGGCCCGCTACGGCCGCCTGGATCTACTGCTGCTCGATGAGGTCGGATACGTCCAAATCGACCACCGCGGAGCGGAATTGCTGTTTCAGATCATCACCGAGCGGGAGGAAAGAGCCAGTATCGCCCTTGCGAGCAACCTGCCGTTCAGTGAATGGGGAGCCGTGTTCCCAGACCCCCGGCTGGTCGCCGCGATTGTCGACCGTATCACCTTCAACGCACACATCCTGGAAACCGGCACCGAGTCCTACCGGCTGCGGACGTCCAAGAGCGTTGCGCGGCGAAGCAAAGCCGGCTGAGCCGGAGAAGACGATCACTCGGGAGGATCGCAGCACTGCTCTGATGAGCAGGGTGTGTCGCTCAGAGGTGTTGGGCCGCAGCAGTTTCGGCCCTGCCAGGCTTCGCGTCCTTCACGGATCGCCACGGCGGCGATGACCAGCCCGGCGATCGGGTCGGCCCACGACCACCCGAACAGGCTGTTGAGCAGCAGGCCGACCAGCAGAACCCCGGACAGGTAGGTGCACAACAAGGTCTGCTTGGAATCGGCCACCGCTGAACGGGATCCGAGTTCCCGCCCGGTGCGGCGCTGCGCCCAGGACAACAGCGGCATCACCACCAGGCTCACCGCCGCCAGCACGATCCCCACGATCGAGGGCCGCGGTTCGGCGTAGCCGAACAACGCCCGCACGGACTCGACGGTGACGTAAGCGGCCAAGGCGAAAAACGACAGCGCGATGACCCGCAACGCGGCTCTCTCCCGTGCCTCGTGGTCGGGCTTGGAGAACTGCCAAGCCACCGCCGCCGCCGAGGACACCTCGACCACCGAGTCCAACCCGAACCCGATCAACGCGGTCGAGGACGCCTGCGCCCCGGCGGTGATCGCCACGACGGCTTCGATCACGTTGTAGCTGATCGTCGCGGCCACCAGCATCCGGATCCGCCGCGCCAGCACCTGCCGTCGACCCGCATCCGTCACCACGACGCCGGGTTGGTGGTCAACACTCATCGGAATCGCCTGTGCAGCTGTCGATTCCGTAGGACGGGCACAGCGCCACAGCCTGGCCGGTGGACTGCAACACCGCCTCGGCGGCGGCCAACACATCGACCAGAGCGGGCTGAGACAACCGGAACACCGACGCCCGGCCCACCGGCTCGGAATCGACCAGACCGCACTCCTTGAGGCAGCCCAGATGCTTAGACACCGTGGACTGGGCCAACCCGACTTCCTCAACCAGCTCGCCCACCCGAGCCTGCCCAAGGGCCAGGCGACGCAGGATCGCCAGCCGCGTGGGATCACCCAGCGACCGGAACAACGCCGCCGCCGGCGCCAACTCCACCCTGCTCACCGCACCGGACACCACAGGAATCGCCACATGGCGATGTTATCGGCATCTGGTGACATTTGGGCCGGACCGGAGCATGCTGAAGAGACCGGAGGTCATCTCCGGGTTTACCCGCGAAGGGGGTTGGTGATGTGCGGTAACGGCGGCATGTGGCACCACGGCTACGGCGGCTGGGGCTGGGGCGGTTGGATTCTGACTGCGATGGTCATGACCCTGTTCTTCGCCCTGGTGATCACCGCGATCGTGGCACTGGTGCGCTACCTGGGCGGCCCCGCACACCACCACGCGGCGGCAACCCCCGGCCGCCGCGCCGAGGACATCCTCGCTGAACGCTTCGCCCGCGGCGAGGTCGACGACGAGGAATACCGTCGCCGCGTCGCACTGCTGCGGGAACACCAGTGAAGCCCCGCCTGCGCACCGGCCTGCTGATCGGTGCCGCCTCCCTGGCCCTCGGGATCGGCACCACCGCCGCGATGGCCGGTGCCGGAGCCGGACCCGGCTTCGCCCCGATGGCCGGACCAGGGTTCGGCGGACCCCTGCCCGCCCAGCCCCCGGCCTGCACCCCGCCCGCCCTGGCTGGAGCGGTCGTGGACGTCACCACTTCCGACATGGGCGCCATGATGGGCCCCGGCATGAACGGCGGACCCATGATGGGCCCAGGCGGGATGATGGGCCCAGGAATGAACGGCGGACCGATGATGGGGCCCGGCATGAACGGCGGACCCATGATGGGTCCTCAAGGTGGGTGGCCCAATAGCCCCGGGATGGGGATGGGCATGATGCGCCTGACCATCAACCCGACCTCAGTGCCCGCCGGCCAGGTCTCCGTGCGGGTCACCAACAACGGCTGGCTTCCCCACGAAGTTATCCTCATGCCGCTAGGCCCCGGGCAGAACCCCGGCCAACGGTTCATCGGCAACGACTGGAAAGTCGACGAAACCGGCAGCCTCGGTGAAGCCGCCCGAACCTGCGGCGCCGGCGACGGCGACGGCATCGCACCGGGCACCATGAGCTGGACCACCCTCACCCTCACACCCGGACGCTACGAACTGCTCTGCAACATCGCCGGGCACTACGGCTCGGGCATGTACACCGAGCTCGACGTCACGCCCAGCAGATAACCCCGAGCGTCGCGCCCATCGGCGACGACTTCTCAAAAACCGCTGTCCGCTAAGGCACCGGCCAAGGGGGGCAGCATCGTGGAGCGGTCCCTGCCCAGGGCTTCGACTGCTTATCGGCGAGAGGTACGTTGCGCGCCGCAGAGCCCCTGGAGTGCAGGGATTCCGACGGGTTCGACGGCGAGCAGGGGAACGAGGGCGATCCTGTCGGCGTAATCGTTTTTGACTTTCGTGATCTGCGGAACCTCTGCGGCCGCGCGGCGCCGCAGCAGCGGTGCGGTCGGCTCGGCGGCGGCCAGGGAGTTGTTGATGACCCATGCCCAGGTGTGGATCTGGGCGCGTTCGAGTTCGCGTTGCAGGCCGGCGGCTTCCAGGACGGGGGTGGTCTCGGCGAGCGCGACGATGATGACCTTGGTCAGTTCGGGGTCCTGCAGCCGCATCAGGGGTGTGGTGAAGTGGCGGTCGCCGAGTTGGCGGGCGACTTCCCGGTGATAGGAGCCGGTAGCGTCCAGCAGCAACAGGGTGTGGCCGGTGGGGGCGGTGTCGACGACGACGAACCGGCGTCGTGATTCGGCGATGACCTTCGAGAACGCTTGAAAGACAGCGACTTCCTCGGTGCACGGTGAGCGCAGGTCTTCAGCGAGCATCAGCCGTCCCTGCTCATCGAGGCTGGCGCCCTTGGTGGCCAGGACGTGCTCGCGGTAGACGCGAGTGGCCTCGACCGGATCGATGCTGGACACCGTCAGGTTGTCCAGCGTCCCGTGCAGGGTGTCGGTGAGGTGTCCGGCGGGGTCGGTGGTGGTCAGGTGCACCGGGTGGCCGCGCTGGGCCAGCGCGACGGCGATCGCGGCGGCGACGGTGGTCTTACCGACCCCGCCCTTGCCCATGCACATGATCAATCCCTTATCGCCGTTGGCGATCTCGTCGACCAGCGCAGCCAGCGGCGCGTCGGGTACCTCGACCGGGGGTTGCTCGGTTTGACCTGTGGTGTCGTCGGGGGTGAACAAGGTGGCCAGGGCGTCGAGGCCGACGATGTTGGTGGCCTTGAGTTCGACTTGGTCTTGCGGCAGGGCGCGTAGTTCGTCGGGCAGGGCGGCGATGGCCTGTTGCTCGCGGCGGTAGATGGCCGAGGCCAGCGGGTCGCTGTCATCGGCCGGGGCGGGCAGGACTCCGTTGATCACCACGTACTGGTGGGTCAGCCCGATCGCGGCCAGTTCGCGGTGGGTGCGGGTGATCTCGGCCAGGGTCGATTGCTGGGCGCGGGCGACCAGGACCAGTCGGGTGCGCTGCCGATCGGCAAGTGCGTCGACGGCGGCGGCGTAGACGGTGCGCTGCTTTTCCAGCCCGGCGAGCGGGCCGAGGCAGGAGGCGTCGCCCTTGCCCTCGTTGAGGAAGTCCGTCCAGGATCCGGGCAGTTGCAGAAGCCGGATGGTGTGCCCGGTGGGGGCGGTGTCGAACAGGACGTGGTCGTACTGTCCGATGCGGCCGTCGGAGTCGGTGAGCAGTTCGGTGAACTCGTTGAACGAGGCGATCTCGGTGGTGCACGACCCGGAGAGCTGTTCGGTGATCGAGGCCAGTTCCGCCTCGGGCAGCAGCCCGCGGACCGGTCCGACGATGCGTTCCCGGTAGGCCTCCGCGGCCTGGTCGGGGTCGATCTCCAGCGCCGCCAACCCCGCAACGTCGGGGATGTCGGTGATGGTGTTGCCGATCGTCAACCCGAACACCTGCCCGACGTTGGATGCCGGGTCGGTGCTGACCAGCAGCACCGTCTTACCCTGGCCGGCCAGGGTGATGGCGGTGGCACAGGCGACCGAGGTTTTACCGACCCCACCTTTGCCGGTGAAGAACAGAAAGCGCGGCGGATCGGCGAGGAACTTCATCACAGAAATAATCCCTTTGCGGTAGTGGATCTTCCGATGCCGCTAGAGGGCTTCGGCGATCGCGGTGAGCAGCGCGGGTTTCCCTTTGGCCCCGACGATGCGGGTGACGGGCTTGCCGTCCTTGAACAGGATCAGGGTGGGGATGGAGATCACCTGAAACTCCCGGGCGGTGGCCGGGTTGGCGTCGACGTCGAGTTTGGCCACCCGCAGCACCCCGGCCTTCTCCGCGGCGATCTCGTCCAGTACCGGGGCGACCATCTTGCACGGACCGCACCAGGGCGCCCAGAAGTCCACCAGCACCGGGGTGGTGCTGTTCAGGACATCGGCGGCGAAGGAATCATCGGTGACGGTCAGCGGGCTCATGGGTGTGCTCCGATCATCTCGGTGGTGTGGTGGGTGTTGGCGAGCCAGCGTTCGGCGTCGATCGCGGCCGCGCAGCCGCTGCCGGCCGCGGTGATCGCTTGGCGGTAGGTGCGGTCCACCAGATCCCCGGCGGCGAACACCCCGGGCAGGGAGGTGGCCGTGGTGCGGCCCTGAACCTGGACATACCCGTCGGCGTCGACCTCGACGGCGTCGCGCACCAATTCCGAGCGGGGGTCGTGGCCGACGGCGATGAACACCCCGGTCACCGGCAGGGTGGACTCCTGCCCGCTGACGATGTTGCGCACTCGCAGCCCGGTCACCGTCGACGCACCCTCCACGGCGACGACGGTGGTGTTGGTCAGGAAGGTGATCTTCTCGTTGGCCCGCGCCCGCTCCAGCATGATCTTGGAGGCGCGGAATTCCTCGCGGCGGTGCACCAGGGTGACGCTGCGGGCGAACCGGGTCAGGAAGGTGGCTTCCTCCATCGCTGAGTCCCCGCCGCCGATCACGGCGATGTCCTGGTCCTTGAAGAAGAAGCCGTCACAGGTCGCACACGCGCTGACCCCGCGGCCCAACAGCTCCTGCTCCCCGGGCACACCGAGGTAACGCGCGGCAGCCCCCATGGCCAGAATGACCGCGCGGGCCCGATGGTTCTGGCCGCCGGCGGTGAGGACTTCCTTGACCGGCCCGTCCAGCGACACCGATTCCACGTCCTCGATCTGCAGATCGGCGCCGAACCGCAGCGCCTGTTCGCGCATCTCCTCCATCAGTTCCGGGCCCTGGATGCCGGTGCGGAAGCCCGGAAAGTTCTCCACCTCGGTGGTGGTCATCAGGGCACCGCCGAACGAGGTGCCCTCGAAGACAAGGGGATTCAGCTCGGCGCGGGCGGTGTAGATCGCCGCGGTGTACCCGGCCGGGCCGGATCCGATGATGATGACGTCATGCACAGGCTGGGTGTTCATCTGCAGGTCTTTCGTGTCGCTGTCGGCGGGGTTCGGGGTTAGCAGCAGCTGGAGGCGGCGCCGCCGCAGCAGCCGCCCTCCGAGCCGGTGGCGGTGATGCCCAAACCGCCACCGGCCGGGACTGCGGCCTGGGCCAGTCCGGCCCAGGTGGCCAGTTGGCTCCGGTCGGGGTACCGGCCGGTCATCGCGGTGACACCGTCGACCAGGACCAAAGGCAGCCCGGCCGATCCGGATAGATGCAGGAAGGCTTTGGCGGCCTCGTTGTCGGCGAAGGCCTGCGGTTCGCTGGCCAGGTTGTAGCGGGTGATGTCACCGCCCTGGCTGCGGATGAAATCCATGTCCGCGGAGAAGGTCACCAAATGCTGGTCGACGTCGTCTCCGCACACCCCGGTCGCACAGCACAATGCGGGCTCGAATACCTCGATCTTGCTCATCAGTTTCTCCTATCGGTTTGGGCGACAGCCGGATTCAGTTCATGGGCCAAGCTTTGGACGCGGGCGGCGATGTCGTCGCGGATCAGCCGCATCCGCTCGATCCCGCCGATGCCCCGCTCGGAGGGCTCGTCGGTGTCCCAGGTCTCAAACCGGGTTCCCGCCACCGGCTCGACACGGGCCTGACGGCCCAGGACAACCACCACGTCAACGTCGCGGACCAGGGCCGGGTCGATCGCCTTGGGGTACTCGGCGCTCATGTCGGCACCCACCTCCCGCAGCGACTCCTCCGAAAGCGCGTTAAGGGCCGTGCCCGGGTCGGTGCCCGCCGAGTGCACCTCGATCCGGTCACCCGCCAGCTGGCGCATCAACCCCGCCGCCATCTGGGATTTGCCGCTGTTGGACTTACAGACGAACAGCACCTTCGGTGTCGTCATCACCGCGACTAGCTGGAGGCGTTCGCGGGCAAGAGCTCGGCGACCAGGGCTTGCACCCGAGTCTTGATCTCATCGCGGATCGGGCGCACCGCCTCGATGCCCTTGCCGGCCGGGTCCTCCAGTTTCCAGTCCCGGTAGCTGATGCCCGGGAAGACCGGGCAGGCGTCCCCACACCCCATCGTGATCACCACATCGGAGGTTTCGACCGCCTCGTGGGTCAGCATTTTCGGTGTCTGGTCGGAGATGTCGATGCCGACCTCGGCCATCGCCTCCACCGCTGCGGGGTTGACCCGCTCACCGGGATCGCTGCCTGCGGAACGGACCTCGATGGCGTCCCCGCCCAGCGAGCGCAGGAAGCCGGCGGCCATCTGAGAACGGCCGGCGTTGTGGATGCAGACGAACAACACACTCGGACGAGAAGCCATATCGGGCAACGCCTTTCTCTTCTTTAACAGGGGCTGATGGGTGGGCAGAGTCAGGTCCGGGCGGTCGCCGGGAAGCGTCGGCGCAGGGCAAGGGACACATAGACCAGGGCGACCAGGACCGGCACTTCTATCAGCGGGCCCACCACCCCGGCCAGCGCCTGCCCGGACGCGGCGCCGAAGGTGGCGATGGCCACCGCGATCGCCAGTTCGAAGTTATTGCCCGCCGCGGTGAACGCGAGCGTGGTGGTTCGGGCATAGCCCAGGCCCAGGGCGGCGCCCAGCAGGAATCCACCGCCCCACATGATCGCGAAATAGGCCAACAGGGGCAGCGCGATACGGGCCACGTCCCAGGGCCGGTTGGTGATCTGATCGCCTTGCAGCGCAAAGAGAATCACGATCGTGAACAGCAGGCCGTAGAGCGCCCAGGGGCCGACCTTTGGCAGGAACACGCTTTCGTACCACTGGCGGCCTTTGGTCTTCTCCCCGATACGGCGGGACAGATAGCCGGCCAGCAGGGGGATGCCCAGGAAGATCAGCACCGACTTGGCGATCTGCCACGGCGAGGTGGAGATTCCCGACTGTTCCCAGCCCAGCCAGCCCGGCAGGACTGACAGGTAGAACCAGCCCAGCACGGCGAACATCAGGACCTGGAATACCGAGTTCAAAGCGACCAGCACCGCGGCGGCCTCGCGGTCCCCGCAGGCCAGGTCGTTCCAGATGATCACCATGGCGATGCACCGGGCCAACCCGACGATGATCAGACCGGTGCGGTATTCCGGCAGATCCGGCAACATCAGCCAGGCCAGGGCGAACATCAGCGCCGGACCGAGCACCCAGTTCAACACCAGCGAACTGAGCAGCAGCTTGCGATCCCCGGTTACGGTGTCGAGGCGGTCATAGCGCACCTTGGCCAGCACCGGATACATCATGATCAGCAGGCCCAGGGCGATCGGCAGGGAGATCCCGTCGATCTGCACCTTCTCCAAGGCGGTGTTCAGACCCGGAATCCAGCGTCCTAACAGCAGGCCCGCGGCCATCGCCAGACCGATCCACACCGGCAGATAGCGATCCAGCGTGGACAGCCGACCCGCCACGTGCGCGTCGGCGTTCACAGTTTCGGTCATGCTGAAATCCCTTCCCTCGCAGCTGAATCAGTCCCGGCGTTCAGCAGCGTCGACAGCATCGCCAGCGCCTCGGGAACCACCGCGTAATACACCCACGACGCGCGGCGTTCCGAGGTCAGCAGGCCGGCGTCCCGCAGGACCTTCAAGTGGTGCGAGACCGTCGACTGAGACACCTCCACCCCCGCAGAGATGTCACATACGCACGCCTCACCACCGGCATGGCTGGCCACCGAACTGAGCAACTGCAGCCGAACCGGATCGGCGAGTGCTTTGAATTTCGCCGCCAGATCGACGGCCGCAGCCATACTCAACGGCTCGGCCACCAGCGGGACCACCGGACAGCAACCGGCCGCTTGCTTCGACATGAGTCGATATTGACAAAGATCGAATCCCCGCGCAAATGAACGTCTGACGAACAGGAGTACTCCAACTCTCAGTTCCACCGCCGCGCCGCTGCAGCCATTCGGGCCATGTGCTCCGAGCTCCGGCCAAAGTAATAGCCCCATTACCGGGGCCAGTATTCGCGACGACTAGTGGGGCCGAATCACTTGACGAGACGCATGGTCGGCACCGACCATCTGATGCGCTCGGATTCGCGGCTCTTCCTGGAGAATCCCGAACAGTTCAAGCACGACGTCATCGATGCGGGCACACCGCCCGACGTCGCCGAGAACTCGCTGAGATTCGGCGGCACCACGCTGGTGCAGCCGGCCGGCAACGAGGCGGTGCGGCTGGCCCAGCGCGGCCAATCCGGCACCATCATCACCGAGGACTATCTGGGCCAGGAGACGCTGCAGTCCTATGCCCCGATGACGGTGTCCAGCCTGCACTGGGTGATGATCGCCAAGATCGACACCGCCGAGGCGTTCGCGCCGGTGGCCGGTTTCACCAAGAAGCTGGTGCTGTCCACGATGGGCATCATCTTCCTGGTGTGCCTGGCCTCGATGCTGCTGTCGCGGCTGTTCGTCAAGCCCATCCACCGGCTGGAGGCGGGTGCCCGGCGGATCGGTGCGGGTGACTACGACACCACCATCCCGGTCGAGTCGCGCGACGAATTCGGTGACCTGACAAAGTCTTTCAACGAGATGAGCCGCAGCCTGCGCGTCAAGGACGAGCTGCTCGCCGAGCAGCGCCGGGAGAACGACCGGCTGCTGCTGTCGTTGATGCCGCAGTCCGTCGCCGAGCGCTACCGGCAGGGCGAGGAGATGGTCGCGCAGGAACACCGCGACGTGACGGTGATCTACGCCGACATCGTGGGCCTGGACGAACTGTCCACCCGGCTGTCCAGCGACGAGCTGCTGATCGCGGTCAACCAGCTGGTGCGCCAGTTCGACGCCGCCGCGGAGTCCCTCGGTGTGGAGCGGGTCCGCACGATGCGCAGCGGCTACCTGGCCAGTTGCGGACTGAACGTGCCCCGTCTCGACAACGTGCGGCGCACGGTCGATTTCGCGGTCGAGATGGATCAGATCGTGGACCGGTTCAGTTCCGAGACCGGTTATCCCGTCGCGTTGCGCGCCGGCATCGACTCCGGAACGGTCAGTTCCGGACTGGTCGGGCGCACCGCGGTCATCTACGACCTGTGGGGGGCGGCGGTCAACCTCGCCCACCAGGCGCAGAGCGGCTCGACTCAGCCCGGTATCTACGTGACGACGTCGGTGTACGAGGCCCTGCGGGACAGCGAGAGGTTCACCGCCGCAGGCGAAGTCACCGTCGGCTCGCCGCCGGACAGCACGACCGAACCGATCTGGCGGCTAGCGGAGCGCACCTGATGCTTCCGGCACTCTCGTCGTCCTGGTTCCCGTGGGCCGTCGGGATCGCCGTCGGCCTGCCACTGACGCTGGTGGTCCTGACCGAACTGCACAACGCGTTGCGCAGACGCGACAGCAATCTGGCCCGGCCGGTGTGGCTGCTGCGGACCTACATCGTTCCGCTCGGCGCGCTGCTGCTGATGATGACCAAGGCCCGTCAGGAACCCGGGCACGAGACCCCGGTGCGCATCGTGGCGACGATCTTCGGGTTCGTGGTCATGGTGCTGCTGTTGTCCGGCCTGAACGCCACCCTGTTCCAGGGCGCGCCGGAAGGCAGCTGGCGCAAGCGGATTCCGTCCATCTTCCTCGACGTGGCCCGCTTCGTGCTCATCGCGGTGGGGCTCGCGATGATCTTCTCGGTCGTCTGGGGCGCCAACGTCGGCGGGCTGTTCACCGCGCTGGGCATCAGCTCGATCGTGCTCGGCCTGGCGCTGCAGAATTCGGTGGGGCAGATCATCTCCGGTCTGCTAATGCTGTTCGAACAGCCCTTCCGGCTCGGCGACTGGCTCGATACGCCGGCCGCCCGCGGCCGGGTGGTCGAGGTCAACTGGCGCGCCGTGCACATCGAGACCGGCAGCGGACTTCAGATCACCCCCAACTCGGTGCTCGCCGGGGCGTCGTTCACCAACCTGAGCCGCCCGGCCGGCGACCACAAGATCACCGTCGACAGCACGTTCTCGACCGACGATCCGCCGGACGGCGTGTGCGCACTGCTGGTGAGGACCGCGGCCGCCCTGCCGCAATGCCGCCCGGACGCCCGGCCCACCGCGGTGGCGCTCGGCGGCGACGGGTACCGAACCTCGATACCGCTGCGCAGCCCGGCCGACGACGGCGCCGCGCGCGCCACCTTCAACCGGTGGCTGTGGTACGCGGCGCGCCGTGCCGAATACCACCTCGACGGCACCGTCGACGACTTCGGCACCGAGGACCGCCGGGCGCAGGCGCTGCGGGACAGCGTGCCGATCCTGCGGCTGACACCGGCCGATCAGCGCGAACTGGTCGGCCGGGTCCGCATCCTGCGGTACGGCGCGGACGAGGTCATCCAGGGATCGGGGGCGGTGCCCCAGAGCATGAAGTTCGTGGTGGCCGGACAGGTGCGACTGGCCGCGGTCGGGCCCGACGGCAGCACCGTGACGGTACGCACCCTCGAGGAGGGTGACTTCCTCGGGCAGACGGCCTTGACCCGCGAACCCGTGACGGCGTATGCGGTGGCACTCGACGAGGTCACCGTCGTCGAGGTCGACCGGGAGGATGTCGAGGCCCTGGTCCGGGACAACCCGGCGCTGTTGCAGGAGATCGCCCGGGCGATCGAGGAGCGGCGCGGTGATCTGCGCCGGGTGCTGGCCGCGATCCATCCGGGCTGAGCGGCGTCGGGAACAAACCCGCCTCCACCAAGGTTGAGCGCAACAGTATCAACTCTGGAGGTTTGATGGCTGAAGCCATGTCCACACCCCTGCCCGTGCTGTTCCTGGCCGACCCAATCGTGTTGCCGGGCATGGTGGTCCCGATCGAGCTTGACGACGCCGCGCAGACGGCGATCGAAGCCGCCCGGGTGGCCGCCGCCGACGGTGAACCGGGCCGGCTGCTGATCGCGCCGCGCCTGGATGACGGCTACCCGACCCACGGCGTGATCGCGTCGATCGTGCAGGTCGGCCGCGTCGCCGGCGGCGCCGGCAGCGCCGCCGTGGTGCGCGGCGACAAGCGTGCCCACATCAATTCCGGGACCACCGGCCCGGGCGCCGCGCTGTGGGTCCTCGTCGACGAGGTCGCCGACGTTCCCCCGACCGACGAGACGCGGGCGCTGGCCGCCGAATACAAGAAACTGCTGCTGGCGCTGCTGCAGCGGCGGGAGGCCTGGCAGATCGTCGACTACGTGAACCGGCTGACCGATCCCTCGGCGCTGGCCGACACCGCCGGCTACGCGTCGTACCTGACCGCCGAGCAGCGGCTGCTGCTGCTGGAGACCGCGGATGTGGCGGAGCGACTGCGCGTGCTCATCGACTGGATGGCCGAGCACCTGGCCGAGGTCGAGGTCAACGACAAGATCGCCGAGGACGTCCGGGCCGGCATGGACAAGCAGCAGAAGGAGTTCCTGCTGCGCCAGCAGCTCGCCGCAATCCGCAAGGAGCTGGGCGAAGGCGAGTCTGAGGGATCCGACGACTACCGGGCCCGGGTAGAGGCGGCCGATCTGCCGGACGCCGTCCGGGAGGCCGCACTGCGCGAGGTCGGCAAGCTCGAACGGGCCAGCGAGCAGAGCCCCGAGGGCGGCTGGATCCGCACCTGGCTGGACACCGTCCTGGACCTGCCGTGGAACGTCACCACCGAGGACTCGACAGACCTGACGGCGGCGCGCGAGATTCTCGACGCGGACCACCACGGCCTCGAGGATGTCAAGGACCGGATCGTCGAGTACCTGGCCGTCCGCGCCCGGCGCGCCCAGCGGGGCATGGCCGTCGTCGGCGGCCGCGGCTCCGGCGCGGTGATGGTGCTGGCCGGTCCCCCCGGCGTCGGCAAGACGTCGCTGGGTGAGTCGATCGCCCGGGCGCTGGGCCGCAAGTTCGTCCGCGTCGCCCTCGGCGGTGTGCGCGACGAGGCCGAGATCCGCGGGCACCGCCGGACCTACGTCGGCGCCCTGCCCGGCCGCATCGTGCGCGCCATCGGTGAGGCCGGCACGATGAATCCCGTCGTGCTGCTCGACGAGATCGACAAGGTCGGCTCCGACTACCGCGGCGACCCGAGCGCGGCGCTGCTCGAGGTGCTCGACCCGGCGCAGAACCACACGTTCCGCGACCACTACCTCGAACTGGACCTGGACCTCTCCGACGTGGTGTTCCTGGCGACGGCCAACGTCGTGGAGAACATCCCGTCGGCGCTGCTGGACCGGATGGAGCTGATCACCCTCGACGGCTACACCGAGGACGACAAGGTCGCCATCGCGCGCGACTACCTGCTGCCCCGGCAGGCCGAACGCGCCGCCCTGACCGCCGACGAAGTGGAGGTCACCGAAACCGCGCTGCGCAAGATCGCCGCCGACTACACCCGGGAACCGGGCGTGCGGCAGTTCGAGCGGCTGCTGGCCAAGGCGTTGCGCAAGGCCACCACGAAGCTCGCCGCCGGAGCGGACCCCATCACCATTGACGAGCCCGACCTGGTGGACTACCTGGGCCGGCCCCGGTTCACGCCGGATTCGGCGGAACGCACCGCGGTGCCCGGCGTGGCGACCGGGCTGGCCGTGACCGGGATGGGCGGCGACGTGCTCTACATCGAGGCCGGCGCCACCGACGGCGAACCGGGACTGGCCCTGACGGGCCAACTCGGCGACGTGATGAAGGAGTCGGCACAGATCGCGCTCTCCTACGTCCGGTCGCACGCCGGGCAACTCGGGGTGGACCCGAAGGCGCTGGACCGCAAGATCCACGTGCACGTACCCGCGGGCGCGGTGCCCAAGGACGGGCCGTCGGCGGGCGTCACGATGGTGACCGCACTGGTCTCGATGGCCACCGGACGGCACGTGCGCGCCGATGTCGGGATGACCGGCGAGGTCACCCTCAACGGCCGGGTGCTGCCGATCGGTGGCGTCAAGCAGAAGCTGCTGGCGGCCCAACGGGCCGGTCTGTCAACGGTTTTCATCCCGGCGCGCAACGAGGCCGACCTCGATGACGTGCCGGCCGAGGTGCTCGAAGCCCTGGACGTCAAGCCGATGACCGACGTCGCCGACATCGTCGCGGCCGCACTGGAGCCGGCCGTCGGGGCTGCCACGGTCGCCGCCTGACCGCCGCCTGACCGCCGAGTGTGAAACCTCCGGAATCTCGCCGAGGTTTCACACTCGGCGCGGCTCTAGACTCGCGGCATGAGCCTGAAGCGGACTGTGGTTCACGCGATCCAGCGTCATCTGATCAACCCGGTGGGCCGGCGCTCGCCGGTCACCCTGCTCGAGACCACCGGCCGCAAATCCGGGCAGCCGCGCCGGACCGCGGTCGGTGGGTATCGGGACGGCGACACGTTCTGGCTGGTGTCCGAACACGGCTCGCACGCCGACTACGTCAAGAACATCAAGGCCAACCCCGCGGTGCGCGTCCGGCTGCGCGGTGTTTGGCATACCGGCCGCGCCACCCCGCTGCCCGACGACGACCCGCAGGCCCGGCTGGCTGCCCAGCCGGCCTACAACAGCGCGGTGGTGCGGTTGATGGGGACCGACCTGCTCACCATGCGGATCGACCTGGACTCATGAGGCCGCCTCCGCCAGGTCGGCGAGGTCGGTGACCACCACCGCGGGGGCGGTGATGTGCTCCACCGGTTGCCACTGGGCGTCGAACACCTCCGGCAGGCTCAGTCCCTGAAGCCGCTGCTGTTCTGACCGCCGGCGCACAACCAGCGCGCAGACGTCCGGCGGTGGGGCCAGCAGTTCGTAGCGGGTGAGGTAGAAGACGTCGTCGGCGGCGTCGACCACGCCGGCGTCCCGCATCCGGGAACCCTTCTCGCGCAATGCCATCCGAAGTTGATGGGTCGCCCGCGCGGTGCCGTCCCAGGCCGCCTCGCGCGCGTCGTATGCCGCGGCGGCCCGACGGCCCGCCGGCTCGGCGGACTGCCGGTTCGCATCGGCGGCGCCGTCACCGGACGCCAGACCGGCCGCCGCGAGCAGCAGACCCGTTTCGTCGGCGATGACGGGATTGGCCAGTTCGGCCTCCCCGGTCCCGCGGTGGCCGACCTCGCGGACCGCGGTGTCGAACGCGGACCCGAAGGCCGGGGCGGCCCGCCGCAGGGCGTCCAGGTCGCCCGCCGACGCCAGCGCGCGGGCGGCCTCGTCGTCCCGCAACAGTGCGGCCAGGCCGGCCGTCCGGGCGGCCAGGTGGCCGGTCGACGTGGTCGCCGACGGGTGTGGGATCAGCGATCCCGGCCGGCGGGCCAGCCGGTTGAACGCGCCCTCGACCGAGGTTCCGACAGTGCTGAGTTCCCAGCCCTGCTGGATGAGGGCGCACAGCCGCAGCATCCGGGTGTCGAGTTGGGCATCGGTCATGGCGGTCAGTGTCGGGGCGTCGCGTTCCGTCGCGGCGACGGCCGCGGCATAGGACGCGCAGCGGTCGGCCCAGCCGCGGGCCGCGCGCAGTATCCGTGGGATGGCCGTCGGTTTCGGGTCGAGGGCGTCGTGCACCGATGTGCCGGTGAAGACCCGGTGGCCGAACACCGCGGTGGCCCGGGACTCCCATTCGGCGGCCAGGTCGGGCGGCAGGCCGAGCAGCCGGGCGGTGGTGCGCTGCGCGGCCCGCATCGCGCCGAGCTGGACATCGAGTGTGATGGGCGTCAGCGGGCCGGGCAGCACGTCGGGCGCGCCGGTGGCGCCGAACACCGGGAACCGCGGGTCGATCGGGTAGTCGAACTCCCCCGCCATCCCCTCGGGGGCGGCGGTGGTCCCCGACGTGGGCGCGGGGACGGATGCGGCGCCGCCGTCGTCGTCGAGCGGCCGGCCGGCGAACTCCAGCGCCGCGTCGGCGACCGCGTCGGACGGACGCCAACCGCATTCGAAGTCCCAATCTCGTTGCAGCGGAACCAGTCTGAAGATCGGGTCGGGAACCGGCCAGAGTGGTGTCCCGCGGCGGACGGTGACGTCGGAGAGCAACCGGCGGGCCGAGATGTAGGTGATCGAGTCCGGCGCGGCCAGGTCGAGCTCACCGGTGCGCCCGACGCCGACGGCCCGGGACAGGAACCGGCACAGGTCGTCGACGTGCAGCAACCGCACCGGACTGACCGTGCCGTGCCGGTCGCCGGCCAGCGTGGCGATGGTGCGGTGCACGGACCAGTCGGCGATGCGCCCGACCAGCGGGGCCAGCCGCAGCACCAGGGTCGGCCCCCAACTCGAGGCGGCCAGTTGCTCGGCCTGCCGGTACAACTCCGGGTCGCCCGCCGCGTGGATGGGGACGATCAGCCGCGTGCCGGACCGGGCGGCGGCGTCGGCCAGCTGAAGCAACCCGGTCAGCCCAGCCGATTCGGGCACCCCCGGCTCCACCGGCGCCAGGTGGATCACCACGTCGGCGTCATCGGTCAGTCGCGCCAACCGGGTGGCGTCCAACGGCCGGCGTGTCACCACCACGCGCGGATCCAGGTCGCGGTGCGGGTACTCCGCGACGCCGGCGACCTGGTGACCCGACGCCAGCAGGTGTGCCGCCGCGAGGCGGCCGAGACCAGTCGTGACACCGGTGATCAGTATTCGCATTGTCTGTCCCCGATCCCTCACGGGAGAGGATATGCCTGGCCGATGCCTGTTGCGGATGGTTCCAAAAGATTGCTTACGGAGCCCGATTACGCCAGCGCAGCGGCCCGGTCGGCCGCCGCCGGAATCTTTGCCCCGATCCCCCGGGTCAGATCAATTCGGCGCTGCCGTCGGCGCGCACCCGCACCTTCGCGCCGGCCGGATCGCCCGACTCGATCAGCGTCGCGGCGCCGTCGGGATCGGTGACGACCGCCAGCGCGCGAGCCTGCTCGGGGGTCCGGACCGCCAGGAAAGCCTTGTCGGGCTTGCCGTCCCGGTCGAACGCCGCCGTCCACGACTCGAGGGTTCCGACGCCGGCGAAATCGGCGTCCTCGCGGCGGGTGGGTTCGCGGTCGACCAGGTCCTGGACGTCGGCCCACCGGAAGCCGTCGGCGGGCGGCGTGGCGCTGTACACCCCGAACGCGTGCTTGGTCAGATAGCCGCCGTTGGCGGTGATCAGGCCGGTGGTGCCGGGCGCCGCGGCCAGTTTCTCGGCCATCGTCGCGATCGAGTGCATGACGTAGTTGTTCCACGGGCCGCCGGCGAAGGTCAGCCCGCCGGTGACGGTCAGCGGCCGGGCCGGATCGTCGGTGGGGATGCCGATCTCGTTGGCGGCCACCTGAACCGCCGACGGGAAGCAGGAGTAGATGTCGATCAGGTCGACGTCGTCTGCGCCGAGGCCGGCGAGTTCGAGCGCCCGCCCCGCGCCGATCCGGATGGCCGGTGAGCGGTGGTACTCCCAGCGCTCGGCGACCGCGTAGGTGTCGTGCGCGTCGGTGCCGGCCCACGGGAAGACCCAGCGCTCCGAGGGGATCTGCAGATAGGTCGCCTTCTCCACCGAGGTGAGGATGACGACGGCGGCCTGGTCCACCATGTTGTTGGAGTTCAGCAGCTTCGTGTAGGGCCAGCTGATCATCCGGTTGTGCGGACCGGGTTCGCCGATCTCGCCGGCGGTCCAGGCCTTGTGGCTCCACGCGTGCGGATTGTGCTGGGCCACCTCGTTGAACCGGGCCCACAGTTCGGCAATCCGCGCGCGGTGCGCGGCCGGCGTCTCGCCGCCGGCGACCCGCAGCGCCTCCTCGAACAGCGGGTAGACGTGTGAGGGCAGCGTCAGCTTGATCCGGTCCTGCGCCGGACTGGACATCTCGACGGCGTGCTCGGCGCCCGGTGGCACCGGGACGGACTCGTCCTGCTTGGTCCAGTCAGGCCGAATCCCGTTGGCCTTCAACCGTTTACGGGTGCGCCAGGCTTCGGCGCCGGCCAGCAGGACAACCTCGGCGCGGCCGGCCAGGACGTCCAGGCAGGCCTGGTTGACCAGACTCTGCGGCACGTTGCCGCCGATGCCGGTGTACCGCGTCGCCGCCCCGTCGGCGCCGATGAGCCCGCCCAGTGCCAGGCCGGGGTCGCGGTACCGCCAGGACAGCAGGTTGACCACGCGGATGGCGTCGACGGCGGTCAGCACGCGCGGGTCGGCGGCGGCCCGGGCGGCCTGCGCCATCAGTTCGACCGGCTCCCGGGCATGCTCCAGGTCGGTGTGCTGATTGACCTGCCCGTAGCCGACCAGGACGGGAGTGCGCGGATCCAGTCCCATGTCAGGCCGGTCCGGTGCGGTAGATCGACTTGGTGACGAGGTAGGCGTCCAGGCCCTCCGGGCCGAGCTCACGGCCCAGGCCGCTGGCCTTGACGCCGCCGAACGGCGCGGCGATGTCCAGGTTGTAGGCGTTGACGCCGATGGTGCCGGTCTCCACGGCGCGGGCCACCGCGGTGGCCCGGTCGGTGTCGGTGGACCACACCGTGCCGCCGAGGCCGTAGTCGCTGTCGTTGGCGATACGGACGGCGTCGGCTTCATTCTCGTAAGGGATCACCACAAGCACCGGTCCGAAGATCTCCTCCCGGGCGATCCGGTCGCTGTTCTTGACGTCGGCGAATACCGTCGGTTCGACGAACCAGCCGCGGGGCTGGTCCTTCGGAATCGCCCCGCCCGCAACGAGTTTGGCGCCGTCGGCGGTGCCCGCCTCGATGTAGCCCAGGATCCGGTCACGTTGCTTCTCGCTGACGACCGGGCCGATCTCGGTGGCCGGGTCCAGCGGGTCGCCGACGACCAGCCCGCCGGCCAGCGCGGCCATCGCGTCGACCACTTCGTCGTAGCGCGACCGGGGTGCCAGGATGCGCGAGTTGAGGTAGCAGGTCTGCCCGTTGTTGGCGAACGACTGCAGGCGCAGGCCGGCCATGGTGACGTCCAGGTCGGCGTCGTCGAGGATGATGGCCGCCGACTTGCCGCCCAGTTCGAGGGTGACCGGGCGCAGCAGGCGGCCGCAGGCCTCGCCGATGATCCGGCCCGCGGCGGTGGAACCGGTGAAGGAGACCTTGTCGATCCCGGGGTGGCCGACCAGCCGCGCGCCGGCTTCCGCTCCGCCCGCGACGATGTTGAGTACTCCCGCCGGCAGGCCGGCCTCGGTGGCCGCCTCGCCGAAAACCAAAGCGTCCAAAGCGGTTTCGGGTGACGGCTTGAGCACCACCGGACAACCGGCGGCCAGCGCGGGCGCGAGTTTGAACGCCGCCAGAGCCTGCGGGTAGTTCCACGGCGTGATGGCCGCGACGACGCCGACGGGCTCGCGGCGCACGATGGTGTGCCCGATGGCGCTCGGCCGGATCTCCTCCTCGGCCATCGTGGTGATCAGGTCGGCGTAGTAGTTGAGCAGCAGCGCCGGAAAGGCACCGTTGGCTCCCCGCGACAGGGATGTCGGCATGCCGTTCTCGCGGGTGACCAACTCGCTGGTCTGCCTGGACCGCGCCTTGAGTGCGGCGGCCACGGCCCGGAGCACCTCCGCGCGTTCGGCCGACGGGGTGGCGCGCCAGCCGGGCAGCGCGTCGCGCCCCGCGCCCACCGCGTGGTCGATGTCGGCCGCGCCGGCCGAGGCGCCGTCGCCCAGCGGTTCGCCGGTGGCGGCCTCGATGACGGGTACGGCGTGGTCGCTGGGGCGGAATGCGCCGCCGATGAACACCTGAGCCGGTGCTGACGTCATGCGCGAATCCTCTCTGGGGTGGTGAACAGCACGCCGTCGGCGAGCAGTCGTTCGGTGTCGGCGTCGTCGTATCCGAGGACGTCGCGGCAGATGTCGACGGTGTCCCGGCCGGGCAGCGGCGCCGGCCGCTGCGGCACCGGCCCGATGTTGCGGAACGGCGCCGGGCCCGATTCGGCGGGCAGTGTTCCCTCGATCAGCGGGTGGGTCATCTGCTGGTACAACCCCCGCGAGGCCAGCTGCGCGTCGGCCAAGACGTCCGGACGCCGGTACATCGGCGCGGCCGCCACGCCGGCCCGCTGCAGCGCCTCGGCCGCCTCCGCCGGGGTGCGCTGCGTGGTCCACTCCTGCCAGTCGTTCTCGGTGCCGATCACGGCGGCGGCCGCGGTGCGGTCGGCCGGTCCGCGCAGCGAGATCACACACCATTCGTCCTCACCGCGGCACGGGTACACGGTGTCGTCGTGGTCCTCGGCCGGACCGCTGTCCAGCAGGTCCGGATACTCGGTGCGGACGTTGCGGGTGACGAACATGGTGTCGAGCTGGTTGATCCCGGCCTCGGCCTGGGAGATGTGAATGCGGGCGCCCCGGCCGGTGTGGGTTCGCCGGATCAGGGCCGCCAGCGCGCCGATCGCGGTGATCCGGGCCACCACGTGGTCGGGGAAAACTGTGGTGGCGTCGAAGAACGGATGCCGGCCGTCGGGAGTGTCCTCGCCGATCCACAGGCTGGTCACCCCGGTGCTGGCCCGGACCAGCGGCCCGTAGCCCATCCGGTTGCTCCACGGGCCGGTGTCGCCGAAGGCGCTGCTCTCGGCGAGCACGATCCGCGGGTTCAGCGACTGCAGCGTTTCGAACGGAAAACCAAGTCCGGCAAGGGTTCCCGGCTTGAAGTTGGCGAAGACGGCGTCGGAGCGGCGGACCAGGTCGGCGAATACGGCGGCCCCGTCGGTGCTGCGCAGTTCGAGTCCCAGCGCCAGGTTGTTGCGGTGCGTCCAGGCGAACGACTCGGTCATCACCTGACCGGGCCGGCCCTGTCGCAGGCCGTCCGGGAACTGCGCGCTCTCGACCTTGATCACCTCGGCGCCCAGATCGCCGAACAGCCGGCTCAGCTCGCCGCCGGCCACGATGATGCCGAGGTCGACGATCCGGAGCCCGGAGAACGGCAGGTTCGGCGGGTCGGCCGGCGGGACGTCGCGCGGGGGCAGCGCCCAAACCGGGTCGTCGGCGCCGAGCGCCGGTGCGGGCGTGCGGAACCCGGCCCGCCGCCCGTCGACGTTGAAGTAGCCGACCGGCACCTCAGTCCGCACGCCGGGCACCAGTTCGGCGTCGGTCAGCGCGCCGGCCGCCCGGAAATGGTCGGAGTGCAGCACTTCGGCGGGCTCGAGCACCGCGGCGATCGGCACGCCGTACGACTGGCCCTCGGCCGCCAGTTCGTGCATCGTGCGGTCGGCGAACTGCGTCGCCAGCAGTGCGCCGATCTCGCCCCAGGCCGCGAACCGCTGACCCACGGCGTCGTACTTGGGATCCTGGTAGGCCGCCGGCTCCCCCATCCAGGCCCGCAGCCCGCGCCACTGCCGCGGGGCCATCACGGTCAGCCGGACGTAGCCGTCCCGGCAGGCGATGATCGGGTAGGGATCCTGGCTGCGCGGACGGCCGCGCCACGCGTCGGGGCGTTGCGCGGTGGCCGCCTGACCCATCGACCCGAACGGCGGGTCGAGCGCCAGCAACACCGCTTCGTAGCGCGAGAAGTCAATGTAATCGCCACGGCCGCAACGCAACCGGTGATAGTAGGCGACCAGGACCGCCCAGACGGCCTGCACCGCGGCGGTGGCCGAGGCGATGCCGTCCGGCGGCAGCACCGGCGTGCCGGTCGGCGGTCCGGACCGCGACAGGGCCGACGACAGCGCATAGAGCACGGCGTCGGTGGCCCGCCAGTGCGCGTGCGGGCCGGTGGTCCCGAAGTCCGTGACCGACAAAGCGACCAGGTGCTCGAAGCGGTCGGCGAGCTCGACGGCCGAGGTGCCGAACGCCGCGGCGAAGCCCGGCAGGCCGGAGTCGATCAGCACGTCGGCGCCGCCGGCCAACTCGACCAGACGCTGACGATCCGCCGCCGAGCCGGGGTCCAGGACGGTGCCGCGCTTGTTCGCGTTGTGCAGGGCGAACCCGATACCAGTGCCGGCCAGTCGCGGCCCCGCGGTCCGGGCGGGGCTGCCGCCGGGCGGTTCCACCTTGAGCACGTCGGCTCCGAGGTCGGCCAGGATCCGGGCGACCGGGTCGCCGTCACCGCACGACAGGTCGAGGACCCGAAGCGATGCCAGTAACGCCTCGCTGTCACCCATCCGCGCCCACGCCCCTTCTCCGGCCCGCACCTGCGATCGGTCTCCCAGACAATATCGGCGACCCGCCGTGCTCGGTCAACCGGTTGGTAGGCACACCGGCCCGGCGCGGCCGGTCGGGGGATTACTGGGTATCTGCCGGGCGCCGGTACGCTGCAAGGGTTATGTCTGAGGCCGCCGTGATCGACGCCCCCGCTCCCGCCCCGGAGCTGGGTCAACTGGCGGCGCTGCATCACTTCCGGGTGTACGTGGACGTGGCCGTGGTCGTCGTCGTGCTGGCACTGACGAATTTGCTGGCGCACTTCACCACCACCTGGGCCAACGTCGTGGTCGTGCCGGCCGCCGCCGTCGCGCTGGTGCTGCTGGTGCGGTCCCGCGGACTGGGCTGGGCCGAGTTGGGGCTGGGCCGCGACCATTGGCGCACCGGGGCCGGCTACGCGCTGGCTGCGTTCGGTGTGGTGGGCGCGGTGATCGTGGTCGGCGCGCTGCTGCCCTGGACCCGCCCGATGTTCCTGAACAATCACTACGCCACGCTGTCCGGCGCGCTGATCGCGTCGATGGTCATCATCCCGCTGCAGACCGTCATCCCCGAGGAGCTCGCCTTCCGCGGCGTGCTGCACGGCGCGCTGGACCGGGCCTGGGGTTTTCGCGGTGTGGCGGCCGCCGGCTCGCTGCTGTTCGGGCTCTGGCACATCGCCACCTCGCTGGGCCTGACGGCCGGCAACGTCGGCTTCACCCACCTCCTCGGCGGTGGCACGTTCGGCATCGTCGCCGGTGTCGTCGGCGCGGTGCTGGCCACCGGCGCGGCCGGTTTCGTCTTCACCTGGCTGCGCCGCCGCAGCGGCAGCCTCATCGCGCCGATCGCGCTGCACTGGTCGCTCAACGGGCTCGGCGCGCTGGCCGCGGCCCTGGTCTGGCACCTGAGCACCTGAGCACTCGCGGCGGCCGCTACACCGCCAGAACCGCCGCACCGGCGAACCGGCCCGCGGCGAGGTCCGTCAGCGCCCGATCCGCGTCGGCGAGCGCATAGGGCCGGGTGGTCACCTCGATGCGATGCCGGCCGGCGAAGTCGAGGAACTCGCGCGCGTCGGCGCGGGTGTTGGACGTGACCGAGCGGACCTGCCGCTCCTGGAACAGGTGGCGCTGATAGTTCAACGGACCGACGTCGGTCAGGTGAATACCGGCGATGGCCAGGGTGCCGCCCCGGTCCAGCGCCTCGAGCGCGGGCGCCACCAACCCACCGGCCGGCGCGAACAGGATCGCCGAATCCAGCGCGACGGGCGGCGGGTCGGCCGCGCCCTGCGCCGACGCCGCCCCCAACGACAGCGCGAGTTCGCGGTCCTTCTCGCCGCGCGTCATCACGTGCACCTCGGCGCCCTCGGCCAGCGCGACCTGAGCGGTGATGTGCGCGCTGCCGCCGAACCCGTACAGCCCCAGCCGCCCGCCCGGCGGCAGCGCGGCGCGCTTCAGCGACCGGTAGCCGATGATCCCCGCACACAACAGCGGCGCGAGTTCGGCGTCGGAGTACCCGTCGGGCAGCTTGTGCGCGAAAGCTGCTGGGACCGTGGTGAATTCGGCGTACCCGCCGTCGGCGTCCCAGCCGGTGTAGCGGGACTGCGGGCACAGGTTCTCATGGCCGGCCACACAGTACCGGCAGCGGCCGCAGGTGTGCCGCAACCACGCCACCCCGACCCGGTCCCCGACGGCGAACCCACTGTCGGCGCCCAGTCCCGCACCCAGTTGGACGACCTCCCCCACGACCTCGTGACCCGGGACCACGTCGGCGCGGTGCACCGCCAGGTCACCCTCGGCCACATGCAGGTCGGTGCGGCACACACCGCAGGCCCGAACCGCCACCAGGAGCTCGTCCGGCGCGGGCGGGGGAACCTCCGTCGTCACCCGGCGCAACGGTGTGCTCGCCACCGGGCCGGGGCGGTGCACCTGCCACGCGGTCATGGTCGTCGGCGCGGACGTCACGGACATCACCCGACCATAAGGGACCAACGGCCCGGGATCGGGGTCCTTTGCGGCACCGTCGATCCGGGCCGCGATGCCACAGTAGGTCCATGAGCGGTGCATTCCCCGACGACGAGACGATCCGGGCGGCGCTGGCACTGGCGGTCCGGGCCCCGTCGATCCACAATTCCCAGCCTTGGCTGTGGCGCATCGGCGAGCACACCGTCCATCTCTATGCCGACAACGGCCGGCACCTGCCGCACACCGACCCCGCCAGCCGGCAGCTGATCCTCAGTTGCGGCGTTGCCCTGCAACACTTCACGGTCGCCTTGGCCGCCCTCGGCTGGCAGGCGCACGTCCACCGGCTGCCGAACCCGGCCCAACTCGACCACCTGGCCAGCATCGAACTGCTCCCGTCGGCCGGCAGCGAGCAGGACATCGCGCTGGCCGCCGCGATCCCCCGGCGGCGCACCGACCGCCGGTGGTACAGCTCCTGGCCGGTGCCCGGCGGCGACATCGCGCAGATGGCGGCGCGGGCCGCCCGCAGCGGCGTGGTGCTGCGCCGCGTCGACGACCCCGGCGAGCTGACCGCCGTGCTGGCCAGTGCCGTCCACCAGCACGCCAGCGATGCCGACTACCTTGCCGAACTGGCCCTGTGGAGTGGCCGGCACGGATCGGTCGCCGGGGTTCCGGCCCGCAACTCCCCGGCCCCGCCGCCGGCGTCCGCCAAGGGGTTCGCCGGGCTGCCGGGCCGCGCCTTCGCCAGCCCGGCCCTGCCCCAGCCGAGCGGCGCCGAATCGCGTGACGACGCCGGCGTCGTACTGGTCCTGGGCACCAGCAACGACGACAGCATGTCCCTGCTGCGGGCCGGTGAGGCCACCGGCGTGGTGCTGTTGACCGCCACCGCGCTGGGCCTGGCGAGCTGCCCGTTGACGGAGCCGCTGGAGATCGACAACACCCGGGAGATCGTGCGGTCGCTGGCGCTCGACGGGGACGGCTTCCCGCAGATGCTGCTGCGGATCGGCTGGGCGCCGCTGAACGCCGACCCGCTGCCGGCAACGCCCCGCCGGCCGCTGGCCGATGTGGTCCAGCGGCTCGACGGGGCGTCGATCAGCTTGTGAGACTAGGGTTTTCGCTCGGCTAGGCCTTGCGCACCAGACCGACCAGCCACAGCAGGATCACCGAGCCGAGCACCGCGGTGAACAGCGTGAACCACCAGCCGCCGCCCGCCGTGTCGAGGAAGAAGCTCAGCAGGAACCCGCCGATGAGGGCGCCGACGACGCCGATCACGATGTTCATCAGAATCCCGTCGCCGCCACCGCGGACGATCTTGCCCGCGATCCAGCCGGCGATGGCGCCGATGATGATGTAGCCGATCCAGCCCACGCTCGTCAGGGTCGTCGAGCGGGCCAGGACCTCGGTGGCTGCTTGGTACACGGTGTCCATCAGGACCTCCTAGCTGTCGAGTCCAGCTCGGCAGCCGGACCAGTGCTGTCAGATATACCCGCCGCCGGTAACGAATCGGCATGGATATCGGGAACGATCCGCAGCACGGGCCGCCCGGGTGGCTACTGCGGAACCATCCCCGGCGCGTTCTCGGGCGCGACCGGCACCGGGACACCGATCGGGGCGCGTCCGGGCTCCGGGGCGGGGGCGCCCGGCGCACCCGGGGCAGCCGGCGCACCCGGCGCGGGTTCGGCAGCCGGCGGCGGAGTCCACGGCCGGATCGAGTTGGCAAGCGCCACCGCGGCGTTGGTGTCGATCGGGGTCTTGGACGTGCCCAGCCACACCACGAACCACCGTTCGTTGCGCTGTCCGCGCGGCGCGTTCACGCCGGCGTCGCCGATGACACCGGCCCAGATCTGTCCGTTGGGCTTGGTGGTGTCGGTGAACTTCACCTCGTACGAGGACGCCGAACCGGTCAGCCCGTTCGCGTTCAGCGGGAAGGTCTGCTGGTTGACCCGGGTGCCCGGATACGGCATGAAGAACTCGCCCATGTCGGAGGCCAGCCGGACCGCGGCCTTGGCGTTGTCGGGCTCCGCGCCGGCGAACAGCTTCAGGTCCAGACGGCCGATCAGGATGCTGGTGTCGGTGGCGACCGGGGCCGGCTGTCCGGGGACCGCCGGACCGGTCTCCTTGGACAGCAGCGCCTGACCGTAGTTGAGCTTGGTGGCGTCGCCGACCACCCAGCCGGCCGGCAGCAGGTAGCTGAAGCCGCCCGCGGCGTTGTCGATCCGGCCCTCTTCGGGCGCCGGCTCCGGCGCGGGAGGAGCGTTCGGGTCCGCGGGTGCCGGTGCCGGGGCATTCGGGTCCGCCGGAGCGGGCGCGGGTGCCGGTGCCGGGGCGTTCGGGTCGGCGGGGGCCGGGGCCGGAGCGGGCGAGGGCGCCACGGGATCGGCGTTGGCGATCGTGGCCGGGAAGGTCATGCCGGCGGCGGTCAGGGCCGACGCCGCGGTGACCGCCAGCGACGTCCAGATGCCCCGCGAGCGTGTCCTGGGGGTCGGAAGGTCCATGGCGACGAACCTATTTGTGTTACAGCCGTGACGCAAGTATGCAGTGCCTCCGGTGTTTCCCGGGACGACGCCGGGTTGGGCGCGGGCGCACCGCTCGCCGCGTTCAGCGCGCGTGCAACGCCACTTCCTGTGCCTTTATGGCGAACCACACGCCGGTGCCCGCGGTCAGCAACAGATCGGCCACCGCGTCGGCGGTCACGTCGGCCGCGATACCCGGCCCGCCGTCCGCACCGGGCGACGACCGAACCCGGATGGCGTTGCCACGCGATTCCAGTTCGGCGATTCGGACCTCCCCGACGTTGCGCGGGCTTCCCTTGGGCGGCTCGGTGTACACCGCGACCGCCGCGGGAGTGAACACCGCGACCGCCGGACTGCCCGCGGCCAACGGTTCGGCGGGAACACCGTGCCAGCGCTCCCCCGACGGCGTTCGCAACACCCCGTCCGAATCGATCGTCCCGGCCACCAGGTTCAAACCGGCCAACCGGGCGGCGAAGGCGCTGCGCGGAGCCGCCAGCACCTCGGCCGTGGGACCCGATTCGGCGATCCGGCCGTCCTCCAGCACGACGACATGGTCGGCCAGGGTGACCGCGTCGAGCACGTCATGGGTGACCAGGACCGCCGGCCCCGATCCGGCGAGCACCCGGCGCAACACCCCGCGCATGGCGGTCGCGACCTCGACGTCCAGGCCGGCCAGCGGCTCGTCGAGCAGCAGCACCTCGGGTTCGGCGGCCAGCGCCCGCGCCAGCGCCACCCGCTGGGCCTGGCCGCCGGAGAGGTCCCGCGGCCTGCGGTCGGCGAGGTCCGCGGCGCCGACCTCGCTCAACCACCGGGCGGCGTGCTCGCGAGCGGCCCGGCCCCGGCCGCGCGCCCGCGCCGCGAACGCCACGTTGGCCGTGACGTCCAGATGCGGAAACAGCAGCGGGTCCTGCAGCAGCAGGCCGACCCGTCGGGCGTGGGTCGGCACGTCGACGCCGGCCGACGTGTCCGTCAGCACCCGATCGCCGAGTCGCACCAGGGCCGCATCGGGCCGGATCAGCCCGGCGATCACGTGCAGCGCCGTCGACTTGCCGGCGCCGTTCGCGCCCAGCAGCGCCACCACCGTGCCGGCCGGCACCGTGAACGAGAGATCGACGCCGCGGCCGGACACCGTCGTCGTGACCGTCAGATCACCCGGCACCGCTGCCACCCAGCCGCCGGGCGCCCAGCCCGGCCACCACCACCGCGGCGACGGCCACCAGCAGCATCGACAACGCCACCGCGGCGTCGGGATCGCTCTCCCGCTGCAGGTAGATCTCCAGCGGCAGCGTGCGGGTGACGCCTTCGCGGGATCCCGCGAACGTCAGGGTCGCGCCGAACTCGCCGAGGGCACGCGCGAACGCCAGCACCGCACCGGAGGCCAGGCCCGGCAGCAACAGCGGCACCGTCACCCGCCACCACACCGTGTTCGGGGGCGCGCCCAGCGTCGCCGCCACCGTCTCGTAGTCCCGCCCGGAGCTGCGCGCGGCCCCTTCGAGCGCGATTACCAGGAACGGCAGCGAGACGAAGGCCTGCGCCAGGACCACGGCCGTCGTGCTGAACGCGATCCTGATGCCGGCGGTTTCCAGGTACTGGCCGATCAGCCCGAGTCGGCCGAAGGTGTAGAGCAGCGCGATACCGCCGACCACGGGCGGCAGCACCAGCGGCAGCAGGATCAGCGGCCGAAGCCAGCGCACCGGACGGGCCCGGCTGCGGGCCAGCACCAGAGCCATCGGGACACCCACGACCAGGCACACCGCCGTGCTCGCCGCCGACGTCCGCAGGCTCAGCAGCAGTGCCGTGGTCGACGACGGGCTGGTGATCAGCGCGCCGAAGTTCGCCCAGTCGACCCGGACTCCGATCGCCACCAGCGGCAGCACCACGAACGCGGCGCCCACCGCCGCGGGGACGTAGACCCACCCGGGCAGGGCCGTGCGCGGGGTGCGCAGCGTTTCTGGGGGTCGGCGCACGGACACGACCCTACGGCCAGCGCAGATTTTCGTGCGATGGCTACCGTCCAGTAACATCGTTGGTCTCGACGAGTTCCGGTGGGGTCCCACTGCGCGGCGATCCCCGCCGAGAGCCCGCTGATGTGCCACGATTCAGTGGCGGGGCGGTCATGGCGTTCGATTACGGACACGGGAGGTCACTGCGATGGAGGTGCTGGTCACCGGCGGAGATACCGAACTCGGCCGATCGGTCGCCGAAAGTTTCCGCGATGCCGGGCATCGGGTGGTGCTCAGCGGCGCCCGCCGCGACGAACTCGAGGTGAACGCCAAGGAACTCGACGTCGACGCGATCCTGGTGGACAACTCCGACCCCGCGGCGCTGACGCAGGCGCGACCGGAGTTCCCACAGCACCTCGACACCATCGTCAACGTGCCGGCGCCACGCTGGACCGACGGTGATCCGCGGGCCTTCACCCCCGACCAGACGGCGGCGGCCTGGCGCAACGCGATGGACGCGGTCGTGCTGGCCCCGGTGCTGACCTTGCAGACGATCGGCGACCATCTGCGGTCGGGCGGCTCGGTGATCTCGGTGGTGCCCGAGCATCCGCGGCTCGGCGGACCCGACGCCGCCGTCAAGGCCGCGCTCGCGGACTGGACCGCCGGACAGGCCGACCACTTCGGAACCCGCGGCATCACCATCAACGTGGTCGCCGTCGGCCACGGCGTCGAACCCGGCTATCCCGGCCTGACCAATGCCGAGCCCGCGGTGGCCGCCGAGATCTCGCGGATGGCGCTGTTCCTGACCACGCCGGCGGCCCGGCACATCACCGGTCAGATGTTGCACGTCAGCGCCGGTTTGCTGCCGCATTTCGGCTGACTATTCCCGGTTTTTCGGGTTCCGCGGCCGGCGAAACCCGCTCCTGACGCTCGGGCGGCCTGGCTAGGGTCGAAAGGTGACCATCAAACTCGGCTATCAGATCCCCAACTTCTCCTACGGCACCGGCGTCGAGCAGCTCTTCCCCACCGTCGTCGCGCAGGCTCGCGAGGCCGACGACGCGGGCTACGACGCCGTCTTCGTGATGGACCACTTCTACCAGCTGCCCGGCCTGGGTATTCCCGACCAGCCGATGCTGGAGGCCTACACGGCGCTCGGCGCGCTGGCCACCGCGACCGAGCGCGTCCAGCTGGGCACGCTGGTGACCGGCAACACCTACCGCAACCCGGCGCTGCTGGCCAAGGCCGTCACCACGCTCGACGTGGTCAGCGCCGGCCGCGCGATCCTCGGCCTGGGGGCGGGCTGGTTCGAGCTCGAGCACGAGCAGCTGGGCTTCGAGTTCGGCACCTTCACCGAACGCTTCCACAAGCTCAACGAGGCGCTCGAGATCATCCTGCCGATGATCGCCGGCGAGCGCCCCACGGTGAACGGCAGGTACTACCGCACCCGGGACGCGATGGCCAACCCGCGTTATCGCGACCACATTCCGCTGTTGATCGGCGGCAGCGGCGAGAAGAAGACGATTCCGTTGGCGGTCAAGCACTTCGACCATCTGAACCTGATCGCCAACCTGGACGAACTGCCCGGCAAGCTTGCGGTGGTCCGCGACCGCTGCGAGGAGACCGGCCGGGACCCGGCGACCCTGGAGACCAGCACGCTGCTCACCGTGGTCGTCGACGAGAAGGCGTCCCTCGACCAGCTTCCCGAGGCGTTCCGTGGCCGCGCGGCGGTCGGCAGTCCGGCGACCGTCGCCGAGCAGATCAAGACCAAGGTCTTCGACGTCGGCCTGACCGGCGTCATCTTCAACCTGCCGCTCTACACGCCGGGAGTGGTCGCGGCGCTCGCCGAGGCGCTGCGGCCGGTGCTGCCCGCCTGACCCGGCGGGGTGGCGCAATTCACCCGCGCCGGTGCGCCGGTACGGGTGCCGGCCGCTACGGTTATGGGTATACCGCTGTGTCCGCAACGTCCAGCAGCCAGTCAAGGAGCCATTGGTGAGCAACCCCGGAGCTACCGCCTCGGAGCGCCACAAGGTCGTCATCATCGGGTCGGGGTTCGGCGGGCTGACCGCCGCGCAGAAGCTCAAGCACGCCGACGTCGACGTCAAGCTGATCGCCAAGACCACCCACCACCTGTTCCAGCCGCTGCTGTACCAGGTGGCGACGGGCATCCTGTCCGAGGGTGAGATCGCTCCGCCGACCCGGCTGATCCTGCGCAAGCAGCGCAACGCTCAGGTGGTGCTCGGCGAGGTGACCCACATCAATCTGGCGAACCGGACCGTCGACTCGATGTTGCTGGGCCACACCTACCGGACGCACTTCGACAGCCTGATCATCGCCGCCGGCGCGGGCCAGTCCTATTTCGGCAACGACCACTTCGCCGAGTGGGCGCCGGGCATGAAGACCATCGACGACGCACTGGAACTGCGGGGCCGCATCCTGGGCGCGTTCGAGCAGGCCGAACGGTCCAGCGACCCGCTGCGCCGCGAGAAGCTCCTGACGTTCGTGGTGGTCGGCGCCGGACCGACCGGCGTCGAGATGGCCGGGCAGATCGCCGAACTCGCCGACCACACGCTCAAAGGCGCGTTCCGCCATATCGATTCGACGCAGGCGCGGGTCATCCTCATCGAGGGCGCCGATCAGGTGCTGCCCCCGATGGGACCGAAGCTGGGCGCCGCGGCGCAGCGGCGGCTGGAGAAGATGGGCGTGGAGATCCAGCTGGGCGCCATGGTGACCGATGTCGACCGCAACGGCCTGATGGTGAAGTACAAGGACGGCTCCACCGCCCGCATCGAGTCGGCCACCAAGGTGTGGTCGGCCGGTGTGTCGGCCAGTCCGCTCGGCAGAGACCTTGCCGCGCAGTCGGATACCGAGCTGGACCGGGCGGGACGCGTCAAGGTGCTGCCGGACCTGACCATCCCGGGTCATCCGAACGTGTGGGTGATCGGCGACATGATGGCCGTCGACGGGGTTCCCGGGATGGCGCAAGGGGCCATGCAGGGCGCCAAGTACGCGGCGAACCTGATCAAGGCCGAACTCAGGGGCGCCGATCCGGCGTCGCGGGTGCCGTTCAAGTACTTCGACAAGGGCTCGATGGCCACGGTGTCCAAGCACTCGGCGGTGGCCAAGGTGGGCAGGTTCGAGTTCAGCGGTTACGTCGCGTGGCTGGCGTGGCTGTTCCTGCACCTGATCTACCTGGTCGGGTTCAAGACCAAGGTCTCCACGTTGCTGTCGTGGGCCAACACGTTCCTGGCCCGCGGCCGCGGTCAGCTGACGATCACCGAGCAGCAGGCCTACGCGCGGACGCGGATCGAGCAGTTGGAGGAGATCGCGGCCACCGTCGAAGAGGACCTCGCGGCCAGTTAGGCCGGCAGCCGGTCGCCCTGCCAGGTGGCCAGCACACCGCCGCCGGCCAGTTCGAGAACCGTTCCTGGCCCGGCTGAAACCCTTGTCGGACAGTGTAATTCGCTGACGTATGCCCGCGGTGCGGCGAGCGCGTCGTGCCCGGGCGATCCGGGGCCAAGCTCGACGCGGTGCCGCAGCAGCGGTTCACCCTTGACGTCGATGCGCAGCGAACCCGACCACCGACCCCGGTCTTCCCCGGCCCGGCCGATCTGCACCCGTTCGCGCAGCCGCAGCTGCCCCGCGTCCTCGATGTCGGCGTGCACCGCCGACTCGTGGACCGCGTCCGCCGCCACCACGGTCGGCTCCAGGTCGACGTCCAGCGAGCCCGCCACCTCGAAGGCGAAGGCCGAGTGCGACACCGGGCAGTCCCGGCCCGGCAGCGCGACCGTGGCCGCGACCGAGCGTAACCGCAGCCGCGCGCCCGCGGGGACGACGACGCGCACGCTGATGCCGTCACCGCCCAGCGGGGTCGCCGCGGCGGACACCAGGTGCACGGTGTCGGGCAGCGTGGCGCGGGCGGCCAGGCCGCCGCGGCATTCCAGCAGCGGCAACCGGCCCGGCCGCGCGACGACGAGGACCTCGGAGTGCATCAAACCGCCTGGGCGACCCGGAGTTGTTCGCGCACCCACGCCAGAACCGGGGCCGCGGTGGGGTCTTCGGTCAGGCTGATCAACACGAAGGGGCGCTCGCCGCGCACCGCGGCGGCGTCGCGGCGCATCACATCCAGGTCGGCGCCCACCATCGGGGCCAGGTCGGTCTTGTTGATCACCAACAGGTCGGAGAACGTGACGCCGGGGCCGCCCTTGCGCGGCACCTTGTCCCCGCCGGCCACGTCGACGACGAAGATCTGGACGTCCACCAGTCCGGACGAGAACGTCGCGGTCAGGTTGTCGCCGCCCGACTCCACCAGGATCAGGTCCAGGTTTTCGTGCCCGGCGATCAGGTCGTCGATCGCATCCAGGTTGGCGGTGATGTCGTCGCGGATCGCGGTGTGCGGGCAGCCGCCGGTCTGCACGGCGGCGATCCGGTCGTCGGGCAGCACGGCGTGCCGGCGCAGGAAGTCCGCGTCCTCGGTGGTGTAGATGTCGTTGGTCAGCACCGCGACCGACAGCTCCTCGCGCAGCATCCGGCACAGCGCGGCCACCAACGCGGTCTTGCCGGAGCCGACCGGGCCGCCGATGCCGATCCGCAGCGGTTCGCCCGGCTGCCGCCGGCGGCGTGGCCGCACCGGGTGCTCGTGTGGCGTTCCGTCCTCGAAATGTGGTGGCATGGCGGTCCTTTCAGAAAGCAGACGTCACGAGACGAACAACGGTCGGTCACGCGCGGCGTGCCGCTGCGCCAGCGTGTCGAGCAGCGGGTCGGACAGGTCGCACAACCCGAGCGCGGCCTCGCCGGCGGTCGTCTCGCAGAGCTCCGACAACCCGAAGGTGATCGTGGCGACGTCGGCGGGGTCCAGCGCCAGCAGTCGCTGGGCGGCGGTCGCCGAACCCGTCATGGTCGTGTAGACCACTGCCAGTGCCGTGTGCTCGGGTGTCAATCCGGCTGCCCGCCCGGCGATTCCGGCGACCACCGGCAGGTGCGGGTGCGGGCCCAGACCACTCCAGTCTTGGTCGGGCCAGACCCGCCGGGCCAGCCGCAGCATCCCGCGGCCCTGACTGCGGGAGGCCTGCCGGGCGGCCGGTGCCGGTGTGCGGGCGTCGGTCTCGCGGTCGGCGTCGGCGGGCGCCAGCGCGGCGCGGTGCACGGCGGCGGCCACCGACGCGGTCACCAGCGCCTGGGTGCGGATGCGGCGGCGCAGGAAGGCCTCCAGCGTGGCGGTGTCGACGACGAGGCCGCTGGTGATGGCCTCCTCCATGCCGCCCGAGTGGACGTGGCCGCCGGTCGGCAGCCGCGAATCGGCCAGCGCCAGAAGCGTTGCCAGGCCGGGCGGGATGCTCATCAGAACAGGAAGTAGCGCTGGGCCATCGGCAGCACGGCGGCCGGCTGTTCGCGCCAGACCTCGCCGTCGATGCGGACGGTGAAGGTGTCCGGTTCCACCTCGATGACCGGGGTGGCGTCGTTCATCGGCATGTCCGCCTTCCCGACGGCGCGAACGTCCTTGACGGGAACCAGCTTTCGGCGGACGTCGAGGCGGCCGGCCAGGCCGTCGTCGATCGCCTGCGGCGCCACGAAATGCACCGAGGTGGCCGCCGCGGCGGCGGGGGCGGCGCCGAACATCGGCCGCGGCAGCACCGGCTGCGGGGTCGGGATGGACGCGTTGGCATCCCCCATCGCGGCCCACGCGATCATGCCGCCCTTGAGCACCGCGTGCGGCCGCACGCCGAAGAACGCCGGCTCCCACAGCACCAGGTCGGCCAGCTTGCCGACCTCCACCGAGCCGATCTCGTCGTCGAGGCCGTGGGCGATGGCCGGGCAGATGGTGTACTTGGCGACGTAGCGGCGGGCCCGGGTGTTGTCGGCTCCATTTTTTCCCGCCGTATCGCCTCCTAGCGCGCCGCGCCGGGTCTTCATCACGTGCGCGGTCTGCCAGGTGCGCATCACCACCTCGCCGATGCGGCCCATCGCCTGCGCGTCGCTGCCGATCATGGAGATCGCGCCGAGGTCGTGCAGCAGGTCCTCGGCGGCGATCGTGGACGGGCGAATGCGGCTTTCCGCGAAAGCGAGGTCCTCGGGCACGCTCGGGTTGAGGTGGTGGCACACCATCAACATGTCCAGGTGCTCGTCGAGGGTGTTGACGGTGTGCGGGCGGGTCGGATTCGTGGAACTGGGCAGCACGTAGGACTCGGCGGCGACGGTGATGATGTCCGGCGCGTGTCCGCCCCCGGCGCCTTCGGTGTGGTACGCGTGGATCGAGCGGCCGCGGATGGCGGTCAGGGTGTCCTCGACGAAACCCATTTCGTTGAGCGTGTCGGTGTGGATGGCGACCTGCACCCCGGCGGCGTCGCAGACGTTGAGGCAGGCGTCGATCGCGGCCGGGGTGGTGCCCCAGTCCTCGTGCAGCTTGAAACCCGAAGCGCCGCCGCGCAATTGCTCCCACAATGCGTCGGTGCTGACCGTGTTGCCTTTGCCGAGCAGCGCGATGTTCACCGGCCAGGAGTCCAGCGACTCCAGCATGCGGGCCAGATGCCAGGCGCCGGGGGTGACGGTGGTGGCCTTGCTGCCCTCGGCCGGTCCGGTGCCGCCGCCGATCAGGGTGGTGATCCCGCCGCCGAGCGCCTCGGCCATGATCTGCGGGCAGATCAGGTGCACGTGGCAGTCGATGGCGCCGGCGGTCAGGATGCGTCCGTTGCCGGCGATGATCTCCGTCGAGGGCCCGACGACCAGGTCGGGGTGCACCCCGGACATGATGTCGGGGTTGCCGGCCTTGCCGATAGCGACGATCCGGCCGTCCCGGATCCCGATGTCGGCCTTGATGACTCCCCAGTGGTCCAGGATGACGGCGCCGGTGATGACGGTGTCGGGCGCGCCGTCGGCGCGGGTGGCCCGGCCCTGGCCCATCGACTCGCGGAGCACCTTGCCGCCGCCGAAGACGGCCTCGTCACCGGCACGTCCGGGGCCGCCGCTGCGGTCCTCGGTGATCTCGATCAGCAGATCGGTGTCGGCCAGGCGGATGCGGTCGCCGGTGGTGGGGCCGAAAAGCGCGGCGTACCGCGGCCGGTTCAGCGCCGTCATGCGGGGTCGAGCCTGCCGGGCGGGGTCAGGCTCAATCCGTGCACCTCGCGCGTTCCGGTCAGCGGGACCAGCGAAACCAGTTGCGGCACACCGGGTTCGAATCGGATAGCGGTTCCGGCGGGAATGTCGAAGCGGTACCCGCGGGCCGCTTCGCGGTCGAATTCGAGGGCGCCGTTGGCCTGCGGCAGGTGCACGTGGCTGCCGACCTGGACGGGCCGGTCGCCGGTGTTGAGGATCTGCATCTCGATCCGCGCCGCGCCGGCGTTGAGTTCGACCTCGCCCGGTGCGTAGAGGATTTCGCCGGGCACCATGGGGGCGCGGCCCGCCTGCGGTTCGTCGGCGCTCATGGGATCGGGTGGTGGACGGTGACGAGCTTGGTGCCGTCGGGGAAGGTGGCTTCGACCTGGACGTCGGCCAGCATCTCGGGCACCCCGTCCATGACGTCGTCGCGGGTGAGCACGTCGCGGCCGCTGACCATCAGCTCGGCGACGGTGCGGCCGTCGCGGGCGCCTTCCAGCAGGTGGTCGGTGATGACCGCGACGGCCTCGGGGTGATTGAGCCGCAGGCCGCGGGCCCGGCGGCGACGGGCCAGGTCGGCGGCATAGGACAGCAGCAGCCGGTCCTGTTCATGCGGTGTCAGACGCATTTTGCGATCCTGCCACGGCGGCACCGGATCGGCAGGGCGGGTGTCACGCGCCGGCGTCGGCCTCCAGGTTCTGCAGCCGGACCTGACCCCGGGCGATCACGCGGTCCCCTTCGTCGGTGATCGTCACCAGCCACAGCTGCTGGCGGCGGCCGCGGTGGACCGGCTCGGACGCCGCGTGCAGCGTGCCCGACGAGATGGCGCGCAGGAAGTCGGTGTTGTTGTTGACGCCCACGACGTTGCCGCCGCCGTGCTCGGCCAGCCAGACGTAGGCCGAGGTGCTGGCGACGGCCTCGATCACCGAGCAGTAGACGCCGCCGTGGACGATGCCCATCGGCTGGTGCAGCGCGGGGGTGACGGTGAACCGGGCCTTGATGCCGTCGGGGCTGACGTCGGTGAAGGTCAGTCCGATCTGTTCGTCGAACGGCGAGGACAGGGACGTGACTGCCTCGGGCAATCCGGTGGGTTCGGCCATCTGCTCTGTTTACACGCCGGCGTGATCGGCCGGCGAAGCAGGCGAGCCCCGCGCTGTTGCGCGGGGCTCGCCCTTCGAGTGGACCGGGAGTCTCTGCAGCCCTCAGGACTCCGGGGCGGTCCAAGGCACTTGAACACCATTCAAGATAGGCAAGGCTGACCTAAAGTACAAGACCTTGCCAGGCGGCTGCCCGCACCGCGTGCCCGCAGCATGAACGGCTCGCGGACCGGCAGCCCGAACCGGACCAGGGCATCCAGGACGGCCTGGCCACGCCGCATCGCCACCGTGTCGTCGGCCCCGGCGAGCAGGGGAACCCGGGTGGCGGCCCCGACGACGGCGGCGCCGACCGTCTGCCACATCGAGGCAACGCCCACCGCGCCCGCACTGGCGGTGTTCAGCCGGGCGAACAGCGGCGCCAGGGCGCGGTGGCAGCGGTGTGCGAGCCAGGTCGCCAGGGCGGCTTCGCTGGGCAGCTCCACGGTTCCCGGGCGGCCCGCGCAGCTGTCGCCGGGAAGCACGCGCAGCGTCGGATCCACCACGCCGAGCCAATCGATCGCGCCATCGGAGTCGACGTGCACCCAGAGGTTCTCCAAACCCGTGTCCCAGGCCCGGCCCTCCAGCACGAACAGCACGACCACCCGGCCGATCACCGCATGGGTCAGCGTCGCCGCCAGCTGCTGGGCGGCGGCGGACGTGCTGTCCATGTCCGCGGCCGCCGCGCGGTACATCGCGTCGAGGCGGTCGGTGCTCAGTGCCGACTGCAGCGGCCACCAACGGCGCCTTGAGACGTCCGACATCACGGCCGGGCCGTAGACCCGCGGGCAGTCGGGGTGGAGCAGCCGCAGGCGCCGGCTCGATTCGTGCAGCGGCAGTTGCCGGCGGATCACCATGCGGGTGATCAGCGGATCGTCGATCACGGCTGCCATGTCGCCTCCTCATATGGTTAGGTAAGCCTAACCATAAAGAAAGTCAGTCCAATCGCACCCGTCATGTGACGGCGTTCACAGCGGTCACTATCCACGAAGCGAAGCTCGTACGACGCGCGGTAGTAAACGCGGGTAGGCTGACCGCAACGTTGAGGGAGATGAGCGGGGCCATGGGGATACACACTCGACTGGGGGACCTGGAACAGGCGGTGATGGACCAGCTCTGGTCGTCTGCGCAGCCCCAGACCGTCCGGCAGGTCCACGAGGCGCTGTCGGTCCGTCGCGACCTCGCGTACACCACCGTGATGACCGTGCTGCAGCGGTTGGCCAAGAAGAACCTCGTCGTCCAGCACCGGGACGACCGGGCGCACCGCTACTCCCCCGCCCACGGCCGCGACGAACTGGTCGCCGGGCTGATGTTCGACGCGCTCGAGCAGGCCGCCGACAGCGGAATGAAACAGGCCGCGCTCGTGCACTTCGTCGAACGGGTCGGCGCCGACGAAGCCGACGCACTGCGCCGCGCCCTGGCCGAACTCGAGGCCAAGTACGCCGACCCCGAGGCCTGAGACCGGGTATCCGAGGTCGGTTGGCGGGTGCCGGGGCCGCTGAGAGACACTGGAAGCGTGTCCGCGCTGGCCTTCGCCCTCCTCGCCTTGTGCCTGGCCGGCCCGGTGCCCGCGGCGCTCGCCCGCGCCCGCTGGCCGCTGCGGGCTCCGCGCGCGGCACTGGTGCTCTGGCAGGCGATCGCCCTGGCGGCCGTGCTGTCCGCCTTCAGCGCCGGAATCGACATCGCCAGCCGGCTCCTGCCGCCCGGGCCCGACGGCCCCGATGTCCTGGGACAGATCACCCGGCTGGGTTGGCCCGTTTGGGCGATGTATGTGGCGGTGCTCGGCCTGACCTGCGTGGTCGGCGTCCGCTTCGTCGTCGCGACCGTGCGGGTCGCCGTCGCCACCCGGCGCCGCCGCGCCCGCCACCGCACGCTGGTCGACATCCTGGACGTCTCCCGGGGCGGCACCCGCACCGGCCGCCGCCGGGGCGAGCTGCGCATCGTCGACGTCGAACAGCCGCTGGCCTACTGCCTGCCGGGCGTGCGCAGCCGGGTGGTGCTCAGCGAGGGCGCGCTCAGCGCGCTGGATTCCCACGAACTCACCGCGATCCTGTCCCACGAACGCGCCCACCTGCGGGCCCGCCACGACCTGGTGCTGGAGGCGTTCACCGCCGTCCGCGCCGCCTTCCCCCGGTTCGTGCGCAGCGCCACCGCCCTGGACGCGGTGCGGCTGCTGATCGAACTGCTGGCCGACGACGCGGCGGTGCGCGCGGCCGGCCCGACGCCCCTGGCGCGGGCGCTGGTGACCTGCGCCGCCGGGCG
>CAZTAA010000032.1:36489-39869 GCA_964611465.1 uncultured Mycobacterium sp. | reverse complement strand
CGTCGCATGTCCGCCGGCCAGGGCGGTCCTGGCCGCCGCCACCAGCGCCGCGCCCCGCGAGCAGGCCGCCGCGGCGGCGGGCCGGACCGGCCAGTCGGCTTCGATCACGTTGTCCTGCAACGGGTTCTGGTCACCGTCGGCCGGGTCGGCGGCCCACTGGTCGATCTCGCCGCACGGTGTGCCGGCCGCTTGTGCGCGCTCCAGAATGTCGCGGACCTCGAGCAGGAACTCCGACGGCCCGCGCGGCTTCAGTCCGGTGGCGCCCCAGTGATGCCCGGAGAGCAGCAGCGTGTCCTCGGCGCGGGTGACCGCCACGTACAGAAGTCGGCGTTCCTCGTCGAGGCGGCGTCGCGCGAGTTCGTCGCGATGGCCGGTGATGGTGTCGGACAACTGTTTTCGGTTGGTGACCGCCGACAGGTCGAGTACCGGCACGCCGTGCAGACCGGGTGCGGCGCGGTCGCCGCGCAGCAGCGGGGGCAGCTCGCCGGCGTCGGTCAGCCAGGTCCGCGCCGTCGCGGTCGAGGGGAACACCCGGCCCGACAGGTGCGGCACCGCCACGATCTGCCACTCCAGCCCCTTGGCGGCGTGCACGGTGAGCACCTGCACCCGGCCGTCGGCGGCGCCGACCTCGCCGACCGCGCCGGCCGGGGCCAGCCCGTCCTCCACGGACTCGGCGGCTTCCAGATAGGCCAGCAGCGCGTGCACGCCGCGGCCGCCCCGCCCGCCGGTGCACCAGGCGTCGACGATGTCGGCGAAGGCGTCCAGTTGCTCGCTGCCCCGCGCCGCGGCGCGGACTTCCACGTCGACGCCCAGCATCCGGCGGACCTCGGCGACCAGATCGGACACCGGGTGGTCGAGGTAGCCCCGCAACACCGTCAGCTCGTCGGCGAGAGCGCGGATGCGGGCGTATCCAGTCTCCGAATACGCCGCCGCCGGACCGGGGTCGCACACCGCGTCGGCCAGGCAGGGATGGTCGGCGTCGGGCGCCGTCTGGGCGACCACCTCCGCCACGCTGCCGGCCGCCGCGCCGGGACCGTCGGCCAGGGTGCGGGCCCGCCGCCACAGTGCGGCCAGGTCGCGTGCGCCGAGTCGCCAGCGCGGCCCGGTGAGCACCCGGACGGCGGCCGGCCCCGCGGTGGGGTCGGCGGCCATCCGGAGCATCGCCACCACGTCGGCGACCTCGTCGACACCCAGCAGGCCCGACAGACCGACCACCTCGACGGGCAGTCCGCGGGCCCGCAGCGCGTCGGCCATCGGGGCGGCGTCGGCGTTGCGGCGTACCAGCACCGCCGCGGTCGGCGCCGTACCGCCGGCGGCCAGCCCGCGGTACCGCTCCGCCATCTCGTCGGCCACCCAATCACGTTCGGCGACAACGTCGGTCAGCAACGCGCAGCGCACGGTGCCGGGCTCGGCCCCCGGCCGCGGACGCAGGGCGCCCACCGCCACCGAGCGGCGCCGGGCACCGGCGGACAGCTCGTTGGCCACCTGCAGCGTGCTGGGCGGGTTGCGCCAGCTGGTGCGCAGTTCCAGGGTCGGGGCGGGACTGCCGTCGGCGAGCGGAAAGTCGGTGCAGAACCGCGGCAGGTTGGTCGCCGAGGCGCCGCGCCAGCCGTAGATGGACTGGATCGGGTCGCCGACCGCGGTCAGCGCCAACCCGTCGTCGACACCGCCGCCGAACAATGCGGACAGGGCGATGCGCTGGGCGTGACCGGTGTCCTGATACTCGTCGAGCAGGACCACCCGGTAGCGCTCCCGCAGCGCGGCGCCGACCTGTGGGTGCCGGTCGGCCAGTTGCGCCGCCGCGGCCATCTGCATGCCGAAGTCCATGGCCTTCTCGGCCCGCAGCCGCGCGTGCAGCGCGTCGATCAGCGGGACGAGTTCGGCGCGCTCGCTCTGGCTGTCCAGCAGCCGCAGCAGGTACTGGCCGGGTCCGCCGTCGCGTTGCCGCGGACCCGGCGGCAGCGTGTGCACCAGCCGCTCGAGTTCGCCGTGCGTGTCGCGCAGCTGCGCGGTGCTGACCAGATGCTCCGCGAGTTGGCCGGACAGCCGCAGCACCAGATCGGTGATCGCCGCCGGCGACTTGTCGGTCTGCAGCTCCCCCGGATGCGCGCACACCACCTCGAAGGCCAACTGCCACAACTCCGTTGGGCTCAGCAGCCGGGTGTCGGGTTCGAGGGGCAGCAGCAGTCCGTGCTCGCGCAGCAGCGTGCCCGCGAACGCGTGGTAGGTGCCGACGGTCGCCGGGTCCGCGCCGTCGACGGACAACCCGGCGCCCGCCAGCCGCGCCAGCCGGGACCGCACCCGGCGCAGCAGTTGGCCGGCCGCCTTGCGGGTGAAGGTGAGGCCGAGCACCTGCCCGGCCTCGGCGTGGCCGTTGGCCACCAGCCACACCACCCGGGCGGCCATGGTCTCGGTCTTTCCGGCGCCCGCGCCGGCGATGACGACCAGCGGGCCCGGCGGCGCGGCGATGACGGCCGCCTGCTCGTCGGTGGGCCGGTGCACACCGAGGGCATCGGCGAGTTCCACGGGGCTGTAGCGGCTCATGACGGCTCCGTATTCGGGTGCTGGGCGGGGCAGGATCGTCGTACCGGGCAGTGGGTGCAGCCGTCGTTGACGCGTGCGGTGAAGTCGGGGCCGGCGGTTTCGGCGGCGGCCCGACGCACCTGGTCGAGGCGTTCGGCGGCGGACTCGGGGGTCAGGGCGTCCTGTTCGCGTTCGGTGGCCCCGCCGGCGGCGGACGGCTTGCCGAGGTAGACCAGCCGGCCGCCGCCGGGCGCGCCGTCCTCGCCGGCCAGGCCGTGCGCGATCGCGAGTTGGTACAGGCCGAGCTGGGCGTGCCGTTGCGCGTCGTCCTTGGTGACCGGAGTCTTGCCGGTCTTGACGTCGACGACGACCAGGCGGCCCTCGGCGTCCCGTTCGAGGCGGTCGATGCGGCCGGTCACCCGAACCGCCGGCCCGGCGGTCCCGTCGGCGGGCAGGACCCCGTCGACGGCCACCTCGGCGCCGGCCTCGGCCAGCGCGCCGCGGGTGTCCTCGCGCCAGGTGAGGAAGGTCTGCAGCATGGCGCGGTGCCGGTCCAACTCGTTGCGGGCGAACCATTGCGCGCCGAACGGCAGTTGCGGCCACACCTCTTCCAGCTGTGCGGCCAACTGCTCGTAGCCGGCGCCGCGCTGGGCGATCAGGGCGTGGATGAGCGACCCGGCGGTCGAGCGCTCGTCGCCCGCGGTCCGCCCGCCGTGGCGTTCCAGCAGCCAGCGCAACGGGCAGTCCTGCAGGTTCTGCAGGCTCGACGGCGACACGGCCACCGTGTGGTCCGGGCCACTCCACAGCGGTTCGGCCGTGCTGACCGCGGTGGTCGAATACCACTCCGCCGGGTCGGC
>CAZTAA010000032.1:0-36389 GCA_964611465.1 uncultured Mycobacterium sp. | reverse complement strand
CTCTGTGTCCACGGCGGTCACCAGTAGCCGCCGACGGGCCCGGCCCATCGCCGCGATCAGCAGCCGGCGTTCGTCGGCCAGCACCGGCGCCCGGGCGCTGACCTCGTCGGGGACGCCGTCGATGACGTCGAGCAGACGCGCCGTGTTCAGCACACCGCCGCGCGGAATCGCGTTGGGCCACAACCCTTCCTGCAGGCCGGCGATGACCACGGTGTCCCAGTCCCGGCCCAGCGCCTGGTGCGGGCTCAGCAGCGACACCGCCTCGACGGGGTGCACGGGCTCGGCCGCGCGCACCGGCAGCCGCAGCCCCTCGACGTGATCGAGCAGTGCGGCGGCTCCGGCCCCCGGGTTGGCCGTGCAGAACTGGTCGGCCACGTCGAACAGCGCCGTGACGGCATCAAGGCTCTGCGCGGCGCGCAGCCCCGACTGACCACCGCGATCCTCGGCCGCCAGCAGCCGTTGTTGAAGGCCGCTGCGCCGCCAGGCCTCCCAGAGCGCCGATCGCGGGTCGTCGGCCGCCCGCTCGGCCGCGCGCAGCACCGCGCCGACCCGCCGCAACGGCTTGCGGTGCGCGGGAGCCAGCGTCGCGGGCGCCCCACCGCGCAGCGCCGCGACGAGCAGTTCACCGAAATCCCGATCCGGTGCGGTCCGGCGCAGCGCGCGCCGGAGCTGACGCAGCGTCACCGGGTCGACGCGGCCGAGGGGGCCGGTGAGCAATTCCTCGGCCCGCCGGGCGTCCAGCCCCTCGGCGGTTGCCGCCAGCACACCCAACAGCGACCCCACGACGGCGTTGTCGGGCAGCGGTGCGTCCATCGCCGACGGGGCCACCGGTACCCCGGCCGCAGTCAGCGCGCGCGGCAGACCCGCCCCGGCGCGAGCCACCGAGCGCACGATGACGGCCATCTGCGACCACGGCACCCCGTCGACCAGATGCGCCCGCCGGAACGCGTCGGCGACCACCGCCGCCTCGGCGTGTTCGGAGGCGGCCAGGACCGGCCGGACTTCGCCGTCGCCCACGTCGTCCGATCCGGTGATCACCCGGGCGGGCGACTGGCCGGGCAGCAGCGCGGCCACCGCGGAGACTGCCCGCGCGATCGCCGGGGCGCAGCGGTGGCTGGTGGTCAGGTGCAGCACCGGGGCGTCGCCGTCGAGCAGCGCGCCCGCGTCGGCGCCACGAAACCCGAACACCCGCTGGTTGGGATCCGCGGCCAGCACCGCGGCGCCCACCCCGTCGGCCAGCACCCGAACCAGCAAGGCGGCCTGCGGGTCGAGGTTCTGCACGTCGTCGACGAGCAGCAGCTCGATGCGGGCGTGTTCGGCGGCCAGCAGCCCGCGGTCGGCGGCCAGGGCATCCAGCGCGGCACCGACCAGGTCGGCGGCCCCAAGCGCCGGCACGGTGGCCTGCGGGGCGGCCATGCCGACCGCCGAACGCAGCAACATCACCTGTTCGTACTGCTGGGCGAAGCGCCCGGCCGCGACCCATTCCGGCCGGCCGCTGCGCCGCCCGATGCGCTGCAGCCGCACCGGGTCGATCCCCCGTTCGGCGCACCGCGACATCAGGTCGCGCAGCTCGTTGGCGAAGCCGTCGGTGCTCAGCGCCGCGCGCAGCGCGGCCGGCCATCGGCGGGCACCGTCTTCGACCTCGCCGGCGAGCAGCTCCCGCACGACGTTGTCCTGCTCGGCGCCGGTGATCAGCCGCGGCGGTGGGTCCCCGGCGCGCTGCGCGGCCAGCCGCAGCACCCCGAACGCGTACGCGTGCACGGAGCACACCAGCGGTTGCCGAACGGCATCCCGGCCCGGTCCGGCCAGCAGTGCGGCCGTCAGCGTTCCCCGCGCCTGCGCGCCGAGCCGGCCCGAGCCGGTCAGCATCAGCACCGACTCCGGGTCGGCGCCGGCGTCGATGCGGGCCGCGGCGGCGTCGAGCAGCAGCCGGGTCTTGCCGGTCCCCGGGCCGCCGAGCACGCGGACCGCCCCGCGCAGCGCGGGGTCGAGCAGCATCCCGGTGGGTGAGCCGCCGGTGTCGGAGGGGACCATGTGGGCATGACAGCACAGGGGTCCGACAAGTCCGGTTCGGCCGACGACGCGGGGCCGCTGCACGTGCACCGGTACGGCCCGGCCGGCCCGCCGGAGGTGCTGGCACTGCACGGGTTGACCGGACACGGCCGGCGCTGGCGGCATCTGGCCGAGCAGCACCTGCCCGGCGTCGCGGTGGCCGCCCCCGACCTGATCGGGCACGGCCGGTCGACCTGGTCGGCGCCGTGGACCCTCGACGCCAACGCCGCCGCGCTGGCCGCCCTGCTGACGGAACCCGTTGTGGTGGTTGGACATTCGTTCGGCTGCGCGGTCGCGTTGCGGCTGGCCGCCGACAGCCCCGATCTGGTGGCGGCGCTGGTGCTGCTCGATCCGGCGGTGGCGCTGCCCGGCGGCTGGATGCGGGAGATCGCCGACGCGATGTTCGCCTCGCCGGACTACACCGACGCCGCGGAGGCCCGCACCGAGAAGACGTCGGGGTCATGGGCGGACGTCGAGGCCGACCTGGTGGACACCGAGTTCGCCGAACATCTCGTCGAGCTGCCCAACGGCCGGGTCGGCTGGCGGATCAGCATCCCGGCGATGATGTCGTACTGGAGCGAGCTGGCCCGCGATATCCCGTTGGCGCCCAACGACATTCCAATCACCCTGGTGCGTGCCGGCAAGACCTCGCCGCCCTATGCCACGCCCCGACTCGTCGAAGCCCTGCGGCACCGGCGCGACTTCCGACTGGTCGAGATGGACTGCCACCACATGGTGCCGTTGGCCCGGCCGGCCGAGACGGCGGAACTGATCCGGGAACGACTGTCCTGAGATGGCACGGGTGACCGACGACCAGGTGGAGAACGTGCGCGCGCTCGTCGCGTCGATACCGCCCGGCCGGGTCGCCACCTACGGCGACATCGCTTCGGCGGCAGCACTTTCCAGCCCGCGGATCGTCGGCTGGATCATGCGCACCGATTCGTCGGACCTGCCGTGGCACCGGGTGGTGCCCGCGTCGGGTCGGCCGGCGCCGCACCTGGCCGGTCGGCAACTGGAGCGGTTACGCGCCGAAGGCGTGCTGGCCGACGACGGCCGGATTCCGTTGCGCGAGTGCCGACACCGCTTCTGAACTACAGCGCCAGGCGAACCAGTGCCGCCGTGCGGGCCAGGCCTGGGAACGCCGCCGCGGTGGCCCGCGGATGCAGCGCGTGCACCGCCAGCCGGAACATCAAGGCGCGCAACAACATCTGGGGCCATTCCGGCAGGGCGTCCCACCGGTCGATCAGGCCGTCGTCGGCCTCCCCCCAGGACAGCGCGTCGACGACCACCACACCCGCCGCCCAGGACGCGGGCCGCCAGTACGGCGTGATGTCGGTGATTCCCGGCGCGGCGCTGCCGGCGAACAGCACCGTGCCGTACAGGTCGCCGTGCACGAGCTGACTGGTGCTCTTGATCGGTTTGCGAAGTGTCGCAAGCTGATTGAGCAGATCCACCGACCGTTCCCCGTCGGCGGTCTCCGGCGCCCGCGGTGCGCCCGGCGGCAGCGAGTGCAACGGCCGGTCCTCCCAGGCGGCGCGGTCGGCGGCGGTGAAGACGTCGACCTCCGTCCACGGCGGCACCACCGGCTGGGTGAGGAAGCGGGGCCGCTCCAGGTTCGCGGTGGCCTCGTGCAGCCGCACCGCGACCGACACCACCTCGTCGTGGCGCGGTTCCGGGGTGCCGGCGACGAAGGTGTCGGCGCGCCAGCCGGCGACGACGAACCGCCCGTCGGTGGACCGGACCGGGCGCGCGAGCCGGATGCCGTCGATGAACAGGGTCTCGCGCACCTTGGCCGACCAGGCCGCCCGGGCGTGGTCGGCGACCATGGACAGCACCACCTCGCCGCAGCGCCAACCGCCTTCCCAGCCGGCACCCAGCGGAGTCGGTTGTGTCCCGCCGAGACCGAACGCGACGAGCACATGTTCGGGTGGCGATTCGAGCGTCACCCCGTCACCCTAACGCCGCGACACGCCACTTCCGGGCCGCTGACCAGCTGTGTCGCGCGTCAGTACATCACCATGTCGGGCGCGAACCGCTCGGCCCACGCGGTGATGCCGCCGTGCAGGTGCACGGCGTCCGGGTGACCCGCCTTCTGCACGGCGGGCAGCACCTCCGCCGACCGCACGCCGGTCTTGCAGTAGAGCACCGGAATCCGGTCCGCCGGAATCCGCGCCAGCCCGTCGCCGCCCTCGATGCTCGACCGCGGAATCAGCACGGCGCCCTCGATGTGGTTGATGTCCCATTCCACCGGCTCACGGACGTCGACCAGGAGGTACCGCGGATCGGCGTCCAGCAGCCGGCGCAGCTCGGCGGCGCCGACCGAGGCGCCGAGGTCCGGCGCTTCCGGCAGCACGCCGCAGAGCGCGTCGTAGTCGGTGAGTCCGGTGATCTTCGGGGCGGCGGGATCCTTGCGAATCGCCACCGTGCGGTACGTCATGGCCAGGGCGTCGTAGATCAGGAGCCGGCCCAGCAGCGACTCCCCGATCCCGGTGATGAGTTTGATCGCCTCGGTTCCCATCACCGAGGCGATCGACGCGCACAGGATGCCCAGGACCCCGCCCTCCGCGCAGGAGGGCACCAGCCCGGGCGGCGGCGGGTCGGGGTACAGATCGCGGTAGTTCACGCTGCGCCCGTCGGGGGCGTCCTCCCAGAACACCGACGCCTGGCCGGCGAACCGGTAGATCGATCCCCATACATAGGGCTTGCCGGCCAGCACGGCGGCGTCGTTGACCAGGTAGCGGGTGGCGAAGTTGTCCGTGCCGTCCAGGATGAGGTCGTATTCGGCGAACAGCGCGACGGCGTTGTCCGGTTCGAGGCGGAACTCGTGCAACCGGACGTCGACCAACGGGTTGACCTCGTGCATCGCCTCGTGCGCGCTCTGCGCCTTGGGCCGGCCGACGTCGGACTGGCCGTGGATGATCTGTCGCTGCAGGTTCGACTCGTCGACGACGTCGAACTCGACGATCCCGATGGTGCCGACGCCCGCGGCGGCCAGGTACAGCAGGGCCGGCGACCCCAGCCCGCCGGCGCCGATCACCAGCACCCGGGCGTTCTTCAGGCGTCGCTGCCCGACGACGCCCAATTCGGGCAGGATCACGTGCCGGCTGTAGCGGGCGACCTCGGCGGCGGTCAGGTCCGACGCGGGGCTCACGAGCGGGGGCAACGGTGACACCCCACCATCTTGCGCCCAGTTCTGCATTAGGGTCGCTGCAGGTCGCAAGTCACGACCCTGGTGCAGAATTCGGTGCCAAGCGAACCCGTCAGGCGATGGGATACGGCCAGGGGTTGAACCGGCACACCTTGCCGTCCGGCTTGACCCACTCGGGGTCGAACCGGGCGGCGTCGTTGTTCGCGGTCGAGAAGGTCTGCTGCATCATGATCGGCGCCAGCGCGCCGTTCTGGTCGCACGGTTCGTGGTGCTGGTAGCCGATCGCGTGGCCGACCTCGTGGTTGATCAGGTACTGCCGGTAGGAGCCGACGTCACCCTGGAACGGCACCGCCCCGCGCACCCAGCGAGCCTCGTTGAGCAGGACCCTCTGCTCGGCTTCGCCGCCGCCCACCGGGAAGTACGCCGGGTTGTAGCAAGACGCCTCCAGTTCGATCTCGTAGCCGCAGCCCTCGCGGACGGTCATCGGCGACGTCAGCGACACCCTGAAGTCGGGCGGGACATCTGAGCCGTCGTCGACCCGGACGAAGGCGAACTGAGGGTTGTGGGTCCAGCTCTTGGGATTGCTCAGCGTCTGGGCGACCATCCGCGCGAAACCGTCGTCGCCGCCGTACCCGGCGGTGTCCACGCCGTCCTCGACCTCGACGGTGTAGTGGAAGACCTTCGCGGTGCCCTGACCGACCTGCGGGTCGCTGCCCGGCACGGTGCGCCAGGTCTTGTTACCGGCTTCGGTGAACGGGCCGCCCTCCGGGAGGACGCCGGTCGGCAGATTCACGTCGAACTGCGTCAGCCCGCGTGGCGGCGCACCGATGATCGCGGTGCCCTGCGATCCGATGGTGGGCGGTGCCCCGACCGTGTCGACCGGTGCCGCCGGTGTCTCGGCCCGGCTGCCGCCGGTGACGGTCTGATACAGCACCAGCACCGTGACGACGGCCAGCACCGGCAGCGCGTAGGCCCGCCAGCCGTAGGTCGCGACGAACCGGCCCAGCCAGCTCTGCCTGGGCCACTGCCGGTGGTCGTCCCGGTTGGCCCGCACCCGGCCGGCGTCTTCGGCGAGGGGATCGCGCTGGGCGCGCAGCGGCTCGTTCCATTCGCTGCGCAGCACCGGTACGCGACTGCTCCCGCGACGTCCGGGGTGGTAAGTCACCGCCCAAGGATGGCACAGCGCCGGGCGTGCCGACCGTCGGCGCGCCCGAGGGCGAAAGCGCTGCTCCGCGCCTGCGGGGGCGGGGCCGGGGATGGTAGTAGTGTCATCCCGATCGATTTGCTGCGCGGAATGCGACAGAATCGGCTGCGAAAGTGAACAGAAGGTATTGATGAACGAACTCGCCAGCGGCACCGCGCGGCGCACGGGCAAACCGGCCAACGGCGACCGGCCGGCCTCCGGCGCCAACAAGCGCGGCAACCGGTTGCCCCGCGACGAGCGTCGCGGTCAGCTACTGGGTTCGGCCAGCCAGGTGTTCGTCGACCGCGGCTATCACGCGGCCAGCATGGACGAGATCGCCGACCGGGCCGGCGTCAGCAAACCTGTTCTCTACCAACACTTTTCGAGCAAGCTGGAGCTGTATCTGGCGGTGCTGGCCCAGCATGTCGACAATCTGGTGTCCGGCGTGCGCCAGGCCCTTCGGACCACCACCGACAACCGGCAGCGGGTCCGCGCCGCGGTGGCCGCGTTCTTCGACTTCATCGAGCACGACGGCCAGGGCTACCGGCTGATCTTCGAGAACGACTACGTCACCGAGCCGTCGGTGTCCGCGCAGGTCAAGGTGGCCACAGAGGCGTGCACCGACGCGGTGTTCGATCTCATCAGCCATGACTCCGCCCTGGACCCGCACCGGGCCCGGATGATCGCGGTCGGTCTGGTCAGCATCAGCGTCGACTCGGCGCGGTACTGGCTGGACAACGATCGCCCGATCGGCAAGGACGAGGCCGTGGAAGGCACCGTCCAGTTCATCTGGGGCGGGCTGTCACACGTGCCGCGGATCCGCTCCTGACCCGACCGGCCGAACCCGTCAGTCGTCGGTGGCCGGTGGCGTGACCGGGCCTTCGCCGATGCCGAAGCCCACCCGGCGGCTGTCGGCGGGCCCCAGTTCGACGTAGGCGACGCGGGCGGCCTGCACCAGGAAACGGCGGCCCTTCTCGTCGGTCAGGCTCAACAGCTCGGATCCCTTGGACAGTGCGGCGGCCACCAGCTTTTCCAGCTCATCGGGTGTCTGGGCGCTGTTGAACACGAGTTCACGCGGGCTGTCCGTGACACCGATCTTGACCTCCACGCTGCACCCTTTCGCCTGTCGCTCGTCCCGGAGAGCCCGGGGCGTCTACTCAATGCAGGCTAGTGGACGGCGGCGCCGCAGCACGCGCCAGGCGTTCAGCGGTCAGCGAAGTCGCCCGGAAGGGCGCCGCAACGATCCCGTTGCGCCCTGCCGACACACCTTCCGACAGCCCGCACGATTCCGCGCGCACCGATACCATCGTGTTAAGGAAGTTGTGCAAGTGACTCTTGTGACTGAAAGCGGCGGTGGTGAGGCGATGAGCAAGCCGTACTGGAGTGGCCCCGGCCGGGGCGGCGGCAGCCGCCTCGCCGACGACCCGCCCCCGCCGCCGGCCTATCAATACGATCCGTTCGAGCCGCCGACGGAGAAGTTCGGGCGCTTCGGATTCAGCCCGGACTACCCCGATTATTCGGGCTATCCGGACGACGACCACGAAGCTTATGAGGTCTACCGCGACACCCGCTGGCGCTGGATCGCCGGGGTGGCCGGGGTCGTGCTGCTGGTCGCCCTGGTGGCGATCGCGTTCGCCTCGCACGGCGGTGACACCGCGACGAGGTCGGCCACGCCCACGCCGACGAGTCCCGAGGCGGCGCCCGGCCAGGACGCCGTGTCGACCACCCCGCGGACCGTGATCGCCACCGTGCCGCCGAGCGCGCCGGCGCCGACGGCGGCGCTGCCGCCCGAGACGGTCGTCACGGTCACCACCACACCGTCGGCCCACGACGCCCCGCCGGCCGCGCCGCCGCCGCCACCGCAGGGCACGCCCCCGGAACAGACCATCACCTACACCGTGACCGGCACCCGTCAGCTGTTCGACCTCGTCAGCATCATCTACACCGATGAACAGGGCTTTCCGCGCACCGATGTGAACGTAGCGCTGCCGTGGAGCCGGACCGTCGTGCTCAATCCCGGGGTCGTGACCAAGTCGGTGACGGCGACCAGCCTGACCGGCCAGCTGAACTGCACGGTCACCGACGGCTCCGGGGCCACCCTGGTCGCGCAGGCGAGCAACGCGGCGATCGCCAGCTGCACGCAGTAGTCGTCAGGCCAGGCCGAGCTCGACCATCCGGGCGCCGTGGGTGCGCTGCAGCCGCTCGAAGAACTCCGTCATGCGGCCCAGACCGTCCTGTCCGGCCACCACCAGGTCGACCAGCTCGTCGCGCTGGGCCAGCACGTACTGCGCCTGGGTGATGGCCTCGCCCAGCAGCCGGCGCGACCACAGCGCCAGGCGGCTGCGTTCCACCTCGCTGCGGCCGACCGCCGCGCGCACCTCACCGACGACGAACTGCGAATGCCCGGTCTCGGACAGCACGGCGCGCACCACGTCGGCCGCGTCGTCGGGCAGCACATCGGCGATCTCCCGGTAGAAATCCGCCGCCAGCGCGTCGCCGATATAGGTCTTGACCATCGCCTCGAGCCAGGTGCTCGGCATGGTCAGGCGGTGGTAGTTCTCCAGCGCCGAGACGTACTGCCCCATCGCGGGCACGACGTCGACGCCCCGGGCCGTCAGCGCGTCGCGCAGCTGTTCGTAGTGCGCCATCTCCGCGGCCGCCATGCTGGCCATGTTGATCCAGCCGTTGAGGTCCGGGGCCATCCGGGCCTCGTCGGTGAGCCGGTAGAACGCGGCGACCTCACCGTAGGCCAGTAGGGCGAACAGCTCGTTGATCCCGGGGTGGTCGGGAGGAATGCGCGACGGCTCCCGATCAGCCTGACTCGTGGGCGTGTTCGTCGGCAGAGTCATGAACCCACTGTAGAGCGCGCTCGCGATACCGGCCCGGACGGCCCGAACGGCTATCATGGCTGCAGGCAGCAATTCAGCTACCTGAGAAATGTGCGTGCACGACAAGGGCCCGCCGGCCCGGCCACCATGCCGGGGAGAGCCGGGCCGGCGCGTTTCGACCGCAGGTCAGAGACCGTTTCCCAACAGACTCGTGCGCGCGTGGACGAACGCGATACGAGTCCGGAACAGGCCGGGAACGGCACCGGGAACACCTCGCACTGACCGAAAGGCTGTACGCGCAGCAATGACGCATCTCGACACCCATCACAACCACACCTTCGCCGAGCTCGGCGTCCGCGACGAGATCGTGCGGGCACTGGCCGACCGCGGCATCGAACACGCCTTCGCGATCCAGGAGCTGACGCTGCCGCTGGCGCTGGCCGGCGACGACCTGATCGGCCAGGCCCGCACCGGCATGGGCAAGACCTTCGCGTTCGGCGTGCCCCTGCTGAACCGCATCACCCGCGACAGCGAGCGACCGCTGGCCGGCGCACCGCGCGCCCTGATCGTGGTGCCGACCCGCGAGCTGTGCCTGCAGGTGTACGACGACCTCGCCGGCGCCGCCAAGTACCTGACCGCAACCGATCGGCCGCTATCCGTGGTCTCGATCTACGGCGGCCGGCCCTACGAGCCGCAGATCGAGGCGCTGCGCGCCGGCGCCGACGTCGTCGTCGGCACCCCCGGACGCCTGCTCGACCTGGCCCAGCAGGGCCATCTGCAGCTCGGCGGCCTGAGCGTGCTGGTGCTCGACGAGGCCGACGAGATGCTGGACCTGGGCTTCCTGCCGGACATCGAGCGCATCCTGCGGCTGACCCCCGACACCCGCCAGTCGATGCTGTTCTCGGCGACCATGCCGGACCCGATCATCACGCTGGCCCGCACCTTCATGAACCAGCCCACCCACATCCGCGCGGAATCGGCGCAGTCGTCGCAGACGCACGACACCACCGAGCAGTTCGTCTACCGGGCCCATGCGCTGGACAAGGTCGAGATGGTCAGCCGGATCCTGCAGGCCGACGGCCGCGGCGCGACGATGATCTTCACCCGCACCAAGCGCACCGCCCAGAAAGTCGCCGACGAACTGGCCGAGCGCGGCTTCAAGGTCGGCGCGGTGCACGGCGACCTGGGTCAGATCGCCCGCGAGAAGGCCCTCAAGGCGTTCCGCACCGGGGAGAACGACGTCCTGGTGGCCACCGACGTGGCCGCCCGCGGCATCGACATCGACGACGTCACGCATGTCATCAACTACCAGATCCCCGACGACGAGCAGGCCTACGTGCACCGCATCGGCCGGACCGGCCGCGCCGGCAAAACCGGCGTTGCGATCACCCTGGTCGACTGGGACGAACTGAGCCGCTGGACGCTGATCGACAAGGCCCTCGGCCTGGACTGCCCCGACCCGGCGGAGACCTACTCCAACTCGCCGCACCTCTACGAAGAACTCGGAATCGCCACGGACGTAAAGGGTTCCATCGGCAAGCCGAAGAAGCCGGCAACCGCCAAGCGGGAGCCGCGCGCACCGCGCGAGGACGGCGACCAGCCGCGCCGCAACCGCTCGCGACGCCGTACCCGCGGCGGCAAGACCGCCACCGGACACGTCCAGAGTGCCGAGCCGGCCGCCGAGACCCCGGCGGCCGAGAGTGCGCCCGCGGGTGATCACGCCGGCCGCCGCCGTCGCCGCCGTCCGCGCAAGCCGGCCGCCGAAGCCTCGTCGAACGCGGGCTGATCCGGCCCGCGATGGTCAGACCCGAACGCCGCACCCGGGGCGACGTCCGCGCCGCAGGTGCGATCGCCCTCGTGGTCGCGATCGCCGCCGCCGTCATCTGGTGGACCAGCGACGCCCGGGCCACCGAGAGCCGCCCGGCCGCCGCCCCGGCCAAACCGTTGACCGCCGCCAAGACGGTGCCCGGCGCGCTGCGGCAGCTGTGGACCGCCGCCAGCCCGCGCACCTCGGTGCCGGTGGTGGCCGGCGGTTCCATCGTGACCGGGGCCGGCCGCACCGTCACCGGCCACGACCCGGTCACCGGCGCGGCCGTCTGGACCTTCGCCCGGGACCGTGAATTGTGCGGCGTCACTTGGATTTACAGCCACGCCGTGGCGGTGTACCCGGATGCGCGGGGCTGCGGTCAGGTCAGCACCATCGACGGCGCGACCGGCAAGCGCGGACCGACCCGCAGCGGCTACGCCGACAAGCGCGTCACGCTGAGCTCCAACGGGACCGAGGTGCTGTCGGCCGGTGACACCCGGCTGGAGACGTGGCGCTCCGACATGGTCCGGGTGATCGGCTTCGGCGAGGTCGACGCCCGGGTCAAACCGCCGCAGAAGGGTATCGGCGCCGGCTGCGCCCTGCTATCGGCGGCCGCCAGCCCGGCCACGGTCGCGGTGATGCAGTCCTGCCGCGATCAGCCCGACCTGAAGCTGACGCTGCTCAAACCGGCCGACCAGGACGACGAACCCGAGGTGCGGGACGTGCCGCTGCCCGGCACCGCCGCCGATTCCGGGGCCCGGGTGCTGGCGGTGTCGGACACCTCGGCGGCGATCTACCTGCCCGGCCCGCGGCCCCGGGTCGTGGTCTACGACGAGACGGGCAACGAGGTGTCCACCGGCGAGCTGACGGCGCCGCCGACACCGGAAGCCCTGCAAAACGCGGCCGTCTCCCCCGCCGGCGGCCTGATCACCTGGTGGACGGGCCACGACCTGGTGGTGTTCGACGCCACCCCGCTGGCCTACCGGTACACGATCCCCGGCGGCCCGCAGGTGCTGCTGGGCCCCGCCACGATGATGGCCAACCGGCTGCTGATTCCCGTCGTCGGCGGCCTCGCCGTCCACGAGGCGTCGGCCGGCAGGCTGGAACGCGTCATCGCCGTGGACCGCCCGGCGGGGCCGGGGCCGATCGTGCCCGCGGTGGCCGGGGCGACGGTGCTCGAACAACGCGGGGACACCGTCGTCGCGCTGGGCTGATTGCCTCGCTCGCTCGTCGTCCGTCGACAAACGGCACGCAAATTCCGATCTCGCGCGACTTATCCCTACGCCGACGGAAGAGCTAGACGTCCGGTGTGTAGGTCGGAAGTTCGCGGCCCGACTTCCAGTGCGCGAGCAGCGCCTCCGCCAGCTCGCGGTAGGCCATCGCACCCTTGTTCTTGCGGCCGGCCAGCACCGACGACCCGGAGGCGGTGGCCTCGGCGAACCGCACAGTCCGCGGGATCGGCGGGGCCAGCACCGGCAGTTCGTAGCGGTCGACCACGTCGAACAACACGTCGCGGCTGTGCGTCGTGCGCGAGTCGTAGAGGGTGGGCAGCGCACCGAGGAGGGTCAGCTCCGGGTTGGTGATCTGCTGGACGTCGGCGACGGTGCGCAGGAACTGGCCGACACCCCGATGCGCCAGCGTCTCGCACTGCAGCGGCACGATGACCTCGGCCGCCGCGGTCAGGCCGTTGAGGGTCAACACGCCCAGCGACGGCGGGCAGTCGATGATCACGACGTCGAACGGGTCGTCGGTCGCCTCCAGCTTCGCGAGCCCGCGTTTGAGCGCGTACTCCCGGCCCGCCCGCATCAGCAACATCGCCTCGGCGCCGGCCAGGTCGATGTTGGCCGGTAGCAGGGTCATCCCCTCGAGCGTCTGGACCAGCGCGGCATTCGTCTCGACGTCGCCCAGCAGCACCTCGTGCACCGACACCGCGAGCTTGTCGGGATCCTGCCCCAGCGAAAACGTCAGACAGCCTTGTGGATCGAGGTCGACGAGCAGAACCCGCTTGCCGAGTTCCGTCATCGCCGCACCCAGCGATGCCACCGTGGTCGTCTTGGCGACCCCGCCCTTTTGATTCGCCACTGCCAGTACATGTGTCCCCACGTGACCATCCTGACACGGCCGGGTCCGCACCGCCGGGCCCCGTCGCGGTGCGGCACAATTGGCCGACGTGAGCGTCGGTGAGCATCGGTTGGTGTTGCTTCGCCACGGCGAGACCGAATGGTCCAGATCCGGGCAGCACACCAGCAGCACCGATCTCGACCTGACCGACGACGGCGAGGACCAGGCGCGGCTGGTCGCGCTGACGCTGCGGCACCTCGGTCTGCAGGATCCGATCGTGTTCAGCAGCCCGCGCAGACGTGCCCTGCGGACCGCCGAATTGGCCGGGCTGACCGTCGACGAGGTGACCCCGCTGCTGGCCGAGTGGGACTACGGCGAGTACGAGGGTCTGACCACCCACCAGATCCGCACCGAGACGCCGGGCTGGCTGCTGTGGACCCACGGCTGCCCGGGCGGCGAGTCGGTCGACCGGGTCAGCACGCGGGCCGACCGTGCCGTCGGCCTGGCGCTGGACCACATGGTCGACCGGGACGTCGTCTTCGTCGGGCACGGCCACTTCTCCCGCTCGATCGTGACCCGCTGGGTCGAGCAGCCGCTGCGCGAGGGCGCCCGCTACGGGTTCACCCCTGCCTCGGTGTCGGTCTGCGGGTTCGAATACGGCCTGCGCCAATTGAAGTCGCTCGGCCTGACCGCGCATCGCGAACCGGTGTCCGCGGAGTGAGCGCCGAACCGTCCTTCGTGCTGGCCGGCTCGGGCGGCGTGGTGCTCGGTGACGGCATCGCCGCCGGCTACCGGGATCCGGCCGAGGCCGCCGCCGCGCTTCGCCGCGGTGATGCCCGAATCATCATGGGCGCGTTGCCTTTTGACATCACGGCTCCGGCGGCTCTGTATACCCCGCGGTCGGTGCGGCGGCCGGCCGCCTTGCCCGACTGGCCGACGGGAACGCCGACGGGCGCGCGGATCCACCGGATGCTGCCCGGGGCGCAGACACACCGCGACCGGGTCGCCGCCGCGGTGGCCAGGTTGCGTGATCCAAGCACTGGGCTGCAGAAAGTGGTGCTGGCCCGCGCCCTCGAGGTGACGGCCGAAACCCCATGGAACGCAACATCGGTGCTGCGCCGACTGGCCGCCGTCGACCCGTCGGCCTACGTCTTCCTGGCCGACCTGGGCAGCGCCGGCCCGGCGTATGCGGGCACGGTGCTGCTGGGCGCCAGCCCGGAACTGCTGGTCGACCGCGACGGCGACCGGGTGCGGTGCGCGCCGTTCGCCGGTTCGGCGCCGCGGTCGGCCGACCCGGACGTCGACGCCGCCAATGGGGCCGCGCTGGCCGCGTCCGGCAAGAACCGCCACGAGCACCAGCTCGTCATCGACGTCATGCGCGACGCGCTGGAACCGTTGTGCGCCGACCTGGAGGTCGCGCCCGAACCTCGGCTGCACCGCACGGGCGCGCTCTGGCATCTGGGCACCCCGATAACCGGTCGGTTGCGCGAAACATCCACCACCGCACTGAATCTCGCGTTGGCGCTGCATCCGACGCCGGCGGTCGGCGGGGTGCCGACGAATGCGGCGACGGCGCTGATCGCCGAGGTGGAGGGCGACCGCGGCTTCTACGCCGGCGCGGTGGGCTGGTGCGACGACCGCGGCGACGGGCGGTGGGTGGTGTCGATCCGCTGCGCGCAGCTGTCCGCCGACCGGCGCACCGCACTGGCGCATTCCGGCGGCGGTATCGTCGCCGAATCCGATCCCGGCGACGAACTCGACGAGACCACCACGAAGTTCCGGACCATCCTGTCCGGGTTGGGAGTAGCGGAATGACCGAACTGATCCGTCGCGCGCGGCGCGGCGACGAAGCCGCGATCGTCGCGATGATTCACGAGCTGGCCGAGTTCGAGCGGGCCGCGGCGGACTGCACGGTCACCGAAAGCCAGCTCAGCACGGCACTTTTCGGCGACGAGCCGACCGCCTGCGCGCACGTCGTCGAGGTCGACGGCGAGCCGGCCGCCACCGCGGTGTGGTTCCGCAACTTCACCACCTGGGACGGCGTGGCCGGCGTCTACCTCGAGGATCTGTATGTGCGGCCGGCGTTCCGGCGCCGCGGCCTGGCCCGAAAGCTGTTGTCCGAGTTGGCGGCCGAGTGCGTCGAACACGGGTACACCCGCCTGAGCTGGGCCGTGCTGAACTGGAATGTCGACGCCATCGCGCTTTACGACGCCGTCGGCGGCAAGCCGCAGACGGAATGGACAACCTACCGGGTGTCCGGGCCGGAGCTGGCGGCGCTGGCGCGCGGCTGACTCACTCCGGGGGGCGGATCACCCATTGCACGGCGGCCGGGCTGAACAGCAGCCCGAGCACCACCAGCGCGACGACGGCGACCAGTGCGGCATACAGCGGCTGGTCTGATCCGTGGATGTACCAGGCGACACCGAGCAGCAGGAGGTTGGCGAACACCGCGACGCCGCGTCCCCAGCGCCGGCCGGTGATCAGCGCGCAGCCGGCCGCCAGCACCGCGCCGCCGATGATGGCGAACCATGCCGCGGTGCCGTAGCCGAACCCGCCGAGCGACGGGCCGCGGACCACGTCCTGGTTGGTCCCGGTCAGTGCGTGCACGAGGTACACCGCCGCGACGACCAGTCCCGCCACACCTTCGACCGCGACCAGGTAGCCGGCGTACCGCACGACGGCGGGCGATGCCGTCATCCGAGCTTGTCCAGCAGGTAGCGGACCGCGAACTCGTACCCCTGCGCGCCGGCCCCGGCGATCACCACGTCGGCGACCTCGGAGACGTAGGAGTGCCGCCGAAACTGTTCGCGCGCATGGATATTGCTGAGATGGACCTCGACCACGGGCAGCGCGACCGAGCGCAGCGCGTCGGCGATGGCCACCGAGGTGTGGCTGTAGGCGGCCGGGTTGACGATGATGCCCGCGCAGTCCTCCCGCGCGCCGTGGATGGCGTCGACGAGCTCACCCTCGTGGTTGCTCTGCACGGCACGGGTCTCGAAGCCGGCCTCGGCGGCCACGGCGGACACCAGCGATTCGATCTGCGCCAGGGTGGTGGTGCCGTACACCTCGGGCTGACGGGTGCCCAGCAGGTTGAGGTTGGGCCCGTTGACGAGGAGCAGGCGGCGTTCGGTCACGTCCGTACGGTACCGTCCGCACCCCGCTACGCTCGCTGTCGTGCGCGCCGTGCTGATCGTCAACCCGAATGCGACCTCGACGACCGCGTCCGGGCTGGCGCTGCTCGCACACGCGCTGGAGAGCCGGGTGCAGCTGACGGTCGAGCGCACCGACCACCGCGGCCACGCGATCGAGATCGCCCAGCAGGCGGCCCGCGACGGCGTCGACGTCGTGATCGTGCACGGCGGCGACGGCACGGTCAACGAGGTGGTCAACGGCCTGCTGGGGCCTCCGGGGCCGCTGCCGTCCGGCCGGGTGATGCCCGCCGTGGCCGTCGTGCCGGGCGGGTCCGCGAACGTGTTCGCGCGCTCGCTGGGCATTCCGCACGACCCGATCGACGCGACGAACCTGCTGATCGACCTGCTCGGCGAGTACGGCCGCACCGCGACCTGGCGGCGGATCGGCCTGATGGACTGCGGAGAGCGCTGGGGTGTGTTCACCGCCGGCATGGGCGTCGACGGCGAGGTGGTGGCCGCCGTCGAATCGCGCCGGCGCAAGCACAAGGGCGTCACCGCGACGCGTTACATCCGCTCGGCCATCCCCGCCGTGTTGCGCAGTGCGCGCCGCGAGCCGACGCTGACGCTGGAACTACCCGACCGGGACCCGGTGACCGGTGTGCACTTCGTGTTCGTGTCGAACTCCAGTCCGTGGACGTACGCCAACGCCCGGCCGGTCTACACCAACCCCGACTGCCGCTTCGAAACCGGGCTGGGCGTGTTCGCCACCACGAGCATGGGCGTCTGGCGAAATCTGTGGCTGGTGCGGCGGATGCTGGCCAAGCGGGCCGACATCAAAGCCCCGCATCTGGTGCGCGAGGACGACGTCGCCTGGGTGCGGATCACATCCGACACGCCGATTGCCACCCAGATCGACGGGGATTACCTCGGGCTGCGCGAAGAGATGACGTTCCGCGCGGTCGCCGGGGCTCTGGACGTTGTGGCTCCTCCGCAGAAACTTCCGTGACCTGCGGTAATCGTTCAATTAAGTCCGAAGATGGGCACAGATGGATTTAGTGTAGTACAACCGGGCAATGGTTCCGCTAACGGATCCGGGCAGTGACATTGCACACGTGTTAACGAAGTTCTATTGACATCTGTCCAGGCTCTGGAACGATCGTACGCAACAGTGCAGAAACAATTGTGTGCACGCGTTAACAGCCGAAGACATAAACCGGTGTGCAACGCTGCGCGCCCAGATAGGAGTAATAGCCATGGATTGGCGGCATAAAGCGGTCTGTCGTGACGAGGATCCGGAACTGTTCTTCCCGGTGGGGAACAGCGGCCCGGCGCTCGCCCAGATCGCCGATGCGAAGCTGGTGTGCAACCGTTGCCCGGTGACCACCGAGTGCCTGACCTGGGCGCTCGATTCCGGCCAGGACGCCGGCGTCTGGGGTGGCATGAGCGAGGACGAGCGTCGCGCGCTGAAGCGCCGCAACGCCCGCACCCGGGCCCGCAGCGGGGTCTAGCACCCGACGAACGAAACAAGGACGGCCCCGGTGGATTCCACCGGGGCCGTCCTTTTTGTGCGGTCAGGCGGCGTCGCCGCCCGTGCTCTTTGACGCCAACGTGGCCGAGCCGGAACCGGACGTGGACGAACCCGAGTCGTCGTTCGACGCGCTCGACGTGCCGGTCTTGGCCGAAGCCGGATCCGGACTCGACACGGTCGACTTCCCGCTCGACGTGCTGGTCTTGCCCTCGTCGCCGTCGGACGCCGTCTTGTCCGAAGCGCTCTCGTCGGCCGCCTTCTTCGCCGCGCCCGTCCCGGTCGACGTCGTGGCGGTGGCCTCCTCGGTCGAATCCGAGGTGTCCGCCGGCTTCGACGGATCCGTGGCGTCCGATTCCGCCGCGGTGGCCTTCTGGCCCGAGGTCGACGTGTCGGCCGACGTTGCCGTCTCCGTCGCGCTCGGCTTCGCGGTCTCCGGTTCGGTTTCGGCCGCGGCGCTGCTGCGGGCAACCGCGGTGGCGGCGGTCGTCGTCGAGGAGTCGTCGCTGTAAAGCGGGCCGGGGTCGATGCCCATCGACTTGTAGAAGTTGTAGAACTGCGGCGCCAGCGAGCTGGGATTCCAGCCGTAGTTGACGTACTCGTCCGACAGCGGCTTGTTGCCGAAGTCCCAGTTCTCCGAGCCCATCCGGTAGAGCTCGATGTTCCGGTCGATGTTCTGCTGGGTGGGGACGTTGGCCGTGCCGGCGTCGTAGGACGCCAGCCATTGCTCGAGAGTCGGGTTGCCCGGCCAAGCGTTGTTGATCATCCGGACGATCGCCGGGAAACCGTCGTCCTGAGACATGCCCTCACAGGAGTTGGGGCATCCCGGGCTTCCCGGCGTGATCGGATCGAACGCGATGACGGAGCCCGCGGCGTAGGTCTGCATCATTCGGCCGAGCTGCTCGAAAGTGATCATCTTGATCGCGTTGTCCGACGGATCCGACATCAGGTGGGCGAAGTAGTTCTCGAACGGCGCGGTCGGCTCCAGCGTGAAGGTCGTGTTCGACCACGGCATCAGGCTCTTGCCGTCCTCGCCGTCGACGGTTCCCGTGATGCCCAGCCCGTCGTACACCTTGCCGCTGGAGTTCTCGACGTCACCGAAGGTGTAGCCGTTGAGCAGATCCACCGGCGAAACCTTCCAGAAATTGCGGATCATCGGCATGTCGACGGCTCCGGTGAGCATCATGAAGTTCCAGATGTTCTGGTCGAGTCCCCGCATCCCGGTGATCGGGCTCACCGGGGTGTTGGGGAAGCAGCCGTTCGCGTCGCACGCGGGGTCGACGGGCATCTCGGCCGCCAGGAACTTCGCGAACTGCTGAGCGATGCCGTTGCCGGTGAACATGTCGTCGCCGTATCCGGACAGGGCCGGAATGGGAACCGCCGCGGAGGCCAGCGCGTAGAACCGCGCGTAGTCGGCCGGGTCGATCCCCCAGATGTTGGAAGCGTCGGTGACCCACCACGGCCCGCCGTAGACCAGCCCGACCCCTACCGCATTGTTGGCTTCGACCTCGTTGTACGGCACGTTGATGAGATCGATGAGCAGGTTGATCGGAACGTTGAGTGGCGAAGACGAGGCGGCGAGTTGTACGTCGGCGCTGGACACCTCCACGGCGCGCGCCTCTTTGCCCACCAGTGCGGGCGGTGCGGCTTCGCTACTGACAGCCGTGATCGCCGCCGCCAGCGCCACGCCGGCGGTGGCCTGTGCGAGCAATCCGGTACGGGCGGCCGACGCGCGGCGCCTTCCTCGACGATGACGGCGTGCATGGCGCGCAGCACTCATTGGGTGACCTCAAATCTTTCGTCTTGATGGTTGCCCGACCCGTAGTGCGATCGTAGTGTAGCTAACACCGCGACGCAGCGCTACCCCCCGTTCTCGGGCACAGATAGCCCATTTCCGCACGTCAATGCCGCAATACGGTTCGTCATCAGCCAATTTCCAGGCATTACGGCAAAATAACCAGCATGCACGTCGTCAATTGCTAAAACTTCGACATCGTGCACAAAACAGCGAATCTCGTTGCAGCCCAACAGAATACGCGTCACGCTGTACCGGATTCGACGCAGGCGTCAATATTATTGCGGCACACGGGAACTGGCCCGCCGGCCGAGGGGAACCCGAAGCACCACGTTGGTGCCACCGCCCTCGGCCTCATGCAGTCCCAGCGAGCCGTCCAACTCGGCGCCGACCAACGTGCGCACGATCTGCAACCCGAGGCTGTCGGACTTCTCCAGGCTGAACCCGTCGGGCAGCCCGCGGCCGTCGTCGTGCACCACGACGTCGAGCCAGCGCGCCGACCGCTCGGCACGGATCACCACCGAACCGCGCCGGCCCGCCGGGTCGAAGGCGTGCTCGATGGCGTTCTGCACCAGTTCGGTGATGACCATGATCAAGGCGGTCGCCCGGTCGGCGTCGAGCACGCCGAGCGCCCCGCTCCGGCTGATCTTGATCGGCGCGTCGACGGAGGCGACGTCGTTCATGATCGGCAGGATCCGGTCGATCACCTCGTCGAGGTTGACCTCCTCGTCCACCGACATCGACAGCGCGTCGTGCACCAGGGCGATCGAGGACACCCGTCGCACCGACTCCATCAGCGCTTCGCGGCCCTCGGCGTTGTTGGTGCGCCGGGCCTGCAGGCGCAGCAGCGCGGCCACGGTTTGCAGGTTGTTCTTCACGCGGTGGTGGATCTCGCGGATGGTGGCGTCCTTGGACAGCAACGCCCGGTCGCGGCGCTTGACCTCGGTCACGTCGCGGATGAGCACGGCCGCGCCGTCGGCTCTGCCGTTCACGACCAGCGGCAGGGTGCGCAGCAGCACCGCCGCGCCGCCGGCGTCGACCTCCAGGCGCATGCTCGACCCGCCGGCCAGCGAGTCGCGGACGTGTTCGGCCAGTTCCTGCGCCTCGAACGGATCGGAGATCAGCGGCCGGGTGATCGCGACGAGGTTGTGGCCCTCCAGTTCGGACGTCAACCCCATTCGGTGGTAGGCCGACACCGCGTTCGGGCTGGCGAAGACGATGACGCCGTTCGCGTCGAGGCGGATGAACCCGTCGCCGACGCGGGGGCTCGACCGCGACATCGCCAGGTCGCCGACGTTGGGGAACCTGCCCGCCGAGATCATGTGGGCCAGGTCGGTGGCGCAGTCCAGGTAGGCCCGTTCCAGTGGTGAGGATTTGCGGGTCGAGGCCAGGGCGGTCTGATGGGTCAGCACCGCCACCACCGCCCCGGCGTAGCGGACCGGGACGGCCTCGATCTTCAGGTCGGCGCGCCGCAGTCCCAGCGTGCTGGCCGGGTCGTCTTCGCGCCCGATCGCCCCGGACCGGAACGCCTCGGTGACCAGCGGAAGTTCGTCGGCGGGCACGCAGGTGCCGACGGCGTCGGTGAGCAGGACGGTGGCGGCGGTGTTGGGCCGGCACTGCGCCACGCACACCAGTGCGCCGTCGTCGCGCTGCACCCACATCAGGTAGTCGGCGAAGGACAGGTCGGCCAGCAGTTGCCACTCCCCGACCACGGCGTGCAGGTGGTCTACGGCGCTGCCCGGCAGGATGGTGTGCTCGGCGAGCAGATCACCGAGCGTGGACATGACTAGCCGATCACGGCAATCAGGTCGCCGGCCTGGATGACGTCGCCCACCGCGACATTGACCTTCGTCACGGTGCCGGCGATCTCGGCGAGCACCGGGATCTCCATCTTCATGGACTCGAGCAGGACCACGGTGTCGCCCTCGTTGATCTGGTCGCCCTCGTGGACGACGACCTCAAGCACGCTGGCCACGATCTCGGCGCGCACATCCTCGGCCATCTTCACCCCACTCGCTCTCTCGATCACAACTGCCGTCCTATCGAACCACAGCGGCGCGATTACAGAGCAGCGGCGTGCGCATGAGACACTGGAGACAATCCCAGCGAAGACTTTGGAGGTAGGTCATGGCCAAACGAGGCCGTAAGAAGCGCGACCGCAAGCACAGCAAGGCCAACCACGGCAAGCGGCCCAACGCCGGCGGCTGCAAGTAACGCCTGTACACGAACCGCCCGCACTCCCGCCGGAGTGCGGGCGGTTCGCCGTTCGGGGGTGCGCCGGGGTCGTCTCAGCGCCCCGGTTTGTCGAGGCCCTTCTCCAGGAACTTCCCGATCGCGGTGACGGCCCGGCGCCGCGACATCAATCGGGTCTGTAGCAGGAGGAAGGCCCGGTTGAGGACGCCGGGAACGATCATGTGTTTGCGGCCCACTGCCGCGAGCACCTCGTTGGCCACATCCGCGGGCTCGGCGATCATCGCCCGCGGGAACCTCGCGAACGCGTCGCCCTGTGTGTTCATCAGGCCGCCGACCATGACCAGCACGTCGACGCCGGTGCCTTGCAGCTCGTACCAGAGCGTCTCGCCCAGCACGAGCTGGAAGGCCTTGTTGGCGGCGTAGACACCGTTGTAGGGACCCGAGGTCAGGCCGACGCCCGAGGAGACGATGACGATCGCGCCGCTGCCACGGTCGCGCATCTCCGTGCCGAATCGGTGCACCAGGTTGCTGTAGCCGCGCGCGTTTATGTCGAGCATCCGCGACTGGGTCTCCAGCGGGGTGTCGAGGATCTTCGGACTGTCGGACGGGGTGAACATGTGATTGCAGACCAGGACGTCGACGTCGATGTCACCGACGAGTTCTTCGATGGCTTGATACGGTGCCGGTTCACCCAAATCGCATGCGGCGGTGCGGACTTCGATACCGAAGTCGGCGCGCAGTTCGTCGGCGCGCGACGCCAGGTCGTCGGCGAGGATGTCGACGAGGACCAGGTTCATGCCTTCGGTGGCGAGCTGGCGAGCGAAGGCGTAACCGAGTCCGATGTCGCGGGCCGACCCCGTGACGAGCGCCCAGCCGCCCCGGTAGGCCGCGAGGGCCGGGCGTTTCAACGCTGCGGGGCGTTTCCGATCGCTCAGGCTAGCTTCCCCGGATGATCGTGGTCCGGGTGATTTCGATGAGCAGCCGCTGACGCAAACCCTCGGGCGCCCGTTCGCCGCTGCACTTGGTGGCGATCAGCGCCTTGATGCGCTCCTCGACGCCGTAATGGCGCAGGCAGGCGGGACACTCTTCGAGGTGCCGGCGCAGCTTGGCCCGGGTGTCTTCGGTGCATTCGCCGTCGAGCAGGGTCCACACCTCGGCAATCACCGACGCGCATTCGGGATGGTCGGGATCGACCGGGCCGACGGGCGGCGTCCAGTGCTCCTCGTCCGAACTCACGACGGCACCTCCTCGGTCTGATCGACCCCGCCCCGGATGAAGCCCCGATCCCGCGCGACGTCCGCGAGCAGTTCGCGCAGCTGCCGGCGGCCGCGGTGCAGCCGCGACATCACCGTGCCGATCGGGGTGTCCATGATCTCGGCGATCTCCTTGTACGGGAAACCCTCGACGTCGGCGTAGTAGACCGCCATCCGGAACTCCTCGGGCAGCTTCTGCAGCGCCTCTTTGATCTCGGTGTCCGGCAGCGCTTCGAGCGCCTCGACCTCCGCCGACCGCAGCCCGGTCGAGGTGTGCTCGGCGTTGGAGGCCAGCTGCCAGTCGGTGATCTCCTCGGTCGGGTATTCGGCCGGCTGCCGCTGCTTCTTGCGGTAGCTGTTGATGTAGGTGTTCGTCAGGATGCGGTACAGCCAGGCCTTGAGGTTGGTGCCCTCCCGGAACGACCGGAATCCGGCGTAGGCCTTGACCATGGTTTCCTGCAGGAGGTCTTCGGCGTCGGCCGGATTGCGGGTCATCCGCAGGGCGCCGCCGTAGAGCTGGTCGAGCAGCGGAATGGCGTCGCGCTCGAACCGCGCGGTCAGCTCTTCGTCGGTCTCCTGCGAGCGCACCGGCGCGGCAGTGGTCGATTGGCCATCGTCGGTCGGCGGACCCGCGTTAATCGTCACAACCCCTTCAGAGTCGGTGAAACCGGACGGCTCCGGTGAGAGCACCGGACGCTCCAGTAGCACCGTTGACACCAGACTTCTCCTGTCGATCCTAGGGGGTCACCCCGACGCCCGTCGCTGACCTTCTCAACAGCGCCGCCCCGCCGGACGATTCCCCGGCGCCATCACGCGTGGTCAGGGCACGAACACCTTCGCCCCGGCATACATGACCGCCGCGCCGACGATCAGGAAGGCCGTCACGCACACCAGGTAGCCGACGAGCATCCGGCCGAACCCGAGTGCGCCGCCCGGCGGCGGGCCGCCGCGCAGCAGCGTGGTCAACGGCGAACAGGCGGCCAGGAACCCGGTGCCGACGAGCAGGGGCACCCGGCTGAACACGGTCAGGTCGATCGTCGCGTACGCCGCGCCCAGCAGGAACGCGGCGACACACAGGATGCCCACCAGTGGCCAGCCGCCGGTGGGCCAGCGCCGGCTCAGCCGTGCGTGCAGGACGGCGCCGGCGGCCGCGGCCGCGGCGGTCACGGCCACCTGGACGACGGGCGTCACACCGACCGGCCCCGTGCCGCGGCCCGACCACCCGCGTAACCCAGCGTGACGATCACCGGGTAGAGCACCACGAACACCAACGACCACAGCGGCCGCTGCATCATGGCGAAGCCGACCACCAGCACCGGTGCGCACGCGGTCCCAGCGGCGGCCCAGATCACCAGTGCGCCAACGGAATTCCGGACCCGCTCGGCGAGGAGCCCGATGACGGCGGCGGATGCCAGTGCCACCACGAGGACCGCGACGACCCGCACCTGCGGTGCCCGCGTGGTCAGGACCACCAGCTGCCAGACACCCGCACCGGTGGCCGCACCCACCGCCGCGGCGGCGCCCTCGCCGATCCGCGTCACCGCTCGCACTCCCCCTGGATCAACGCCTTGATGGTGCCCCCCACCTGGTAGGCGAAGATGTAGCTGAACTGGGCGACGGTCTGCAGGTAGCGCCGCGGCACCGCGACGAACGCGAACGACGCGCCGCTGGCCGAGGCGCACTGGTCGAAGATCAGCCGAGCGCGGATCAGGTGATATCGCCAGCTGACCACGACGACGCGCCGCCACTGGTGTTCGGTGGCCAGCCGGTCGGTGAAGATCGCCTCCCCGCGGGTGGTCGACGGCACCGGCTTTTCGCACATCACCTCCACGCCGTCCCGTACGGTGCCGCACAGCTTCTGCATCACCTTGTCCTTGGGCCGGTACGGGTCGGACAGCACCACCGTGTGGGCGTCGAGTTTCTTGGCCAGTTTCACCCCGAACGCCTCGCGGCCGTCGTGCTCACCACCGAGCACGACGACGGCGTCGGCCTTGGCGACCCGGTCGTTCGGGGTGTTCATCAGCACCAGCGACCCGTACAGCCCGACGGCGGCGACCAGGACGACCACGGTGCTCACCAGGACGGCGATGACGCGGGTGCGCGGGAGCGTTCGGTGTCGCCGGGCCATGATGGCCCTGATTTTAGGTCACCCGGCCTGATGGAGCAGGCCACGGCCGATCGCCTCGCGCACCACCGGCAGGGCCGCCGCGGCCAGCGCGCCGGCGTCCACACCGTGGTGGGTGGCCAGCAACTCGATGAGCGTGCCCAGTGGCACCTCGCCGCGGCAGCCGGCCAGCAGGGCGCGCGACACCTCGTCGACGCCGACCACCGCGGCTGGCCCGCCCGGGCGTCGGACGACGGCCGAAATCCGTTGCCAGCCTTCGGGTCCCGGCAACGACGTCTCCTCGAGGAAGACCGGCGCCGCCGACAGCCGGGCGGCCAGCAGTTCGTCGTCGGTGGTCTCGCGCAGGTATTCGCGGCGGGCGAAGAACGCCTCGACCTCGGGCCCGGTCAGCGCCTCACCGGTGGCGGTGATCTCCTCGAGCACCTGATCGGGCGCACCGTGCTCACCGGGCCGCGGTGCCCGCAGTGTGATGATGCCCATGCCGATTCCGGTGATGCCCTCGGCGGCGAACCAGTCCAGCCATTCACCGCCGCGGCGCGCGGTCTGCTCGGCCGTCTCCCCGGCGTCCGATGTCCACAGCGATACGTAACTGACCGGGTCGGCGAGTTCGCGCTGCACCACCCAGGCGTGCAGACCCGTTCCGGCCAGCCAGTCTCGCACCCGGTCGCGCCAGTCGGCGCCGTCGCGCACGATCCAGTTGGCCATCACCTGGGCGGTGCCGCCGGGCGTCAGGTGGTCGGGTATCTGTTCGATCAGGTTGCGGCACAACGCATCTCCGCCCATGCCGGAATCCCGGTAGAGGTAGTCGCGGCCGCCGGCGCCGACGACGAACGGCGGATTGGACACGATCAGGTCGAAGCGCTCCCCCGCCACCGGCTCGAACAGGCTGCCGCGGCGCAGATCCCACGACATCGCGTTCAGCCGCGCGGTTCCCGCCGCGAGGGCCAGCGCGCGCTCGTTGGTGTCGGTGGCCACGATCTCGGCGCAGTGCGCGTCCAGATGCAGCGCCTGAATGCCGCAACCGGTGCCCAGGTCCAGGGCGCGCTCCACCGGCGCCCGGACGACGGCCCGCGCCAGGGACACCGACGCGCCGCCGATGCCCAGCACGTGGTCGCGCCGGACCGGTCCGGGCCGGGTCGCGGCGTCCAGGTCGGAGACCACCAGGAAGTCGCGGGCGCCGTCGCTGTGCGGGCGGACGTCCAGGGCCGCGCGGAACCCGGATCCCGCGGGCTCGAGGATCCCGTCGGCCACCAGGGCCTCGACGGAGGCCGACGGCAGGGCGCCTTCGACGTCGTCGCGGGACTCCGCACTGCCGAGCAGGAACAGCCGCACCAGCACCCCCAGCGGGCCGCCGCCGCGGGTGGCGCGTTCGGCGGGCCACCACAGGCCGCGGCCCACCGCCGCCTCGGCCTGCGGGCCGAGCAGTTCGGCGACCCCGGCGGTGGTGTAGCCGGCGGCGCGCAGGTCGGCCGCCACGGCGTCCACGACCTCGGCGTCACGGAAAGGTTGCGTCAAAACAGCTCGGCCTGTTCGGGTTCGGGTTCTGCTGGGTCGATCAGCTCGGGCCCGTTGTTGCGGATGCTGTTGACCAACGTGGACACCTCCCGGATCGCGATGCGGTCCAGATCGCCGTGCCCGCGCAGCAGGCCCTCGTCGATGGGGGCGTCGGGATCCAGCCAGTGGTCCCAGTCCGGCGCACTGACGGTCAGCGGCATCCGGTCGTGGATCTCGGCGAGCGGACCGGCGGCGTCGGTGGTGATGATGGTGCAACTCAGCAGCGGCCGTTGGTCTTTCGGTGCGCCGGGGGCGTGCCAGGTGGACCACAGCCCGGCCACGAACAGCAGCTCGCCGTCCGCGCCGTGCATGTAGAACGGCGTCTTGTGGCCCTTCTCGCCGCGCCATTCGTACCAGCCGTCCATCGGCACCAGGCAGCGTTTGTGCTTGGCCGACGACCGGAACGCCGGCGATTGGGTGACCTTGTCGGCGCGCGCGTTGATCAGCAGCGGGCCCTTGGTCACCGGCGAGCCGTCCGCGTCGGCCTTGACCCACGGCGGCACCAGGCCCCACCGCATCGAGCGGACCCGGCGGGTGGCCTCGTCGTCGGCTTCGGTGTGGCGGCGCACGACGGTGTTGATGGTGGTGGTGGGTGCCACGTTGTAATTGGGCCCCGCCTCCCGGGCCGCTTCGCTGGCCTCGTCGAGCGCCTTGATCTTCTCGGCCAGCAGGGCCGGGTCGGTGGTCACCGCGAACCGTCCGCACATAGCTGCCATGGTTCCAGACGGCGCAGCCGAGCAGGATGGAAGGATACAGCCGTGGCAGCGCAACTCAGCTGGTCGGCACCGACCGCCCCGGCATCCGTGCACGCCATCGTCACGGTGCCCGGTTCGAAGTCGCTGACCAACCGCACGCTGGTGCTCTCGGCGCTCGCCGCCGCGCAGGGCTCGGGCGAATCGACGGTCAGCGGCGCGCTGCGGAGCCGCGACACCGACCTGATGATCGGCGCGCTGCGGACGCTGGGGCTGCGGATCGACGGCGACGGCTCCGAACTGACCGTCGGCGGCGGAATCGCTCCCCCGCCCGGCGCCCGGGTGGACTGCGGGCTGGCCGGCACCGTGCTGCGGTTCGTGCCGCCGCTGGCCGCACTCGGCTCGGCCGTCGTGGAGTTCGACGGCGACGAACAGGCCCGGGCGCGGCCCATCGCCCCGCTGCTCGACGCGCTGCGAACGCTGGGGGTCGACATCGCCGGGGACGCGATGCCGTTCCGGGTCCGCGGCGCCGGCGCGGTCAACGGCGGCACGGTGGCCATCGACGCGTCGGCGTCGTCGCAGTTCGTCTCGGGTCTGTTGCTCTCGGGAGCGGCGTTCGACGACGGCCTCACCGTCGAGCACACCGGCACCTCGGTGCCGTCGGCCCCGCACATCGCGATGACGGTGGCGATGCTGCGTCAGGCCGGCGCGCAGATCGACGACGCGACGCCCAACCGGTGGCGGGTGTCGCCCGGCCGGATCGCCGCGCGGCACTGGATCGTCGAACCGGACCTGTCCAGCGCATTCCCGTTCCTGGCGGCCGCGGTGGTGACGGGCGGCGAGGTCCGGATGGCCGGGCTGCCGTCACCCAGCCTGCAACCCGTCGGCACCGTCATCGAGATCCTCGGCTTGCTGAATGCCGCTGTGTCCCAGTCGGATTCATGGCTTCAGGTCCGCGGCGGCCCGGACTTCGGCGGCTTCGAGGTGGACCTGCACGACGTCGGTGAGCTGACACCGGCGGTGGCCGCCCTGGCGGCGCTTGCCGAGCCCGGGTCGGTGTCGACGCTGCACGGGGTCGCCCATCTGCGCGGCCACGAGACCGACCGGCTGGCGGCGTTGTGCGCGGAGATCAACGGCCTGGGCGGCGACTGCCGCGAAATCGACGACGGCTTGGCGATCACCGCCACTGCGCTGCACGCCGGCACCTGGCACGCCTACGCCGACCACCGGATGGCGATGGCCGGGGCGATCGTCGGGCTGGCGGTGCCGGGCGTCGAAATCGACGACATCGCAACGACTTCCAAGACGCTGCCGGAGTTCCCCCAGCTGTGGGCCGACATGCTGGCCGGCCGGGAGTAGGCCGCGTGCCCCCTCGCACTCGCGACTACGACGAGTCCGATGTGCGCATCCGCCCGGGCAAGGGCTCCCGGCCACGCACCAAGACCCGGCCCGAGCACGCCGACGCCCGCTCGGCGATGGTCGTCACGGTCGACCGCGGCCGGTGGGGCTGTGTGCTCGACGGCGACCCCGGTGCGCCGGTGACCGCCATGCGGGCCCGCGAACTCGGCCGGACCCCGATCGTGGTCGGCGACGACGTCGACGTGGTCGGCGACCTGTCCGGCCGGCCGGACACCCTGGCGCGCATCGTGCGCCGCGGCGAACGGCGAACGGTGTTGCGCCGCACCGCCGATGACACCGACCCGACCGAACGGGTGGTGGTGGCCAATGCCGATCAGCTGCTGATCGTGGTGGCGCTGGCCGACCCGCCGCCGCGCACCGGCTTCGTCGAACGCTCGCTGATCGCCGCCTACGCCGGCGGCCTGAAACCCATTCTGTGCCTGACGAAGTCGGATCTGGCGCCGGCCGAACCGTTCGCCGCGCAGTTCGCCGACCTGGACCTGACGGTCGTCACCGCCGGGCGGGACGACCCGCTGGAAGCTGTGCGGCCGCTGTTGACCGACCGGCTGACGGTGTTCCTCGGCCATTCCGGCGTGGGCAAGTCGACGCTGGTGAATCGCCTTGTGCCGGAAGCGGATCGGGCTACCGGCGAGGTGTCCGGCGTCGGCAAGGGCAAGCACACCTCGACGCAGTCGGTGGCGCTGCCGCTTGTCGGGGGCGGCTGGGTGATCGACACGCCCGGGGTGCGGTCGTTCGGGCTGGCGCACATCGAACCCGACGACGTGGTGATGGCATTCTCGGACCTGGCCGAGGCGGTGGCCGACTGTCCGCGCGGCTGCGGGCACATGGGGCCGCCGGCCGACCCGGAGTGCGCGCTGGACGAGTTGTCCGGCCCGGCCGCGGGCCGGGTGGCCGCGGCCCGCCGGCTATTGGCGGTGCTGCGCGAGGGCTGACTTAGACCTTGGATCTCGGATCTTGGATCTGTTCAGCGTCGGCTGCGACATTGTGCGAGTAGACCTCGCAGGGACCGCTGAACAGATGCCAGGCGGCAGATGCCAGAGAACGGTACTAGGCGGCCACGTCGTCGAGGCGGGCGCTGTTTCGCTTGTCGCGCCGCCACTTCCGCACCGCCACGATGGCGCTGCGCAGTCCCCGCTTGTTGCCTGTCGCCGGGTCGATCTCACCGAGTTCCAGTCCGAGTTCGGCGAACATCTGCTCGCTGCGGGTCTCCGGAGCGTCGTCGACGGTGTCCCGGAGGTACTTGTTCGGCAGCGAGAGCTTGGCGATGGTGCGCCAGGTCTTGCCGTACTGCACCAGGAACGGGCCCGTCGTGTAGGGCAGGTCGTACTTGTCGCACAGCTGCCGCACCCGGATCGAGATCTCGTGGAGCCGGTTGCTCGGCAGGTCCGGGAAGAGGTGGTGCTCGATCTGGTAGCACAGGTTGCCGCTCATGAAGCGCAGCACCGGCCCGTTGTCGAAGTTGGCGCTGCCCAGCATCTGGCGCAGGTACCACTGGCCCTTGGACTCACCGACCATGTCGGTCTTGGTGAACTTCTCCGCCCCGTCCGGGAAGTGGCCGCAGAAGATCACGGCGTTGGCCCACACGTTGCGGAGGATGGTCGCCATGAAGTTGGCCTTCAAGGTCGACTTGAACGTCGCGCCGGGCGACAGGGACGTCAGCGCCGGGAATGCGACGTAGTCCTTGAACAACTGCCGGCCGGTCTTGTCGAGGATCTCGCGCAGCCGGACCAACGTCGCGATCCGGTCGTCGCGGCCCTTGACGATCTTGCCGATCTCCAGGTGCTGCAGGGCGAATCCCGCCTCGAACAGCACCGAGAGCATCGCGTTCAACACCACGTTCAACGAGTTGAACGGCTTCCACCGGGTGTCCCGGGTGACCCGGAGCAGGCCGTAGCCCAGGTCGTCGTCCATGCCGAGGATGTTGGTGTACTTGTGGTGCATGAAGTTGTGGGTGAAACGCCAGTGCTTGGCGGGCGTGGACATGTCCCATTCCCACGTGGACGAGTGGATCTCCGGATCGTTCATCCAGTCCCACTGACCGTGCAGGACGTTGTGGCCGATCTCCATGTTCTCGATGATCTTGGCGACACCCAGGGTGGCGGCGCCCGCCCACCACATCGACCGACGGGAGCTTCCGGCCAGCAGCAGCCGGCCGGCTACCTCTAGGGCGCGTTGGCCGGCAATGGTCCGGCGGATGTACCGGGCGTCACGTTCACCCCGGGACTCCTCGATGTCGCGGCGGATCGCGTCGAGTTCCTGACTGAGGGCCTCGATATCGGTCTCAGTGAGGTGCGTGAACGCCGGAACGTCCGTGATAGCCATGCTGTCCCTTCCGCGGTGTTACCCGTACGCTACCGTAACCTACGACATCGTAGGTTACTAGTGCGTAAATGTCATAGGTCGAGTACGCAATCGCCCGATGCCGCGGAGATGCACGTCTGCACCCGGTCCCCGGGACCGTGCTCGGCACCGTTCCGCAGATCACGAGCATAGCCGTCGACCACCCCGACCACACACGATTGGCAAATTCCCATCCGGCAGCCGAACGGCATCCGCACACCCGCGGATTCGCCGGCGTCCATCAACGACGTCGCGCCGTCGACCTGCACTGTCTTACCGCTGCGCTCAAAGGTCACCGCACCACCTTCACCGTGTGCGGCGGCCCGGGAGGCGGCGAATCTTTCCTGGTGCAGCGAACCCGCAATGCCCGCGTCGGCCCACACCCGTTCGGCCGCGGCCAGCATGCCCTCCGGCCCGCATGCCCACGTCTGCCGCTCGCGCCAGTCCGGCACCTCGTCGTCGAGGCGGGCCAGGTCCAGCCGCCCCTGCGCGCGGGTTTCCCTGATCCGGAGCCGGTAGCCGGGATGGGTGTCGGCCAGTGCGGCCAGTTCGGCGGTGAACATCGCGTCGGCGGCGGCCGGTACGGAGTGCAGATGTTCGACGTCGCCGATCTGGTCGCGCCGGGCCAGGGTGCGCAGCATCGCCATGATCGGGGTGATACCCGATCCGGCCGTCAGAAACAGCACCTTGGCGGGCGCCGGGTCGGGCATGACGAAGTTGCCCTGCGGGGCGGCCAACCGCACGATGGTTCCGGGCGCGATGCCGCCCACCAGGTGCGTGGACAGAAACCCCTCGGGCATGGCTTTCACGGCGATCGAGACGGTGCGCGCGCCGTTGACCGGAGCGGAGGTCAGCGAGTAGGACCGCCAGGTCCACCGGCCGTCCATCAGCACACCGATCCCGATGTACTGCCCCGGCTGGTAGTCGAAGCTGAATCCCCATCCCGGCTTGATCACCAGGGTGGCCGAGTCCTCGGTTTCGCGCCGGACCTCGATGACCCGGCCGCGCAGCTCGCGGGCCGACCACAGCGGATTGGCCAGATGCAGATAGTCATCCGGCAGTAGCGGCGTGGTTATCCGCTCGACGACCTTGCGGACGGCATGCCAGCCCGGGTGCCGGTCCTTTCCGGCTACCGTCGGGCGGACGGTGTCCACGATCCTGACGCCGTATTTGATCTCGTTCTTGGCCATCACGGCTCCTGCCCCCGGGGCTTTGGATGAGACGGCCCCGAGCACCGGAGCCAGAAACCTACGGTAGCGTAACTTGCTGCCGCGCAGCTAATGGTTCGACGTTTTCTACGTCACAGCAGATCGAGCAGAAAAGGTAGTTCCTGGGTGGCGTACCACGCCAGGTCATGGTCCTGGGCATCCCCGACGGCGAGCTCGGCATCCTCGTCACCCAGATCGGCCTCGTCGATGACGGCCAGGGCGGCCCGGACGTCCGTTTCGGCGGCCGCGATGTCGACATACACCGCGACCAGGTCGTCGACGGTGATGGGCCCGGCGAGGCGCACCACCGCGTCGTCGAGATCCGGGCGCAGCGTCACGGGCGCGTCATCGGTGTTCACGTCGGCCACCAGGACCGCCCGCCGCGGCGGCAGGACGGGGACCGCATCCCCCGCGTCGTCGGCATCGTGCTCGGCGGCCAGCAACCGCAGCGAGCCCAACGCCGCCTCCCGCAACGCGACCTCCGCCAGTTCCTCGTCGTCGCCCTCGGCGTAGGACTCGCGCAAAGCCGGAGTGACCGCGAAGGCCGTGCCGCTCACCGCGAATATCTGCCCGTCGGCCACCAGCCGCTGCAGCATGGCCAGCGTGGCCGGGACGTACACGCGCATCCGATCAGCCGCGGTCACCGAGCAGGGCGGCGACGTGGTCGGGGACGTAGGTCGACAGTTCGCGCGAGGGCCGCTTGTAGTCGCCGGATGCGGAGACCTTCTTGGGCAGCTCGACCTTGGGTCGTTCCACGTCGTGGTAGTCGATCGTGGACAGCAGGTGGTTCATCATGTTCAGCCGCGCGTGCTTCTTGATATCGGATTCCACGACGTACCAGGGACTCTCCGGCAGATCGGTGTGCACCATCATCTCGTCCTTGGCCCGCGAGTAGTCCTCCCAGCGGTACACCGACTCGAGGTCCATCGGCGAGAGCTTCCACTGCCGGACCGGGTCGTTGAGGCGTTTGCGGAACCGCCGCAACTGCTCGTCGGTGGATACCGAGAACCAGTACTTGCGCAGCAGGATGCCGTCGTCGATGAGCATCCGCTCGAATACCGGGGTCTGCCGCAGGAAGAGCGAATGTTGTTGGGGCGTACAGAATCCCATGACCTTCTCGACCCCGGCGCGGTTGTACCAGGACCGGTCGAACAACACGATCTCGCCCTTGGTCGGCAGGTGCGCGACGTAGCGCTGGTAGTACCATTCGCCGGATTCCCGTTCGGTGGGCGCCGGCAGCGCGGCGATGCGACTGACCCGGGGGCTGAGGTATTCGGTGATCCGCTTAATGGTGCCGCCCTTGCCGGCGGCGTCCCGGCCCTCGAAGATCACCACGATCCGCGCGCCGTGGTGCTTGACCCATTCCTGAAGCTTCACGAATTCGGTTTGCAGACGGAACAACTCGGCCTCGTAGACTGCGTTGGTTAGTCTAACCTTGGCCGGCTTCGCGGACTGGCTTGCTTTGCTCACCGCCGCATCCTAAGGCTACTTCGCCGCTTCCAGTAATTCGTCGAGCGATTCCCGCAGGAGCGCGGGCAGCACGTCGACGTCGCTCATCGCCTCGCGGTCGGCGTTGATGCCGAAGTAGAGCATGCCGCAGTAGGACGTCACGCCGATCGCGAGCACCTGATTGGCCAGCAGGGGCGGCACCGAGTACGTCTCGAGCAGTTTGGTGCCGGCGATGTACATCTGCGCCTGCGGGCCGGGCACATTGGTCACGAGCAGGTTGAACAGCCGGGCCGAGAAACTGGTGGCGACCCGAATTCCCATGGCGTGCAACGTCGGTGGCGCGAATCCGGACAGCGTGACGATGCTGCGGGCGTCGACCAGGCTGGCGGCCGTGGAGTGCGATTCGGTGGCGTGTGCGATCTGCGAAAGCCGGACCACCGCGTTGCCCTCGCCGATCGGCAGGTCGACCAGGAAGGGCTCCACCTCACTGATCGGCTGGCCCGGGCCGGTCTGCAGATCCAGCCCGAGATCGCGGTACACCGACATCGGCGCCATCGCCCGGACCGTCGCCGTCGGGGTGACCGGCTGCCCGCGGGACAGCAGCCAGTTGCGCAGGGCGCCGGCGATGACGCACAGCACTACGTCGTTGACGTCGCAGTCATAGCGGGTGCGCAACCGCCGGTAGTCCTCGAGGCTGCCGGAGGCGACGGTGAATCGGCGGTTGCGGGAGACGGTCGTGTTCAGCGGGCTGCTCGGGGCGTTGCCGCGGGCCACCGTGCGCGCGACGTCAGCGACGCGACGGCCGGCCTCGACGAACTGCTCGGAACTCGTCAGCACGCCCGCGACCGCCGAGCCGACGACGGACAGCTGCTGGCGGGGCCGGGCGACCCAGTCGCCGAGGGCGCCGACCATCAGTGACGCGGTGCCCGGTTCGCGGGCCGGAATCCAGATGTCCTCGCCGAACTTCGGCTGCCGCTGGGTGCGGTCGGCGATCACGTGCCCGAGTTCGACGGCCGACATGCCGTTGACGAGGGCCTGATGCGACTTGGTGTAGATGGCCAGCCGGTTCTTGGACAGGCCTTCGACGAGGTACATCTCCCACAGCGGCCGCGACTTGTCCAGCGGCCGCGACCCCAGCCGGGCGACCAGCTCGTGCAGCTGGGCGTCGCTGCCCGGGCTGGGCAGCGCCGAACGCCGGATGTGGTAGGTGATGTCGAAGTCCCGGTCGTCGATCCAGACCGGCCGGGCCAGCCCCAGCGTCACCTCGCGAACCTTCTGCCGGTAGCGCGGCACCTGCGGCAGGCGGTGCTCCACCGTCTCGAGCAGGGTCTCGTAGCTCAGACCGCCGCGGGGTTTGCGCAGAATCGACAGGGATCCCACATACATCGGGGTGGCGGTGTTCTCGCGGCGGTAGAAGGACGCATCCGACGCCGACAGACGAGTCACCATCGTCGCGTCGTCCTCCATCTATGCCGGCGTGTTCGGGCCTCCCGCCTCTCAGGCCCCAACGTACCAAGTGGCCGAAGCGGCGTGGGTTCGCGCAAGGCCGGTGCACACGCGGACCCGTGCCGGTGTGCCATCATCGCGGGGTCCACACCTGCCCCTCTCCAGCAGGCGCCGATCGTCTTTTCCGCCGGAGGGCCGTGCTGTGTCCGTTTCACCCATCGCCGACTACGAACCCCTCGGACTGTCGGCGTTCCCCGAACCCGCCCGGAAGCTCCGCCGGCAGAAGAGTCACCTGGTCGTCGTGGAGCCGCCGGAGTTGTCGGCCCGGTTGCGCAGTGCGACGATCTTCGCGGACGCGGCGCTGCGGGTGATCCTGGAGGTCATCGACCGACGGCGGGTCCCGGCGCAGCTGCGGCAACTGATGGCACCCGGTCTGATCGAGTCGGTGGCCGCGTGCGCCCGCGCGGCACCAGTGCACAGCGGCGTGCTGCGCCGGGTGCGACTGCAGCCGGCCGACGCCGCCGAGACGGCGTTCGAGGTGTCCGCGACGTACACGCGCGGGGCGCGCACACATGCGGTGGCCTGCCGGGTCGAGTCAGCCGCAGGCACGGCCTGGCAGATCGTCGCCCTGCACATCGGCTGAGTGGGCCCCCTTGTGGATCTATTCAGCGCCGGCTGCGAGAAAGTACGAGTAACCCTCGCAGTGGACGCTGAATAGATCCGGAAGAGGGCTGAATAGATGGGTGGCGGCTCAGTGTTTGCGCGTCTTGCCCGCGCGGCGCGACGACGCCCGCCGTTCCCGCCGCGTACCGCCACCGGCCGGCTGGCCGGGCCGCGGCTGTTCGCGGCCGTGCCGCTGCACCTGCGCCGAACCGTCCTCGGACGGCCCGACATAGGTCAGCGCGGGGGCCTCGGAGTCGTCGATTCCCTTGGCGCGCAAGCCAACCGGTGCGGCTTCCCGCTCGGCGGTCGCGGTGCGGGCCGCCTCTTGAGCTCGGGAGGCGAACTCCGCGAGGCCCTCGGGCGCGGCGACGGGCGCCACCGCCGGCGCGGGCGCGGCTTCGACCTGCACGTTGAACAGGAACCCGATCGACTCCTCGCGCAGCCCGTCGAGCATGCCCTGGAACATGTCGTAGCCCTCCCGCTGATACTCGACCAGCGGATCACGCTGCGCCATGGC
>CAZTAA010000031.1:29717-40476 GCA_964611465.1 uncultured Mycobacterium sp. | reverse complement strand
AGCCCGTCGATGAACGACGACAGCGCCAATTCGAAACTGGCGGTGTCGATCTGGTCGGCCCGGCCGCGCAACAGGTGCGCCTGTTCCAGGTGCGGGTAGCGGTCGCGGTACACCTGCACGTCGTCGACGAATCCGCGCGCGAACGAGCCCACCGACGATCCCATCACCAGGTGCCGGGTGGCAGCACCGATCAGCGTCGCCTCGCGGGGTGGCCAGCCCGCTCCCACCAGTCCGCCGTGCACGGCGTTGGCCATCCGCATCCCTTCGTCGCGGTGGCCGGGGCCCTCCGCCAGATACGGCACCAGATTGGGGTGGGCGGCCAGGGCGGTGCGGTAGGAGCGGGCCCAGTCGGCCAGGGCTGACGGCCACTCGTCGCCCCGTTCGAACGCCGAGGTGTCCACACCGGAGATCACCCGATGGACGATCGCGTCGAGCACCTCGTCCTTGGTGCCGTAGTGCTTGTAGAGCGAGGCGGCCTGCACGCCCAACTCGGCCGCCAGTTTTCGCATCGACAGTCCGGCCAGTCCGTCGCGGTCGATCAGGGTCAGTGCGGTGTCGCGGATGCGCTCGCGGCTGAGCAGCGGAACCCGGGGCCGGCCCACGTGCGCTCCTTCCAGCGGGGTTGCAACGGCTAACGACGTTAGCTTAATCTGTACGAGAAAAGCTAACACCGTTTGCTAAGGATTGGCGATGCGCAGAACCGTTTACAACCAGGACCACGAAGACTTCCGCGCGATGATCCGCGACTTCGTCGAAGCCGAGGTCGTCCCCGTCTACGACGAATGGTTCGAGGCTGGGATCGTGCCCCGCGACTTCTACAAGAAACTGGGTGAGCTCGGCATCTTCGAGATCGAGGTGCCCACCGAGTACGGCGGATCGGGCGTCGACTCCTACAAGTTCCAGGCGATCCTCACCGAGGAACTCTCCCGCGCGGCGGTGTCGTTCGGCGGCTCCGGGGTGCATGTCGCACTGTGCCTGCCCTACCTCAAGGCGCTGGCGACCGAGGAGCAGAAGCGCCGCTGGTTCCCCGGATTCATGTCCGGTGACATCATGTTCGCCATCGCGATGACCGAACCGGGCACCGGCTCCGATCTGGCCGGAATGCGAACCACGGCAAAGCTTTCCGAGGACGGCACGCACTACGTGCTCAACGGGGCCAAGACCTTCATCACCGGCGGTGTGCACGCCGACCGGGTGATCGTGTGCGCCCGGACGGCGCCGCCGCGCGACGACGACCGGCGCTTCGGCATCTCCCTGCTGGTGGTGGACACCAGCTCGGCGGGTTACGAGGTCGGACGCAAGCTGGACAAGCTGGGCCTGCGGACCTCCGACACCGCCGAACTCAACTTCGCCGACGTCAAGGTGCCGGTCGAGGACCTGCTCGGCGAGGAGAACCGTGGTTTCTCCTATCTGGGCCAGAACCTGCCGCGTGAGCGGCTGAGCATCGCGGTCGGCGCGTACGCCCAGGCCAAGGCGGCCGTGCAGTTCGCCATCGAATACACCAAGCAGCGCACCGTTTTCGGGCAACCCGTGGCCGGCTTCCAGAACACCAAGTTCGAACTCGCGGCCTGTCAGGCGGACGTCGACGCGGCTGAGGCCGTGGTGGACCGCGCGATGGAGGCCGACGACCTGGGCGAGTTGACTCCGGCGGACGCCGCGAAGGCCAAGCTGTTCTGCACCGAGGTGGCCGCCCGGGTCATCGACCGGTGTCTGCAGCTGCACGGCGGCTACGGCTACATCAACGAGTACCCGATCGCGCGGCTGTACGCGGACAACCGGGTCACGCGCATCTACGGCGGCACCAGTGAGGTGATGAAGATGATCATCGCCAAGGACATGGGCCTGTAGAGCGCCGCGGTCCCAGTGGCGCAAGCCACAGGTTTGTCATCGCGGCGGCGCGGGAATGCGGTGGGCGCAAGTCAATGGGCTGCCGATGTGCAGCCCGCGGGTGTGGTTGAAAATCCAGCGCACCTACGTCACGCACAACCGCGAGAGGACTGAAGATGGCTGACAAGAATGGGGCCGCAGAGGGCGTTTCCGGTGTCGTCGAAGGCGTCAAGGGCAAGGTCAAGGAAGTCGCCGGTGCCGTGAGCGGCCACGACGACCTGCGTCGCGAAGGGCAGGCCCAGCAGGACAAGGCCGACGCCCAGCGCGAGGCGGCCAAGAAAGAGGCCGAGGCCGAGGGTGCCCGCTCGGCGGCCGAGGCCAACGAGTCCCGCCAGAAGGCCCAGCAGTAGACGGCAGTAGACAGCCGCAGAAGGCCCGGTTCCCCGAGGGGAGCCGGGCCTTCCGTCTGTCGAGACGGGTGGGTCCCGGTGCGGCTGTTTGGCCGTGCCGCCGGAGGGTATGCGGCGGACATGACCAGGTTCGGCTACACCCTGATGACAGAGCAGAGCGGCCCCAAAGATCTTGTCGACAACGCGGTTTCGGCCGAGCATGTCGGCTTCGACTTCGAGGTGTGCAGCGACCACTTCTCGCCCTGGCTCGCCGCGCAGGGACACGCCCCGAACGCCTGGGCGGTGCTCGGCGCGGTCGCCCACGCCACCGAGCACATCGACCTTCACTCGTACGTCACCTGCCCGACGATGCGATACCACCCCGCGATCGTGGCGCAGCAGGCGGCCACCGTGCAGATCCTGGCGGACGGCCGGTTCAACCTGGGCCTGGGCTCCGGGGAGAACCTCAACGAGCACGTGGTCGGCCAAGGTTGGCCGGCTCTGCCGCGCCGGCTGGAGATGCTGCGGGAGGCCGTCAACATCATCCGGGCGCTGTTCGAGGGGGAACTGGTGGATTGGGCCGGGGACTATTACCAGGTGGACTCGGCGCGGTTGTGGGACCTGCCCGAGGTGCCGGTCCCGATCGGGGTGTCGATGACGGGGCAGCGCTCCGTCCACGAGTTCGCGTTGCTCAGCGACCATCTGATCGCGGTGGAACCGGACGCCGAACTGGTTCACACCTGGCACTCGCTGCGGCAGGCGAAGGGGCTGGCCGGCGGCGGCCGGGTCGTCGGGCAGATTCCGATCTGCTGGGACCCCGACCGCGATGCCGCCGTCGCACGGGCACACGAGCAGTTCCGCTGGTTCGGCGGCGGCTGGGCGGTCAACGCCGACCTGCCGACGACGGCGGGCTTCGCCGGCGCCACCCGGTTCGTCCGGCCCGAGGACGTGGCGCAGAGCATTCCGTGCGGACCCGACCTGGACGCCATCGTCAAGGCCGTCAGCGCCTACTGGGAGGCGGGCTTCACCGACATCGCGCTGGTGCAGATCGGCGGCGAGCATCAGGACGTGTTCCTCAAGGAGGCGGCGCAGCCGCTGCTGGCTGCACTGCGGTCCGCCGCGGCGACGGCGGCCCAGTAGCTCACTGTGGCCACGCGCCCGGCCACGCGCGGTGACGATTTGATAACGGATCAGATCACGATCATCTAAGACATCCGGCTGAAAATTGAGAACCCTTAAGTTCGTCCACCGCGAAACCGGTTGTCAGCTCGGCTGATTCGCAGACGCCGAGACGAATCTCACCCCCTTCATGAGTAACGCCCGCCGAACCGGGCTCCCGGGGTCGTTCCGCCTCGGCCACCCCCGATATGTACCGCGCTACCTTGGGTTTCGGGTGCGGGGAACAAAGAAATCGCGATGGGAGGATCAGTGATCAAGAGATCGAATGGTGTCAACACGCGCCGGGCCGGCGTCGGAGTTGCCTGCCTGCTCGGGGGAGTTGCCGCGGCGCTGATCGCCGGCCCGACGGCGGCGGCCACCGAGCAGTGCAGTGCGGCGGCGTTGTCCGGCACCGTCAGTTCGGTCACGGGACAGGCGCAGCAGTACCTGGGCGCCCATCCCGGTGCCAATCACGTCGTCACGGCCGCCTACGGGCAGCCCCGGGATCAGGCCGCGAGCGACATCCGCGGCTACTTCACCGCCAACCCGCAGGAGTACTTCGAGTTGCGCGGCATCCTGGCCCCGATCGGCGACGTCCAGCGTCAGTGCAATGTGACCGTGCTGCCGCCGGAGTTGGCCTCGGCATACAACGAGTTCATGGCGGGCTGACACCCGGCGTGGAAGCGGCCCGTCACCGACAGCCGGTGGCGGGCCGCTCGCGCGCAACGTTTGGTCGATTAGCGGCCGGGTACCCCGTCGTCATGACGGAACCCCCGGCACCGCTGCGGGCGCTTGCGCTGGTGTGCAGCCTCAAACCCAGCCCGGCGCCGTCCAGCAGCGAACTGATCGCCCAGCACGTGTTCGACAGCCTCAGCGCCGACGGCGCCGACTGCGAGACCGTTCGCTGCGTGGACTTCAACATCGCGCCGGGTGTCCAGAGCGATATGGGCGCCGGCGACGACTGGCCGAAACTTCGGGACAAGGTGCTCGACGCGGACATCCTCCTGTTGAGCACACCGGTCTGGCTCGGTCACCCCTCGTCGGTCACGCAGCGGGTCCTCGAGCGGCTCGACGCCGAGTTGTCCAACAAGGACGACGACGGTCGTCCCGCCCTGGCTGGCAAGGTCGCCATCGTCAGCGTGGTCGGTAACGAGGACGGCGCGCACAAGTGTGTGGCGGATGTCTTCCAGGCCCTCAACGACGTCGGGTACAGCATCCCCGCGCAGGGCAGCACGTACTGGAACGGCGCGGCGATGGAGTCGACCGACTACAACGACCTCGACGCGGTTCCCGATGCGGTGGCATCCACGACGGCCGCCGCGGCGCGCAACGCGACGCACCTGGCACGGGTGCTCAAGCGCGCCAAGTACCAACCCTACGAGTAATGCCGTTCTCCCGGAAGGAAAGAAGATGCCCAACACATCCGAGGATCCGGTCGACCACGCGCGTACGACCCGTCAGCACGCCGGCGAGACGATGAAGGACGGCGTCAACGCCCCCGGACTGATCGCGGTCGGACTCGGGGTCGTCGCCCTGGTCGTGTCGCTGTTCGCGTTCGCCACCAGCCGCGCGCCGATCGGCGCGAGCGCGTTGATCGTTGCTCTGGTGCTCGGCGGCGGCGGCCTGGCATGGCTGGCGCTGGAACACCGGAGGGTGCGTCACGCCGAACATCATTGGCACGAACAGCATCCCGCGGCGCACGAAGAACCTCCGACGAGCTAGCCGGCGGCACCTCAGGCGGGGTGGCCCGGTTCGACGTCGCGAACGTCGGCGAAGCTCACCCACTGTTGGATGCCGACGGAAGCCTGGCCGGCGACGGGTTCCAGAAGATGTCCCACGTGGTCGCCGAGATCGAACCGGTCGCGGATCTCGCCGACGAACCAGGCCGCGGCGTCGTCGAGGATGGGTATGCCCGCCGGTCCGTCATGCCAGGCGCATCGGGCGAACTTGTCGGTCCGATCACCCGTCTCGCTACCGAAAAGCCTTGCCAGGTCGACGTTTTCGCGGGACAGCAGATGCACCGCCAGATGGCTGGCGCCTTGGGCCGCGCGGAACGTCGCATTGCGCCGGGACAGTCCCACCAGGAAACGCGGCGGGTCGATGCTGGCCTGGCTCGCGAACCCCACCAGGCACCCGGCCGGCGTTCCCGCTCGAGTGGTGACCACGAACATCGGATAGTCCAACTCGGACACCATCGTCTCGAACGGCTCACTGTCGGGCGCCGAGGCGTCCGCCGTTCCCGTCACCTGCCCACCTCCTGTCGTTCGGCGGCCGGATACCCGGGCGCTCGGCGTTCGAAACGGCATCAGCGGGCCGGCTGCGGGCTGCGCCTGTCCTCGGGTCGCACCGCCGCCTCGGACGCGGTGCCGAGCGCTCCGACGGTCGCCGATACGCCGTTGGGTTCGCCGATTCCGTTGTCGCGCAACGCCGTCAGGACGATGGTCCGCATCCGGCGGCCGACGTCGAACTGCTTGCCGGGCAGGGTGCGGGCGACCATCCGGACACTCACCGTGTCGAGGCCGATGCTCTCCACGCCCATCACCGCCGGCTCGTCGAGGAGGAGCTCGGGCAGCCCGTCGTCGCGCATCGCAGCCCGTGAGACATCGCGGAGCACGTCGTTGACATGGTTCATGTCGGTACCCACCGGCACCGGAATGTCGATGACGGCGCGGGCCCAATCCTTGGACAGATTCACCGCTTTGACGATCTGGCCGTTCGGCACGGTGACGACCTCGCCGTCGCCGCTGCGCAGCTTCGTGACGCGCAGCGTCACATCCTCCACGGTGCCGCGGGCGTCGCTCGAGGAGCCGGTCACGGTCAGCTGCACGAGATCGCCGAAACCGTACTGGCGTTCGGTGATGACGAAGAAGCCGGCAAGCAGATCCTGCACCACACGTTGTGCGCCGAAGCCGAGTGCGGCCCCCAGCACCGCGGCCGGTGCCACCAGGGTGCCCACCGAGATGCCGACCTGGCCGGCGATCTGGATCCCGACCGCGACGTAGAGCGCGGCGATGGCCACCGACGAGATCACCGATGCCACCGCCTGACGGTGCTTGACCGTCTCCGAGCGCACCGCTCCGGCGCCCTCCTCACCGGCCGCCAGCCGCTGGCTGATCTTGCGGGCCGACCAGCCGATCACGCGGGTCGCGATCACGGCGAACACCAGGGCGGCGAGGATGCTCAGACCCTTCGTCATCAACCAGTGCCCGACCGGGTGGTTCGAGAAGTGGTTCCAGCGGTCGCCCCAGGACGGGGCGGCAACAGCGGTCATCACGCTTCCTAGCGTCGGGATCGGGTGGGATACCGAACGGCCTTCCCGCCGCGGCGACCGGGGTAAACCGGCGGGCCGCTGTGATCCGGGTCATACCCGGAAAACACGTGGACACCGACGATCACCGCACCGTTGAATGGAATTCATGCACCAGCACGACGCGCGGATCGGCTCGCTGATGGCCGTCGCGTCGATGGCATGTGTGCAACTGGGCCTGGCCTGCGCGGTGCTGCTGATCGACCGTGTCGGCGCGGAGGGCACGGCCTGGTTACGGCTGGTGTTCGCCGCGGTCATCTTCCTGGTGATCGCGCGCCCGAAACCGTCGTCGTTCACCGCCCGCACGTTCGGCGCCTGTGTGCTGCTGGGCGTGGTGACCGCCGGGATCACGGTGTTGTTCATGGTCGCCGTCTCGCACATTGCGCTCGGCACGGCCAGCGCGCTGGAATTCCTGGGGCCCCTGACGGTGGCCGTGGCGGCCGGCAGCGGCCGCCGTCGACTGGTGTGGCCGGCGCTGGCCGCGGCCGGCGTCGTGCTGCTGACCGAGCCGTGGACGGGTTCGGTCAACCTGGTCGGCGTCGGATTCGCCCTGGCCGCCGCGGTGTGCTGGGGCTCCTACATCGTGCTGACCCAGCGGGTCGGTGACGCCGTGGCCGGCATCGACGGACTCGCGGTCTCGATGCCGGTGGCCGGGCTGGTCGCCACGATCGTGGTCGGCCCGTCGATGTTCACCCGGCTCACCCCGGATCTGATCCTGATCGGCATCGGCCTGGCCATCCTGCTGCCGGTGATTCCGTTCATCCTGGAACTGCAGGCGTTGCGCCGGCTCACCGCCGCCGCGTTCGGGACACTGATGAGCCTGGAGCCGGCGTTCGCGATGCTCGTCGGGCTGATCGTGCTCGGCCAGGTGCCCGGGCCGCTGGCGATCCTCGGCATCGCGCTCGTGGTGGTCGCGGGTGTCGGAGCCGCCCGCTCCGGAGCGCGGACCGACGAGGCCACCGTGCCCGCCGCCGCGGGCGCGTGACACCATGCCGGGATGACTCCCGGTCAGGCCGCACGCCCCGCGCACTTCACCGCCGTCGACGGAGCCTTCGAGCCCACCCGGTACGCGCAGAGCCACTGGGGACCCGACCACCTCAACGGCCCGGCTGTCGTCGGCCTGGCGGCCCGCGCCCTCGACCTCGCCCATGGATCGCCGGACTTCATGCCGGCCCGCCTGACCGTCGACCTGTTCAAGGCGGCCCGCGGGGTGCCCACCACGGTGACGACGCGGTTGGTGCGCGACGGCCGCCGGGTCCGCAACGCCGAGTGCGACGTCGTCCAGCACGGCGTGACGGTGGCCCGCGCCATCATGGTCTGCTACCGCCGATCCGCACCGCCGCCGGGCGAACAATGGCAATCCACAACGGAATTCGCCTATCCGGACGGTCCGCTGCCCGGCCCCGACGAGTTCACCGGGCCCTACGTGGGCAGTGACGGGCTGGGCTGGACCCGCACGATCGTCGAGCACCAGAACGCCGAGCGCACCCGGTTCCTGGACCGGCCGATCGACGTGGTCGCGGGGGAGCGGAACACGCCGTTCGTCCGGGCGGCGATGATCGCCGAGTCCACCAGCCTGGTCACCAACGTCGGCACCCGCGGTGTCGGCTACATCAACGGCGACCTGACCGTGGGACTCGCGCGGCTGCCGGTCGACGACTGGGTCGGCACCCAGGCCGATTCCCATTGGGCCGCAGACGGAATCGCCGTCGGCACCGCCACCCTGTTCGACCGGCAGGGTCCGTTCGGATCCGGGATGGTCACCGCGGTCGCCAATCCGGCGGCCCAGATCGACTTCGGCACAACGTCATTCGAGGGTCTGCGGTTGCAGTGAACCGGGCGCTCAGCCCCATTCGTGGTTCATCGCGCGCGAGTCGACCGTCGCATCCGGCGAATCGGCCCTCGGGACCCGGCCGGTCAGCGCGATGAGCACCGTCGCCAGCGCGGCCGTGACGGCCCCGGCGGCGAAGATCACCACGAACGCCGTCTCCGCGGGTGGCCCGCCGGAACGCGAATGCCCGAGCAGCACCGCCACGACGGCCGCGGCCATCGAACTGCCGACGGTGCGGGCGATCGCGTTCACCCCGGTCGCCACGCCCGTTTCGCCCGGGCCGGCCTCGCCGACCACCAGTGCCGGCAGCGCCCCGTAGGCCAGGCTGATGTAGGCGTTGGTCGCGAGCCCGGCGACGATCACCTGCCAGGGCGCCGAATGCCACAGCGCCAGCGCGGTGAATCCGACGATGCCCGACACCGCGCCGGTCACCAGGACGGGACGGGCGCCGAACCGGTCGATGAACCGTCCGCTCGCCGTCGCGGTGACGAAGCCGGTCAGCGCGCCGGGCAGCAGGAACACCACGCTGGCGTGCAGCACGGTAGACGAGAAGCCGTATCCGGCTGTGGCGCGCGGCATCTGGACGAACTGGGTCAGGCCGAGGAACCCGAAGTACAGACCCATGCCGACGAAGATGGTCGCCAGATTGGTCAGCAGCATCGCCCGGCTCCGCAGCATCCGGGTGGACACCAGCGGATGAGTGCGGCCGCGCTCCCAGCTCCACCAGGCCGCCAGGACCGCGACACCCAGCGCGGCGCAGCCGACGGTGGCCGGCGCCGCCCAGCCCCACGCGTTGCCCTGGGTGATGGCCAGCAGCACGGCCGTCAGTCCGACGGCCAGGCCGAGCGCACCCAGCCAGTCGACGGTGCCGCTGCAGGATCCGGTCCGGGCCGGCACGCAGCGCGCGACGACGACGAGCACCAGCAGGGTGAAGCCGAGGCTCAGCCAGAACACCCGGTGATAGCTCGCCGAACCGGCCATCAGCAGTCCGGTCACCACCAGCCCGGTGCCGCCGCCGAAACCGAGCGTGCCCGAGAGCACCGCCAGCGCGCCGACGACGCGCTCCTCCGGCAGTTCGTCGCGCAGGATCGCCACGCAGATCGGATAGAGCGCGAACGACACGCCCTGCAGCACCCGGGCCACGATCAACCAGCCCAGCGACGACGTCGTCGCCGCCAGCAGCGAACCCACCGCCACGACGAGGAGCACCGCGACGAGGACGCGCTTCTTGCTGTACAGATCGGCCAGACGCCCGATCAGCGGGGTGGCCGCCGCGGCGGCCAGAAGGTTGGCGGTCACCGCCCAGCTGACCGCCACCGAGGACACCCCGAGTTGGTGCGCGATGACGCCGAGCACCGGCACCACGGCGGTCTGCAGCAGCGCGACGGTCAGCGCGGCCAGGCTCAGGGCGGCGATCAGAACGCCGGAGCCGCCGATCGAGGAACGGGCGGCGACCGGTGGCATGCGACGAGTATGTCTGCGGTCCGGACGGCGCTCCGGGCCGACCCGCGATTGGGGAGATGCCGTGGACACGGCCATGGTTTGGGCTTACGGTCTGTGGCAGCGGACCGGCCGCCCAGGCCCGGCTCCGACTGCCAGGGGGGTAGTGCTCATGGGCCATGAAGCCGCGCGTTCCGGAGGTCGACACCGGCGGCTGTCACCGAGCAAGGTTCGCCCGTCGATGTTCGTGGGCCGGGTCGGAGCGCTCGCGGTGGCTCTGGGCATCGGTTCGGCGGTGTTCGGCAGCCCGGCGCTGACGGCTGCCGCCCGGGCGGACTCGACACCGTGCGACAGTTCCGCCGGAGACCCGGCCGGTCGCCAGACCTCCTCGCCGCCGGGGCCATCCGCGTCGGACCCGCACGGCACCGACGACGGCGGAGACACGTCCGGCCCGGGCGGTGAGTCGGCGACGCCGGCGGGTTCGGGCGACGACGACGCGGCGATCCGGCCGGGGACACGACCCAGGGACGAGGCGGCCGACCTCGCGGCCGACCCGAAGACCGATCCGGATCCGGTTCGGCCCGGCGCCGATGCGCAGGACAGCGGCGGAGAACAGATTCCCGAGACCACCGACGTCGTTCTGACCGACGGCGGCCCGGCCGACTCGCTGAAAAACACTCCCGACCCGGTTACGCCGGTGAGGGAGGTTGCCGAAGCGGCGATTCTGGCCGTGTCCCGCCGCGAGTTGATCGATGCCGACGAGAATGACGGCGCCCAGAAGAAGATGCCACCGCCGGCCGCGAGCAA
>CAZTAA010000031.1:18983-29617 GCA_964611465.1 uncultured Mycobacterium sp. | reverse complement strand
ATGTTCGGCACCGACGTCACCAAGGAGCAGTACGTCGACGTGGACAGCGGGGCCACCTGGGACGAGTGGATCATCACGCCGAAGGCGCCCAGCGGGAAGCGGGTGGTCGCCCTGCACGGCGGCGCGTTCATCACCGAGACCACCGCGTTCAACTTCTTCACCTACAACGCGCTGGCCACCAGCACCGGCGCCACCGTCGTCGTCCCGGTGTATCCCGTCATCAGCAAGGGCGGCACCGCGGCGACGGTGGTTCCCGTGACGGCCAACCTGATCAGTTCGGAGGTGCTCACCCACAGCGCCGACAACGTGAGCGTGCTGGCCGACTCCGCCGGCGGCAACCTCGGGCTGGCCGCACTGGAACTGCTCGCGGCCCGGATCAGGAACGGTCAGGCGCCCGCGGCCGCGATGCCCGGCCGGCTGGTGCTGCTGTCACCCGGACTGGACAGCAATGACCCGATCGACGACATTCCCTTCCCCGAGGCGTATCTGGACGTGCCGGCGATCCGGGAGGCCAATGTCGCCTGGATGCAGGGCCTGGACCCGACCGATCCGCTGGGCAGCCCCATCTACGGCTCGCTCGAAGGTCTGCCGCCCACCACGGTGTACTCGAGCTCGATGGACTCGATCACCTTCCAGACCCTGCGACTGCGCGAGAAGGCGGCGGCCGAACACAACACCAATTTCACCTTCGTGCTGCGCAAGGGTCTGCTCCACGACTGGACCGTGTGGTTCTTCCTGTCCGATGCGCAAGCCGACTGGCCCGGCATCTACGCCGGTCTCGGGTTGACGTCCGGGAGTTCGGTCACCGTCTGACCTCCGGTCCGAACGAGGGGAGCGGAGCCGCGGCCGTGTCGTCGTGATCGAATGGTGGGCATGAATCGCCACACGGAACCCGTGCTGACCGCCGCGGTGTTCACCGGCCACCGGCCGACCACCGCGGGTGACCTGTCGGTGGAGACCCAGGGCATCGCCCCGATCCCCGAGGCGGAACGCTACGGCCGGCCGGGCCGGATGTTCACGGTGTGGTTCGCCCCACAGATCACCATCACCGGTGTGTTCACCGGCACCCTGGCGATCACGCTCGGGCTCGGCTTCTGGCTCGGTCTGCTGGCGATGACGATCGGCACCGTGCTCGGCTCGGTGGCGGTGGCCTACCTGTGCACCTGGGGCCCGCGCACCGGAACCGCCCAATTGCCAAACGCCCGAATGGCTTTCGGCCCCGCGGTGGTGCTGCCGGCCGCCCTGCAGTGGGTGTCGTCGGTCGCGTGGGACGGTCTGGTGGGGCTGTTCGGCGGGGAGGCGCTGGCGGCGCTGCTGGGCATCCCGTTCCCGGCCGCCGTGCTGATCGTGCTCGCCCTGCAGGGCGCGGTCGGGTTCTTCGGCTACGAACTGATCCACCGGGTGCAGGCCGTCCTCACGGTGGTGCTGTTCGTGACGTTCGTCGTCTTCGCGGTCAAGCTCGTCGCCGGCCACGACGTGATCACCGCGCCGGCCGTCCACGGCGCCGATCTGGCCGGCGCGTTCGTCCTGGAGGTGACGATCGCGCTGAGCCTGGCGATCTCGTGGGCGAGCTATGCCGCGGATTTCAGCCGCTACCTGCCGGCCGACTCGCCGCCGCCGCGGGTGTTCGGGTTCAGCTTCGCGGGACTGGTGGCGGCCTACCTGTTCGTGCAGGGCATCGGAATCGCGGGGGCCGATCTGCTGTCCGACCAGACCGCCGAGGGGATCCGGTCGGTGATGGGCGGCGGCGTGCTGGGCGCGGTGGCGCTGCTGGCGATCGCGCTGGCGTCGGTCGGTTCCAGCGCGATGAACGACTACAGCGGTTCGCTGGCGCTGCAGACCCTCGGGGTGCGGGTGCGCCGGCCCGTGTCGGCGGTGGTGGTCACGGTGCTGGCGTTCGCGTTGATCGTCTGGCTGCACGCCGGCGACGCGGGCACCCGGATAACCCGGTTCACCGATGTGCTTCTGCTGGTGGGTTATTGGATCCCGGCGTTCGTCGCGATCGTGGTGGTCGACTGGTGGCTGCGTGTCGACGGCCGGCGCAGTTTCAACCCGGCGACCGAACCCACCGCGGGCCCGGACGCGGCCGCCGCCGTCGTGGCGTTCGTGGCCGCCTACGCCGCCGCCGTTCCGTTCATGAACACCTCGCTGATCCAGGGGCCGGTGGCGCACGCCTGGCACGGCGCCGACACCGCCTACTTCGTCAACTTCGCGGTGGCACTGGTGCTGTACGGCGGTTGGCGCGTTATTTCTTTGCCGCGGAAAGCATTTCGTCGATAGCGACGAACTTCACCCGGGGCCGCGCCGAACCGGAGCCGCGGTCGCGCTCCGCGGTGTCGATGCCGCGCCAGCCGGTCCAGTCGACCGGTGTCAGCTCCCGCTCGCCGAGCAGTTCGTGCAGCGCGTCGCGTGACCCGACCGCGCGGGTCAGGACACCGGCGTCGAAGTCCTCGAACAGCCGGGCCACCGTCTCCTCGGCGCAGGTCCGGTTGGTGCCGATCACGCCGCGCGGACCCCGTTTGATCCAGCCGGTGACGTACACACCGGGCACCGGGTCACCGTCCGCGCCGAGCACCCGGCCGCGATCGTTGGGCACCACCCCGGTGGCCTCGTCGAACTCCAGACCCGGTTGACGGGTGCCGCGATAGCCAATGGAGCGCAACAGCAGGGTGGTCGCGAGGTCCGTGACCGCTCCGTCGTCGGTGCCGGTCACCCGCAGCCCCTCGACGCGGCCGTCGCCGAGCACCTCGGTGGGCGTCGACAGGAAACGGAACACCACCCGCTTGTTGCCCGGGGTCGGGGTCTGCTCGGCGTACCGGCGGGCCAAATCCAGTTTGGCGGCGGTCTCGACGTCGTCGTCCGGGCCGGCCGCCAGGTCGGTCGCCGGATCGCAGCCCTCGATCAGGACGTCGACGCCGTCGAGGTGACCCAGCGCCAGGAACTCGCCGACGGAGAACGCGGCGGCCCGCGGACCCCGCCGGGCGACGATCACCACTTCCCGAATGTTGCTGTGCGCCAAGGCATCCAGGGCGTGCTGGGCGACGTCGGTCTGGGCGAGCTGGTCGGGCGACATCAGCAGCACCCGGGCGACGTCGAGGGCGACGTTGCCGTTGCCGACGATCACCGCCCGCCCGCCGGACAGGTCGAACTCGGCGCCGCTGTGGTCGGGATGGCCGTTGTACCAGCCGACGAACTGCGCGGCGGCGTGGTTGCCGGGCAGCTGCTCGCCGGGAATGTCCAGCGGCCGGCTCGACGACGCGCCGACGGCGTAGACGACGGCGTGGTGATGGTCCAGCAGGTCGGCGTGGGTCAGCTGCTCGCCGACCTCGACGTTGAGGTGGGCGCCGAACCGCTTGTTGGTGAACGCCCGCTCGAACAGCGTGACCACCGACTTGGTGTGCTGGTGGTCGGGTGCCACGCCGGCGCGGATCAGGCCGAACGGTGTGGGCAGGCGCTCGAACATGTCGACCTCGACGCCGTCGACCGCCAGCAGTTCCAGGGCCGCGTAGCAGGCGGCCGGGCCGCCGCCGACCACCGCGACCCGCAGCGCCCCGGCGTCGACCGGGCCGTGCTTGACGGGCGCCGGGCTGGTGTCGGGCTCGAGCGGGTGGCGGCGGAAGTACTCGGCGTTCAGGTCGCGGAACGGCTCGAGCGCCTCGGGCAGGTCGTCCTCGTAGTAGATCGCCCCCACCGGGCACTCGTCCAGGCAGGCGCCGCAGTCGATGCAGTTCTGCGGGTCGATGTAGAGCATCTCGGTGTCACCGGCGAGCGCCGGCCGGATGCAGTCCACCGGGCAGACGGGCACGCAGCTGCCGTCCTTGCAGCAGTTCTGCGTGATGACGTATGTCATGACGATGCCTCTCGAACGTTATTGGACGAATGTCTGAAAACTAGAGTTGGTAGCCGTCGAGCTTTCCGGCGAGACGTTCGACGTAGCCGGCGATGTCGTCGGGGTCGCGGTCGGGCAGACCGAAGAGGACTTCGGTGACGCCGAGGTCCTTCCAGTGGGCCAGTTTGTCGGGATCGGGCTTGAAGTCCAGGGCCACGACGGTCGGGGTGCCGTCGCGGCCGGCGCCGGCCCAGGTGTCCTGCAGAAGTTTCACGGCGTCGTCGATGACGAAGTCGCGCGGAGTGGTGATCCAGCCGTCGGCGCTGCGGGCGATCCACTTGAAGTTCTTCTCGGTGCCGGCGGCGCCGACGAGGACGGGGACGTGCGCCTGGACGGGTTTGGGCCACGCCCACGACGGGCCGAAGTCGACGAATTCGCCGTGGTATTCGGCTTCCTCCTGCGTCCACAGCGCGTTCATGGCCTCGAGGTATTCGCGCAGCATGGTGCGCCGCCGCCCGGGTGGGACGTTGTGGTCGGCCAATTCGTCGGTGTTCCAGCCGAAGCCGACGCCCAGGCTGACCCGCCCGCCGGAGAGGTGGTCGAGGGTGGCGATGGACTTGGCCAGGGTGATGGGGTCGTGTTCGACGGGGATCGCCACCGCGGTGGACAGTCGCACCCGGGTGGTGACCGCACACGCGGTGCCCAGGGCGACCCAGGGGTCCAGGGTGCGCATGTAGCGGTCATCGGGCAGCGACTCGTCACCGGTGGTGGGATGCGCGGCGTCGCGGCGGGTGGGGATATGGGTGTGTTCGGGGACGTAGAAGGTGGCGAAGCCGTGGTCGTCGGCGAGCTTGGCCGCCGCGGCCGGGGTGATCCCGCGATCACTGGTGAACAGAACGAGCCCGAAATCCATTGGGAGAAACCAACTTTCTGTCGATGCGGCGATGTCGGAAGAGCTTCAGCTGACCGATGCCCCGAGGACCAGGTCCACGGCGGACTCCAGTTGCCGGGCGGTCTGGTCGTGGGTGAGGAACCGGGCGCTCATCAGCGCGCCGGCGAACGTGAGACCCAGCGTGGCGGCGACATCCGGGCGCCAGCCCGGGCCGAGGGCCGATCGGATGCGCCGGGCGAACTCCTGGGCGATCTCGGCGCGGGCGGTCTCCACCGCTGGCTCGTCGGCCAGCATGGCGGTGGCGCAGGCCGCGGTGAGCCCGGGCTGGTCCGCCCCGGCCAGCAACATCCCGCGCATCACCGCGTTCACCCGGCGCTTCGGGCTCTCGGAGTTGTCCGGTTGCAGCGCAACGGTTTTCAAGGTGTCCAGATACAGGTTGGCCACGAGTGCGTTCTTGGACGGGAAGTAGGTGTAGGCGCTGGCGGGGGAGACCTCGGCGCGGGCGGCCACCGAGCGCATGCTCAGCGCCGAATACGGGGCGGCGCGCAGTTCGGCGGCGCCGGCGTCGAGCAGTTTGCGGATGGTCTGCGCGGGCCGGCGATCCGGCCGCCGGGGTGCGACCGCCGCAGATCTGGACATTTGTCCAGTATAAGCACCGGGCGTCAGGGCGCCAGCGGAGAGGGTGGCCCGGGCTTGGCGCCGGCCGCGTCACGCCGCCGGGCCGCCATGCCGGCCAGCGCCTCGAAGGCCACCCGGTGCGCGGCGTTGACGGTCAGCTCGGCGTGGTCGTAGGCCGGTGCGACCTCGACGACGTCGACACCGACGACGTCGTGCTCGTAGCACAGCTGACGCACCATCCGGAGCAGGTCGGCGCTGGTGATCCCGCCGGGCTCGGGGGTGCCGGTGCCCGGCGCGTGGGCCGGGTCGAGCACGTCGATGTCCACCGACACGTACAGCTTCTCGGCCTTGGCCAGGGCTTCCGCGACGGCCCTGCGCATGACGTCCTGGAACCCCCGCTCCCAGATCTCCTGCATGGTGTGCCAGACCATGCCCTGCTCCTGCATCCATTCGAAGGTGTCCTGCGGCGGCCAGTAGCCGCGCAGACCGACCTGCACGAAGTTGGCGCCCGGCACGGCCCCGGACTCGATCAGTCGCCGCATCGGCGTGCCGTGGCTGGCCAGGTTGCCCTCGATGATGTCGGCGGTGTCGGCGTGCGCGTCGAAGTGGACGATGCCCACGTTGCCGTACCCGTGCACATCGGCGACCGCGGTGGCCGCCGGCCAGGTGATCGAGTGGTCGCCGCCGAGGATCAGCGGCACGATCCCGCGGGACGCGACGGTGTGGACGCGTTCGCGGATGTTGGCGTGCGACACCTCGGTCTGGCCGTGTGGGCAATACGCGTCGCCGAAGTCGACGACCTCGAGCCAGTCGAAGATCTCCAGGCCCAGATCCATGTGATAGGTGCCGGGCTCGTAGGCGGTGGCCCGGATGGCGCGCGGACCGAACCGGGCGCCGGGCCGGTTGGTGGTGCCCACGTCGAAGGGCGCCCCGACGATGGCCACATCGGGCTTCCAGGAGTCGAGTTGACCGGCCTCGGTCAGAAACGGCCGATGTCCGAACGAGACCATCCCCGAGTAGGCGATCTCGAGCTGCTCGACCATGCCGGGCGGCAGGTCACGGTCCGGTCCGTGGTCATGATGCTGGCCCATCGGACGACCCTACTGCGGCAACCGGATCCGCACGGGTATTGCGCTCACGAGGCTTCCCGCCGGTCCGGCTCGGGGTAACAGGCCTGCACCGCGGCGGGGTAGCCGACCCCGTGCAGCACCACGCTGCCGAGCACCACGACGACGGTGACGAGCAGGACCGGGGTCTCGTGGGCGGTGTCGAGCAGGTTGAACGACAACAGGCCGAACACGATCGACGGCGTTCCGCGGGGACCGAGCCAGCCGACCATCGTGCGGTCGCGCACGTCGAAGCCGGTGCCCGTCAGGGCACCAAGCATCGGCGCCATTCGCACCACGGTCAGCGCCAGCCCACAGAACACGACGGTGCGCCACGGCACGCCGTCCGACAGCGCGAGCACCGACACGCTGCCGAAGACGAACCACATGGCCAGCGTCAGAAGGAAACCCAGGTCGTCGAGCAGCTCCAGGTCGTGTTGCAGCGCCTCGCCGTCGTACAGGTAGTGGAAGGCGATGCCGCAGACGAACGCGGCGACGAAGCCGTTGCCGTGCAGCCCGAGGCTCACCCCGTGGCTCAGCACCGGGGCGATCACCAACAGGACCCGTCTGGACCGCGCGGTCATCAGGCCACGGCGCTGGGCGAGAGTGCTCAGCTGCGCCAGAACCGCGCCCAGCACGGCGCCGACGACCACCGCTATCGCCGCATCGGGCAGGGCGTGCCGCAGTGCCCGCCAGGGCGCCGCCGACGGCGCGCCGCCCCCGGAGTCGCCGACCGCCAGGGCGAGGGCGAACAGGAACACGGGCGAGACGATGCCGTCGTTGTAGCCGGCCTCGACGTTCAGCAGGTTGCGGACCCGCTCGGGGATGCGGTCGTCGCGCAGGATGGCCGCCGCCGGCGCGAAATCGGTGGGCACGACGATGCACGCGATCAGCAGCAGCACCGCCCACGGCAGCCCGGGCAGCAGCCACAGACCCAGCAGCACGGCGGACCCCAGGCTCAACGGCAGGGCGACCAGCAGCACGCGGAACGCGGCCCGCGGGTTGCGGCCGAACAGTCCGCCGCGGACGTCGGTGGCGTCGACGAAGAGCAGGATCGACAGGATGAACTCGGCGGCGTGCTGGGTGGCATTGGCGTTCAGCGCGGTCGCCAGGGCGTCGTGGGTGGAGAACCCGACCAGGACGCCCGCGCCCACGAACAGGATGGGGACGGTCAGCCGGCGACGCTCGAAGCCGTTGGCGACCAGCGCCCAGCCCGCGACGACGAGGCTCAGCGCGATCAGCGACAGCACCACGCTGCGATCCTGCCATTGTCGGCGCGTATTGCCCGGTTGTGCGGCGCGGACGTGAGAACGTGTGAACACCATGAACACGCACCACCCGGCGGCCGAGCACGACCCGGACAACCTGCACGACTATGTCACCTACGAGCAGTGGGGCCGCAGGTTCTTCGAGATCGCGGTGACCGAGGAGCGCGTGGCCGCCGCGTTCGCCGCGATCGCCGGCGACCAGTTCGAGCTGGGCCCGATGGCGCAGGGTCCCGGCCGGATCGCGCGGGTGACCGCCAAGGTCACGATCGGCGAACCCAAGGCGCTGCGGCACCTCGGCGACACCATCACGTTCGACATCCGCATTCCGCTGGAGATCGACCTGCTGGTGGACCTGCGGCTGGACAAACAGCGGTTCAACGTCGACGGCGAGGTGGCGCTGCGGGCCACCGCGCGGGCCGCCGCGCCGCTGGCGCTGGTGCTCGACGTCGCCAAACCGCGCCCGACCGACATCAGCGTGCACGTGTCCACCAAGACCATCCGCGGCGAGCTGTTGCGGATCATCGGGGGTGTCGACGCCGAGATCCGCCGATTCACGGCCTCCCACGTCGCTGCCCAGATCGATGCGCCGGAGTCCAAGGAGGCGCAGGTGATCGACGTGGAGGGGATGATCGACTCGACCTGGACGGGCATCTGAGCCCGTGGGATAGCCTTGGCTTCGGTACGACCACCACAGCTTGCCTGGTTCAGAGAGCAGCCTTGCGAGAGACATGGTGTGATACACAAAATCTGCGGGCCTAACGGTTCCTGGCGGAAATTAGTCGATGAGGTGAGTGTTGGACGCGCAGCAGGTCAACTTTGCGGTAGCCGAGGAGTCGGTGGGCGCCGTGTCGGTGGTATCGGTCACCGGCGCCATCGATATGCTGACGGCCCCCCAGCTGGCGGAGGCCATTCGAGCGGCGCTGGCGAAGCAGCCCAGTGCGGTGGTGGTGAATCTGACCGAGGTCGACTTCCTCGCGTCTGCGGGGATGCAGGTGCTGGTGGCGGCGAACGAAGAGGCCGGCGGGACACGGCTCGTCGTCGCCGCGGAGGGGCCGGCCACCAGCCGGCCGTTGAAGATCACCGGCATCACGGACTTCATCGACGTGTTTCCCACGCTCGACGAAGCACTCGAAAACGTCACGGTATGAGTGTGCGGCCAGTGGGTAGTCACTAGGCACCATGGACGCTCCGGATCAGCCTTCCGCTGTGGCAGATGTGCGGTTCGTCCGTGTGGTGCGGGCGGATGCGCGGGCGGTGGCCGGGGTTCGCAACGAGTTCGGCAAATGGGTCCGGACGCATCTTGCGCTCGATGAGGAGCGGGTCAGCGACGTCGTGCTGGCCGTCAACGAAGCGCTGGCCAACTCCGCCGAGTTCGCGTACGTGTCGTCCCCGGAGCCGGGCATCGTGGCCATCGAGGCGGTACACAGCGCCGCCACCGCGAGCCTCGCGGTGCTGGTCTCCGATCGCGGTGTCTGGTACGACGAGGACACGACGGTGCGCAGCCGCCACCGCGGCCGCGGCATTTCGTTGATGGAGGCGCTGTCCGACGAAACGACGATCGACCGGCTGCCGGACGGCACCCAGGTCCGGTTGTTGTTCGCCGACTGCGCCGCGGTCCCGCACCGGCCCGGTGCCATGTCGGAAGCGTGAGCGCACCCACCGGTGACATGTGGGATGTCATGTCAGGCGTCATGTCGACGGCCCGCAGCATCCGCCGATTCACCGACGAACCCGTACCCGACGCGGTGCTGGCGCGCTGTCTGCAGGCGGCCACCTGGGCGCCGTCCGGAGCCAACGCGCAGGGCTGGCGGTTCGTGGTGCTGCGGTCACCGGAACAGCGGGCCGCGGTCGCCGCGGCCGCGGCCCGGGTGCTCGAGGTCATCGAACCGGTCTACGGCATGACGCGCCCGGCCGCCGACGACGACAGCCGCCAGGCCCGCAACAACCGCGCCACCTACGAGTTGCACGACCGGGCCGGCGAATTCATCTCGGTTCTGTTCGCGCAGAAGTACTTTCCGACGGCGTCGGAACTGCTGCTGGGCGGTTCAATCTTCCCGGCGATGCAGAACTTCCTGCTGGCGGCCCGCGCGCAGGGGTTGGGCGCCTGCATGACTGGCTGGGCGTCCTACGGCGGCGAGCAGGTGCTGCGCGATGCGGTCGGAGTGCCCGACGGTTGGTTGCTGGCCGGCCACATCGTGGTCGGTTGGCCGCGCGGACGGCACGGACCGCTGCGCCGTCGCCCGCTGGCCCAGGCGGTCAACCTCGACCACTGGGACGCGCCGGCCACGGAGCTACTGGGCGACCTCTGATTCGGCGTACTCGTGCGCGAGTTTCTCGTCGAGTGCGGCGCTGTCGCGCGCCAGGGCCACGGTGCCGGCCAGCATGGCGGCGACGGCCACCGGCAGGGCCAGGATGGCGGGGCCGTGCACGGTGAGCTCCTCGCCGAGCACCAGGATGCCGAGCAGCACCGCCGCGATCGGCTCGAGCACCAGCATCGTCGGAACCGAGGTCTGCAGCGAGCCGGCGTGGAATGCGGACTGTTGCAGCACCGTGGCGACGACGGAGACGAGGATCAGCAGGTACGGGGCCGGGTTCGACAGCAGCGCCGCCAGTCCGCCGGTCTGGAAACTCCGGGCGGACAGCTTGGTGAACAGGGCGATCATCCCGAACATCACGCCCACCGCGACGGCGAGCAGGACCGCGCGCCGGTCGCCCAGCGAGCGTGCCGCCCCCGCGATGCAGCCGACGATCAACGGGATGCAGACCGCCGCGACGAGGATCCAGGACAGCACGGTCGGGTCGACGTGGCCCTCGCGGGGTTTTCCGACGAGGACGAAGACGGCCAGTCCGGCGGTGAGCAGCAGCGCCCAGCCCCACTCGGCCCGGGTCACCCGCTCGCCGACGATGCGGGCGCTGATCGG
>CAZTAA010000031.1:0-18883 GCA_964611465.1 uncultured Mycobacterium sp. | reverse complement strand
CCTCCGTCTTCAGCTCGCCTTCTGGCACCCGCACCGACTGTACTGACGACGGCGCGACCTTTCAGAACACGCAGGACCGGATCTGGTCAGCGGTGGTCGACATGTTGTTCGAGTAGAGATCGCACGGAGTGCGGAACAGATCTATTTCGTCCCGAAGATCCGGTCACCGGCGTCACCGAGGCCGGGCCGGATGTAGCCGTGCTCGTCGAGTTCCCGGTCCACGGCGGCGGTGAAGATCGGCACGTCGGGATGGGCTCGCGCCATCGCGGCGAGACCCTCCGGGCAGGTCAGCAGGCAGACGAACTTGATCGACTTCGGCCCGTGCTCCTTGAGCCGGTCCACGGCAGCGACCGCGGAGTTGCCGGTGGCCAGCATCGGGTCGACCACCACGACGTCGCGCTCGTGCAGATCCCCCGGCATCTTGAAGTAATACTCAACGGCCACATGGGTTTTCGGGTCCCGATACAGGCCGATGTGGCCGACCCGGGCACCGGGGACGACCGCCAGCATCCCGTCGAGGATGCCCGTCCCGGCCCGCATGATCGAGACGAACACCAGCTTCTTGCCGTCGACCACCCGGCCGGTGGTGGTCTCCAGCGGGGTTTCGACCTCGACCTCGTGGGTGGGCAGGTCGCGCAGCACCTCGTAGGCCATCAGTGTCGATACCTCGCTGAGAAGGCTGCGAAAGCTGTTGGTGGAAGCGCTTTTACGGCGCATCAACGTCAGCTTGTGTTGGACCAGCGGGTGGTCGACGAGCACCGGATTCTGCACAGTCAGGCCTTCCTCTCTCAAAACACCGTGCCGTCGCTGCGGATGTCCAGCGGCGGCAGTCCGCCCCGTCGTTGCGCGGCCAGCGCCCGCCCGGCCGCCCAGGTGCCGCCCTCGAGGACGCAGGCCAGCGGCAGGTCGGCGCCGAGTCGCCCGCACACGAGACCGGCCAGTTCATCGAGCAGTGCCACGGTCAAGGCCCGCCACTCCACGACCAGTTCGTCGCCGGGGGTCCAGGGTTGGGCGGCCCACCGCGGATCGCGCAGTCGAAGTACGCCGGTGTCGAGCAGCAGGCCGCCGTTGCGGTACTCGGGCAGCCCGGTCAGCTCGCCGAGTCCGGTCACCGCGACGCCGGCCCATTCGAACGGTTCCAGCAGCGAATAGGTGAGCCACTGCGACAGCTTGTGCAGCGGCATCCAGCCGTCGGTCAGCCCGGGGCCGGATACCGCGCGGTGCGGCCAGCAGTCGCCCAGCGGGATGCCGCCGATCGTGTTGGCCGCCGGCCAGATACCCGACAGTGATGCCAGCAGATACGACAGGATGTCGTGCGCGCGGACCTCGGGCCTGGCCAATGCGTCGAACAGCGCGCCCGGCCGGCCCGCGTCGGCAAGCCGATGCAGCAGGTGTACCCGGCCGTCGAGTCCGACCAGTGGATTGGTGGCGTCGACCTGGAACGCCGTCGCCAGTCGCGCGGTGCTCAGTGCACGCAGCCCGGCCGCGTCGACCCGCAGCGGGTCGGCGGGATCGGCGGAGAACAAGCCGGCCGTGAACGCGTGAAAACTGGCCACCGCCAAGCCTTCTGAGCGGGTGAAGCTCCGCTCGCCTTCCCGGTAGCACCAGTCGGGTCCGGCGCCGGCGTCGAGCAGGACGCTGACGACGGTCAGGTCGATCATGGCCCGGGCGCGTTCCGCGTCGTCGCGGCCGTCGAGCAGCGCGTCGAGATCGGCCCGGCGGTCCACCCCGCCGGCCTCGAAATGCCGCCAGCGGCTGTGGTAGGGGATCGTCAGGTCCGGATAGTTGGTCCGGGTGATATCGGCGACGGCGGCCGCTGCGACGTCCAGTGCATCGTCGTCGACGGTGAACCACTCGGAGTCGCCGGCGCGGGCGCGGGCCAGCAGGTGGCCGGCGCGGTCTCGGATGGTCGCCGTGTTGCGCAGCGCCGCGACCGCCTCGGCGGCGTCCTGGGCGGTCACCCGGACAGACCCCGGCCCTTGGCTTTCCTGAGTTCCTCGGCGTCGGGCACCGGCCCGGGGGTGAAGTAGCCCGCCGCCATCTTCGCGTCGATCTCGACGCGGGCGTCGGCGGGTATCAGTTCGTCCGGAATGTTAACGCGCTCAACCACTTCGATGCCCGAACCGGTGATGGCGTCGTACTTCATGTTGCTCATCGATACGAGTCGGTGGATCTTGGTGATGCCGAACCAGTGCAGGACGTCCGGCATCAACTCCTGGAAGCGCATGTCCTGCACACCGGCGACGCACTCGGTGCGGGTGAAGTAGGCCTCGGCGGTGTCGCCGCCCTCCTGACGTTTGCGGGCGTTGTAGACCAGGAACTTGGTGACCTCGCCGAGGGCGCGGCCCTCCTTGCGCGCATAGGCGACCAGACCGACGCCGCCGCGCTGCGCGCCGCGGATGCACTCCTCGATCGCATGCGTCAGATATGGCCGGCAGGTGCAGATGTCGGACCCGAACACGTCGGAGCCGTTGCATTCGTCGTGCACCCGGGCGGTCAGTTCGACGCGCGGGTCGGCCAAGTCGTGCGCGTTGCCGAAGACGTAGACCGTCTGTCCGCCGATCGGGGGCAGGAACACCTCCAGGTCCGAGCGGGTCACGAGCTCGGGATACATTCCGCCGGTCTCCTCGAAAAGCGCTCGGCGCAAAGCTGTTTCGCTGCAGCCGAACCGGTCGGCCACCCCGGGCAGGTACCAGACAGGCTCGATCGCCGCCTTGGTGACCAGGGCGGCCCCACTGGGTAGCAGCACCCTCCCGTCCGGATGCAGGCGGCCTTTGCCGACAGCATCGATGATCTCCGGCAGGATGACGTGCGCCTGGGTGACGGCGATGGTGGGCCGGATGTCGTAACCGCCGGCCAGTTCGCCGGCGAACACGTCGGCGACGGCGGCGCCCCACGGGTCGAGGCTGACGATCTTGGCCGGGTCGGCCCACTGCGGATACGGCCCGACGACGGCGGTGGGTGTGGTGTTGGTCAGGTCGGCCTTGTGCTCCCGGGACAGCGAACCAGCCGCGACCGCCAGGGCCCGGTACACGCCATAGGAGCCGCTGTGGGTGCCGATGACGTTGCGGTGTGCCCGGTTGGTGGTGGTGCCGACGACCGGCCCGCGCTCGGCGGCGGTGCCGGCACCCCAATGGATCGGCGGCGCGTGCATCCCGGCGTTGTGCGACGTCAGCCGGATGTGCCCGGTGCGCGCGTCAGAACCCCCGGAAGTTCCCGCGACGGTGGGGTCGGCGGAGGTCATCGCTGGTCGTCGCTCCTGGTTCGGCGGTCCGGAAGGCGCCAGCATAGCGAGTTCGCGGGGGCGCTGCCGGGCCGCCGTTCGGTCTATCCGGGAATTGCGCGATCGGGACTACGCTCACGGCAGGGGAAGGGAGTCACGATGAGCGATGATGCCGCCGCTGAGGCTCGCCAGGCCAAGTATGGGCAGCTGCCGCCACTGGCACGGGTAGAGGACACCATCACCAGTCAGGACACGGAACTCGCGCGAGATCCCCGAGGCGGCCAAGACACCGACCGCGATTTCACCATTCGGCACGCCGGAGGCTAGACGGCTTCAGCTGTCGTCGTCGGGTTCGGGTGGCAGGAGCAGGTTTTCGGGATGGTGATAGTTGTTGATGCGGGGTTGGCCGGTGTCGAGGTGGGGTGGGGGTAGCCATTCGGTGCGGCCGTTGCGGCGTCGAGTGGTCCAGCCGCCGGGTTTGACCTTGCGATTGTCGGGCCCGCAGGCCAGGGCGAGGTCGTCGATGTTGGTCTTGCCCCCGTCGGCCCAGTCCTTGGCGGCGTGGTGGACCTGGGTGCGGTCGGCGGGTTTAGTGCAGCCGGGGGCGGTGCAGCCGTGGTCTCTTGCGATGAGCATGATGCGCTGGGCGGGGGACGCGGTTCGCCGGGTGCGCTCGAGGTGCAGGGCCTCACCATTCTTGCCGAAGACGGCCAGGCAGTTGTACGCGTGGGCGCCGAGGCGGATGAAGTCGGACATGGGAACCAGGACGCCACTGGCGCTCACCGCGTGACCGGTGCCTTTTTCCAGTTCGTCCACGGTGGTCGAGAGGATGACGGTGACGGGCAGGCCGTTGAGGTGCCCGAGTTTCTTGCTCATCAGCGTGATGCGGCCCATGGCGATCAGGGCGTCGTGGTTGCGTTGGTTGGCGGTGCGGGTGTCGGCGTCGATCTGCTCTTTGGTGGGCCGCCCGGACACGCACGGGGTGGGGTCATCGGGGTTGCACATGCCGGGGGCGGCCAGTTTGGCCAAGATCGCATCGAGGGTGGCGCGGGCTTCGGGGTCGAGGTTGCCAGTGATGGGGGTCATGCCGTCGGTGCCTTGCTTTCCGATGGACAGTCCGCGGCGGCGGCGCCGGTCCCGGTCGGTGTATTCGCCGTCCTGGTCGAGCAGGGTGAACAGGCGGTGGGCGGCTTTGGTGAAGTAGTCGGGGTCGAAATCGGATGCCAGTTGCGCGAGTTGGGCTTCGGCGTGGATCCGGGTTTCCAGGTCGACGTGGTCGGGCAGCCTGTGGAAGAACACGCGGATCTTGGCGACGTGTTCGGCGCCGAGCCGACCCTTCGCCTGGGCGGCGGCGACATTGGGCAGTACCGGTTCGAGCTTCTCTCCGGTCAGGCTGGTGCGGGGTCCGAGCTCGGCGGCTTGGTCGAGCCGGCGGTTGGCGTCTTTGCTGCTGATCTTGAGCCGCTCGGTGAGCACTTTGGGAATGCTGGTGGCCCCCAGTTGCAGCGGGGCACCCTCGGCGACCAGCAGGTTGAGCAGCCGGTGATCGATGGCCGGCTGGCGGCGAGCCTGAACCTCGCGGCGGGCCAACACATCCAAGACTTCCGCTGGAGTCAGTGCGTCGAAAGGCAGCGCCGCCAATTTGTCCAGTACCGTGTCGACCTCGGCCAGGCATGCGAGCACCGCGTCCCGCTCGGCGACTGCACCCTGACTCATAAATCGAACATTAGTGCGAAGCACTGACAAGAATCCGGGCGATGTGACACAAGGGGCAAACGGGGTAGAAGAGTTTCAAGTGCCGGCCGGGGCTACTTGCGCGACGGCTGGCCGGCCCCGGGCCGCGGTCTACGGAAGGTGTTGCCGGACTTGGGTTCTCGTGCGGTGAACTGCTGGTGAGGCGATTCGTTCGACCCGGTCGACGTCATCGAAAATTGCCAGCAGCTCGTCGTCGTAAGTGCACCGCGCCGGGCCCGGAGGCCGGCACCTCGGTGCTTCGCATTCCATGACGGAACGTGGTGCCGGAATCGAATTTGGCAGACCGGCCGTCGCTGGGGAGACGATCCGTCACATCCGCGCGCGCTTGGGGGCCCGTCAGGCGTCCTGCAGCTCCGGTCGCGGGGCAGTGCGGGGAGGCCTGGACCGGACCACCTGCGGCCACCAGAACCACCGGCCCAGCAGGGCGGCGATCGCCGGTGTCATGAACGAGCGCACCACCAGGGTGTCGAACAGCAGGCCCAGCCCGATGGTGGATCCGACCTGGGCGATGACCGTCAGCTGGCTGACGGCCATCGACATCATCGTGAACGCGAACACCAGGCCGGCCGATGTGACGACGGAGCCGGTCCCGCCCATCGCGCGGATGATGCCCGTGTTGAGCCCGGCGTGGATCTCCTCCTTGAACCGGGCGACCAGCAGCAGGTTGTAGTCGGCGCCGACCGCCAACAGGATGATGACCGTCATCGCCATCACCATGAAATGCAGGTCGATACCGACGATGTGTTGCCAGAACAGGATCGACAGGCCGAACGAGGCCCCCAGTGACAGCACCACGGTGCCGACGATCACCGCGGCCGCCACGACGGCCCGGGTGATGATCAGCATGATGATGAAGATCAGCGCCAGGGCGGCGATCGCGGCGATCATCAGGTCCCAGGCGTTGCCCTCCTGGAGATCCTTGAAGGTGGCCGCGGTGCCGGTGAGGTAGATCTTCGACCCTTCCAGCGGGGTGCCCTTCATCGCCTCCTTGGCTGCCTGCCTGATCTGCTCGACGCGGGCGATGCCGTCGACGGACATCGGGTCGCCCGCGTGGCTGATGATGAAGCGCACCGCGTGCCCGTCGGGCGAGATGAAGTTCTTCATGCCGCGTTTGAACTCGTCGTTGTCGAAGATCTCCGGCGGCAGGTAGAAGCTGTCGTCGTTGCGGGCCGTGTCGAACGCGTCGCCCATGGCGCTCTGGTTCTCCGACATCGCCGCCATCTGGTCCTGCAGGCCCTTCTGGGTCTGGTACATCGTCTGCATCATGGACTTCATCGTCTTCATGGTGGCGATGTTGGACGGCATCAGCGCGAGCATCTGCGGCATCAGCGCGTTGAGCTTGTCCATGTCCGGCAGGATGCTCTGGAACGCGTCGGTCATGGTGTCGATGCCGTCGAGGCTGTCGAACGTGGACCGGATCGCGTGGCACGCCGGGATGTTCGCGCAGTGCGGTTCCCAGTAGAAGTAGTTGCGCATGGGGCGCAGGAAGTCGTCGAAGTCGGCGATGTGGTCTCGCAATTCGGCGATGTCGTCGGCCGTGTTGTGCGTCTTGGCGACCATCGACTTCATCGTCGCGTTCATCTGCTCCATGAGCGTGATCATCTGCTGCATGGTGTCGATGTTCTTCTGCATCGCGGCGACCTGGATCTGCATGTCGGCCATCCGGTCCATCATGTATTTGCGGTTGAGCGTCTGGGTGGTGCCGCTCATGCCCAGCATGAAGGGAATCGTGCTGTGCTCCATGGTCGTTCCCTCGGGGCGGGTGATCGACTGCACCCTTGAGATGCCCGGGATGGCCATGATCGCCTTGGTGATCTTGTTGATCACCAGGAAGTCCGCCGAGTTCCGCAGATCGTGGTCGCTCTCGATCATCAGCAGTTCGGGGTTCATCCGGGCCACCGAGAAGTGCCGCTCGGCGGCCGTATAACCCTCCTGCGCGGGCAGATCCTTCGGCAGATAGTTGCGGTCGTTGAAGTTGGTCTGATAGCCGGGCAGGGTCAGAAGACCGATGAGCGACAGTGCGATGGTGGCGGCCAGGATCGGCACCGGCCAGCGGACCACCGCGGCGCCGACCTTGCGCCAACCGCGGATCCGCATCGCGCGTTTGGGTTCGAGGATCTTTCGGAACCGGGTGAGGACGGAGATCGCCGCGGGCCCCATGGTGAGTGCCGCGATCACCACCGTGACCATGCCGACGGCAAGGGGGATGCCGAGGGACTGGAAGTAGGGCAGCCGGGTGAAGTGCAGGCACAGGGTGGCGCCGGCGATGGTCAGGCCGGAACCGAGGATCACGTGCGCCGTGCCGTGGAACATGTCGTAGTACGCGGTCTCGCGGTCCATGCCGCGGCTGCGGGCCTCCTGATATCGCCCGATCAGGAAGATGGCGTAGTCCGTGGAGGCCGCGATGGCCAGGGTCACCAGCAGGTTGGTGGCGAACGTCGACAGGCCGATGATGTTGTGGAAGCCCAGGAACGCCACGATCCCGCGCGCCGCCGACAGTTCGAGCACCACCATCACCAGCACGATGAAGACGGTGACGAGGGAGCGGTAGACCAACAGCAGCATCACGATGATGACCGTGAAGGTCAGGATCTCGATCATCTTGACGCTGCGGTCGCCGGCGATGTGCTGATCGGCGGACAGTGCCGACGGTCCGGTGATGTAGACGTGCAGGCCAGGCGGCGGGCTCAGTCCGCCGACGATGTCCTGCACCGCCTTGACCGACTCGTTGGCCAGCGCCTCACCCTGGTTGCCGGACAGGTACACCTGCACGTAGGTGGCTCTGCCGTCGGCGCTCTGGGCGCCCGCGGCGGTCAGCGGGTCGCCCCAGAAGTCCTGGACGTGTTCGACGTGCTTAGTGTCGGCGGTCAGCCTGGCCACCATGTCGTCGTAGAAGTGGTGGGCCTCGTCGCTGAGGGGCTGATCGCTTTCGAGGACGATCATCGCCGAGCTGTTGGAGTGGAACTCGTCGTACACCTTGCCGATGCGCTTCATCGCCTTCACCGACGGCGCGTCGTCGGGGGCCATCGACACGGAACGCATCTGGCCGACGATCTCCAGCTGCGGAACGCTGGTGTTCAGGAACCCGATCAGCACCACCCAGCCGATGATGATCGGCAGCGCCAGGCGGCGGATCCACAGCGCGAGGCCGCCCTTGTGTGGCGGCGCCCCGAGCGGCGTGCTCATGCGGTCCGCGAGGTCGGGAGGAGGAGCGCCGGGCACAGAACAGTCATGTGCGGCTCTACCTCCACAGTGTCGGCCGGAGAGTCCCGGCCCTGAATTCACCTAGCTGGGCTAAGAGTAACACCGGTCCGCTGTGCGGCGGTTTTCAGCCGCGCATGATCTCGGCCAGTTCGAGACGGTCCATCCAACGCTGCTCGATGGGCCGGCGGGTGTCGGGGTCGACCAGCGACGGATAGGAGGTCAGATCGGTGAACTGCAGCCGGCCGGACTGGAAGCCCACCATCGCGCTGGCCCGCCCGCCGCATTCGAGTTGCTCGGAGAGGTACTCGATGCAGCGCGCGGTCAGGCTGGTCGCGTGGATGCGGTCGAACGGCGAGGGATCGCCACCCTCCTGGATGTGGCCGAGGATCGCCTGGCGGGCGTCGAACAGGTCACCGCCCTCCTTGGCGAACAGCGCGGTGACGAACCCGGTGTCGTAGACCGGGTCGGCGCCTTCACTGCGAATGATCAGGCCGAGGCGCTCGCCCGAGCGGAAACCGGTCGCCAGCGCCGCGATGTCCGCGGTGAGGTCGTCGAGCGTTATCCCGGTCTCGGGCATGTAGATCCGCTCGGCGCCGGATGCCAGCCCGCTCAGCAACGCCAGGTATCCGCAGTCGCGGCCCATCACCTCGACGACGAACACCCGCCGGGTGGCCACCGCGGACTGCCGGATCTTGTCGACGTCGGCCACGATGCTGCTCAGTGCGGTGTCGCTGCCGATGCTCAGTTCGGTGCCGGGAACGTCGTTGTTGATCGTCATCGGCATGCACGCGATCGGGATGTCGAGCTGGGCGTAGGTCTTGCGGGCCTCGTGCAGCAGGTGGGCGGACTGGTACCCGACGCGGCCGCCGGCGACGATCAGTCCGTCGATGCGGTGGGCGGCGATCTGTCTGGCGATCTGCTGGATCGCCGGGCCGCTGGGCACATACCGGTTGGTGCCGATCTCGGCGCCTCCGTCGGACACCCAGCCACTGACGTCCATCCAGCCCAGCTCCTGCACCTCCCCGTCGCGCAGGCCGCGGAAGCCGTTCTTGACCGCCAGGACCGTGTAGCCGCGGTCGAGGCCGAGTCGCACCGCGGCGCGCACCGCGTTGTTCATGCCCGGCGCCAGGCCGCCGGCGTGCACGATGCCGATCCGGAACCGCCGCCGCCCCGGCGCGGTCGGCCGGGGCGCGGCCTGCTGAATGGTCTGCAAGATCTGGTAGGACTGCCGAAAACTGCCGCCGCGCAACAACATTGCGCCCTCGAAGTCATGGGCCCGGACCCGTTCGGCGACGGCATGGGTCTGTTCCACGCACTCCATCAGGGGAGAGGGGACCACCCGGTTGCCGCGCAACCCGATCAGCTGGGCCGGGGCGTCCGGCGGATCCTCCAGTAGGCGCTCCACCGCGGCGTGACCCAGCAGGGTGGCCAGGTACCGGTCGAAGGCGCTCGGTGCGCCGCCGCGCTGCACGTGACCGAGGATCGTGATGCGGGTGTCCTCGCCGAGTTCGGTCTCCAGCGCGCTCTTCACCTGCTCGGCGGTGATCGGGTTGCCGTCCATGTCATGGGCGCCCTCGGCGACGACCACGACGCTCTGCCGCCGGCCGCTTTCGCGTCCGGCCCGGATCTCCCGGCACATCGTCTGAGACCAGTCCGACGGCGGCGGGTTCTCCGGGATGAGGACGTAGTTGGCCGCGGTGGCCAGGGACGCCATCACCGCCAGGTAGCCGCACTGCCGGCCCATCACCTCGACCACGAACGAGCGCTGATGACTCGACGCGGTGCTGCGCAGCGCATCCATCGCCTCGACGATGCGGTGCAACGCGGTGTCGGCGCCGATCGTCATGTCGGTGCCGTACATGTCGTTGTCGATGGATCCGGCGATCCCTACGATGCGCAGCACGGGGTACTTGGCGGCCGCCTCGGGGGAGATCTCGCCGGTGTCGACCAGTTCGGTGAGCAGGCCCGGCCACTCCTCGCGGAAGATGTTGGCGCCCGTCAGGCTGCCGTCGCCGCCGATCACGACGAGGCCGTCGATGCCGCGCTCCACCATGTTGCGGGCCGCCTTGAGCCGGCCGTCACGGGTGCGGAACTCCTCGGAACGGGCGGTGCCGATCGCGGTGCCGCCCTTGTGCAGGATGCCATCGGCGTCGGTGCGTTCCATCCGCCGGATCAGGTCACCGCCGCCCACCAGACCCAGGTAGCCCTCGTGGATCGCATAGACGTCGACGTTGTGGTGCAGCGCGGTCCGGATGACCGCACGCACCGCGGGGTTCATTCCCGGGGCATCACCGCCGCTGGTCAGGACACCGATGCTGGAGGGCCGGGAATGGGCTTCCGTCATGGAGGCAGTTTAGGGGCGTCGGTGGTCCCGGGCCTGCCGAGTTGGCCGGACGGTCTGCGCCGGGTCCGAGCCGGATCCGGGCGGGTAGGGTGCGGTTGTGGCATCGACCAGACTGCTCAGGACGTTCGTGGCGGCCCTCGCCGTCGCCGGTGCGATCGCGGGCGGGTCGGCCGGCCTTGGCATGCCGGTAGTGCACGCCGACCCGGCGCCGCATCCGGCCCCCGAGCCGCCGCCGCCCTGGGCGCCGCGCAAGCCGGCCGAGTTCTGGCTGGGTCAGCCGGTGGTCTGGTGGACCGGTCCCACACCCGGCGGCCACTGGGGCGTCTGGATCAACGGCGGCTTCCTGAACCTCAGCTGACCAAAAACCTTGCAGCACAGTCCATTTCAGAAGACCGTGGACCGCGCGGGCGTGCCGGAGTAAATTGACAACCGTCGATTTCAGTTTTCCGGAGGGGGTTCGATGGTTGCCAACGCATCGTCGACCGCGGAGACCCTGCTCGAAGAGGCCCACCTGCCGGAGCTGCGCCGCTATCTGACGTCACTGCCGCCCGGCGAGCGGGCGTCGGCCACCGATTCAGTCACCTCGCTGAGCGCGGACGACCTGCTCAGCCTGGGAGTGAGCGAACCGCAGTACGTCGAACGTGACTACCGGGTGGAGCGGGTCGAGGGGACAATCCCGGACGGCCTGGCCGGCACCCTGTACCGCAACGGCCCCGGCCGGTGGGAGGACCACACCGGCCGGCCGCTGCGGCACCTCTTCGACGGCGACGGCATGCTGTCGGCGTTCACCATCTCCGGCAACGGAATTCATTTCAAGAACCGCTACGTGCGCACGCGGCACTTCCTCGGGAAGACGGGAACCCGGCATCTGGGAACGCCCGCCGCCGGGGGTCTGTTGGCCAACATCGGTCGGATGCCGCCGAATCTGGCCTCCACCAACGTCGTTGCGCACGCCGGCCATCTCTACGCGCTGTGGGAGGGCGGCCCGCCGCACGAGATCGACCCCGAGACACTCGAGACCCTCGGCGAGCGCCGCTTCGGCGGGCGATTGCGCTGGCTCGGCGCCTATTCCGCGCATCCGTGTCTATGCCCGCGGACCGGGGCGATGTTCAACTTCGGTGTCGAGTTCCTGCCGCGACCGCACCTGCGGACCTACCGCACCGACCGGCGCGGCGCGCTGCGCCACTTCCGGTCGACCCCGATGCCGTACCCGGCGATGGTGCACGACTTCGCGATCACCGAACGCTACCTGGTGTTCGTCATCTCGCCGATCATCCCCGACGCGCTGCCCGTGGCACTCGGCCTCCAGACGCTCGGCGACTCGATGCGCTACCGACCCGACCGCGGCAGTCGGGTGATCCTGGTGCCCCGCGACGGCGGACCGATCCGCCGGATCGACACCGACGCGGTCCTGCAGTTCCACCTCAGCAACGCCTATGACGACGGCACCGATGTGGTCATCGACGTGGTCACCTACGAGAGCGGAGCGCTGCTGGAGCGCCTCGCGCGGTTCCGCACCAGTCCACTCGACGACACACCCTCGGAGTTCACCCGGTTCCGGGTGACCGCCTCGGGCCGGGTGCTGCGGGAGGCGTTGAGCGACAACACCTGCGAGTTCCCGCGCCATCACCCGGGCTACGAGGGCCGGCCGCACCGGTACTCGTATGTCAACAGCCGCCGGCACCTGCGCGCGTTCTACGACTCGATCACCAAGCTTGACCTGACCGACAACTCCGAAACGACCTACACCGCAACGGGTTCGGGCAACAGCTTCTGTGAGCCGGTCTTCACGCCGAAGCCGGGCGGCACCGCCGAGGACGACGGCTGGCTGCTCAGTGTCGAGTACCAGGCGCGGACGCGGACGTCACGGCTGGTGATCCTGGACGCCCGCGACCTGGAGCGCGGACCGGTCGCCACCGCCGAGTTGACCCATCACATTCCCCAGGGGTTCCACGGCAACTTCAGCCCGGCCCGTTAACCGCATTTCCGTTCTCGACGAGATCGGCTGTCGCTGAACGCAACTCCTCGAACGAGGCAAGGATCCGCTGGGTGAACAACTCCGGGTCGGGCAGCGTGCGCGTGCATCCGTACACCGCGAAGTTGATGAACTTGTCGTAGCTCCAGACGGTGAGGTTGACCCCCGCCGCGTATTTCAGGTGGCCACACGAGATGAAGTTCTCGATGCCCATGTTCCCGAGGTAACGCTTCTCGCGGGGACCCCTGACGTTGGACACGATCACCGCGCCGTTGACCCGGTGCGCCGCGGCGCGGGTCAGCTTCAGCGCCGGTCCCAACACCAGCGGCGGGGAGAAGTCGAACCAATCCTCCATGTGCACCGGACGGGTCGCCGACTGCGCCTTCACCATCGCCGTCTGCGCGTGGGCGGCGCGAAGACGCTCCAGCGGATCGGACAGGTGCGTCGGGAGCTCGAAAGGCAGTGCGGTGACGGCGGTTCCCCACAGCCGGGGGTCGTCGGGCTTGCGGGTGCGGACCGCGGTGTTACCGATCACCGGACGGTCCGTCGGCAGGTTCTCCTCGATGAGGTACTGCCGAATGGCACCGGCCGCGATGGCGATCAGGACGTCGTTCACCGTTCCGGAACAGGCCTTCGCCATCTGCCTGATGTCCTCGAGGGGCACCGAACCGTAGGAGAAGGTGCGGCCGGCGGTCAGCGGGCCCCGCCACGGCACCACGGGCGCCCCGAACCGCGACGGCGGCCGCTGGGCGGTCGACTTCCGGTCGCGGGTGTAGGCGCGTACCAGTGCCGCCGTCCGCCGGGGCAGTTCGTCTCGCATCGACCGCAGCAGATCGCCGACACCGGACCGCAATGCCACGGACCGGCTCGACGGCGCGGCGGCTCGCGGGATCGGCGGAACGACCGGCTTCGCACCCGGCTCCGGGCGGGTCACCATGTCGAGCAGGTCCGCGAAGGTGCCGCCGTCGGCCAGCGCATGGTTCATCTTCAGCGCCGCGACGACCTTGCTGCCCTCGAAGCCCTCCAGGAACCACAGCTCCCACGGCGGCCGGCCGGCCGGCACCGGTTGGCTGGCCAGTTCGCTGATCTTGGCGCACAGCTGCGTTCTGGTCCCGGGCTCGGGCAGCCGGGTGTGGTGGACGTGGTTCGCCACGTCGTAGGTGGGGTCGGTGACCCACGACGGATGACCGATCCCCAGCGGCACGAACTCCACCCGCCACTGCATCTGCGGCAGCACGTCGACCGCTCCACGCAGTGTTTCGAGGATGTCCTCGAAACGGAAATCCTTGCTCGCCTGCTCGTCGAACACCGCGACCTTGAGCGTGTGCTGGGGTTCGATGTGCTCGTCCAAGACGAACGTGACGTCACTGCCCGATAGCCGGATCGTCGTGTCGGACGCCTGATTAGCGACCACTGTTCCCGTCCTCCCCGAGGCACCGGAGGCGCGATGCGTCTGGAGACAAAGCTAACGGAGGGCCGTTCCCGAGATTGGAGATTCGGGCGACGCGCACGTAATTGGAAGAGATGATCGATGCATTCGCCGCCCGTTTCGGCGGCACCGTGAGCGGAGGTCGATGGTGGCCCAGAAGAGTAAGGAAAGCGATGTTCCCCCGGAGCCGGGGGACTTCACCGGCGAGTGGGATCCGGAGCTGATTCGCCGGATCGTGACGCTCGGGCGGCCGATCTACAAACTCTGGTTCCGCTCGGAGGTGCGAGGTCTCGATCAGTTCCCGGACGGCGGAGCGCTGATCGTGTCGAACCACTCCGGCGGGATCAACCCGCCCGACGTCCCCATCTTCTGGGTCGACTTCTTCGAGAAGTTCGGGTATGACCGGCCGATCTACACCCTCACTCACGACCTGATCCTGCGGGGACCGCTGATCGGACCGTTCACGCGGATGGGCATGATCCGCGCCACCCGAGAAAACGCGAACAAGGCGCTGCGCTCGGGCGCGACCGTCATCGTCTTCCCGGGCGGCGACTACGACGCGTTGCGGCCCACCTCGAAACAGAGCACCATCGACTTCGACGGCCGGACCGGCTATGTCTCCACGGCGATCGAGGCCGGCGTGCCGATCGTGCCCGTCGTGTCCATCGGCGGACAGGAGACGCAGCTTTTCCTGACCCGGGGCAAATGGCTGGCCAAGCGGCTACCGCTGAAACGCCTGACCCGCGCCGAAGAATTCGCGGTCTCCATCGGGTTTCCGTTCGGGTTGAGCATCGGGGCGCTCAACCTGCCGTTGCCGTCCAAGATCGTCACCCAGGTGCTGCCGGCGATCGACATCAAGGCCACGTTCGGCAAGAAACCCGACGTCGCCGAGGTCGACGAGCACGTCCGTGCGGTGATGCAGGAGGCGTTGAGCGGATTGGCCGCCGAGCGCCGGTTGCCCATCCTAGGGTGATGGCCGTGGCACCGTCGGTCTCCGCCCTGTCCCAGCGGGTCAACCAGGGTCTCGAATCCTTGCGTACGCTGCGGGCGGCGCGGATGGTGGTCGGGCTGCGGCCCGACAAGTACCTGCGGATGATCGCCGCCGCGCGGCGCGAGGGTTTCACGAACACCGTCGGGATCGCGGTGTCGGCCCGCCGGTGCCCGGACCGTCCGGCCCTGATCGACGAGCTGGGAGTGCTCACCTACTCGGAGTTGGACACCCGCGCCAACGCGTTCGCGGCGGCGTTGCAGCGGTCGCCGGCCGGGATACCGCAGATGGTGGCCATCATGTGCCGCAACCACCGGGGCTTCGTCGACGCGCTCGCCGCCGCCGACCGGATCGGGGCGGACGTCCTGCTGCTCAACACGTCGTTCGCCGGTCCGGCCGTCGCGCAGGTGGTGGAGCGCGAACGTCCCGACGTCATCGTCTACGACCAGGAGTTCGACGCCGTCGTCGACCAGGCGCTCAGCGCGAAGCCCGATACCCGGCGGATCGTGGCCTGGGTCGACGAGCCGGCCGACGAGCTGACCACGGTGGAGACGCTGATCGCGCTGCATGCCGGGCAGCGGCCGGACCGTCGCACCCGTAACGGCAAGGTGATCCTGCTGACCTCGGGCACCACCGGCACCCCGAAGGGCGCCCGGCGCGCGCCCGGCGGCGGAGGCGGTGGCGGCGTCGAACTGCTGTCGCGCCTGCCGTGGCGTGCCGAGGAGACCGTCGTCTCCGCCGCGCCGATGTTCCACGCGTGGGGATTCGGTCAACTGATCATGGGGTCGATGTTCGCGTGCACGCTGGTGGTGCGCCGCTTCTTCGACGCGGCGGCCACCATGGCGCTCGTCGACCGCTATGCGGCGGCCGGTTTGAGCGTGGTGCCGGCGATGCTGGACCGGATCATGGAACTGCCCGACGACATCCGGAACCGCTTCAGCGGGCGGTCGCTGCGGTTTGTCAGCGCCGCCGGTTCCCGGATGAACTCCAACGTGGTGACCCGGTTCATGGACCAGTTCGGCGACGTCGTCTACAACAACTACAACGCCACCGAGGTCGGCGTGATCGCGCTGGCCGGGCCCGAGGACTTGCGCGCCGCCCCGGACACCGCCGGCAGACCGATGCCCGGAACGGAGATTCGCATCCTGGGGGAGGACCTCGGCGAGGTGCGCCGTGGCGAGGTGGGCCAGATCTTCGCGCGCACCGGGACCTCTTTCGAGGGTTACACCTCGGGGCAGACCAAGGTCGTCCGGGACGGGTTCATGGCCTCGGGGGACCTGGGTTACCTCGACGCCGAGGGCCGGCTGTTCGTGGTCGGCCGCGACGACGAGATGATCGTGTCCGGCGGGGAGAACGTGTATCCGATCGAGGTGGAACAGGCGCTCATCAAGCACCCCGAAGTGGCGGAGGCCTCGGCGATCGGCGTCGACGACGAACGGTTCGGCCAGCGACTGGCCGCGTTCGTGGTGCTGCGGCCCGGGGCGTCGGCCACACCCGAGCTACTCAAGCAGCACGTTCGCGACAACCTGGCCAACTACAAGGTGCCCAGAGAAGTCATGGTGCTCGACGAGTTGCCCCGCAACGCCGTCGGCAAGGTCATGCGCAGCGAGTTGAGAACACACCTGCTGGCCACCGGTCAGCAGAGCTGACGGGTTGGCGTCGCGCCCGGTACGTCAGTAGCCCTCGGCGGTGTAGTACTCGACGGTGCCGAGGCGCTCCAATTCGTCGAACATCCTGTTCTGCACCTCGACGACGGGGCCGGGCCGCAGGTTCGGGTCGATGTGGTAGGCGTCCGGGATCTCGTGGATGAGGTGGAACATCGCTTCCGCTTCGGCGATGCTCTTGTTCGCCTGGGCGTTGAAGATCGCGGATTTCCCCAGGATCAGCAGACCGACCTTTATTCCTTTGTCCTTCGCCGCCTGCAGCTGCGGCCGGATGTCGGGCGCGCGTAGGCCGACGATCTCCCGCAGTGCCAGCAGCGGATTGTCGGTGATGTGCCGGACGACGTTCTTCATTGCATCCGGCGGCATGTGTTCGGCCGCCCGGAAGTGGGCCGAGGCCGGCTTGAGCTCCTTGTGCCACAGCTCGCCCAGGCGCAGGTCGTGGCGACCGATTCCGGACGGATCCTGCAGCACCATGCTCTCGATGTACTCACCGCAGAACGCGGCCATCTGGGACAACGTCATTCCGGCATACGAGTGACCGCTGGCCCTGACCTTGTCCACACCGGTGCGCCGCATTGTCGCCTTGACGACCTCGCGGCCGTTCTGCGCGGTACGCAGATACGGGCTGTCGCGGTGCCGCTTGTCGAATAGCTGGACATGCAGCGGGAGATGGCGGTGCGTCGTGAACGTGACGAAACGCCGACCCGACTGCGCGGTCGCGGATGCTTCACCCACGTACAGGTTGCCGGTGGTCCACAGGCCGCCCATCTTCACCGTGGCCATCTCGGAGAACAGTGGCACTTCCCTGGTGTCCGGCTCGTAGAGGAAGACGTCCCGGATCGTCTTGCCGTTGAGCTCGACGTTCAGCCGCTCCCGGTAGAACGCCGGCGTCCCGTCGCTGGGCACGAGGTGTTCCCGGCCGGCCGCACCTGTCCGATAGGACCGGGTGCCGCGGGGATCGATGGTTTCGTGAACCATAGTTTGTTCCTAGGCCTAGAAGATGCAGGCATCGCCTGCAGCGAACCCATGGAACTCTACGCGCCGAAACGTCGATATTGACGTCTTTGAAAGCCTCGGCACGTCGGCTCGTCGGATGTGCGCAGATCACAATCGAGCCGACGCACCCAGGTCAATCGAAGGCCGGTGGGCGTCCGTCCAGGTAGGCACGGATGCGGCCGGTGTCGGATTCGACCTCGGTTTTGTCGACAAGTCGTAGTTTGAGTGGGCAGACGGCGCGGCGTGCACCCGCCCACACGAGTCGAAGGGACCCTGATGGGCTTCACCGGATACGAACAGTTGACGCTGACGCGCCGCGACAACGGCGTGCTGCTGATCACGTTGAACCGGCCGGAGAAGTACAACGCCGCCGATGAGGGCATGCACGCCGAGCTGGCCAGGATCTGGAAAGACGTGTCGGCGGATCCGGAGACTCGAGTCGCCGTCATCACCGGTGCGGGCAAGGCCTTCAGTGCCGGCGGTGACCTGGCCATGGTCGAGCGGATGGCGGGTGATTACGACCGCGTGTCACACATGCTCACCGAGATGAGCGATCTGGTCTACAACATGGTCCACTGCGAGAAACCTATCGTGTCCGCGATCAACGGCGTCGCGGTCGGCGCCGGGGCGGTCGCGGCCCTGATGGCCGATGTGGCGATCGTCGCCGAGGACGCCAGGATCGGCGACGGGCACGTCAAACTGGGTGTTGCCGCCGGCGACCACGCCGCGATCGTCTGGCCGCTGCTGGCCGGCATGGCCAAAGCGCGGTACTACCTGCTGACCGGCGAGATGATCACCGGCGCCGAGGCCGAACGCATCGGCATGGTCGCGAAAGCCCTTCCGCGCGAGGAGGTTCTCGACGAGGCGCTGCGCATCGCCGACGGTCTCGCCACGGGTGCCCAACAGGCGATCCGGTTGACCAAGCGCGCCCTCAACAACTGGCTCCGCACCGCCGGACCGATCTTCGACCAGTCCGCGGCCTACGAGATGCTGACCTTCCTGGGGCCGGACGTGGTCGAGGGCTACACGGCCCTGCGCGAGAAGCGCCCGCCCCGGTTCCCGTCGGCGCAGGAGTGACCACAGAGTCACCGTCAGCGTGTGCCGATGAGGCGCACGAGCCCCCGCATCGCCATCCGACTTGCCGTGGTGCGCGCGGAATCAAGCAGAGAACGCGCCGGCGGAGGCGGGGCGGTGCCGAGTCGCGGGAACAATGCGAGCGCGTTCGTGCGCTCGATCGCCTGGAGTGCACTGGTGTCGAGATGCGGGTAGCTCTCCAGGCCGGCGGCGAACAGTTTCCCGGCGGCC
>CAZTAA010000030.1:7513-42916 GCA_964611465.1 uncultured Mycobacterium sp. | reverse complement strand
CCAGGGCCGTGACCAGGCTGCCGCCAGAGTTCGGGCACGATGTGTTGGTATTCCGTGTCGCCGTGCAGATTTGGTGATGAGTGCTTGGTGAAGTAGATAGCCAACCGTTTCGGATCGCAGGCGCGCAGACCGTTACGAACGTCGATGGCGGTGCCGGCCAGTAGGTGCCGCGCCTTCTGCTCGACGTCGGGATGGTCGACAACTTGAGCCCACGTCTCGGACAGCCATTGAGCGAAGCCGCGACCGGAGCGGCCCGGCGAGATCGGCGGCGCCATCCACATGTGAATGTGCGGAGCACCGCGTCGCTGGAACTCCAGCTTCCAGATGTAGCGTGCTTGCTCGCCGTACTCACGTTGAAAACGTTTGCGCCACAACACTATGTGTCGCTTGACACTGGCTCCGTCCGGCGCAACGACTTCCCAGCCGCCGGGGTAGGTGAGCGTGACCATGGCGGGTACGCGACCGGATTCCACCAGCGGGCTGTAGTCGAGTTCGGCGAAGGTGCGGCACATCGCCGACCGTGATTTCCGGGACCACTCAGTGATGACACCGCCAGTACCAGGCTGGTCGTTTTCCGTAGGACTCCGTCGGATCGAAGACCCGACGGCCCGATCACCGTGCCCGACGTTGCCTTCGAGGTCTTTTCTGACATGGAACTTCACGTCGTCAACATCCCGTTGGTGATGGCTGACTGCCCGTTCGGCGGCCTTCTCGGCGCGAACAGGATTGGTCCACCCGAGCCGCACAACACCAGGACCGATGGATATGCGAAACCGTCCGGACTCAGGTTCGGCGCCGCGACGCGCAGGACCAGATGCCCACGGTGCCGCCGGTTCGAACAGGGCCGCGGCCGCGGTGACCATCTCGGGACTCGGGAACCGCAGCCCCAATGCGTCGATCGCCCGCAGCTCGCCCGTCGCGATACCGTCGTCGACCGACTCGCGGACATTTTCGGCACATATAACAAGCCCGCCGGCCGCGGCCGGGTTGAGGCCGGGTGCCTCGGTGGACGTACGGCCGACCGCTGGCGCTCTCCCGCCCTGCGGCCTGGCGGCCTCGGGCGCTCGCGACCTCCCGTCCACCGAGGCAGCCGAAGAACCGGGCCTTCGTATCGGGCCATCAGATGCAAAAGTCGAGCCTGCCGATGGTGTCGAGTCAGTGGCTGATGATGCGATGCTGGGCATCGGGGTGCCTGCTCCCCGGAGCCCCCGATGCCGCCCGCAACGCAAACGGCAGCGTCGAAGCTCCTGGTCAGGAGCGCATGCACCGTGTCCGGTTTATGTCCGTTCGTCGGACTGACTGAATACGTCAGCGCAGCTCAATGCGGCGCATACGACGCACAGACTTACATAAACCGCAGGTCAGTGGCTTTCCCGTCCGCCTGAAAAGCGGAAGGTCGCCGGTTCGATCCCGGCCCTGGCCACTCAAGGTTCGTATGACGGGTTCTCCGCATCGACGGAAATCCGATTCACGCAGAATTCCGGTCGGAAGCCGCGCCCCGTCGAATCTTCACAGCCGACGTCCAGCACACGCGTCGTACGCTGTGGGAGCCCGATGCGGCGAGGAGCGTCGATGACAGCCACGAGTACCCCGCATTATCTGCTCGACCAGACCCGTCGTCGGCTCATGCCGACGTTCAACAACTTTCCGGGCATCGGCGCCATCGAGAAGCGGCTGCTCGCTCACGAGTTCAAGCCGAAGGTCCTGGCCCAACCGCCGGCCGGGAGTGGCCTCAAGCCGGTGACCGGCGATGCGGGTCTGCCGCTCATCGGCCACAGCATCGAGAGCATCCGCGGAGGTCCCGACTTCGGGCTGCACCTCTACCGAAAGCATGGCCCGGTGTTTTTCGCCGACGTGCGGATCCTGGGCTCGGTGATCGTGTTGGGGCCCGACGCCACCCAGGCCGTGTTGTCCAACAAGAACAAGGACTACTCGCAGGAGGGCTGGGACCCGATCTGCGGTCCGTTCTTCAACCGGGGCCTGATGTTGCTGGACTTCGACGAGCACCTCTATCACCGGCGCATCATGCAGGAAGCCTTCACCCGCTCTCGGTTGGCCGGCTACGTCGAACGCATCGACCGGGTGGTGACGGAGGTCGTTGCCGACTGGCCGACCGACGATTCGCGGTTCCTGTTTCACCCGGCGATCAAGGAACTCACCCTCGACATCGCGTCGATGGTGTTCATGGGCCATGAGGCCGGCACCGATCACGACCTGGTGACCACGGTGAACGATGCCTTCACGAAAACCATCCAGGCCGGCGAGGCGTTCATCCGCTACCCGGTCCCGCCGTTCAAGTGGTGGCGTGGGCTGCGGGCCCGCAAGGTGCTCGAGGACTACTTCTACAAGCGGGTCAGGGAACGCCGTGACACCGAGGGCACCGACATGCTCTCGGTGCTGTGCCATACCGAGGACGAGGACGGCAACCGCTTCACCGACGAGGACATCGTCAACCACATGATCATGTTGCTGGCGGCCGCCCACGACACCTCGTCGACGGCGACGACGGCGATGGCGTACAACCTGGCTGCGCATCCGGAATGGCAGGAACGCTGCCGCGACGAGTCGGCCCGCCTCGGTGACGGGCCGCTCGACATCGAGTCACTGGAGAAACTGGAGACGTTGGACCTGGTGATGAACGAGTCGCTGCGGCTGGTGACGCCGTTGCCGTTCAACATGCGCCGAACCGTCCGAGACACCGACCTGCTGGGCTACTACCTACCGGCCGGCACCCTAGTCTGGGTCTGGCGGTCGATGAACCATCGGCTGCCCGAGTTCTGGACCGAGCCGGACAAGTTCGACCCGGAGCGTTTCGCCGAACCGCGGGCCGAGCAGCACAAGCACCGGTACGCGTTCGCCCCGTTCGGCGGCGGGGCGCACAAGTGCATCGGCCTGGTGTTCGGCCAGCTGGAGATCAAGGCCATCATGCACCGGCTGCTGCGCCGGTACCGGCTCGAACTGGTCCGACCCGGCTATCGGGCGCGCTGGGACTACAGCGGGTTGCCGGTCCCGATGGACGGAATGCCGATCATATTGCGACCGCTGGTCTCCGCATGACTCTCAAGCAGCGCCTCCCGTTCCTGCGCCGGTCGGTGTGGCAGGTGGCCGGCGGTTACCGGAAGATCATCACGACGGGACAGCTCGGCGACGGACGCGAAGCCGCGGCCGTCGAATACGTGCTGGCCAACGCCAAGGCCGGCGATGTCGACGACGTCCTGGCCGCCATCGACCGGTTCGCCTACGAGAAGTCGATGCTGGTCAACGTGGGCGACGAGAAGGGTGCGCTGCTCGACGCCGCAGTCCGGCGGGCCGCCCCGAGGCTGGCGCTCGAGTTGGGGACCTATTGCGGCTACAGCGCGCTGCGGATCGCGCGGGCCGCCCCCGACGCCACGGTGTATTCGGTCGAACTGGCCGAGGCCAACGCCGTGAACGCGCGGCACATCTGGGCCCACGCCGGAGTCGCCGACCGGATCACCTGCGTGGTCGGCACGCTGGGCGACGGCGGACACACCCTGGATTCGCTGGCCGACCGGCACGGCTTCGCCGCGGGCTCGCTGGACTTCTTGTTCATCGACCACGACAAGGACGCCTATCTCGCCGATCTGCAACGGGTTCTCGACCGCGACTGGCTGCATCCGGGCTCGATCGTGGTGGCCGACAACGTCAAGGTGCCGGGTGCGCCCGAGTACCGCGACTACATGCGCCGGCAGCAGGGGGCGCTGTGGAATACCACCGAGCACAAGACGCACCTGGAGTACCAGACGCTGGTGAGCGACCTGGTGCTCGAGTCGGAGTACCTGGGCGCCGCACCCGGGCGCGCGCCCCGCTGAGCACACAGCCAACTCCCAGTTACCGACCCATTCCGCGCGGGTACTTACCGCCGTAGACTCCCGACCGGGGGGTCACGCTACTAATCGACCTGATACAGCAGGCATTCGAGCCTGGCCGGGAAGAAGCCGTGATGAATGCCTGCACTGCGTCGTCTCACTCTTCGCTTCCCGCGGTGCTGCAAAACGTGGCCCACCAAGAGCCCGACGCCATTGCGTACACATTCATCGACTACGAAGTGGACCCGGCGGGCTTCGCCGAAACCCTCACCTGGTCGCAACTGCACCGGCGGGCGATGGTCGTGGCCGACGAACTCAGGACGTACGGGGCGAGCGGTGACCGGGTGGCGATATCAGCTCCTCAGGGGCTGGACTACATCGTCGCCTTCATGGGCGTGCTGCAGGCCGGTCTGATCGCCGTTCCGCTTCCGGTGCCCCAGTTCGGCAGCCTCGATGAGCGCGTTTCGTCCGCGTTGCGAAACTGCTCGCCCGCAGTCATTCTCACGACGTCGTCGGTCGTCGACGATGTCGTGAAGTATGTGTCACACGGTCACGCCGCACCGACCGTCGTGGTGATCGATTCGCTGGACCTGAACTCGCCACGGGCGTTCGATGCGACCCGCTATGCGCATTCGGACACGGCATATCTTCAGTACACGTCGGGGTCGACCCGGGAGCCGGCCGGCGTCGTCGTCTCGCACCGGAACGTCATCGCCAACTGCGCGCAGATGATGTCCGACTATTTCGAGGAGCCGGAACGGGTTTCGGTCACTTCGGTGTCATGGCTGCCGTTCTACCACGACATGGGCCTGATGCAGGGTGTCCTCATGCCGCTGGTCAATCAGGACACCGCGGTGTTGCTGAGTCCGGTGGCGTTTCTGGAACGGCCGGCCCGCTGGATACAATTGCTGGCCCAGCATCGTCAAACCGTCTCCGCCGCACCGAATTTCGGTTTCGAGCTGGCCGTGCGCAGAACATCGGATGCCGATATGGCCGGCCTGGATCTCGGCGATGTCCGGATGATCATCAGTGGCAGCGAACGGGTCAACGCCGCAACGCTGAACCGTTTCACCGAGCGGTTCGCCCGTTTCAACTTGAGCGAGACGGTGATCCGGCCGTCATACGGGCTTGCGGAGGCGACGGCCTACGTGGCCACCGACGTACCGGGACGGCCACTGAAGACGGTCGGTTTCGACTACCAGCAGTTGTCGGCCGGCCGGGCGGAGCGTTGTGCGAACCACGAGTGCGGCAGCGTCGAACTGGTCAGCTACGGCCCGCCGCGGGCGTCGATGGTGCGGATCGTCGACCCGGTCGCCGGGATGGAGAATCCGTCCGGAGTGGTCGGTGAGATCTGGGTGCACGGGGACAACGTCGCCGACGGCTATTGGCGCAACCCCGAACAAACCAACCGGACGTTCGGCGGATGGCTTGTCAGTCCGTCGCCCGGCACACCGGAAGGTCCGTGGCTGCGAACCGGAGACCTCGGTGTCTTCTCCGAGGGTGAACTGTTCGTAGTGGGTCGCATCAAGGATCTGTTGATCGTGGACGGGTCCAACCACTATCCGGACGACATCGAAGCGACGATCCAGGAGATCACGGGTGGTCGGGTCGCGGCGATCTCCGTGCCGGATGACCGCAGCGAGCGGCTTGTCGCCATCGTCGAACTCCACAAACGGGGCAGGACGGCCGAGGAGATGGATCGGCTGCGCACCGTCAAACGTGAGGTCACCTCCGCGATATCGATGTCACACCGGTTGCGCGTCGCGGATCTCGTCCTGGTGGCGCCGGGTTCCATTCCGGTCACCACGAGCGGAAAGATCAGGCGTTCCGCGTGCGTCGAGCGTTACCTGCAAAGCGAATTCACGCGATTGGATGTTCCGGCATGACCTGGCACCTCCATCCGGAAGTCGAACCCCGCGAGTCAAAAGTGTTGTGGTAGCTCGTGGATAGGGGCCGGGCGTCCGAACGACTGCGTCACGTCGACGCATCGGATACCCGCGGCCGTTTCACGAGGGACCAGACGTGACCGAGCGACTTCTGTCCGTCGACGAGATCCGAGAGCTCAGCCGCGATCTTCGGATCCTCCTGGCAACCAACGGCACGCTCACCCGGATCCTCAACGTCGTCGCCGACGAGGAGATCGTCGTACACATCGTCGATCAGCGGGTTCATCACATCGCGCCGAAAGTGCCTGATTTGCAAGAACTACCGCTCGGCCGGGTGCTCCAGCGCAACATCGTGCTGAAGGGCCGGAGTACCGGGAAGCCATTCGTAGCCGCCGAGTCGCTCATCGCCATCGACCTGTTACCGCCCGAACTCATGACGAGCTTGACGACGACGGACTGTCCGATCGGGGAGGCCATGGCGGCCAGCTGCCTGGAGACCTTCAAGGAGGCGCCGACGGTCTGGGTAGGAGAACTGCCGACCTGGCTCGAGGACGGATATCGGGATTCGCACGCCGGAACCGTTGGGCGCCGGTATCGCATCATCGCCGCGGGACAGCCGGTCATCGTTATCACCGAGTACTTCCTGCAGAACTGCATTGACGAATACGCCGCAACCGTTTTGGATCGCCGGCCCCATTCGAACGGAAAGTCAGGACGGTCATCCGGATGATGAGCGACGGGAACATCGCAGGACTACTGGCGCGGCGGGCGGCCGAAGCAGGATGGTACGACCGGCCCGCCTACTATGCCCCGGACGTCGTGACGCATGGCCAAATCCATGATGGTGCCGCTCGCCTCGCGGAAGTGTTCAGAAACCGCGGCCTTTCCGACGGAGACCGGATCCTGTTGTGCCTGCCGGATTCGCCGGAGCTGGTGCAGCTGTTGCTGGCATCTCTCGGGCGTGGGTGCCTGGTGTTCCTCGCCAATCCGGAGCTTCACCGGGACGACCACGCGTTCCAGGAGCGCGACACGGAGCCGGCCCTTGTCATCACGTCGCACACTCTGCGTGACCGGTTCCGGCGGACACACGTCGTGGAAGCCGCCGAACTGCTGTCCGACGCAAGCCGAGTCCAGACGGGACGCTACGAGCCGGTCGATAGTGACGCTCCGGCGTACGCTACCTACACGTCCGGCACCACGGGCCCGCCGAAAGCGGCGATCCACCGGCACGCCGACGTATCGACCTTCGTCGGTGCCATGGCGCACTACGCATTGCGCCTCACGCCCGAGGACACCGGCCTCAGCAGTGCGCGCATGTACTTCGCGTACGGTCTCGGCAATTCGGTGTGGTTTCCCTTGGCGACAGGTGGCTCCGCGGTCATCAATCGCCTTCCGGTGACGGCGGAAGTGGCAGCCGAACTCAGTGCGCGATTCACGCCCTCGGTGCTGTACGGCGTTCCGACATTCTTTGCGAACATCGTCGACACGTGCTCGCCCGACTCGTTCCGTTCGCTCCGCTGTGTCGTATCAGCCGGAGAGGCCCTGCCGGTCCGTCTGGCCGAGCGGCTCGTGGAGTTCTTCGGTGTCCCCGTGCTCGACGGGATCGGATCGACGGAGGTCGGACAGACATTCGTGTCGAACAACTTGGACGAATAGCGGTTGGGAACGCTGGGAAAGGTGCTGCCGCCGTATGAGATTCGCGTCGCCGCTACGGATGGGACGACCGTCGGACCGGGGGTCGAGGGAGACCTCTGGGTGCGAGGGCCGTCGATCGCCGCGGGTTACTGGCGGGGGCCCGACGCTCCGTTGAAGAGCGGCGGCTGGCTGGACACCCGAGATCGGGTGTGTGTCGACGGCGAGGGATGGGTCACATACCGCGGCCGAACCGACGACATGGAGATCATCGGCGGCGTCAACGTCAACCCGCGAGAAGTCGAGCTACTCATCGCCGAAGACGAGAACGTCGCCGAGGCCGCCGTCGTCGGCGTGCGGGAACCGACCGGCGCGTCGACGCTGCAGGCTTATCTGGTGCCGACGAACGGCGCCGGCATCGGCGCATCGGTCATCCGGGACATCCACCGCGGACTGCTCGGCCGACTGTCTGCCTTCAAAGTGCCGCACAGGTTTTCGGTCGTCGAGCGCCTTCCCCGGACCCCCAACGGGAAACTCTTGCGCAATGAACTGCGGAAGGGGAGTCCGACCAAGCCGGTCTGGGAACTCGGCAACTCCGACGGGGTGACGCTCGACGGGCGGCTGTCCCTCCTGCAGCGGGAACGTCATCGGGTGGTGGAGGAGGCGCTCTGCACAGAGATCGCGCGACTGCTGGGTCAGCCGGGTCCGCAATCGGTCGATCGGGATCTCGCCTTCTCGGACTTGGGTTTCGACTCCGAGATGACGGTCGAACTGCGCAATCGACTGACAGCACTGACCGGGCTGCCGTTGCCCGACACGGTCGGATGGGATTACGGCTCGGTGTCGGGACTGGCTCAATATCTGGAGACCCGACTGTCCGGGCGGGACAGGCCGTCGCCGCGGCCCACTGCCGCGAAGGTCGACGAGCCGGTGGCCGTGGTGGGGATGGGGTGCCGGTTCCCCGGCGGGGTCATCTCCCCCGAGGGTCTGTGGGAGGTCGTCGCGGAGGGCCGCGACTTGGTGTCGGAGTTCCCGACCGATCGCGGCTGGGATGTGGACGGGTTGTTCGACCCGGATCCCGACGCCCTCGGCAAGACCTATACCCGCTGGGGTGGGTTCGTCGGGGATGTGGCCGGCTTTGACGCCGGATTCTTCGGGATCGCGCCCGGTGAGGCGTTGGCGATGGATCCCCAGCAGCGGTTGATGCTGGAGGTGTCGTGGGAAGCGTTGGAGCGGGCCGGGATTGACCCGATGTCGCTGCGGGGTTCGGCGACCGGGGTTTTCACCGGGATCTTCGGGCAGAGCTATGGCAGCGGCGGAACCGACGGTCTGGAGGGATATGGGCTGACCGGCTCGGCGTCGAGTGTGGCCTCGGGGCGGGTGTCGTACGTGCTGGGCTTGCAGGGCCCGGCGGTGTCGGTCGACACCGCGTGCTCGTCGTCGTTGGTGGCGCTGCACTGGGCGATGCAGTCGTTGCGGTCGGGGGAGTGCGACCTGGCGTTGGCCGGCGGGGTGACGGTGATGACGTCACCGGCGATCTTCGTCGGGTTCAGCCGGCAGCGGGGGTTGGCCGCCGACGGGCGGTGTAAAGCGTATGCGGGGGCCGCCGACGGCACCGGATGGGGCGAGGGTGCCGGGGTGCTGGTGCTGGAGCGGCTGTCCGACGCGCGCCGGTCGGGGCATGCGGTGCTGGCCGTCGTGCGCGGCAGCGCCGTCAATCAGGATGGCGCCTCCAACGGGTTGACCGCCCCGAACGGGCCCGCTCAGCAGCGGGTGATCCGCGCGGCGCTGGCCAGTGCCGGTTTGACCGCCGCCGACGTGGACGTGGTGGAGGGTCATGGGACGGCCACGACGTTGGGTGATCCCATTGAGGCACAGGCACTTCTGGCCGCCTATGGACAGGACCGCCCGCGGGCGCGGCCGTTGTGGTTGGGGTCGATCAAGTCGAATATGGGCCATACCCAGGCGGCGGCGGGGGTGGCCGGGGTGATCAAGATGGTGCAGGCAATGCGTCACGGGGTGATGCCCGCGACGCTGCATGTCGACGTGCCTTCCCCGCGCGTCGATTGGGCCGGCGGGGCGGTGTCGGTGTTGACCGAGGCTCGGAGTTGGCCGGCCGACGGTCGTCCGCGCCGGGCGGGAGTGTCCTCGTTCGGGATCAGCGGCACCAACGCGCATGTCATCCTGGAGCAGGCCCCGGCGGACCTGGCCGAAAGTACTAGAACCACAAGCGATTCCGATGTGCCTTTGCCGGTGCTGCCGTGGGTGCTTTCGGCTCGCTCGGCTGAGGCGTTGACCGCGCAGGCGGCCGGATTGTCGGCCTGCCTGCAGGCGGACGAGCGGCTGAATCCGGTTGATGTGGGCTGCACGTTGGCGCGGCGGTCGGTGTTCGAGCACCGGGCGGTGGCGGTGGGCGCCGATCGTCGGGCCTTGATGGCCGGCCTGGCCGAGGTCGCGAGCGGTGAGCCGGGTGCGGGTGTGGCGGTAGGCCGGGCCGGGTCGGTGGGCAAGACCGTGGTGGTGTTTCCCGGCCAGGGCTCGCAGCGCATCGGGATGGGCCGGGAACTGTATCGCCGGTTGCCGCTGTTCGCCGAGGCGTTCGACTCGGTGGCCGACGAGTTGGATAACCATCTGAGATTGCCGCTGCGCCAAGTTGTTTGGGGCACCGACGCCGGTCTTCTGGACACGACCGAGTTCGCTCAGCCCGCGTTGTTCGCGGTCGAGGTGGCGTTGTTCGCGGTGTTGCGACGCTGGGGCGTGCGTCCCGATTTCGTGATGGGTCATTCCGTGGGGGAATTGTCGGCGGCGCATGTGGCCGGGGTGTTGACGCTGGCTGATGCGGCGATGCTGGTGGCTGCGCGCGGCCGGTTGATGCAAGCCTTGCCGGCGGGCGGGGCGATGGTCGCCGTCGGCGTCTCCGAGGACGAGGTGGTGCCGCTGCTCGGTTCGGGGGTGGGAATCGCGGCGATGAACGCTCCTGGCTCGGTGGTGATCTCGGGCGCGGAGAACGCGGTGGACGTGATCGCGCAACGGTTCGCCGCGCAGGGACGCCGGGTGCGCCGGTTGACGGTTTCGCACGCATTTCATTCGCCGTTGATGGAGCCTATGCTCGACGAGTTCGCGCGGGTCGCCGGACGGATCGAACCGCGCGAGCCGCGGATTGCGGTGGCGTCCAACGTGACGGCCGAAATCGCCGGCTCTCACGGTGATTTCGGGTCGGCACGGTACTGGGTCGAGCATGTTCGCCGGCCGGTGCGTTTCGCCGACAGTGTGCGACACCTGGAATCGCACGGAGCGACCCATTTCATCGAGGCCGGTCCCGCGAGCGGGTTGACGGCCTCGATCGAAGAATCGTTGGCCTCAACCGACGCCGTCGTAGTGTCGACGCTCGGCCGGGACCGCCCGGAGGTGGCCGCCCTGATGGGCGCGGCCGGTCGGCTGTTCACCACCGGGATGCGAGTGGATTGGCCGGAGATTTTCGCGGGGTCCGGCGGTCGCCAGATCGAGTTGCCCACGTATCCGTTTCAGCGCCGGCGCTTTTGGCCGACGCCGGCCCCCACCGGGCCCGCGGACGCGGCCGGTTTGGGCGTGGCGGCGGCCGGCCATGCGTTGTTGGGCGCGGTGGTCGAACGGCCCGATTCCGGTGGGTTGGTGCTGACCGGTCGGTTGTCGCTCACGGCTCAGCCGTGGTTGGCCGATCATGTGGTCGGCGGGGTGGTGCTGTTTCCCGGGGCGGGTTTCGTCGAACTGGTCATCCGAGCCGGTGACGAGGTCGGATGCGCGGTGATCGAGGACCTGGTGCTGGCCGCGCCGCTGGTGGTGCACCGGGACGCCGGAGTGCAGGTGCAGGTGGTGGTGGGACCCGCCGGTGAGTCCGGAAGCCGGCCGGTGTCGGTGTACTCCCGAAGTGACGGTGCCGATGGCGGGTGGGTGTTGCATGCCGAGGGAACGCTGGGAGTAGCCGCCGCGGAGTCGTCGGTCGACTTGTCGGTGTGGCCGCCGTACGGTGCCGAAAGCGTCGATATTTCAGATGGTTACGCCCGGTTGGCGGCACGCGGCTACGAGTACGGTCCGGCGTTCCAGGGTCTGGTGGCGATATGGAAGCGGGGCCCGGAGCTTTTCGCCGAAGTCGCCGCCCCCGCCGAGGCCGGTGTGCGGGTCGACGGGATGGGGATTCATCCGGCCGTGTTGGATGCGGTGTTGCACGCGGCGGGCGTGGCCGTCGACACCCCCCAGACGATGTTGCCGTTCTGCTGGCGTGGCGTGTCCCTGCATGCCGCCGGAGCGGCAAGGCTGCGGGCCCGATTCACGGCGCTCGGTGCGGACGCGATGTCGGTGGACGTTGCCGACGCCGCGGGGTTGCCGGTGCTGACGGTGCGGTCGCTGGTGACCCGGCCGATCACCGCCGACCAGTTGCACGGCGCGCTGACGACGGCGTCCGGTGGCCCCGATCAGGGGCCGCTGGACGTGGTGTGGTCACCAATACCAATGAACCACAATGAGATTGAGCCAGCCGGTCGGCCGTCGGTGGTCGACTGGGAGGATTACTGCGCCGGCGGTGATGGCGCGGGCCTGGTGGTGTGGGAATGCCGGTCCGCCGGCGCGGATGCGGTCGGCTCCGTATACGACGCCACCAAAGCCGCACTGAAAGTGTTGCAGCGCTGGCTGGCCGACGATGCCGCGGGCACGTTGGTGGTGTCCACGCGTGGCGCGGTGGGATTGGCCGCTGCCGATGTCACCGATCTGGCCGCCGCGGCGGTGTGGGGCCTGGTGCGGTCGGCGCAGGCCGAAAACCCCGGCCGGATCGTACTGATCGACGCGGACGCGGCGGTGGATGCGGCGGCGCTGGCTGCCGTGGGCGAACCACAACTACTGGTACGCGCCGGCGCTGCGCATGCGGCACGACTGGCCCCGGCCCCGCCGCCGCTGGTCCCGCCCGCGGGGGAGTCGGCGTGGCGGTTGGCGACCGGCGGCGGTGGGACGTTGGACGATCTGGTGATCGAGCCCTGCCCGCAGGCACAAGCACCGCTGCAGGCGAATCAGGTGCGCGTCGCGGTGTCCGCCGTCGGGGTGAACTTCCGGGATGTGGTGGCGGCGTTGGGAATGTATCCCGGCCAGGCGCCGGTGCTCGGTGCGGAAGGCGCCGGCCTCGTGACCGAGATCGGTCCCGCGGTGACCGGTGTGGCCGTCGGCGATGCGGTGATGGGACTGATGGGCGGGACGGGTCCGCTGGCGGTGGTGGATCGGCACCTGTTGGCCAAGGTTCCGCCGGGCTGGTCGTTCGCCGACGCCGCGGCCGTGCCGGTCGCGTTCCTGACGGCGCTGTACGGGCTGGCGGATTTGGCGGCGATCCGTGCCGGGGAATCGGTGCTCGTGCATGCCGCCACCGGCGGGGTGGGGATGGCGGCCGTGCAGCTGGCCCGGCACTGGGGGATGGAGGTGTTCGTCACCGCCAGCCGCGGCAAGTGGGACACGTTGCGCGCCATGGGTTTCGACGACGACCACATCGGTGATTCCCGCACGCTGGAATTCGAGGAGAAGTTCCGGACGGTCACCGGCGGCCGCGGCATCGACGTGGTGTTGAACTCGCTCGCCGGCGAGTTCGTGGATGCCTCGTTGCGGCTGCTGGCCCGCGGCGGGCGCCTGATCGAGATGGGCAAGACCGACATCCGCGACGCGGAGCGGATCGCCGGCCAGTATCCGGGGGTGTGGTATCGGGCGTTCGACCTCGCCGAGGCCGGTCCGCAGCGCATCGAGGCGATGCTGGGCGAGGTGCGGGAGCTGTTCGACAGCCGGGTGTTGCACCGACTGCCGGTGACCACCTGGGATGTGCGCTGCGCCGCGACGGCCTACCGGTTCGTCAGCCAGGCCCGCCACATCGGAAAAGTGGTCTTGACGATGCCGTCGGCGTTGGCCGACGCGCTTGCCCGGGGCACGGTGTTGATCACCGGTGGCACCGGAATGGTCGGTGCGGCGCTGGCCCGCCATGTGGTCGACGGCTACGGGGTTCGGCATGTCGTGTTGGCCAGCCGGCGGGGAGACCGCGCCGAGGGAGCGGCCGAGTTGGCCGCCGAATTGGCGGGAGCCGGCGCCACGGTGCAGCTTCTGGCCTGTGACGTGGCCGATCGGGACGCCGTGGCGGGATTGCTCGCCGAGGTGGCGCAGCGGTGTCCGCCGTTGACCGGGGTGATTCATGCCGCCGGGGTGGTCGACGACGCGGTGATCGCCTCGTTGACGCCCGACCGGGTGGATACGGTGTTGCGGGCCAAGGTGGATGCGGCGTGGAACCTGCACGAGGCGACCCGTGACCTGAACCTGTCGATGTTCGTGCTGTGTTCGTCGATTGCCGCCATCGTGGGTTCGCCGGGGCAGGGCAATTACGCGGCCGCCAACGCCTTTCTGGACGGTTTGGCCGCGCACCGGCGGGCGATGGGATTGGCCGGGGTATCTATGGCGTGGGGGTTGTGGGAACAGTCCAGCGAGATCACCGCCCGATTGAGCGGCCGAGATCTGGCCCGGATCAGCCGCGGTGGGATGGCGGCGATGAACCTCGAACAAGCGCTGGAACTGTTCGACGCCGCGCTGGTGATCGACCACCCCGTCGCGGTGACCGCCCGCCTGGACCGGGCAGCACTGGACGCGCAGGCCCGCAGCGGCGGGCTGCCCGCGTTGTTCAGCGGGCTGGTGCGGCGGCCGCGGCGCCGGATCGACGACGCCGACGTAGCTCACTCGGTTTCGGCGCTGGCCGAACGCCTACCGGGACTGACCCCGGAGGAGCAACACGACCTGCTGATCGAGATGGTGCGCTCGCAGGCGGCGGCGGTCCTGGGCCACCCCGACCCCGAGGACATCGACGCCGACACCGATTTTCAGGACCTGGGGTTCGACTCGCTGACCGCTGTCGAACTGCGCAACCGCCTCAAGACGGCCACCGGACTGGCCTTGCCGCCAACCCTGATCTTCGACTACCCGACCCCCGGCGCGGTCGCCGACTACGTGGGCCGACGAATCACGCAAACTTTGCGTTCCTAGGTGGCTTCGGCCGCGTCGGCGAATTCGCAGAACGCCGCATACGCCCGCGCCCCGTACACCGTTCCCGGACCGCCGTGCATCAGGATCGCGACGCCGATCGCGTCGGCGGCCTCCTGCCGACTTGCCCCGGCCCGCACCGCGCCGCGGGCATGCGAGGCGATGCAGCCGTCGCACCCGTGCACCACGCCGATGGCCATCGCGATCAGCTCCTTGATTCGCGGCTCCAGCGCGCCGGCGTCACCCAGCGCGGCCTTGCTCATCTCGGCGAAGCCGCGGTACACATCGGGGATCATCTGCCGCAGCTCCCGGGACTGGCCGTTGAGATCCTTGAGTACCTGATGGTTGTGCTGATCGTCTGACATGCCGGACAGGATAGTGTGACCGAATGCAGTTTTGGTGTGGCACTGCGTTTTTGCCTACCCGCGACATCCCGATGGTGGCGGCCATGCTCGACCGGGCGGGTTGTTATCACGGCATTACCACCTCAGACCATCTGATCTACCCGCGGCAGCTGCGCTCCCCGTACCCGACCGGCGGTGAGCCCCCGTGGCCGCCGGAGACCGCGTGGCCGGACTGCTGGGTCACCATCGGCGCGATGGCCGCTGTCACCACCAGTCTGCGGTTCTCCAACGCCGTCTACATCGCCCCGGCGCGGCCGTTGCTGGAGGTCGCCAAGCAGGTGGGCACCGCCGCCGAGTTGTCGGCCGGACGGGTGTCGCTGGCCCTCGGCCTGGGCTGGATGCGCGAGGAGTTCGAACTGCTCGGCCAGGACTTCGACGACCGCGGCGCGCGCACCGACGAGATGATCGACGCGCTGCGGGCCCTGTGGCGGGGCGGGTGGGTGTCCTTCGACGGCACCTACTACCAGGTGCCCGAGCTCATGCTCGAACCTCATCCGCCGACCCCGGTTCCGATCTATTGCGGCGGCGACACCGGTCTGGCGCTACGCCGCGCGGCCCGGCTGTGCGACGGCTGGGTGGGCAAGGCCTACCGCTGGGACGAAGCGGTGCCGATCCTGCAGCGCCTGCGGGCCTACCGGCGCGAATACGGCCGCGACGGCGAGCCGTTCGACATCCTGCTAGCGCTCATGGAGCCGCCGTCGGCCGACCTGTACCGGCGCGCCGAGGACCTCGGCGTCACCGGTGTCATGTGCTCGCCGTGGGCTGGGGCGCCCGTCGCGTCCGGCGACGCCGACGGGTATCGCGCCGGCGTCGAGCGATTCGCCGAGGACGTTATCGCCCGGTGCCGGTGAGCCGAAGGTTTGACGGGCGCCTCAACCGGCAACAGTTCTGGCCATGACTCGCATGCAGATGTTCCTGGTGTCCGGTATGGCCGCGGCGGCAGTGGTCTCGGGATGCTCGTCGTCGGTGATGAATTCCGGCGGGGACACCACCTGCAAGGACTTCACCGCCGCCGAGGAGAAGACCCAGAACGAGACGATCACCAAGATGATCAAGGACGAGGGCAAGAACGAGCCGTCGAATCTGGAGCTGACCGGCCGCCGGCTGGCGGTGCAGACCTACTGCCAGACCGTCGGCAGCCCGGACGCCAAGATCAGCCAGGCGCCCCACCTCTGACGCGACGACTCGGGTAGTGCGCTACGCGTGAGCCTCGCCGTCGCGGGCCCGACGATGGCTGTGTCGGATAAACGACGCAGGAGGCGGCGATGGCGACGGTGGGAAATGACCGAATGATCGTCCGGGCGGACTGCCGCGACGACAACAGCTGGCTGTTCCTGGTCTGCTACACGGCCTGTTTCGGGGAGTCCGAGCTGGGCCTGCGGTTCGACGACAGCCTCTTGGTGCGCCCGGTCCACGATGTCGACCAGAACGGGTTCGGCTACGAGAGTCCGGTCACCTTCACCGCCTGCTGTCGGAGGGTGTTCCGGCGCAAGCGCATCGTGGTCCGGGCCGGGTGCTACGACTCGGAAGCCGGCCTGGACACGGTGTCCGCGTGGATCCGGTTGCAGCGCAACGGCGCCAACGGCTTCGACGACGAAGCGGCCACTCCGGTGTGGGTGCCGCAGCGCGATCGCCGGAGCTACGCGCGGCCGCACCGACAACTGGTTCCGGCGGGTATGGTGCGCTGCTGATCAGGAAAGGTGCAGCGACGCGAAGCTGCCGGTGTCACCGACGACCAGCACCCGGCGCGGACCCTCGCCCTGAATCACGCTCACCCCTTCGGGTTTCATGCGCTGGGGCAGTTCCGCCTGCACGTCGACAGACGTGCTCACACCGTCCCAGCGGCACAGCTGAAACGGCACGTCGTCACCGCTGACCGAGCGGCCGAGCAACACCAGGAAGCCGCCCTCGACCGGATCATGGGTGAGGTCCCGGATCCCTTGCCCTGCTTGATGTTTCGTGAGGTGCGAGCTCTCGGATCGGGACAGGGCGTCAACGGTCCACGGAGCTCGGGCGTCCAGTTGAACCCGCAACACCGGAATGCCGGCCTCGTCCACCGGCGAGCGGACACCGAAGAGCAGGGTCGAATTGCCCGGATCCCACGCGATGCCCTCGATGTTGAGTCCGCCCTTGTCGGCGGCGCGGCCGGCCGCCTTGGCCAATTCGGGATACTGGCGCAGCAGCCAGTCGCGGAATCCGGGCATCGCCTCGGCAGTCAGGTCGCCCTCGGGGCGGTAGCGCACCCGGACCAGGCCGTCATGACCGGTCTTCTTCTTGACCGCCAGCGAGGACGCCACCACCAGGACGATCTCGCCGTCGACGTCGAGGCGGGCGAGCCCCTCGGGGTCGGAGAGCACGTGGCGCGGCAGGCCCGTCAACGGTCGCCGCGCGATCGGTTCGGACTGGTTGCCGGTGGGATCGACGACCAATTCGAACAGGGCGCCGGGATCGTTGTTGTCGGTGAACACGAACCGGCCGACGCCCACCTGGGCGACGCCGGAGGCGTTGAAGTCCTCCTTGCCGTTGCGCTGTGCGAACGGTACGGGTGTGACCTGTGATGCATTCACCCGCGGAATCCTGCCCGACACCGGCGGCGCCTGGCTAGGGTTGCCGAATGGCAGTCAGTGATTCGCGCGAAGTGGTCATCGAAGCAACGCCGGCGGAAATCCTCGACGTCATCGCCGACGTCGAAGCGACGCCCACCTGGTCACCCCAGTATCAGAGTTCGGAGATCATCGACCGGTATGACGACGGCCGCCCCAAGCAGGCCAGGATGGTGATCAAGGCCGCCGGGCTGACCGACACGCAGGTCATCGAATACACCTGGACCGACAGCAGCGTGAGCTGGACGCTGGTCTCGGCGGGGCAGCTGAAGGCGCAGGACGCGAAGTACACGCTCACCGCTGACGGCGACAAGACGAAGGTGCGTTTCGACATGAAGGTCGACCCCTCGGTGCCGATTCCCGGTTTCCTGCTCAAACGCACGATCAAGGGCGGCATGGAGACCGCCACCGACGGCCTGCGCAAGCAGGTGCTCAAGGTGAAGAAGGGCTGAGCGCCCTACCGGCGCAGCGCCTGCAGGCGGTGGATCGCCTCAGCGAGGGTGTCGTCGCGTTTGCAGAACGCGAAGCGCACCAGGTGGTTCCAGCGGGAGTAGTGCCGTCCGCCGGGATCGCAGAACGCCGACAGCGGAATCGCGGCCACCCCGACACGGTGTGGTAACTCCAGACAGAACGAGGTTCCGTCGTCGTGCCCGAGGGGCCGCGGGTCGGCGCACACGAAGTAGGTGCCCGAACTGTTGTGCACCTCGAAACCGATGTCGGTGAGCGCGGAACTCAGCGTGTCGCGTTTGCGCCGCAGCGACTCCCGCAGCCCGGCCACCCAGGCGTCTTCGGTGTCCAGGGCCAGCGCGACGGCGGGCTGGAACGGCGCGCCGCCGACATAGCTCAGGTACTGCTTGGCCGCGCGCACCCCGGCGATGAGATCCGTTGGGCCGCAAGCCCATCCGATCTTCCAGCCGGTGCAGTTGAACATCTTGGCGGCACTGGAGATGGTGATGGTGCGCTGCGCCATGCCCGGATAGCCGGCCAGGGGACGGTGTTCTCCGTCGAAGACCAGCGCCTCGTAGACCTCGTCGGTGATCACCAGCACGTCGTGCTCGACGGCGATCTGCGCGACGGCCGACAACTCGGCGTCGGTCAGCACCATGCCCGTCGGGTTGTGCGGAGAGTTGACGATCAGCGCGCGGGCGTTCGGGCCCGCGGCAGCACGGCGCAGGGCGTCGATGTCGAGCGCGAAACCGCGGCCGTCGGGCACCAGCGGGACCGTCACCCGGCGGCACCCGGCCATCGCCACGACGGGGGAGTACGAGTCGTAGAACGGCTCCACCAGGATCACGTCGGATCCCGGTTCGACGAGACCGAACACGGCGGCGGCGATCGCCTCGGTGGCGCCGACGGTCACCAGCACCTCGGTGTCGGGGTCGTAGCTGATTCCGTACCGCCGCAGCCGCTGGGCGGCGATCGCCTCCCGCAGCGCCGGCATGCCCAGGCCCGGCGGGTACTGGTTGACGCCCTCGGCGATCGCGCGCTCGGCGGTCTCGAGCATCGCCGCCGGGCCGTCCTCGTCCGGGAACCCCTGGCCCAGGTTCACCGCCCCGATGCGGGCCGCCAGCGCCGACATCTCGGCGAAGATCGTCACCGCATAGGGCTGCAGCCGGGAGACCGTCATGGATCACGAGCGTAGGCGTCAGATTCGCCAGAGCGACTCCTGAGCGACGCTCGCGACGAGCGTGCCGTGTTCGTCCTGGATGGATCCGCGCGACAGACCGCGGGCGTCGCTGTGGCTGACGCCCATCGCGTCGTAGTAGTGCCAGCCGCGCGGATCGATCGGCCGGTGGAACCACACCGCGTGATCCAGGGTGGCGGCCCCGCCCGGACCGGGTTCGTTCATACCCGGTGGGCGGGCCGCGAACACCAGACCGACATCCGAGATGAACGTCAGCGCGCACGCCCGCAGGAGCGGGACCTCTTCGACCGGCTCACGGCTGCGGAACCAGAAGGGCTGGAGCGGCCAACCGCTCGGGCTGCCCGGTGCGACGTAGGCCTCGAAGTGGTCGGCCCACTTCTCCGGCAGTGCGGCCGGCGTCGTCGCCTCCGCGCGGGCCAGCGCCGGCGGCTCGCACCGCTGCCAATCGAGGGTCGGCTCCGCGCGATGGAACGACGCCAGCATCTCGAAGATCGCCTCGCCGTCCTGGCTGGCCGTCACCCGGCGGGTGTTGAACGACCGACCGTCCCGGGTGTTCGCCACGGCGAACTCGACGTCCACGCCGACCCGGCCGCCCTTGATGAAGTAGGCGTGCAGCGACTGCGGAAGCCGGTCCGGGTCGACGGTCGCACCGGCGGCGGCAAGTGCCTGAGCTGCGATCAGCCCGCCGTACAGTCGTCGCCCCACGCCGAACGCCGCCGAGGTTCTGAACGTGGGGCCACTGCCGTCGAGCCGCACCAATTCCGCGATCCAGCTCGGCATGTTCCTCCAGGTCTCGTCCGTCGTATCGCACCGCTCACCGCCCAACCAACGGGTTGGGTGAGGCTGCTACGCTGGCGCGCAGAGGACCGTCCCTCAGCACGTGGGCACGCCGCTGGCGCACACCCATACAACAACAAGAACCAGGACCTGGAGACACCGATGTCCGAAGAAGCCTTCATCTACGAGGCAATCCGCACGCCGCGCGGCAAGCAGCGCAACGGCTCGCTGACCGAAGTTCGGCCCATCGAACTGGTCGTCGGCCTGATCGACGAGATGCGTTCGCGCCACCCCGACCTGGACGAAACCCTGATCAGCGACGTCATCCTGGGCTGCGTCTCCCCGGTCGGCGACCAGGGCGGCGACATCGCCCGCACCGCGGTGCTGGCCGCCGGCCTGCCCGACACCACCGGCGGCGTCCAGCTCAACCGGTTCTGCGCCTCCGGCCTGGAGGCCGTCAACACCGCCGCGCAGAAGGTGCGCTCGGGCTGGGACGACCTGGTCTACGCCGGCGGCGTGGAGTCCATGAGCCGCGTCCCGATGGGTTCCGACGGCGGCGCGATGTTCTCCGACGTCACCTTCACCTACGACAACTTCATCGCCCCGCAGGGCATCGGCGCCGACCTGATCGCCACCATCGAGGGCTTCTCCCGTGACGACGTCGACGGCTACGCGCTGCGCTCGCAGGAGCGCGCCGCGGCGGCGTGGTCGGGCGGCTATTTCGCCAAGTCGGTCATCCCGGTCCGGGATCAGAACGGTCTGGTCATCCTCGACCACGACGAGCACATGCGCCCCGACACCACCATCGAGGGCCTGGGCAAGTTGCGGACCGCGTTCGACGGGATCGGCGCGATGGGCGGCTTCGACGACGTGGCGCTGCAGAAGTACCACTGGCTGGAGCGGATCAACCACGTCCACACCGGTGGCAACAGCTCGGGCATCGTCGACGGCGCGGCCCTGCTGCTGATCGGCAACGAGGCCGCCGGCAAGTCGCAGGGGTTGACCCCGCGGGCCCGCATCGTGGCCACCGCCACCAGCGGCGCCGACGCCACCATCATGCTGACCGGGCCCACGCCGGCCACCGAGAAGGTGCTCGCGCGTGCCGGTCTGACGGTCGACCAGATCGACCTGTTCGAACTCAACGAGGCCTTCGCCTCGGTGGTGCTGAAGTTCCAGAAGGACCTGAAGATCCCCGACGAGAAGCTCAACGTCAACGGTGGCGCCATCGCGATGGGCCACCCGCTGGGCGCCACCGGCGCCATGATCACCGGAACCATGGTCGACGAGCTCGAGCGTCGCGGAGCCAAGCGTGCGCTGGTCACGCTGTGCATCGGCGGCGGCATGGGCGTGGCCACCATCATCGAGCGCGTCTAGGAGATACGAGTAGCCATGACAGAGAACACCATTCAGTGGGACAAGGATGCCGACGGCATCGTCACCCTGACGATGGACGACCCGACCGGTTCGGCCAACGTGATGAACGAGCACCACACCGAGTCGATGCACAACACCGTGGAAAAGCTTGTGGCCGAGAAGGATTCAATCACCGGCGTGGTGATCACCAGCGCCAAGAAGACCTTCTTCGCCGGCGGCGACCTCAAGAGGATCATCAACCTGGGCCCCGACGACGCCGCCGGAGCGTTCGCCAGCCCGGAGGCGATCAAGGCCGACCTGCGCCGGCTGGAAACCCTCGGGGTTCCCGTCGTCGCGGCGATCAACGGGGCTGCGCTCGGCGGCGGCCTGGAGATCGCCCTGGCCTGTCATCACCGTTTCATCGCCGACGTCCCGGGTGCCGTTGTCGGCTTCCCCGAGGTGACCCTGGGCCTGCTGCCGGGCGCCGGCGGAGTCACCCGCAGTGTGCGGATGTTCGGCATCCAGAAGGCGTTCATGGAGGTGCTCTCGCAGGGCACGCGCTTCAAGCCGGCCCAGGCCAAGGCGACCGGCCTGGTCGACGAAATCGTCGGCGGCATCGACGAATTGGTGCCGACCGCCAAGGCGTGGATCAAGGCCAACCCCGAGGCGCACACCCAGCCGTGGGATGCCAAGGGCTACAAGATGCCCGGCGGCACCCCGTCGTCGCCCGCGCTGGCCGCGATCCTGCCGTCGTTCCCGGCCTTGCTGCGCAAGCAGCTCAAGGGCTCGCCGATGCCGGCCCCGCGCGCCATCCTGGCGGCCGCCGTCGAAGGCGCGCAGGTCGACTTCGACACCGCCTGCCGCATCGAGAGCCGGTACTTCACCGAACTGGCCACCGGTCAGACCGCCAAGAACATGATCCAGGCGTTCTTCTTCGACCTGCAGACCATCAACGGCGGCGGGTCACGGCCCGACGGCATCGCGCCGGTCAAGATCACCAAGATCGGCGTGCTCGGCGCGGGCATGATGGGCGCCGGAATCGCTTACGTCTCAGCGAAAGCCGGCTTCGACGTCGTCCTCAAGGATGTCAGCATCGAGGCGGCGCAGAAGGGCAAGGGCTACTCCGAGAAGCTGGAGGCCAAGGCGCTCGAGCGGGGCAAGACCACGGCCGAGAAGTCCGAGGCGCTGCTGGCCCGCATCACCCCGACCGCCGATCCGGCCGATCTGAAGGGCGTCGACTTCGTCATCGAGGCCGTCTTCGAGAACCAGGAACTCAAGCACAAGGTGTTCCAGGAGATCGAGGACATCGTCGAGCCCAATGCCATCCTCGGTTCCAACACCTCCACGATGCCGATCACCGGCCTGGCGACCGGCGTGAAGCGCCAGGAGGACTTCATCGGGATCCACTTCTTCTCGCCGGTCGACAAGATGCCCCTGGTGGAGATCATCAAGGGCGAGAAGACTTCTGACGAGGCGCTGGCCCGGGTGTTCGACTACACGCTGGCCATCGGCAAGACCCCGATCGTGGTCAACGACAGCCGCGGCTTCTTCACCTCACGGGTGATCGGCACGTTCGTCAACGAGGCGCTGGCGATGCTCGGCGAAGGCGTCGCGCCGGCGAGCATCGAGCAGGCCGGTTCGCAGGCCGGCTACCCGGCCCCGCCGCTGCAGCTTTCCGACGAGCTCAATTTGGAGCTGATGCACAAGATCGCGGTCGCGACCCGCAAGGCGGCCGACGATGCGGGCGTGAGCTACACGCCGCATCCGGCCGAGGCGGTCGTCGAGAAGATGATCGAGGTCGGCCGGCCGTCACGGCTGTCCGGTGCCGGTTTCTATGAGTACGTCGACGGCAAGCGGGCCGGGCTGTGGCCGGGCTTGGCAGAGACGTTCAAGTCCGGTTCGGCGGACATCCCGCTGCAGGACATGATCGACCGGATGCTGTTCGCCGAGGCGCTGGAGACCCAGAAGTGCCTCGACGAGGGTGTGCTCACCTCGACCGCCGATGCCAACATCGGCTCGATCATGGGCATCGGCTTCCCGCCGTACACCGGCGGGTCGGCGCAGTTCATCGTCGGCTACCAGGGACCGCTGGGCGTCGGCAAGGACGCGTTCGTCGCGCGGGCCAAGGAATTGGCCGCCCGCTACGGCGACCGGTTCAACCCGCCGGCATCGCTCACGTCGTAAGGCTCGTTCAGAGGGCTCTCCCGACTTCGGTCGGGGGAGCCCTCTGTGCGTCCCGCCTCCGCGCCTAGAGTCGAAGCCATGCGCTTTGGACTGTTCATCCCGCAAGGCTGGCGTCTCGATCTCGTCGGTATCGACCCCGGTGACCAATGGGCGGCGATGCGCGATCTGGCCACCTACGCCGACACGACGGCGGCCTGGGATTCACTCTGGGTCTACGACCACTTCCACACCGTGCCGTTGCCGACGGCCGAGGCCACCCACGAGGCGTGGTCGTTGATGTCGGCGTACGCCGCGACGACATCGCGGATCAAGCTGGGCCAGATGTGCACGGCGATGAGCTACCGCAACCCGGTATACCTGGCGAAGGTCGCCGCCACCGCGGACATCATTTCGGGCGGCCGGATCCAGATGGGCATCGGCGGCGGCTGGTACGAGCACGAATGGCGCGCCTATGGCTACGGCTTCCCGTCGGCGGGGATACGGCTCGGCCGGCTCGACGAGGGTGTGCAGATCATGCGCGACGCCTGGCGCGACGGCGTGGTCACCTTCGACGGCAGGCACTATCAGGTTGACGGCGCCATTGTGCAGCCGAAACCATTGCAGCCCAACGGTATTCCGTTGTGGATCGCCGGCGGCGGTGAGAAGGTCACGCTGCGCATCGCCGCCAAATACGCGCAGTACACCAACTACACCTCCGAGCCCGAGGGATTCGAGCACAAGTCGCGGGTGCTTGCCGAGCACTGCGCGGCCGTCGGCACCGACTACGGAGCGATCGTGCGCTCGGCCAACATCAACGCCGTCGTCGGGTCCTCCGAGTCCGAGGTCAAAGACCGGCTGGCCCGCGTGCGGTCGAGGGTCAGTGCCGTCGCCGGGGAGGCCGCCACCGACGCGATGCTGGGAACGATGAATACACCGCAGGCCGGCAGCGGGACACCCGAGCAACTGGTCGAGTCGTTGTCGGCGCTAAGAAACCTCGGCTGCGAATACGTCATCTGTTATTTCCCCGAAGCCGCCTACGACCGCTCGGGTATCGAGCTGTTCGAGCGGGAAGTGATTCCGGCGCTGGCCTGACCAAATCGGTGGACGCATCAGGAGCCCGGGCATGGCCCATTCTGACGTCTATGCAGCTGGAACGCGGCACCACCGCCCAAACCTTTAGCCGGGTTAAACATAATTGTTTGCGTTTTCAAGTAGCTGAAATTTCACTGTGAGGAATGTCTCGCCCAGTGAGCCGTCAGCCCTCCAAGCTCTCCAAAGCTGACCACCACGTGCATCGTCAGGTGGATTCAGCAACGAAATTGAGTCAGTAGTTCAGTCGGTTGGGGAAACGTGAAGACGTTGGGGTCATTCCGCTGTGTGCGCGCATCTGCGCACAGTCCTTGCCGTTCCATTTCAGCGATGGGCCAGTTCGACGGCACCGTCGCCATCCAGTACCGGCACAGCGAGGCGTAGGGGAGACCATGGCCCGTCATCGGAAGATCTCAGCGCGGCGGAAGAAGCACACCCACGGGCTCGCTGTCATGGCGTTCCTCGGACTCGCGGTGGTCACCGCACCGGTGGCGGGCGCGGCGACCGATGACAGTGGTTCGACCGGAACGAACACCGACACCGGTTCGGGCGCCGAGTCGGGAAGCGGCGCCAGCGGTTCGGGGTCGGGGTCCACGGCGGGCGTAACCGCCGGATCCTCCGGCAACGCGTCCGGCGGCAACGACGCAGCCGGCGACGGGTCGGGCACCGACGGACCCGGTGACGCTCAACCCGGCGGCGGCGACACGGGCAATCCCGGCAGCGGCGACAACGCGGGCGACGAGCCCGACAATCAGGCCGACGAAGCGTCCGACGGGACGCAGGAGTCGTCGTCCAGCCCAACCACTCCGGAACCCTCCGTTTCCTCGGAACCCGTCGATACCACGCCGACCGCCGATCCCACTCCGGCCGTTGAGACGACGACCGCACCCCAGCCCGAAGTCACGATCACGACCGACCCCCCGACCCCGACCGTAGAGCCCCAGACGTCACAGCCGCAGGACGCGACCGCGCCTGCCAAGACCCAGGAAATCGCTCCCGCCGGCGAGGGAACGGCCAAGACGATGTCCCTGTTGGCCGAGCCGGCCGACGTCAGCTCGGCCGCTGTGGTTCTAGACCCATACGGCCTGCCGGACAACCCGTTCAACACCACTGACCCCACCCGCCAGCAACTCAACCCGATCGGGCAGTGGGTCGAGTCGATCGTCCCGGCCTATCCCAAGGTCGACGGCTTCACGCCGGTGTCGCTCGCCGTGATGGTGGTCAAGTTCCTGAACGATGCTGTGGGATGGACGCAGCAGAACGGCCAGGACACCATCTTCACGTGGCCGGTCTACGTGCTGTTCGCAGCCGCCTATCAGCGCCTCATCGACATCGGCACGAACACTCTGGCAAGCGTCAAGGTCACGGGAACCAGCCAGACGCTCGGCCTGGTGACGGTCGACTTGGATGTCAAGAACCCGGACGACGCCGTGTATCTCCCGCAGCTGGCCGGTATCACCGGCAACGGCAACACGTGGGTCTACGAGCCGATCACCCAGACCGTCGTCCTCACGACCCTGAATCCAGGGATGCTCCTGAACGGCGGCGACGACACGATCTCATTCACCGTCGACGACAGCCTGGGCTACCTCGACCATCCCATTGGCGCGCAATCGGTCACCGTCGACATCCCGGTGCACATCAACCCTGTCATCACGGTCAACGGTCTGCCCTACTTCGAGCTCGGAGCAGCGAAGGTCACCGGCACCGACGGCGACGGCGTGGTGCACGGCACCGTGGTCGCCATTGATCCCGATGGGGATTCGGTGACCTATTCCGGGTCGACGCTGGCCAACACGGGCGACGTGGAGGTGGATGCCGAGGGTAACTGGACATACACGCCCAGCGCTGCCGCGCGGCATGCCGCGGCAACACTGCTGGGGCTGAAGAACGACCTCGTCTACATCACGGCCACCGACAGCAAGGGCGGGTCGTCGATAATTCCGGCTTCGGTGACGGTGGACATCACGCCGAAGAACACCAATCCCACGGTGTCGTTGGGAACCGGCCCGAGTTTGAACTTCTTGCGCACCTCGTACGAGGGAACGCTGAATTCCGGTGATGCGGACAACGATCTGTTGTACTTCTCGGCGTCCGGGCTGCCGGTGGTGGGAATCACCGAGAAGGGCGGGCTGGTCACGGTCAATCCGCTCAATGGTGCCTACACCTACACGCCGGCGGGGTCGGCGTGGTTCAACGGCGGTTCCGATTCGTTCGACATCACCGTCGACGACCTCCACGGCGGCACCGCGACGGTGACGGTGAACATCGCGGGGGCCAACCAGGCTCCGACGTTCACCACGCCGGCGACGGCGACCATCACGGATTCGTCGACGGGTACGGCCAAGATCACGGCGGTCGCGGTCGATCCCGAGGGTGGGACGGTGACGTACGCGGCCCAGGCCGACAACGGCCGGGGCACGGTGACCGCCAATGCCGATGGGTCGTGGACGTTCGTCGCCTCGGACGCGGCTCGGCATACAGCGGCCACGACGGGGTTGGCCGGCTGGCTGGCGCCCAAGACGGAGACCATCACGGTCACGGCGACCGATGAGACCGGGGCCTCGAAGACTTCGAGTGTGACAGTGGACTTGGTTCCGCTGAACACCAATCCGACGTTGACGTTGGGTGATGGTCCGGCGCTGAACTTCCTGCGTACCTCGTACACGGGGACGGTGAATGGCACTGACCCCGAAGATGATTCGTTGTCGTACTCGGGGACGACGATCACCGACAAGCTGGGGACCGTGGTGGTCCTGGGCAACACCTACACCTATACCCCGGCGGGGTCGGCGTGGTTCAACGGCGGTTCTGATTCGTTCGTCGTCAGTGTGGATGACGGCCATGGCGGCACCGCGTCGGTGACGGTGAACATCGCGGGTGCCAATCAGGCTCCGACGGTGGCTGCCAGTGCGACGGTGACGAATTCGTCGACGGGTACGGCGAAGATCACGGCGGTGGCCTCCGATCCCGAGGGCGGTCCGGTGACGTTGTCGGCGTCGGTGGATTCGAGTCTGGGTTCGTTGACATCCAACGCGGATGGGTCGTGGACGTTCGTGGCGTCGGATGCGGCTCGGCATGCGGCGGCGGATACGGGGCTGATCTCGGGGTTGTTCACGCCGAAGTCGGCGACGATCACCGTCACCGCGACCGACGACAAGGGCGCTTCGAAGTCGGCGTCGGTGTCGGTGGATCTTGTTCCGTTGAACACCAATCCGACGTTGACGTTGGGTGATGGTCCGGCGTTGAACTTCCTGCGTACCTCGTACACGGGGACGGTGAATGGCGCTGACGCGGAAGGTGATTCGCTGTCGTACGGCGGTTCGACGATCACCAGTTCCGGTGGCACCGTGGTGGTCCTGGGCAACACCTACACCTACACCCCGTTCGGGTCGGCCTGGTTCAACGGTGGTTCGGATTCGTTCGACGTGACGGTCGATGACGGCCATGGTGGGACGGCGAAGGTGACGGTGGTCATCGCGGGGGCGAACCAGGCTCCGACGGTGGCTGCCAATGCGACGGTGACGAATTCGTCGACGGGTACGGCGAAGATCACGGCGGTGGCCTCCGATCCCGAGGGCGGTCCGGTGACGTTGTCGGCGTCGGTGGATTCGAGCCTTGGTTCGTTGACATCCAACGCCGACGGGTCGTGGACATTCGTCGCGTCGGATGCGGCTCGGCATGCAGCGGCGGATACGGGTCTGATCTCGGGGTTGTTCACGCCGAAGTCGGCGACGATCACCGTCACCGCGACCGACGACAAGAACGTCTCGAAGTCGGCGTCGGTGTCGGTGGATCTTGTTCCGTTGAACACCAATCCGACCTTGACGTTGGGCAGCGGCCCGGCGTTGAACGCGTTGCACACCTCGTACGTGGGCACGGTGAATGGCGCTGACGCGGAAGGTGATTCGCTGTCGTACGGTGGGTCGACGATCACCAGTGCGGGTGGAACCGTGGTGGTCCTGGGTAACACCTACACCTACACACCGTTGGGCACGGCGTGGTTCAACGGTGGCTCGGATTCCTTCGACATCAACGTTGATGACGGTCACGGCGGCACCGCAACGGTCAACGTGGTCATCAATGGGGCGAACAAGGCCCCGACCTTCACGACACCGGCGACGGCGACGGTCACGAATGCGTCGACGGGTACCGCGAAGATCACGGCGGTCGCGGTCGATCCCGACGGTGATGCGGTGACCTACACGGCCCAGGCGGATAACGGCCGCGGCACGGTGACGGCGAACGCGGATGGGTCGTGGACGTTCGTGGCGTCGGATGCGGCTCGGCATGCAGCGGCGGATACGGGTCTGATCTCGGGGTTGTTCACGCCGAAGACCGAGACGATCACGGTCACCGCGACCGACAGCTATGGAGCGTCGAAGAACTCGAGCGTGACGGTGGATCTGGTTCCGTTGAACACCAATCCGACCTTGACGTTGGGCAGCGGCCCGGCGTTGAACGTGTTGCACACCTCCTATGTGGGCACGGTGAACGGCAGTGACGCGGAAGGTGATTCGCTGTCGTACGGAGGGTCGACGATCACCAGTGCGGGCGGAACCGTGGTGGTGCTGGGCAACGGCTACACCTACACCCCGTTGGGGACGGCGTGGCTCAACGGTGGTTCGGATTCGTTCGTCGTCACGGTTGATGACGGTCACGGCGGCACCGCGTCGGTGACGGTCAACATCGGGGTCAAGAAGAACGAAGCTCCGACGTTCACGACGCCGGCGACGGCGACGATCACGGATTCGTCGACGGGTACGGCGAAGATCACGGCGGTGGCGACCGATCCTGACGGTGATGCGGTCACCTACACCGCCAAGGCCGACAACGGCCGGGGCACGGTGACGGCGAATGCCGACGGTTCGTGGACGTTCGTGGCGTCGGATGCGGCTCGGCATGCGGCGGCGGATACGGGGCTGATCTCGGGGTTGTTCACGCCGAAGACCGAGACGATCACGGTCACCGCGACCGACAGCCTTGGCGCGTCGAAGAACTCGAGCGTGACGGTGAATCTGGTTCCATTGAACACCGATCCGACGTTGACGTTGGGCGATGGTCCGGCGCTGAACTTCTTGCACACCTCGTATGTGGGCACGGTGAACGGCAGTGACGCGGATGGTGATTCGCTGTCGTACGGTGGGTCGACGATCACCAGTGCGGGCGGAACCGTGACGGTCCTGGGCAACGGCTACACATACACCCCGTTTGGCTCGGCGTGGCTCAACGGTGCGTCGGATTCGTTCGTCGTGACCGTTAATGACGGCCACGGCGGAACGGCGGCGGTGACGGTCAACATCGGGGTCAAGAAGAACGTCGCACCGACGTTCACCCAGGCGGCGACAGTGATCTCGACCAACCAGTCCACCGGTCTGGTGACAGGTACTTCCACGGCAACCGACGCCGACGGTGATCCGGTGACGTATGCCGCGTCGACGGCCAACGATAGGGGCACGGTCACGGTCGCCGCCAACGGGTCGTGGACGTTCCTCCCGTCCGATGACGCCCGAGTGGCGGCTGCGTCGACACTGACCGGCTGGCTGGTCAACACCGAGAAAGTGACGATCACCGCGACCGACGGTAAAGGTGGCTCGACGACATCGAGTGTGACGGTCGACGTCGTGCCGAACCACGATCCGGTATTCACCCAGGCGGCGGCGGCCGGGTCTCCGGACTCGTCGACCGGCGCGGTGCGGATCACGGCCACGGCGACCGATTCGGATGGCGACGTGCTGACCTACGTCACGTCCACGGACAATGGCCGCGGAGCCGTGACGCGTAATCCGGACGGGTCGTGGACGTTCACGCCGTCCGATCCCGCCCGGCACACGGCGGCCACGGGTTCGGCGACCACCGAGAAGGTGACGATCACGGTGACCGACACCCGGGGTGCCTCGGCGTCGTCGAGTGTGACGGTGAACATCCTGCCCAAGAACACTCAGCCGGGAGCCACCGCCACCACCACGATCACGAGTACGAGTCCCGGTGATCCCGAGACCATCAACGGCAAGATCGTCGGCTCTGATTCTGACGGTGACACGCTGTCCTATGCCTCCGGATTTTTCGGTTACGACACCCGGTCGACGGCGAAGGGCGGCAGCGTCACCATATATTCGAACGGGAACTTCACCTACACCTCGGGCGACGGGGACACCCACGCCGCCGCGCTGCCCACGGCGACAGCCGCGGACAAGCAGGACTCGTTCGTCGTTACCATCACCGACGGACATGGCGGCAGTCGCGATGTCACGGTGAACGTCAACTTGGATCCGTACAACCGGACGCCGTCGGCATCGAGCAGTGATTCCAGTACCCGCGATATCAACTACGGGCTGTTCCACACCTACAGCAACAGCACCACTTACCACGTCACGATCTCGGACGGCGACTCTGATTCGATCACGTACACCGGATCGAGCACGACGACCAAGGGCACGGTGACGGTGGCGGCCAACACGACGCTCGGCGACTCCATCCTGGGCCTCAAGGGCTACGACGTCACGTACACGTCGCACACGACCGCCAAGCCGAATCCGACCGAGACGTTCACGGTGTACTTCTCGGACGGCCACGGGGGCACCACGTCCCAGACGCTCACGTACTAGACGGAGCTCTGAACAAGCGGCCGTTCGCCGGGCAGACATTCGGCGAACGGCCCTTTGTTCACGCCGGGGAGAATGACCTTTCCACTTTTCGCCAACGCTGTTGTACGATCCGGGAAACGCATTATTGGCCCATGACTGCGGAGGATCGTCCATGCAGAAGGCGCTGGCGCCCGAGATCTCGACCTGGCCGGAGGAGAACCCGCAGCTGATCGGCAGTCAGTGCGGCACATGCGGGGCCACCGTCTTCCCGGTCCAGGACCACTGCCCCAAGTGCAGTGGCGCCGAGATGAGTGACGTCAAACTGCCACGGCGCGGAACGGTCATCGCGTGGACCACCCAGGGTTTCCCGCCGGGCGCCCCCTACGCCGGTCCGACCGGCAAGGACTTCGTGCCGTTCGGTGTCGGCCTGGTCCAACTCGGCGACGTGATCCGCGTCGAGGGCCGGCTCACCGAGAACGACCCGGCCAAGCTGCAGTTCGGCCAGGAGGTCGAGCTGACGATGATCCCGTTCACCACCGACGCCGACGGCAACGAGGTCGTCACGTTCGCGTTCAAGCCGGTTTAGGGAGGCGCCCGAATGTCCAATGACGTCGCGATCATCGGTGTCGGCCTGCACCCCTTCGGCCGGTTCGACAAGCCCGCGGTCCAGATGGGCGCCGAGGCAATCCGGTTGGCGCTCAAGGACGCCGGGGTCGAATGGAAGGACATCCAGTTCGGCTTCGGCGGCAGCTACGAGGTCTCGAACCCGGACTCCGTCACCCGCCTGGTCGGCCTGACCGGCATCACGTTCACCAACGTGTTCAACGCGTGCGCCACCTCGGCCAGCGCGATCCAGCAGACCGCCGACACCATCCGGCTGGGCAAGTACGACATCGGTGTCGCCGTCGGCCTGGACAAGCACCCACGCGGCGCGTTCACCGACGACCCGGCCAAGCTGGCGCTGCCGCAGTGGTACGCCGAGAACGGCCAGTTCGTCACCACCAAGTTCTTCGGGATGAAGGCCAACAAGTACATCCATGACCACAACATCAGCCGGGAAACCCTGGCGCGGGTGGCCAACAAGAACTTCCGCAACGGTGCACTGAACCCGAATGCCTTCCGCCGCAAGGAGATCAGCGTCGAAGAGATCTTGAATTCGAGCGTGCTGAACTACCCACTGACGCAGTACATGTTCTGCGCTCCCGACGAGGGCGCGGCCGCGGTGATCATGTGTCGCGCCGACATCGCGCACAAGTTCACCGACAAGCCGGTCTATGTGCGGGCCAGCGAGATCCGCACCCGCACGTTCGGCGCCTACGAGGTGCACGCCACCTCCGCTCCGCTCGATGAGGATCCGTCGCCCACCGTGTACGCCGCCAGGGCGGCCTACGAGGCGGCGGGTATCGGCCCGGAGGACGTCGACATCGCGCAGCTGCAGGACACCGATGCCGGCGCCGAGGTCATCCACATGGCTGAGACCGGTCTGTGCGCCGACGGTGAGCAGGAGAAGCTGCTGGCCGACGGTGCCACCGAGATCCATGGCTCGATTCCGGTCAACACCGACGGCGGCCTGATCGCCAACGGTGAACCGATCGGGGCCTCGGGTCTGCGGCAGATGCACGAGCTGGTGCGTCAGCTGCGCGGCGAGGCCGGCGACCGTCAGGTGCCGGGGCAGCCCCGTGTCGGCCTGGCGCAGGTGTATGGCGCGCCCGGCACCGCCTCCGCGACGGTCCTCTCGCTGTAGCTCGCCGGCTGGCCGTCGAACGGTCCTGACGGCCGTGCCGGATCCGCGTGCCCACGGCAGTGATGTGCGGACCAATGCCAGTCTGAACAGTCGCTGCGCAATCAAGCGGTATTCATTGTCAGTGACTGCAAAATTTCACGCGTAGCTATTTTTAGAATGATATTTCAAAATCATTCCCGACACGGGTCCGAGCCGCTTATACTCGCCAAGGCTGTGTGGTTGCTGGTGTCGTCGGCAACGCTCCGCCACTACTGATTGGTCGGGCAGCGTGATCACTTTGCGGTTAGTCCTGCGCGGACTTGCCTCGTGCTACCCGCCAATCCTCTCGCCGCCCATGGGGTGAGCGGCGCAACGGCGAAATGGTCGGGGGACCGCTAGCCCGAACGAAGGGAAACGCAATGTCTGCACGTCCAGCTCGGCACAGTGCTGCCCACATGTCCGACGGACCGGAATCGGGCCCGGCTTTCTGGGTGGCGAGTGACCTCCTTGCAGGCGCCGGACAGAGCGATCGACGGCGACATGCACGTAAGTCCACGTCGAAATACGCGATCTATATCGGGCGGGTCGGCGCGTTGGCGGTGTCCCTTGGGGTTGGGCTTGCGGTCGTCAATGGCCCCGACGTTGCGGTGGCATTCGCCGATTCGGATTCGGGTACGGGTTCGTCGGCGGGCGCTTCGTCCGGTGGCGATGGATCGTCCGGTTCCGGTTCCGGTGACACCGGTGCGGCAGCGGGCACGAGTGCCGGTGCAAGCGCCGACGCCGGGGGCTCCGACGCGGGCTCGGACGCTGATGCGGGCGCCGGCGACCAGGGTGATGGCGCCACCGCCGGCCACGATGCGGATTCCGGTGGTGCGGATTCCGACCCGGGTGACGCGGATTCCGGTAGTGCGGACTCCGACTCCGGTGGTGCGGACTCCGGCGATGCGGATACCGACACAGGCGACGCCGATTCCGGTGGCGCGGATTCTGCTGGTTCCGAAGCAGGGTCGGGGGCCGCCGGTTCAACCACGCAGCCGTCGACCTCCGAGAGCGGGGTTGCGGGCGGCGCCGGCGACGAGGTCGTCGTTCCGGAGGGGCAGTCAGCGGTAGCCGGGTCGGCAGGCAGCTCGGGAGTTGCCACCGAGGGCAGTCAGCAGGCGACGGATTCAGGCAGTACCAGCGGTGAGGCCAGTGCCGATGGCGAGGCGGCGGGACTTGACGGCGCGAGTGGCGTCGATGGTTCCGAGGATTCGGCGGCGCTGGTCGACCTGCCCGCGCCGGCGGTCACCGAGGCTGCGGCAGGTGCCGACACTTCGGCGGCTGAGGGTGTGACGTTCCGCGCCGCTTCGGCCGAAACCAGCAGCACCGCGGATGCCCCCGCCGAATCGGCGTCGGTGGTCGCCGTTGCAGCGGCGGTTCTGGACACGATCTTCTTCCCCTATACGACGCCGACGATACCGACAGGGTCGTGGCTGGACATTTTGATCGCCACCGTCTGGCGGGATATTTCGCACACGTTGTTCAACAAGACCCCGGTGGCGACATACACCAGCGAGGAACTTCTGCTCTCCACCGTGTACACGATGGATGTCGTCGACCCCAATGGTGATCCGCTCAGTTTTGCCATCATTCAGCCGGAGCATGGGCTCGTCACCTGGGTGCCCTTCACGAACAAGTTCATCTATACCCCGGACCTGTTCTACACCGGCGACCCGGTGACCGAGACCTTCCAGATCATCTTCAGTGACTCCAAGCAGAACGACAAGACCGGCGATTGGCTGCATGACCTTACGCACAGCCTGGCCAGAAGTTGGGGCCTCGCTCAAGCGGACGACCTCACCGTGACCATCCCGGTTCTGGTCAAACCGGTCTACGCGGCGCCTTTGGTGACCACCCTGGGTGCGCCCAGCTTCACGCTGCAGGGTCAGCCGGTGAAGCTGCTCGCCTCGGCCAGCATCATCGATGCGGACTCGACCGAACTGTCGGGGGCCACGGTCAAGCTGACGACGCTGACCCAGGACGGCGATCAGCTGATCTACACCCAGCCGGTGGACAGCCCTGTCACCGGCACGTGGGACGACGCGACGAACACGTTGACGTTGTCGGGCACCGCCACGCTGGGCCAGTACGAAGAGGCGCTCAAGGCCATCACATTCACCGCCACGCAGGGTGCATTCTTGGTCCGCGGCGTGGAGATCTGGGTCACCGACACCTCCAACACCACGAGCCTGACGCCAGGTGTCGCCTTGGTGAACGTGTTCAATCCGTTGGCTCCTGCGGTGGGTGTGGCGGGTGCGCCGTCGTTCACGTTGCAGGGTGATCCGGTGACGGTGCTGTCGTCGGTGACGATCACCGACGGTGATTCGACGGAATTGTCCAGTGCGACAATGAAGTTGACGACGCTGTCCCAGGACGGCGATCAGCTGATTTACACCCAGCCGGTGGACAACCCGATCACCGGTAGCTGGGATGCGGCGACGAAGACGCTGACCCTGTCGGGAACGGCTTCGATTGCGCAGTACGAGGAAGCACTCAAGGCCATCACGTTCACGGCGACGCAGGGTGCGTTGTTGGTGCGTGGTGTCGAGGTGTGGGTGACCGACACGACTCAGATGGAGAGTCTGCTGCCGGGTGTCGCCTTGGTGAACGTGTTCAATCCGTTGGCTCCTGCGGTGGGTGTGGCGG
>CAZTAA010000030.1:0-7413 GCA_964611465.1 uncultured Mycobacterium sp. | reverse complement strand
GACACGACTCAGATGGAGAGTCTGCTGCCGGGTGTCGCCTTGGTGAACGTGTTCAGTCCGCTGGCGCCGGCGATCGCTACTTTGGGTGCGTCGAGTTACACGTTGCAGGGTGATCCGGTGACGGTGCTCTCGTCGGTGACGATCACCGATGGTGATTCGACGGAACTGTCGGGTGCCACGGTCAAGCTGACGACGTTGTCGCAGTCCGGTGACGTGCTCAGTTACACGGCGCCGCAGGACAATCCGATCACGGGTACCTGGGATGCGGCGACCAAGACGCTGACCCTGACCGGGACCGGGACGCTGGATCAGTACGAGGCCGCGCTCAAGGCGGTGACGTTCACCGCGACGCAGGGCGCACTGCTGGTGCGTGGTGTCGAGGTGTCGGTGACCGACACGACCGGTGTGGAGAGCATCGCCCCGGGTATCGCGACGATCAATGTGTTCAGTCCGCTGGCGCCGGCGATCGCCACTTTGGGTGCGTCGAGTTACACGTTGCAGGGTGATCCGGTGACGGTGCTCTCGTCGGTGACGATCACCGATGGTGATTCGACGGAACTGTCGGGTGCCACGGTCAAGCTGACGACGTTGTCGCAGTCCGGTGACGTGCTCAGTTACACGGCGCCGCAGGACAATCCGATCACGGGTACCTGGGATGCGGCGACCAAGACGCTGACCCTGACCGGGACCGGGACGCTGGATCAGTACGAGGCCGCGCTCAAGGCGGTGACGTTCACCGCGACGCAGGGCGCACTGCTGGTGCGTGGTGTCGAGGTGTCGGTGACCGACACGACCGGTGTGGAGAGCATCGCCCCGGGTATCGCGACGATCAATGTGTTCAGTCCGCTGGCGCCGGCGATCGCCACTTTGGGTGCGTCGAGTTACACGTTGCAGGGTGATCCGGTGACGGTGCTCTCGTCGGTGACGATCACCGATGGTGATTCGACGGAACTGTCGGGTGCCACGGTCAAGCTGACGACGTTGTCGCAGTCCGGTGACGTGCTCAGTTACACGGCGCCGCAGGACAATCCGATCACGGGTACCTGGGATGCGGCGACCAAGACGCTGACCCTGACCGGGACCGGGACGATTGATCAGTATGAGGCGGCGTTGAAGGCGGTGACCTTCTCGGCGACGCAGGGCGCGTTGCTGGTGCGTGGTGTCGAGGTGTGGGTGACAGATCACACCGGCGTGCAGAGCCTGACACCGGGTATTGCGCTGATCAATGTCAATCCGACTCCGTTGATTCCGTTGGTGAGCACGTTGGGTGCGCCGAACTATGTGATCGGTAAGCCGGCGGTGCAGTTGTTGTCGTCGGTGACGGTCACCGATGGTGATTCGGCGGACATGTCGGGTGCGTCGGTGAAGATCAACACGCTGGGTCAGACCGGTGACGTGCTGAGTTACACGGCGCCGCAGAACAATCCGATCACCGCTAGCTGGGATGCATCCTCGAAGACGCTGACGCTGTCGGGGACGGCGACCAAGGCGCAGTACGAAGAGGCGCTGAAGGCGGTGACCTTCTCGGCGACCCAGGGTGCGGCCCTGGTGCGTGGGTTCCTGATCTCGGTGACCGACAGCAGCGGACTGAGCAGCGGCTGGAGCGGTGTGGCCACCGCGACGGTCGCCAACCCGCTGGCGCCGGCGATCGGGACGTTGGGTGCGCCGACGTTCACCATTGGTGGTTCGCCGGTGACGGTGTTGGCGTCGGTGACCATCACCGATGGTGATTCGACGGAGTTGTCGGGTGCGTCGGTCAAGATCAACACGCTGGGTCAGACCGGTGACGTGCTGAGTTACACCGCGCCGCAGAACAATCCGATCACCGCTACCTGGGATGCGGCGACCAAGACGCTGACCCTGACCGGGACCGGGACGCTGGATCAGTACGAGGCCGCGCTCAAGGCGGTGACGTTCACCGCGACGCAGGGCGCATTGTTGGTGCGTGGTTTGCTGATCAATGTCACCGACGACACCGGCGTGCAGAGCCTGGCCCCGGGTGTGTCGACGATCAATGTCAATCCGACTCCGTTGATTCCGTTGGTGAGCACGTTGGGTGCGCCGAACTATGTGATCGGTAAGCCGGCGGTGCAGTTGTTGTCGTCGGTGACGGTCACCGATGGTGATTCGGCGGACATGTCGGGTGCGTCGGTGAAGATCAACACGCTGGGTCAGACCGGTGACGTGCTGAGTTACACGGCGCCGCAGAACAATCCGATCACCGCTAGCTGGGATGCATCCTCGAAGACGCTGACGCTGTCGGGGACGGCGACCAAGGCGCAGTACGAAGAGGCGCTGAAGGCGGTGACCTTCTCGGCGACCCAGGGCGCGGCCCTGGTGCGTGGGTTCTTGATCTCGGTGACCGACAGCAGCGGGCTGAGCAGCGGCTGGAGCGGTGCGGCCACCGCGACGGTCGCCAACCCGGTGGGGCCGGCGATCGGAACACTCGGAGCCGGCACTTACGTCATCGGGAAGTCCGGAACCACCGTGCTGTCGTCGGTGACCATCACAGACGCCGACTCGACCGTGATGACCGGGGCAACCATCAAGATCAACACCTTGGGTCAGTCCGGTGATGTGTTGAGTTACACGGCGCCGTCGGGCAATCCGATCACCGCAATCTGGGACGCGGGCAGCAAGACGATCACGCTGTCGGGCACGGGGACCATTTCGCAATACGAAGCGGCGCTCAAGGCGGTGACGTTCACTGCCACGCAGGGTGCGGCCCTGGTGCGTGGGTTCCTGATCAACGTCACCGACGACACAGCCTTGACGAGTGTCGTGCCGGGAGCGGCGACGATGGCCGTGAACAACCCGGTTGCTTCGGCAATTGCGGTCTTGACAGGACCGAGCGGATCCAACAACGGCACCACCAAGACAAAACTCTTCAGCAGCGCGACCATCACCGATGCGGACTCAACCGTTTTGACCGGGGCGACCGTCTACATTTCGGTGTCTGCGTACAGCAACGACAAGATCTACTTCGATGGCATCGCAGGAATTCCGGTCACTGGTAGCTACAACTCGGGCACCAAGACGCTGACGCTGTCGGGGACCGCGACCCTAGCTCAGTACGAGCAGGTGATCGAAGCGGTCACCTGGACGTCGAACCAAGGATGGGGCATCGTTCGCAGCTTCCAGGTCAGGGTGATTGATGACAGCGGTCTGATCAGTCCGTTCAGTTTTGTGTCGATCGCGCCGTACTGATCCGACTCCGCACCGCTGAGCAAATGTGGGGCGCACCCGGGAGGGTGCGCCCCACATTGCGTATCCGGCAAGAGATGAGTTCAGGGCATTGGGGCGTCTGTCTGACCTCTGATCAGATCGCCGGGCCCAGCAGGTCGTCGGCGTCCTTGATGATGTAGCCATAACCCTGCTCGGCCAGGAAGCGCTGCCGGTGCGCGGCGTACTCGGCGTCCAGGCTGTCCCGCGCCACCACCGAATAGAACACCGCGCCACCGCCGTCGGCCTTGGGCCGCAGCAGCCGGCCCAGGCGCTGGGCCTCCTCCTGGCGGGAGCCGAATGTTCCCGAAACCTGAACGGCCACAGAGGCTTCCGGGAGATCGATGGAGAAGTTCGCCACCTTCGACACCACCAGCCGGCGGATCTCGCCGCGCCGGAACGCGTCGAACAATGCCTCCCGCTCGGCGTTCTTGGTGGACCCCTGAATCACCGGCGCATTCAGTTCGGCGCCCAGTTCGTCGAGCTGGTCCAGATACGCGCCGATGACCAGGGTCGGCTCGTCGGGGTGGCGTTCCAGGATCGACTTGACCACCGCGATCTTCGAATGCGCCGTCGAGCACAGCTTGTAGCGCTCCTCGGGTTCGGCGACGGCGTACGTCATCCGCTCGTTGTCGGTCATGGTGACCCGGACCTCGATGCATTCGGCGGGGGCGATCCAGCCCTGGGCCTCGATGTCCTTCCACGGGGCGTCGTACCGCTTGGGCCCGATCAGGGAGAACACGTCCCCCTCGCGGCCGTCCTCGCGGATGAGCGTGGCGGTCAGCCCCAGCCGCCGGCGCGACTGCAGGTCGGCGGTCATCCGGAACACCGGGGCGGGCAGCAGATGCACCTCGTCGTAGATGATCAGGCCCCAGTCCCGGCTGTCGAACAGTTCGAGATGCTTGTACTCGCCCTTGGTGCGCCGGGTGATGACCTGGTAGGTCGCGATGGTGACCGGCCGGATCTCCTTGCGCTCCCCGGAGTACTCGCCGATCTCCTCCTCGGTCAGCGACGTGCGCGCGATCAACTCGCGTTTCCACTGCCGGCCCGCCACGGTGTTGGTGACCAGGATCAGGGTGGTGGCACCGGCCTTGGCCATGGCCGCCGCACCGACGATGGTCTTGCCCGCACCGCACGGCAGCACCACCACACCCGATCCGCCCGCCCAGAACGAGTCGGCGGCCATCTCCTGGTAGTCGCGCAGGTGCCAGCCGTCCTGCCGCAGCGCGATGGCGTGGGCCTCGCCGTCGACGTAGCCGGCGAGATCCTCTGCGGGCCAACCGATCTTCAGCAGCATCTGCTTGACGCGGCCGCGCTCGGACGGGTGCACGATCACCGTGTCGTCGTCGATGCGCGCGCCGAGCATCGGGGTGATCTTCTTGTTGCGCAGCACCTCTTCGAGGACCGCTCGGTCCAGGCTGACCAGTGTCAACCCGTGCGCCGGATGCTTGACCAGTTGCAGGCGCCCGTAGCGGGCCATCGTGTCGACGATGTCGACCAGCAGCGGCTGCGGCACCGCATAGCGGGAGAAGGTGACCAGCGCGTCGACCACCTGCTCGGCGTCGTGACCCGCCGCGCGGGCGTTCCACAGGGCCAGCGGCGTGATGCGGTAGGTGTGCACGTGTTCGGGGGCGCGTTCGAGTTCGGCGAACGGAGCGATCGCGGCGCGCGCGGCACCGGCCTGATCGTGGTCGACCTCGAGCAGCACGGTCTTGTCGGACTGGACGATCAGCGGGCCGTCAGTCATGGGCGATCCGCTCCGCCACTCGCTGGAAAGTCATCCGCTCATTATCCTCAGTCCGCCGACATCACCGACGTCACGCGGTGCACGGCGAAGTCGCGCACCCGCCCGGACGCCGAATCGAAGGCGATGAGCTGGCCGCCGCGCACGTTGATCGGGGACACCACCCGCTGGGTCGAGACCCCCGCGGCGTCGATGTAGCCGATCACCACATCGCTCTGCTGCACGGCGGCCAACTGCAGCAACGACATCGCCCGCGCCGGGTCGACCTTGCCGTTGCCGAGCGGGGCGCTGACCACCTTGCGCAGCACCGCGACGACGCCGGCCAGGGTGTCGCGATTGGGGGTGCTGGGCATGGGCCGGTACAGCCGGCGGTACTGCGGGGTGGGCACCCGCGCGCCGCGGGCGCGCAGGTCGACGATCGCGCCGGTGGAATCCTCGGCCGCCGGGGCCAACCCCACCGACCGCAGGGCGGCCAGGACGTCACCGATCGGCGCCTGCGACACCGCGACCGTGGGAGCCACCAGCCGCAGCTGAAGTGCCTGCGCCGCCGGGGCGGCGACGGCCTGCGCCAGCAGGGCCGGATCCTCGCACCGCACGAACGACGAGGCCATGCCGACCCGCAGCTGGCCGTGCCGGCGCGCCACGTCGTCGATGAGGTAGGTCAGTCCCTGCGGCACCGGCGTCTTGGAGTGCTTCTTGAAGAACGCGTGCAGCACACCGGCGCTGCGGCCGGTGTCCAGGGCGTGTCGCACGGTCGCCTCGCTGATGCGGTAAACCCTTGCCGCACCGGCAGATTCGATGGTCGCGACAACGTCGAGTTCGTCGGCGAGGTCGCGGATCAGCGGGCCGGGCACCACCACGGTGAGGTCGGCCTGCAGGAGGAAGTGGTCGATGGGGGCCGGCAGGATCTTCGCCATCGCCGCCACCGCGGCCTCGGTGTCGTCGGTGAGCAACGCCCGTGCCGGGGTGCTGATCGCGCCGCGGCCCACGACGCCCAGCGCATGCGCCTCCTCGAGGAGATGGCCGACGGGCGCGGGCTGCAGCCGGGCCGCCCAGCGTGGTCGCCGCCACGTCATGGCCCGCGAGGCGGCCGCCGCGTCGGCGCCCGACCCGGGGGGGAGATCGGCCAGCAGCGCCAGCAGCAGCCGGCGGTCGAGCGGCGCGGCGGTCGAGTACAGCGAATCCGACAGCGCCGCATACGGTTTGCCCTCCGGGCTGCGACTGCCGATCAGCCCGGGCCGGGCGGGCAGGTCCAGCCAGGTGGTGGCCAGCAGGTGCCAGCGTTCCGCTGTCGCAGCTTCGGCGAACCGGTCGGCGGCGACGGTCGGCGCCCAGTACGGCCCGGTGCCCGCCTCCGGTTCGGGGTCCGGCACCCCGCTGTGGATCAACCCGGCCGCCGAGGCCAGTTCGAGGATCAGTCCGAGCCGGCCCTCGGCGATACCCGTGTTCTTGGCCAGCCGCTTGAGATCCCGGACGCCCAGGCCGCCGCTGCGCAGTTCGGGAATCGGCGCGGCACCCAGCGCGTCGAGCACCACGTCGAATTGGTGCAGGATGTCGATCACCGCACCGGCGGCTGCCGCGTCGGCGTCCCGGGCGGATCTGGCGCCGTCCCGGCCGACGGTCAGCTCCGGTGCGCTGAACCGCGCCGGTCCGGCGTGATCGCCGCGCAGCACCTGCCCGACTTGCCGGGGCAGGATCACCGTTTCCGCGTCCACGGCCCGTAGCAGGCCGGCGGCCAGCAGCCGCTGGACCGGGCGGTCCCCGGGAGTGCCCGGCGCGGCATCACGGGTACGCCCGACCGGGGAGCCCTCCAGGAGCCGGTGCAGCAGGTCGGCCTCCGGCGCCTCCAGTTGTGCGATCCGCTCGGCGATGTCGGCCGGGTCGGCCGCCGGGTCCTCCAGCACGACCTGTCCGGGATACCAGGGCAACCCGGCGCCGGCCTCGGCGGCGACGCCCAGCACCTCGTCGCCCCACACCAGCGCCCGGTCGCGCAGATCGGCCACCGCCTCGGCGACGGCCCCGTCGTCTGCGCGGCTGCCGATGAGGTCGCGCAGCGCGGTGAACGGCACCGGCGTGACGTTGGCCTGCAGCGTCAACAACCCGTCCAGTACGGCGAGCCGCAGAAAGTCCAGGTCGTCGGTGGCGGCTTTGACCGACTGACGTGCCTGCGCGCGTGCGGCCAGGGCCGGGATACTGCCCGGGGGCGGCTGGGTGAGGTCGGGTCGTAGCTCGAGCAGCCGGATGAGCCCCTCGTCGGGAAGGTCCGCCAACCAGGCGCCCAGCGGGACGCCCGGGGTGTGTTTCGTCATTGCCGACCAGCGTAAAACAGCCTCTGTGACGCGCCAGTTCTCCATAGCTGTCACAATGACTCCCGTGGCTGACATTGTTGAGACCAAGACGGGCCGCTACGTCGATCCAGGCTGGCCCACCACCGACCCCGATGACCA
>CAZTAA010000029.1:20827-43382 GCA_964611465.1 uncultured Mycobacterium sp. | reverse complement strand
CGATGTCGTCGGAGATCTGCGAGGCCCGGCGGTAGAACTCGCGGCGGGCGACGACGACCCGGATGTCGGTGAGTCGGAGAAGTTCGCCGGTGGCCGTGCGGTAGATCCGCTCCAGCCTGCGCTGGGATTTCACGGCGGCATCGGCCGCCTCCGTGGCGGGCCCGATTCGCCGTCCACCCAGGGAATTGAACGCCGCCCGGAGGTGCTCGACGCCCTCGGCGAGCAGGACTGCCATGTCGGCTGTCGCCTGATCGGGAGGAAAGTTCATGGCCTCGGACTCGCGCACGGTGTCCTTGGCGCCGTTGATGACCTTGTCGAGGTCGCGGGACAGCTGGAACAGGTCCTCGGGCTGGAGTGGTGTGGTGAAAGCCTCGCTGACGGCATCGACGAGTTGCCGCCGCACGTCATCGCACTCGTGCTCGGCCTCGCGCACGTCGTCGGCCCGATCGGTGTCCCCGGCCGCCCAGGCGGCGAAGGCTTTCATACCCTTTGCCGTGGTATCGGCCTGCGCCTGCAGCATGCCGAGGACGTCAGGCGTTTCCGGGAGAAACCAGCGTGCGCCCTTACGGGTTGCGGAACTCATAATGCTCTCCATCCGAGTAGGACGACGACCGCCATCAGGGCCGCCGCCGGGATCGTGGTCAGCCAGGCGACACCCATCTCGCGCACGATCTCCCAGCGCACGTGCTTCCACCGGCGCCGACCCCCGCCGACACCGACGACCGAGGAGGCCACCACCTGGGTGGTGCTCACCGGAGCGCCGACGAGCGAGGCACCGAGGATGACGGCCGTGGACGACGCCTGGCTGGAGAAGGAGTCAATCGGGGTGAGGCTGAAGATGCGCCGGCCGATCGTCTTGATGATGCGCCAACCGCCCAGCGCGGTGCCCAGGGTGAGCGCGATCCCCGTGAGGATCTTGGCCCAGAGCGGAACTGTGAGCGTGGCCGTCTGGCCGGAGGCCATGAGGAGAACCGCGATGACACCCATGGCCTTCTGGGCGTCGTTGCCGCCATGACTGAAGGACAGACTGGCTGCCGCCAGCCAACCGCCGCCGCGAACCGGCCCGTTCCACCGCGTCGTCCAACGACGCGAGAGCCACCGCAGAAAGCGCAGCAGCAGGAAGGCGAAGACGAACCCCAGGGCGGGCGAGATCATCAATGCGATGAGCACGCCGAACACGCCGGTGGGATGCCAGCCGTCGAAGCCGCCCCAGTTGACGGACTCCAGACCGCCATACCCCGTGAGCATGCCGTCGGCGACGGCCGCACCGCCAAGTCCGCCGACCAGGGCATGCCCGGACGACGACGGCAGTCCGCGCCACCACGTGATGAGGTTCCACAGGACCGCGCCCGCCAGTCCCGACCCGGCCACGGACACCATCTGGCTGTGCGGCACGGTGATGATCCCGCCGATGGTGTCGGCGACGGCCGTCCCCAGCAGGATGGCCCCGGCCATGTTGAACACCGCCGACAGCCCGACGGCCTGACCGGGGGTGGCGCCGCGCGTCGCCACCAGCGTGGCGATCGCGTTGGACGCATCGTGGAAGCCATTGGTGAGGGCGAAGGCGGCAGCCAAACCGATGGCGATGAACAGCCCGATGTCCACTGCCTCTCCCGTCGATCGGGCATCACCATAGTGAATTCCGGGTGAATGCGTGGTGAACACGCCGAGATGCGGAGCGGCGGAGGGAAAGACGCGGCACATCGCCTCCCGCATTATCAACTACTTGTCATTACCGAACCGGGGCGATACCGTCGACCTCAGCCCCACACCTCGCCGGCAGTTGCGGTCCGGCGAGCCGACCCCCGACCCGTAACCCCGAAGGAGTTGGCACATGGCCCGGTTCCCCAAGCCGGTCGAAGGCAGCTGGACCGAGCACTATCCGGAGCTCGGCACCGGTCCGGTGTCCTACCAGGACTGCGCCAGCCCGGAGATCTACGAGCTGGAACGCCGGGCGATCTTCAAACGGGCCTGGCTCAATGTCGGCCGCGTCGAACAACTTCCGCGCAAGGGCAGCTACTTCACCAAGGAGATGAAGGCCGCCAACACGTCGATCATCCTGGTGCGCAACAAGAATGACGAGATCAAGGCGTTCCACAACATCTGCCGGCACCGGGGCAACAAGCTGGTGTGGGACGACATCCCGGCCGAGGAGACCAGCGGGGTGTGCCGGCAGTTCACCTGCAAGTACCACGCCTGGCGGTTCGACCTCGACGGAAACCTGACCTTCGTCCAACAGGAGAAGGAGTTCTTCGACCTCGACAAGAGCCGCTACCCGTTGGTCGCGGTGCACTGCGAGGTCTGGGAGGGCTTCATCTTCGTCAACTTCGCGGCCGAACCCGAACAGAGCCTGCGCGAATTCCTCGGCCCGATGATCACGAATCTCGAGGGCTACCCGTTCGAGAAGATGACCTCGCGGTTCACCTACCGTTCGGAGGTCAACGCGAACTGGAAGCTCTACATGGACGCGTTCCAGGAGTTCTATCACGCACCCGTGCTGCACGCGAACCAGTCGCCGACGGCGTATTCCAAGGCCGCCGCCGAGGCCGGTTTCGAGGCGCCGCACTACCGCATCGAAGGTCCGCACCGACTGGTGAGCACCTCCGGTGTGCGCGCGTGGGAGATGGCCGCCGAGATGCGCAAGCCCATCGAGGACATCTGCCAGAGCGGGCTGTTCGGCCCCTGGGACAAGCCCGACCTGGGCGAGATGCCGGCCGGGCTGAACCCCGCGAAATGCGATCCGTGGGGCCTGGATTCGTTCCAGCTGTTCCCCAACTTCGTGATTCTGTTCTGGGGGCAGGGCTGGTATCTGACCTACCACTACTGGCCGACGTCGCACCGCAGCCACATCTTCGAATGCACGCTGTACTTCCCGGCGCCCCGGACGCCGCGCGAGCGACTGGCCCAGGAACTGGCCGCGCAGTCGTTCAAGGAATACGGCCTGCAGGACGCCAACACCCTGGAGGCCACCCAGGCCAGCATCGAGTCGGGCGTCGTCTCCGAGTTCCTGCTCTGCGATCAGGAGATCCTGCTGCGCCACCTGCACAAGGAGACGGCGTCCTGGATCGACGACTACCAGCGCAAGACCGTGGGAGTGTGATCGAGATGGCCGTATTGCCAACGGAATTCGCCGACCTGGAACGGTTCTCCGACTGGGTGCTGCCCGACGAGGCGGCCCGCTACGCCAAACGGCTGGGCAGCGACATGACCCAGATGCAGGCGTTCTACGACGCCGTCACCGCGCGCGCCGAGGACGCCATCAGCTACTGCGACAAGTTCGCGCTCGACGACATGCCCGAGGACGTCCTCAACCTGATGCGCCTGCTGTACGCGATGGTGACCGTCTCGTTTCCGGTCGAATGCTGGAAGCAGCCCCGGGTCCCGGACTCCGGGGCCACCAGCCTGGACTGCGTGTACGAGCCCGTGCCGTGACCGGCGCCACCGTCCTGCGGGCCGCCCGGTGGGCCGACGTGGAATCCGGCGTGGTTCGCTCGCCCGCCGAGGTGGTGATCGAGGGCAACCGCATCACCGCGGTGAATCCTGAAGGGCCGGTTGCCGATTCCACGGTCGTCGACCTGGGCGACGTGACCCTGCTGCCCGGGCTGATGGACATGGAACTCAATCTGCTCATCGGTGGCCCGGGCAGCCCCGAGGGTCTTCCGACGCCGATGCACGGCGTGCAGGACGACCCGGCCTACCGGACGCTGCGGGGTGCGGTCAACGCGCGCACGACGCTCGACGCCGGGTTCACCACCGTGCGCAACCTCGGGCTGATGGTCAAGACCGGCGGATACCTGCTCGACGTCGCCCTGCAGCGCGCCATCGACCAGGGCTGGCATCCGGGCCCGCGCATCTACCCCGCCGGGCACGCCGTCACGCCCTACGGCGGCCACCTGGATCCCACGGTCTTTCAGCGCCTGGCGCCCGGCATCATGCCGCTGTCGGTCGCCGAGGGCATCGCCAACGGCGTGCCCGACGTGATCGCCTGCGTGCGCTACCAGATCCGCCACGGCGCCAAACTGATCAAGGTCTCCGCCTCCGGCGGCGTCATGTCGCACAGCACCGCCCCCGGCGCGCAGCAGTACTCCGACGCCGAGTTCGCCGCCATCGCCGACGAGGCGCACCGCGCCGGGGTGAAGGTGGCCGCCCACGCCGTCGGCGACCGGGCCATCCAGGCGTGCATCCGCGCCGGCATCGACTGCATCGAACACGGCTTCCTGGCCAGCGACGAAACCATCCAGATGATGGTCGACCACGGCACCTTCCTGGTGTCCACCACGTACCTGACCGACGCGATGGCCATCGACCGCATCGCACCCGAGTTGCGCAAGAAGGCACTCGACGTCTTCCCGAAGGCGAAAACCATGCTGCCCAAGGCAATTGCCGCCGGCGTGCGGATCGCCTGCGGCACCGACGCACCCGCCATCCCGCACGGCCAGAACGCCAAGGAACTGTGCGCACTGGTCGACCGCGGCATGACGTCGATGCAGGCGCTGCGGGCGGCCACCATCACGAGCGCCGAGCTGATCGACGCCGACGACGAACTCGGCCGGCTCGCGCCGGGATATCTCGCGGACATCATCGCCGTGACCGGCGACCCGTCCACCGACATCTCGACCACACTGGATGTGCGGTTCGTGATGAAGGACGGGCAGATCGTCCGGCAGGGCTGATGAGTAGAAGAGACGACGGCATGGAACTCGGCGAGAACACCCTGTGGCTGCTCAAGCAGGCCTTCTACTTCTCCCTGACCACCATCAACGATGCGGTCAAACCCCACGGCGTGAGCATTGCCCAGATCGGTGTGCTCCGTCAGCTCGCCAACCAGCCCGGCCTGTCGGCGGCCGAACTGGCCCGCCGCCTGCTGATCACCCCGCAGGGCGTCCAACTGGCGCTCAACGCGCTGGAGAAACGCAGCCTGGTGGAACGCAAACAGGACCCGCAGCACGGCCGCATCCTGCAGGTGTTCCTGACGGACGAGGGCCGTGCCGTGGCGTCCGCGGTGGTCGGCGAGGCGGTCGCCGCGCACGACAAGGTGTTCGGTGTCCTCGAACCCGACGAGCAGGAGCAGTTGCGGGCGCTGCTGACCCGGGTGGTCGAACAAGGCACCGGTCACACGCTGTTCGGCGACCATGTCGACCACTGAGGCATCTTGTGATGATTAACAAGTACTTGTTATTGTGGGCCGGATGACTCCCCCGACACCTCCGCTCCTGGAAGATGCCGCTGACGGTTTCGCGTCGCTGCGCATCCAGGACGTGGTGCGGGAGACGCCCGACGCGGTGTCACTGGTGTTCGACGTGCCGCCGACCGATCCGCGGTTCGCCTACCGCGCGGGACAATTCCTGACGCTGCGGGTCAGCATCGACGGGCAGGAGTACCGGCGGTGCTACTCGATGTCGTCCTCCCCGGCCGTCCACGAGCAGTTGCGCATCACGGTCAAGCGGGACCGCGACGGAGTGGTGTCCAACTGGCTCAACGACACCGCCGCGCCCGGCGACCGCATCCAGGCCGCCGCGCCGGAAGGCCGGTTCGTGATGACCGACGGCGACCGCGAGATCATCGCGTTCGCCGGCGGCAGCGGCATCACGCCGGTGCTCTCGCTGATCCACACGGCGCTGGCGACAACGCCCCGCCGGGTGCGGCTGTTCTACGCCAACCGCGACACCGATTCGGTCATCTTCCGGGACGCCCTGGCCGAATTGGCGGGCGCCCACGGTGACCGCTTCGAGTTGCACCACCATCTCGACGCGCAGCGAGGAATCGTGTCGGCCGCGCAGATCACCGAATTCCTGGGCGCTTTCGACCCGGCCGCCGACTACTACGTCTGCGGACCCGGCCCCTACATGGACACCGTCGAAGCGGCCCTGCGGGCGGCCGGAATCCCCCGCGACCGGGTGCACGTGGAACGGTTCACCATGGCCCCCGTCGCACCGGGCGACACCGCGGACAGCGCGGTGACCAAGACCGTCACCATCACACTCGACCGGCAGACCGTCGGCTGCGCGTACCGGGCCGGCAACACCATCCTGCAGACCGCCCGGCTGGCCGGGCTCAAGGCTCCGTCGTCGTGCGAAACCGGTTCGTGCGGAACGTGTATCGCCCAGGTCGTCGAGGGCACCGCCCGGATGCTGAACAACGACGCACTCGACGACGACGAGGTCGCCGACGGCCTGGTGGTCACCTGCCAGGCACTGCCCACCAGCCCGACTGTGCGGGTGGTCTACGAATGAGGGGAAAGCCGTGAGCCGGGTCGCCGTCGTCACCGGCGGAGCGTCCGGCATGGGCGAGGCGACCTGCCACGAACTGGGCCGCCGCGGCCACCAGGTCGCCGTACTGGACGTGGATCACGATGCGGCCCAACGGGTTACCGACGACCTTCGGGCGCAGGGCGTCACCGCGATGGCCGCCGGCGCCGACGTCACCGACCGGCGTGCGGTCGAGGAGGCGTTCGGCAAGATCCGCGCCGAACTCGGGCCGGTCGCCGTCCTGGTGACCAGCGCCGGCCTGTTCGGCTATTCGTCGTTCGCCGACATCACCGTCGAATCCTGGCAGCGGCTGATCGACGTCAATCTGACCGGTACCTTCCACTGCTGCCAGGTGGCGGTGGGTGACATGGTGGCCGCGGGCTGGGGCCGCATCGTGATGATCTCGTCGTCGAGCGCCCAGCGCGGCACGCCGTTCGCCGCGCACTACGCCGCCTCCAAGGGTGCGCTCCTGACGTTGACGAAGTCGCTGGCCCGCGAATACGCCGCCAACGGTGTGACGGTGAACAACATCCCGCCGTCGGGCATCGAGACGCCGATGCAGCACGCCTCCCAGGCGGCCGGGCACCTGCCGTCCAACGAGCAGATCGCCGCCCACATCCCGGTCGGGCATCTGGGCACCCCCGCCGACATCGCCGCCGCGGTCGGGTTCCTGTGCTCGGAGGAAGCCGGGTTCATCACCGGGCAGACGCTCGGTGTCAACGGCGGATCGGTGATGTGACAGCGTTTTTCAACGACCGGAGGAACTGACATGGCGACCAAGTGGGCCAAGCCCGCGGAGGGGTCCTGGACCGAGCACTACCCCGAACTCGGCACCGGGCCGATGTCGTTCCGCGACTCGATCTCGCCGGAGTTCTACGAACTCGAACGCGAGGCGGTCTTCAAACGCGCCTGGCTCAACGTCGCCCGGGTGGAGGAGCTTCCCCGCGTGGGCAGCTATCTGACCAAGGAGATCGAAGTCGCCAACGCCTCGGTGCTCATCGTCCGGGGCAAGGACCAGAACATCCGCGCCTTCTACAACCTGTGTCGGCATCGCGGAAACAAGTTGGTGTGGAACGACTTTCCGAACGAGGAGACCAAGGGCACCTGCCGGCAGTTCACCTGCAAGTACCACGCCTGGCGTTACGACCTCGACGGGACCCTCACGTTCGTTCAGCAGGAGGGCGAGTTCTTCGACCTCGACCCCGCCGAGTACGGGCTGGTCCCGGTGAACTGCGACGTCTGGGCCGGGTTCGTCTTCATCAACTTCGACCCGGAGCCGACGCAGAGCCTGCGGGAGTTCCTGGGCCCGATGGTCACCGCGCTGGACGACTACCCGTTCGGCAAACTGACCGAGCGGTACGACTGGGTCGCCCACAACAACAGCAACTGGAAGATCTTCGCCGACGCCTTCCAGGAGTACTACCACGTGCCCGCGCTGCACAGCCAGCAGGTTCCGCCCGAGGTACGAGATCCCAACGCCGGCTTCACCTGTGGGCATTTCCAGCTCGACGGCCCACACCGGCTGGTGTCGACGGCGGGCACCCGGCGCTGGCTGCTGGCGCCGGAGTACATGTACCCGATCGAACGCGCCACCCGCAGCGGCCTGGTCGGCCCGTGGCGCACCCCGGACATCGGGGAACTGCCGGCCGGGCTGAACCCGGGCAACATCGAACCCTGGGGCATCAGCAACTTCCAGATCTTCCCCAACCTGGAGATCCTGATCTACGGCGGCTGGTATCTCCTGTACCGCTACTGGCCCACCTCGCACAACACCCACCGGTTCGAGGCCTACACCTACTTCCACCCCGCCCGCACCGTGCGGGAGCGCATCGAGCACGAGGTCGCCGCCGTCGTGCTCAAGGAGTTCGCACTGCAGGACGCCGGCATGCTCGGCGGCACCCAGGCCGCACTGGAATACGACGTCATCGACGAGTTCCCCGTCAACGACCAGGAGATCCTGGTCCGTCACCTGCACAAGGTCGCCGTCGACTGGGTGGAACGCTACCAACGCGAGCAGAACCCGGTAGGAGCCTCATCATGACCACCAAACCCCTGCCCAGCGCGTTCGCCGAGTTCGAGCGTTTCACCGAAACCTGGTGCCTGCCAACCGAAACCGAGCGCTGGAACCAACGGCTGGCCTCGACCATGCCGCAGCTGCACGACTTCTACGAAGCGTTCTTCCCGCGCGTCGAGGAAGCCATCGACTACTGCGACAAGTTCGCCCTCGACGATCTGCCCGACGACGCGCTGAACCTGCTGCACTTGATCTACTCGCTGATCATGGTGGCGATGGCGGTGGAGATCATGCACCAACCCGCCCCCGTCGACGCCGCCGACGCGGTGATGATCCGCACCGGCGATCCCCGGCCCTGAACCGAAAAGGACTCCCAGATGACCGTTTTGACCATCAACAAGCTGACCGCATCGGTGGGGGCCGAAGTCGTCGGCATCGACCCCGAGCACCTTGGAACCGACGACGGGCTGGGCGCCGCGGTGCTCGACGCCCTGGAGGACAACGGTGTGCTGGTGTTCCACGGCCTCAACCTCAGCCCGGAAGACCAGGTGGCCTTCTGCCAGCGCCTCGGCGAGGTGGACCGCTCCGCCGACGGGCATCACCCGGTGTCCGGCATCTACCCGATCACCCTGGACAAGTCGAAGAACAAGGCCGCGGACTACCTCAAGGCGGCGTTCATCTGGCACATCGACGGCTGCACCCCGATGCACGACGAGTGCCCGCAGAAGGCCACCGTGCTCTCGGCGGTGCAGGTCGCCGAACGCGGCGGCGAGACCGAATTCGCCAGCGCCTACGACGCCTACGACGCGCTGTCGGACGCCGAGAAGGAGCGGTTCGCGTCGCTGCGGGTGGTGCATTCGCTGGAGGCGTCACAACGACGTGTCACGCCGGACCCCACGCCGGAGCAACTGGCCCGCTGGCGGTCCCGGCCGACGCACGAGAACCCGCTGGTCTGGACGCACCGCAACGGCCAAAAGTCATTGGTGCTCGGCGCATCCGCGGACCACATCGTCGGAATGGACCTCGACGAGGGTCGGGCGCTGTTGGCCGAACTGCTCGACCGCGCCACCGAACCGGCCAAGGTGTACAGCCACACCTGGTCGGTCGGCGACACGGTCATCTGGGACAACCAGGGTGTGCTGCACCGCGCCGCGCCGTACGACCCGAAGTCGGCACGCGAGATGCTGCGCACCACCGTGCTCGGCGACGAACCGATCCAGTAGGGCCGACTCTGCCCGGCTAGTCGACCGCCTCGCCGGCCGAGCCGCTCACCCGCTGCAGCACGCGCAGCGAACCGGTGGCCGAAACCTCCTGGAACGCACCGCTGTCCAGCGCCCGACGGTAGATCCGGTAGGGCGCCTGCCCGCCGTCGTCCGGATTCGGGAAGACGTCGTGGATGACCAGTCCCGCACCCGGAGCGACCCATTTCGCCCAGCCGGTGAAGTCGCGCTGCGCGGCTTCGTCGGTGTGGCCGCCGTCGATGAACAGGAACTCCAACGGCGTCGTCCAACCGCGCGCCACCACCGGAGACCTGCCGACGACCGCCACGACGTTGTCGGGCAGCGCCATGGCGTCCAGGGTGTAGCGGAAGGTGGGCAGCGTGTCGAGCAGGCCGGTCTCGGGGTCGACCATCGTCGCGTCGTGGTACTCCCAGCCCGCCTGGTGCTCTTCGGAGCCGTGGTGGTGGTCGATCGTGTACAGCACGCTGCCGGTGTCCGCGGCCGCCGCGCCGAGCAGAACTGTCGACTTGCCGCAGTAGGTCCCGATCTCCACGCCGACGCCGCCCGAGAGGAAGCCGCGCGCAGCTTTGTAGAGCGCCTGCCCTTCGTCGGTGGGCATGAAGCCGGTCACGCGTTCGGCGAGATCGAACAGCCGCGCTGTCTCGGAATGTGGCATACACGCAACCTAGCGCGTCGCCGTTGCCGGGGTAAACGCGGTGTAGTAGCGTCCGGACATGTGTCCGAACCGGTTGCCCGGGAGGCGACTCGCCGTCGGCTGACGGCCAAACAGGCCGACACTGTCGACCGTCTCGGCAGGTCCGCGGTCGACGTCCTCAGCCGCGCCGGGTTTGCCGGACTGACCATCAGGATGGTCGCCGCCGAGGCCGGGGTCGGAGCCGCGACGGCCTACACCTACTTCTCCTCCAAGGAGCATCTGGTGGCCGAGGTGTTCTGGCGCCGGCTGGCCACCACCCCGGCGCCGGCCAACGACTCCCCCGACCCGACCACCCGCGCGGTGGCGGTGCTGCGGCACATCGCCCTGCTGGTCGCCGACGAACCCGAACTGGCCGGCGCGGTGACCAACGCCCTGCTGGGCAAGGACCCCGACGTCGAGCACCTGCGACTGCGGATCGGCCAGGAGATCAACCGGCGGCTGAGCACGGCGCTCGGCCCCGACGCCGACCCCGAGGTCGTCGAGTGCCTGGAACTGCTCTACGCCGGTGCGCTGGTCCGCGCCGGCATGGGGTACGCGTCCTATCAGCAGATCGCCGAACTGCTCGAACGCTCGACTCGGATGTTGTTGAGCTGAAACATGATTCGTCTTCTCACGGCGCTGCTGCTGGTGCTCGGGCTGGCGCTGCCCGCACCCGCGCAGGCCGATGATCTCGCCGCCCGCATCGCGGCCGCGAACGCCTATCTGTCCACCCGGCCGGGCACCGTCGGCTACGTGCTGCGGGACCGCAGCAGCGGTGCGGTCTACCGCAATCCGAATGCGGGCGCACCCATCTGGACGGCCTCGACGATCAAACTGGCCATCGTCGTCGACCTGCTGGCCCGCCACTATGCCGGCCAATTACGCCTGAGTGACGAAGACCGCCAACTGATCTCGGCGATGCTGCACTCCTCGGACAACGACGCCGCGGACACCCTGTGGACCCGGTACGGCGGACCCGACCACCAGGCGTTCAACCGCGACTTCCCGCGGTACGGCATGCCCGGGGTGGTTCCCCAGCGCGGATTCAGCGACACCTTCCCGTACTGGGGCTTCCAGAAGGCGACCGCCGACGACCTCGACGGGCTGATCAACTACACGCTGAGCCGGCTCAATCCGACCGACACCGCCACCATCGTGGCGGCCATGCAGAACGTCGACACCGAGCAGCAGTGGGGCGTGTGGGGCGCCGGTCCGGCGATGGCGCCCGGCAACAAGAACGGCTGGTCGCAGGAACAGGGCGGCTGGGTGATCAACTCGGTCGGCTTCGCCGGACCGCGACAGCGCTACACCCTGGCGATCATGAACGCGCTCGACGGCGAGGGCGGCTACGACGACGGTGTGCAGACCACCACCCACCTCGCCGAACTGCTGCTCGCTCCCGCCTGACAGGTTTGTCCACCCGCGCGGCCGGGAACACGCCCGGACATGTTGCTACGCAGAGTCGCCCGTCCCATGTTGGCTGCCGCGTTCGTCGGCCAGGGCATCGACGCCCTCCGCAGTCCCAAACCCGCGGCCGACGCCGCCCGGCCCGCCCTGGAAGGACTGCAGAAGCTGCCCGACCCGGTTGGTTCCAGCGTGCCGCAGAACGCCGAAACGTTCGCGAGAGCGACTGCCGTGGCGCAGATACTCGGCGGCCTGCTGCTGGCGACGGGAAAGGTGCCTCGACTGGCGTCGGCCGCCCTGGCCACCACCGTCGTGCCGGCCAATCTCGGCACCCGGATGTTTTGGAACGAGATGGATCCGGAACTCAAGGCCGCCAAGCGCCGCGGTTTCCTCACCGACATCAGCCTGGTGGGCGGTCTGATCATCGCGTCGGCCGACACGGCCGGAAAGCCGTCGCTGGGTTGGCGGGGCCGCCGGGCCGCGGCCCGTTTCAGCGACACGGTCGCGTCGGCACTGCCGGCCGGACTCTCGGCAGGCGACACCGATCTGGCCGACCGGGTCGGGGCGCGGCTGCAGGAAGGCCTGACCGTCGGCGCCGAACGCGGCCGGGAACTGGCCGCGGTGGCGGCCGAACGAGCCGAACCGCTGCTGGAGGCGGCCCGGGAGCGTGGCGCGGCCGCCGCCGAGCGGACCGCACCGCTGCTGGAGGCCGCCCGGGACCGCGGGACCGAAATCGCCCACGCCGCACTCGAGCAGGGTGACGAGCTGGCCACCGAGGCACGCAAACGGGTTCGGGCCTGGCGGCGTAACTGAATCGGGCGTATTCGAACCCGGGTGCGGGACGGTCGGGCACGGTAGATTCGAGCACGCCTCATTCACCGTGATCAGGAGCCGAATCGATGACAACGGGTGACTATCCGCCTCCACCGCCGGACCCGAACTTTCCGCCACCACCGCCCGGTGGATATCCGCCGCCGCCACCGGGTTACGGCCCCCCGACCGGCTATCCGGTCCCGCAGTACGGTCAGGCCGGCGGCTATCCGCCGCCCCCGCAGTACGGTGCCGGCAATCCCGGCGGTCTCGGTATCCGCTTCGCGGCCCGCGTGATCGACGGAATCCTGGTCGGCATCATCGCCTTCCTGCTGGCATTCGTCGTCGGACTGCAGAGCAACATCATGGTGACCGGGCTGTTCTCCGGCCTGCTGATGTTCGTCTATTTCGTCGCGCTGGAGGTCACCCAGGGCGCGTCGCTGGGCAAGAAGATTCTGGGCCTGTCGGTGCGCGGCGCCGGCGGAGCGCCCAAACCCGATGTCAAGCAGTCGGCGATCCGCAACTCGTTCACGCTGCTGCCGATCATCCCCTACATCGGCGGCCTGCTCGCGTTCATCGCCTACGTGGTGATCGCGATCACCATCAACGGCAGCCCGACCAAGCAGGGCAAGCACGACGAGCTCGCCGGCGGCACCCAGGTCGTCAAGAGCTAGTCCGTATCCGCAGCGAAGGCCCCGAGTCATGCTCGGGGCCTTCGTTTTTCGGCGGGTCAGACGAAGACGTCGAGGATCATCACCACGATCAGCCCGACCACGGAGAGCACCGTCTCCATCAGCGACCAGGTCTTGATCGTCTGCCCGACGCTCATCCCGAAATACTCCTTGACCAACCAGAATCCGGCGTCGTTGACATGGGAGAAGAACAGCGACCCGGCGCCCACCGCCAGGACCACCAGCGACACCTGCGGTGTGCTCAGCCCGTCGACCAGACCGAGCACCAGCGACGAGGCCGTGATGGTCGCGACCGTCGCCGAACCGGTGGCCAGCCGGATGAGCACCGCCAGCAGCCATGCCAACAGCAATACCGAGATATTGACCTGCTTGGCCCATTCGGCCAGCATCGTGCCGATACCGGTGTCGACGAGCACCTGCTTGAACCCGCCACCGGCCGCCACGATGAGGATGATGCCCGCCACGGGTGGCAGTCCGGACTCGACCGCCTTCATGATCTCGGCACGGGACATGCCCGCACCCGGGCCCAGCGTCAGCATTCCCACGATCACCGCCAGCAGCAGCGCGATGACCGGCGTGCCGAGACTGTCGAAAACCTTTCGGAACACCTGACTTTCGTCCTTGATGCCGATGTCGACGATCGCCTTGCCCATCATCAGCACGACCGGCAGGAGGACGGCGAACAGGGTCAGCCCGAACGACGGACGGCGGTGTTCGGCACCGACGCCCGCCGTGCCGGAGTCGGCGAACCGGTCGGCGTCGAAGGTGTCCGGCGCCTCGACGGCGACCCACCTGCCCGCCAGCTTCCCGAACAGCGGGCCGGCCACCACGATCGTCGGAATCGCCACCAGCACACCGAGACCCAGCGTCAGACCCAGGTCGGCGTTCAACAGTCCGACCGCGGTCAACGGCCCCGGATGCGGCGGCACGAAACCGTGCATGGCCGAAAGCCCGGCCAGCGCCGGGATCCCGACCGTCACGAGGGAGAGCCCGGAGCGCCGGGCGACCAGATAGATGACCGGCATCAGCAGCACCAGGCCGATCTCGAAGAACATCGGCAGACCGATGATCGAACCCACCAGCGCCATGGCCCACGGCAGCATCCGCGGCGACGCGTGTCCGACGATGGTGTCGACGATCTCGTCGGCGCCGCCGGAATCGGCCAGCAGTTTGGCGAACATCGCGCCCAGCGCGATCAGGATGCCGACCCCCGCCGCCGTCGAACCGAAGCCGTCGGTGAAGGACTTGAGCACCGTCGTCAGGCCCTCGCCGGCGACCAGCCCGACCGTGAGGGCGCCGAAGATGAGCGCGAGGAACGGATGCAGTTTGACGACGGTGATCAGGACGACGATCAACGCGATGCCGGCCATGAACGCCAGGATCAACTGAGTGCCCGACGCCACCGGTTCGGCCAGTTTCGGGGCGTCGGCAAGCAGCGTGATCATCGGTGCTCCTGTTCGTTGAGCGAAACATATTGGTCCACAATCGAATCCACACTCTGGTCGACCGCGATTGTGACACCGTCCTCGTCCGGCTCCAGGGGTTCCAGGGTGTCGAACTGGGACCGCAGCAGTGCGGCCGGCATGAAGTGGCCGGGACGGCTGGCCTGCCGGCGGCCGATCAACTCCGCGGTGCCGTACAGATGCAGGAAACGCGTGCGGGGACTGTGCCTACGCAGTTGGTCGCGGTAGCTGCGTTTGAGCGCCGAGCAACTCATCACACCGCCGTCGGCATGATCGGCCAGCCACTCGCCGATCTTCTCCAGCCACGGGTACCGGTCGTCGTCGTCGAGCGGCTGCCCGGCCGACATCTTGGCGATGTTCGCCGCCGGGTGGAAGTCGTCGGCGTCGGCGAACGGCACCCGCAGCCGCTGCGCCAGCGCAGCGCCCACCGTCGACTTGCCCGAACCGGACACACCCATGACCACGATCGGCATGACCACCAGCCCCACCTGACTCCAGTGCTCTACAGTCTCCCGCTATTGGTCGTACTATTACCGCCGTTTTCCCCGAAATGACAGGATGAAACCATGTCCCCGGAGGCGGGTTCCAGCGAGTTGCACGCCGCACTCGTCGACGCACTGGGCGCCGACGTGGTGTCCGGACGGTTAGCCGCCGGCCACGTCCTGACGCTCGACGGGCTCGGCGCGCAGTACGAGGTGTCGCGCAGCGTCGCCCGCGAGGCCATCCGGGTGCTGGAGTCGATGGGCATGGTCGCGTCCCGGCGACGCGTCGGCATCACCATCCAGCCCGCCGAGGCGTGGAACGTCTTCGATCCCCGGCTGGTCCGCTGGCAACTGGATTCCGGTGACCGCGCCGCACTGCTGGGCGCACTGCACGAACTGCGTCGCGGTGTCGAACCGGCCGCCGCGGCGCTGGCCGCCCGCCGCGCCGATCCGCACCAGTGCCGCACCCTGGCGGGGGCGGTGTCCGATATGGCGGTGCACGGCCGGGCCGGCGACACGCGGGCATACCTTTCGGCGGACAACGTTTTTCACCGAACCCTGCTGGAGGCCAGCGGCAACGGGCTCTTCCGGGCGCTCAACGCGTTGATCGAGCTGACCGCCCAGGACAGATCCGAACCGTCCGATCGCGCCACCATCGCGCTGCACGACGACGTGGCCCGGGCGATTCGGGAGCGCGACGAAGCGGCCGCCGAGGCGGCGATGCGTGCCCTGGTCGACGCGCCGGCTCAGGCCGGGTAGATCTGGAAGTTCATCAGCAGCCCGTTGACCTCGGTCACCTTGACCGACGTCTCGGTGGTCTCGCCGTCGCCCTTCACCGAGCAGGTGGTCTCGTTGTCCACCACACCCTCGAGCCCACCGGCGCAGGTGACCGTGTCCGCGGCCATGCCGTTTTGCTTCATCAGCATGCCGACCTGCTGTTGCAGCTGGTTCTGGTTGAGCGCCGGGGTCATCTCGTAGCTGACGGTGGTGCCCTCGACCTTCGTCGTCTTGACGATCGGCTCTATCGCGTTGGTCTCGGAGAGCACCACCTCGCAGCGGGTGGTCTTGTCGACCTCACCGACGAGATCCTCCGCGCAGTTGACCGACTGCGGGGTCTGGCCGGCCTTGGTCAGCCGATCGGTGATGTCCTTCTGCAGATCGGCCTTGCCCACCACCGGCGGGCCGCCGCCGATCGAGGCGCTGAAGTGACAACCCGAGACCGTCGCGCCGATCAGCACCGCCGCGACCACACCCGAACAGATACCGACCCCGCGCATGCGACCTCCCAGAATCCCTGTGGCCAGAACATAGCAAGTTCACAGGTTCGCTGCGGGCTAACCCCTGATTTACTGCAGCACATGACCCGCTCACCAGACCTGGCGCGACGCTTCTTCGACCGATTCGAACCGGTGCACGCCGTGACCTACTTCGCGCCTGATGCATTGCGCGCCATGAACGATCTCGGCTACCGGGGTCTGGGAATGTGCTACTTCGCGGCCCGCGCGGCTCCGTTGGGTCCGGTGCCCGCACCGGTGGTCGCCGCTGCCTTCTACAACTTCTCACCCACCCAGGTGGCCCGGTTCATTCCGGCGGTCTGGTCGGTTGCACCACCGGCCGATGCGCTGCGGGGCCGGCTGGCCGGCGCCGCAACGGCACTGCGACGGGCCGGCGTGACCGACGCCGAAGGCACCGCCACCGCCGCGGCACTGTGCGCCAAGGCCGTCACCGGTCTGCCGGTGGACGGCCGGCCGCTGTTCGCCGCCAACACCGCGCTGCCCTGGCCCGACGATCCGGTCGAAAAGCTCTGGCAGGCAACGACTCTGCTGCGTGAGCACCGGGGCGACGGTCACGTCGCTGCGCTGCTGGCCGCCGGCATCACCGGTCGTCAGGCCAACGTGTTGCACTGCGCCGCCGGGGCCGTGCCGGCAGCGTTCATCAAGCAAAGCCGCGCCTACGAGGACACCGAGTGGCAGCAGTGCACCGAAACCCTGGCCGCGCGCGGACTTCTGAGCGCGGACGGCGCTCTCACCGATGCGGGTCGACAACTCAAGGACGACGTCGAGGCGACGACCAACAGGGCGGCACTGCCGGCCCTGGACGCGCTCGACGACGACGAAGTCGAAACGCTGTTCGCCACCCTGACACCCATCACCCGACTGGTCGTAGCGGGCGGCGACGTGCCCGCCGAGACGCCGATGGGTCTTCGCCGCACCGAGCTTGACGACGACAGCGCACATCTGCGCTGAGCACGCCCGCTCACCGGGCCAGGTTGCGGTTCCACTCCATCCAGCCGACACCGGTGCGGCCGTCGGCGGTCCGCACCGACATCCAGGCCCGCGGGAAGTCGGCGACCCGTCCGTCGTCGGCGAGCAGGCGCACCGGGGCGTGCGCGACGACCTGCGTGCTCACCTCCAGCTCGCCGGGTCGCAGCAGCAACTCGGTGCTGACCGGTAAACCGTTGGGCGCGAACACCTCCCGGGCCTCGGCGGTCTGCAGTTCGACCAGCCGGTCCCCGTCGCGCTGGACATAACCGATACCGATCGGCGGTGCGCCGGGGATGCGGATGTCGACGGCGTGCAGGTGGGTTCCGTCGTCGAGATGCAGCGCGGTCCAGACCCAGTCCATCGCCCACCAGTCCCGCACGCCCCAGGAGTGGTCGCGCTGGCCGGCCGCCGCGGCGATGGTGTGGCTGACCCCGTCGACCACCACACGTCCGCTGACGGTGCAGGGGATTTCGTACCGGGTGGCGAACCTGTATGCGTACGGCTCGCCGTTTGTGGTCCAGACCAGGTCCAGCGACACCTCGGCGGGCCGGCCGGCGTTCCCCGCGAGCGCCGCCGCCGGATCGTCGTACACCACGCCGCGGCCGGTCACGGTCACCCGGTAGGACCGCAGCGGTTCCTCCGCCTGATGGGTCAGGGTGATGCCGGCGGTACGGACCCGGTTCGGGTCCTCGGGCACGGCGGCGTGGAAGTCGTTGAGCGCCACCGTCGGCAGGCCCGGACCGCACAGCAGCGCGTTGATCCAGGCGCGCCCCTCGTTGGGATACAGACCGAGGCGGATCCAGCCGCCCAGGCCCGCGGCCGGGTCGGCGAAGTCGAAGTACCAGCTCTCGTTCCACAGGGCTTCGTCGGCGGGCTCGTGGTCCGCCTCGTCGGAAGCCAACGGGCGCAACGGTTCTTCGGCGGACTCCGCGCTCACGCCAGCACCGCCAGGGCGTCGGTGTCGAGCACCTGCGCGCAGTTGCGTTCGAGCATCGTCAGGAACATCCGGTCACCCCGCTCGGTTCGTTCCACCACCATCGACGCGATGATCGTCATCGTCACCCCCATGAAACTGCCCCGGCGCACGCCCTCGCGGACATCGACGGGATGCAGAGGGCAGTCCGCGCCCAGCGCGCCGTGGTAGGCGTCCACCAGTTCGTAGAAATGGGCCCGGCGCGTCTCGGTGGGCAGCGCGCAGCCCAGGAAGTACGCGAGGTCGGTCATGGCGGGACCCCAGGTGACGGTCTGCCAGTCGACGATGGTCAGCGGCCGCTCCGCACCGGCCTCGCCGAACAGCATGTTGTCCAACCGGTAGTCGCCGTGCACCAGGCCCATGGGCCGGTGCCCAGCGGTCTCGGTGGCCATGAACGCGTCGAACGAGTCGACCCAGCGCCGGCAGACCTCCCGCTGCTCGGCGGTCATGGCGTCCCCGTAGCGGTCCAGGAAGCCGGCGTACAGGGCGGTGATCAGCTCCTGGCTGACCGGCGCCCCCTGGTTGAGCCACGGCGCGCCGGCCAACTCGGAATCGCCGAGCAGCGGCCCCTGCACGCGGCCCAGCTCGGTGACCGCGAGCATCGCCTGATCGATTGTGGCGCCATGGATTTCGTCGCCCTGCCGGGCGGGCGCGGCGTCGTCGAGCAGCAGGTCGAAGACGCCCGTCTCAGGGTCGAAGTCGGCGTGATAGCAGTGCGCGATTGGGCCGCTGAGCCGTGGCGCGATGTCGGTGTAGAACCTGACCTCACGTTCGTAGAGACCCATTGCCAGCCCGGTCTGCCGGCTGGTCGGGTCGGCGGCGGCCACCTTGAGCACTACCGACGCCGGGCCGGTGCCGCCGTCGTAGCTCAACGCGACGCGATAGCACTCGCTCATCTGGCCGGTGCCGATGCGCTCGGTGCTGAATGCCGTCACCTGCTCGCCGCCGAGCGCGTCGGTGAGCCACTGCGCCGTCAGATCACCGGGGGTCTCGATTCGCACCAGAACAACCTATGACAGGTGTCAAGACCCGATCTGTTCAGCGGCGTGTGCGTGAGCCACTCGAACAACGTCGCAGCCAGGGCTGAACAGATGAGGAGTTGGTGGCTCAGTGGCAGTGCTTCGCCGGGGTCGGCTCGACATCCAGGCTCGGGTTGCGGTCGAAGAAGCCGAACGGCTTGAGCCAGAACGACACCACGTCGGCGGGCATGATCGGCCAGTCCTCCGGGCGGGTGATGTGGTGGATGCCGAACACGTACCACAACACCACGTCGGTGTTCTCGATCGAACGGTTCGCCCTGGTCCACGCGCCCAGCCCGTGGTCGGCCGCCGACTGGTTGACGAATTCGCCTGCGGGCCAACGCTCCTCGGGATGATTCGGCGTCACCCACAGCGTGTGCCCGATGACGGTGGCCCGCTGGAAGACCTTGGAACGCGGGTCGAACATGGCCGGGAACGCCCCGCCCGGGACCAGCTTGTAGGCCGGGTGGGTGCCCAGCCCGTTGACGACGTTGGTGTTGACCACCTTCCAGCCGCGCTGCGTGCCGAAGTCCATGTCCTGCATGCCTTCGCTCTCGGTGCGCAGTGCGACGTTGCGCTGCACCAGCGCCAGGCCGTACGGATTGTCCGGCCCGATCGGCTCGGCGTGGGACTCGCTGCAGTAGACGGTGTTGTCGGTGCCGTCGACGTCGAGATCCAGTCGGGCGACCAGGAAGTGCTGATGGAACGGGGCGTAGGTGCGCTCGTCGACCAGCGTCCCGGTGGCCGGGGTGGGACCATCGGGGAACGGCGTCGTCACCATGATGCCGGTGGCGCGTACCTCGCATTCGATGTTGCCGTCCTGGTAGAACCGCCAGTACGTCAGGTACTCGTAGTTGGCGACCGTCACGTGGAACGACACCGTGAGCCGGCGCATCCGGCGCACCTCGGCGCCGTCGTGGTGGTCGACGTGCTTCCACAGCACCGCGTTGTCCTCTTCGTGGATGCACACCGCGTTCGGGATCTCGTAGGGTTCGCCCTTGCTGTTGTGCAGCGTGGCGTCCAGGTAGCGGATCTCCCCGAGGCAGTCGCAGCCCAGCGTCAGCGACGTCGTCATGAATCCCAGGCCCCACTCGCCGATGTCGAACGCGGTGCGGCGGTAGTGGTCCTCCGAGGCGTCGCGGTAGGGCACCATCATCTCGGCGAACGAAAACCGGTGTGCCACCGAACGTTCGCGGTCATCGTCCCGGAAGCGGATCTGATGCAGCGTCATCCCCTCGCGATGGTTGAACCCCACCCGCAAGCTCCAGTTCTGCCACCGCAGCAGGTTGCCGCCCAAGGTGAAAGACGGGCCGCCGGGCTGGGTGATCTCCAGCGGTTTGAGCGGTTCACGCCGGCCAGCGTCGCGGATACGGTCCGGTATCCGGCCGGGGACATACTCGCCCATCACGGCCGGACGCGGGGTGGCGCCGTCCGCGAACGGGCCGGTGTCCTCGACCCGCAGCAGTTCCATCGAGTTCAGGTCGATCACGCAGTGCAGTCCGCTGACCTGGTTGGCGTACGGGTTGCCGCCGGCCATGCTGCGCAGCCAGATGTCGGCCCAGCCGAGCCGGCGGTCCCGGTACTCCAGTGGCGCCACGGCCGCCCCGTATGTCCAGGTGTCCACGAAAACCAGTTCCATGTCGGTGATTCCGCGGCGGGTCAGCGCCGCGACCACGTCGGGGTGGGCGCGCACCATGGCGTCGCACTCGGTGAACTCGTCCACGGTGAAGTTGGGCTGGACGCCGGGCACGTGCTCGAAGGATTCGATCCGGTCGTCGCTCAGCGACACCACACTGCGGTAGGTGGCGTTGTCGGCCCGGTCGAGGCACAGCACGATCGCCTTGCGGGCCGGCCGCGGTCCGCCCGCGTCGAAGGCGGCGAGTTCGGCCTTGCCGGGTTCGGCCATCTCGATGCCGGTGATCCGCCAGCCCCCCGGTGCGCCGGTCGCATCGACGTCGCGGTCGCGCCGCAGAATCGCGGTGACCGCCGAGAACTCCGCCGCCGAGAGCGGGTCGAGCGGATGTGCGGTGGTGCTGGCGGCGGGTCGGCTCATGCGCTCCATAGTCGGCCGACGGGTCGGCCGGCGGGCGCGAACGAGAAATCGGGCGGTGCCGGCCTCAGTCGGTGAACGACGCCCAGGCGCTGCGCCGCGCCGAGTGCGGGTCGATCTCGACGCGACTGCGCCGGTCGAACACCCGCACGGCGCGCTCGTCGGCCGAATACCGCGGCCAGTCCGCACCGGGAACCCCCGTCCGGGCGAACTCCCGCCACCGCGTCTGTACGTCACGGCTGACCCGGCGGGCCGACTTGCGGTCGCCGGCCAGGGTGAGCGCCGCGCCCACCCGGGTCTCGAAGACGTCGAACACCGCGAACAGTTCGGTGGCGTGCGTGGCCCCCAGCCCCGACCAGTGCAGCGGCCGCGGTGCGTAGTCGTAGCGGTAGACGAACGTCGGCGCGTGGGCGGCGCGGGCCTCGACAATCTCCCAGACCGCCGAGGCGAAGGTGAAGTCACCACCGATCCGGACACAGGCCTTGGGGTGCGGGTAGTCCGGGTAGGCCTCGATGATCCGGTCGCGGGTCGCGGCCCCGGAGCCGGCCAGCAGCGCCTCGATCCGGTTTTCGGTGGTCGGCAGCAGCGGCAGGATGCGGGTGAACAACCGGCCCTCGTGGGCGTTGGTGCCGATGATCAACGGAACCGGGTTCGCGGTGCCGGCCCGCATCGCCTCGCGCGGGTGCTCCGGCAGGATGTCGTCGCCGAAGGACGGCCCGAGCGCGAACACCCCGTGGGTGTTCAGGGTGGGCACGGCGGCCAGCGCGTCGACCGCCTCCACCAACTGGGCCGGTGTCGCTTCCATCAGCGCATGCGCGGCGTCGGCCGGCCGGGAACCGATCAGCGCGGCGAACTTCGCGGCGATGTGCGCGGCGACCTCGCGCGAGCGGGTCATGCCGGCCGGCGGGCTCTCCGAAATGGCCTGCCGGAACAGCCCTTTGGCGGCCGGTACCGCCAACAGGCTGACGACGGCGCCGGCGCCCGCGCTCTCCCCGAAGACGGTGACGTTGTCCGGGTCGCCGCCGAACGCGGCGATGTTGTCGCGGACCCACTCCAGCGCCAGGACGATGTCGCGCAGGTAGAGGTTGGACTCGATCGGGATGTCGGGAGTCCCCAGCGATGACAGGTCCAGACAGCCCAGCGCGCCCAGCCGGTAGTTCAGCGAGACGAAGACACAGCCGCCGCGTGCCAGTGACGCACCGTCGTAGATCGGGGTCGCCGA
>CAZTAA010000029.1:2432-20727 GCA_964611465.1 uncultured Mycobacterium sp. | reverse complement strand
GGCGGCTGGGCGTAGGGAATGGAACGCCACCGGTTCACGCCGTCGCGGATGAAGCCCTCGACGACGCCGGAGCCGGTAGTGGTGCGGATGATGCGGTCGTGCATACCTCCGACGGTATCGGAACAGGTGTCACGTTAGCTGCGATGGGCCCGGCCGGGCATTATGGCGGCATGCGGATTGCCGTTCTGACCGCCGCCGCGGTGCTGCTCACCGGGGGCGTTTCGGCGTGTTCGTCGGGTCCCACGGCGCAGCCGACGCTGACGCCCATCTCCCCGAAGACGCCGAGCGCGTCCTCCCAGCCGCCGCACACGTCGTCGAAAACGTCTCCGAGCGTGCCGATTCCGAGCACCGCTCCCACCGGAGCCACCCCGATCGAGACGGCGATGGCGTGGGTCGGGGCCGGCAAGCCGGCCGATCCGGCCGCGTTTCACACCGCGATCCGCGACGGTGTCACGACACAGCTGAACGCCGACGTCGCGTTCGTCACTCCGACCGGGACCACCGAGTGCATGACGGAGGAGAAGTCGGGTGGCGCGCTGGCCTGCCTGGTCAACCTGCGCAAACCACCGACCGAACCGACGGATTCCTACGGCCACTGGATCGGCGGCTGGACCGACTTCGACGGCTCGACCCTCGCCGTCGGCTCCTCGCACGCCGACCCGGGCCGCTTCGCCGCCGGCAAGGGCGCCGAACTCCCCTACGGCAGCTCACTGCGGTTCGGCGACTACCAGTGCCGCTCGGACCCCGACGGGCTGTTCTGCGTGAACTTCGCGCGGCAGTCCGGCGTCAAGTTCGCCGACAGCGGCGTGGAGCCGCTGGGCTGCCTGAAACTGGTCGACGCGCCGGAGCTCGGCTTGAAGTTCAGCTGCTGATCGGGCGGCTCAGCGCCAGCCGTCGGCGGCCTTCACCGCCACTAGCAGCGCGTCGCACAGGTCCTGCAGCTCGGCCCGGTCAGCACCCTCGGACACGGCGGTCGCGACGTCCTCGGCCGCACAGCGCACCTGGTAGACCCGGTCGGACAGCTCGGCGGCCTCGTCCGGGGTCAGCACCACCGAATCCGGCGGCACCGAACTGCCCTTCACCATCGCCCGCTGTTCGTAGGCGCGTTGCCGGCAGGACTGCCGGCAGTACTGTCGGCGGCGGCCGATCCCGGCGTCGACGTCGCTGAGATCACGGCCGCACCAACGGCATGCCGCGGGGCGTGATCGACGGGCCACGAGGACCGACTGTAGACCGGCGTGCGGGCGGTCGGCCGGATCGGCGGTATCCTGGGGTATCTGTGTCTATCGGTGCCGCGTTGCACCGGGAACCGTGCGGCTCGGCGCCGCGTTGAGGATCCCGGACCATTACGCGGGTAGAGGAAGTGATTGACGATGGCTGATCGTGTCCTGAGAGGCAGTCGCCTCGGGGCTGTGAGCTACGAGACCGACCGAAACCACGACCTGGCGCCGCGTCAGCTCGCGCGGTATCGCACCGAGAACGGCGAGGAGTTCGAGGTCCCGTTCGCCGACGACGCCGAGATCCCCGGCACCTGGCTGTGCCGCAACGGGCTGGAAGGCACCCTCATCGAGGGTGACCTGCCCGAACCCAAGAAGGTCAAGCCGCCGCGGACCCACTGGGACATGCTGCTGGAGCGCCGCTCCGTCGAGGAGCTCGACGAGCTGCTCAAGGAGCGTCTGGACATCATCAAGACCAAGCGCCGCGGAAGCTGACCGGAGCACCGCTCCAGATCTAGTCAGCGGCCACTGCGAGTCTCACTCGAACATCGTCGCAGCCACCGCTGAACAGATGGGAAAGCCGCTCTAGCGGACGATGCCCCGCGCCCGGTCGAGCCGGCTGCCGATCCCCCATTGCGCGACTTTGGCCATCGCCTCGCGGATGTTGGAACCGCTCATCTTGGAGACGCCGAGTTCACGTTCGGTGAAGGTGATCGGCACTTCCACCACCTTGAAGCCGTAGTTGATGGCCCGCCAGGTCAGGTCGATCTGGAAGCAGTAGCCCTTGGAGTCCACGGCGGCCAGGTCGATCTTCTCGAGCACCTCGCGCCGGTAGGCCCGGTAGCCGGCGGTGATGTCGTGGATGTCGACCCCCAGCAGCACGCGTGAATACGTGTTGGCGGTCTTGGACAGCGCCAGTCGCCGCCACGGCCAGTTGCGCACCGTGCCGCCGTCGACATAGCGCGAGCCGATCGCCACGTCCGCGCCGCCGTCGACCGCGTCCAGCAGGCGGTAGAGCTGTTCGGGGGCGTGGCTGCCGTCGGCGTCCATCTCGACCAGCACCGAATACTGGCGGCCCAGACCCCAGGCGAATCCGGCCAGGTATGCGGCGCCGAGTCCGTCCTTGGCGTCGCGGTGCATGACGTGGACGCGGTCCGGGTCGGCCAGCGCGAGTTCGTCGGCCAGCTTTCCGGTTCCGTCCGGGCTGCCGTCGTCGACGACCAGGACGTGCACGTCCGGGCGCGCCCTGTGTACTCGCGCGACGATCAGCGGCAGGTTCTCGATCTCGTTGTACGTCGGGATGATGACCAGGGTCCGCTCGCTGGGATGCTCCGTCATCAGCTACCGCTCCTCGTCTTGGCGCCGGGTTCTCGACGCACGAACCCTCCATTTTGCATGACAGCCGCGATTACGGCGAAAACGGCGGCTCCGACCAGCAGGTATTGGATCAGCGGCGCCCAGCGGGTCGCCACGGTCCGGGTCGTGTTCAGCCGGATCTGCTGATCGAGGAACGCCGGCTCGAAGAACGCGGTGCGGGCCACTTCCCGGCCGTCCGGGGCGATGACGGCGCTGATGCCGGTGGTGCCGGCGACCACGACGTAGCGGTCGTGTTCGACGGCCCGGACGCGCGCGAACGCCAGTTGCTGTTCGCTCATCGTCTCGTCGAACGTCGCGTTGTTGGTCGGCACGGCCAGCACCTGCGCGCCGTTGCGCACGGCGTTGCGGGCGGCGCGGTCGAAGATGACCTCCCAGCACGTCGTCACACCGATCGGCACCCCGGCCGCATGCACGACACCGTCGCCGCTGCCCGGCACGAAGTAGCCGGCGCGGTCCGCCCAGGGCGACAGCTTGCGGAAGAACCCGCGCCACGGCAGGTACTCCCCGAACGGCTGGACGATCTGCTTGTCGTGGCGCTCGCCGGGTCCGGTTTCCGGCTCCCACACGATGATCGAGTTGGTGGCGGTGGGCGTCTCCGGGGTGGCATCGGGAGCCGCGACGACCCCGCCGACGAGGATCGGGGCGCCGATCGCCCGCGCGGCCACGCTGATCCGCTCGCGGGCGTCGGCATTGGCCAGGGGGTCGATGTCCGAGGAGTTCTCCGGCCAGATGACGAACTGGGGCTGCTGCGCCCGGCCGGCGCGCACCTCGTCGGCCAGCCGCAGCGTCTCGTCGACGTGGTTGTCGAGCACGGCGCGGCGCTGGGCGTTGAAGTCCAGTCCCAGCCGCGGCACATTGCCCTGCACCGCGGCGACCGTGACGGCGGTGTCGGTGTCCGCGCCGGCCGCCGAGCGGCGTACCTGCGGGTGCGCGAGCGCGGCGGTCAGCAGGACGACGGCGATGACGATGCCCGGCAGCACGACGGCGGGTGGATGCGCATGGCGGTGCTGTCCGCGGCGCCACCACGCCACGGTTTCGACGGCCAGTGCCGCCGCCGCGAACCCGGCCAGCGCGACCGCCAGCGACAGCAGCGGGGCGCCACCCCACCGCGCCAGTGGCAGCAGCGGACCATTGATCTGACTGAAACCGATGACGCCCCACGGGAATCCGCCGAAGGGCGCCGAACTCTTGAGCCATTCCTGGGCCACCCACAACAGGGCGAACCACACCGGCCAGCCGGGCAGCCGGCGGACCAGCACCGCCAGCAACCCGAACAGGGCGGGGAACAGCGCGCACAACGCGCACAACGCCAACCACGGTGGCAGGCCGACGAATCCACTGACCCACGGCAGCAGCGGCAGATAGAACGCCAGCCCGAACAGCAGGCCGTAACCGCCGCCGCCGATCACCGTCGTCGACGGCCACCGCAGCACGCCGGCCAGCAGCGCCAGCGCCAGCACCGGCGCCCACCACCAGGACAGCGGCGCGAAACCGGCGGACATCAACAGCCCGGCGACCACCGCGGCGACGATCCGCGGCAGCCGGCGCAGCAGCGCATTACCCATCGAGGCCACCGAAGATCGTGGCGCCGCGGTGCACCGTCTGCAGGCACTTGGGCGACGCGGCGCCGTCGCCGAGGCGGGGCAGCGCCGGCACGCGGGACCGCGAATCGGTCGACCACCGTTGCACGCTGTCGGCGGGCGAACCGACCTCGAGGTCGTCGGTGTCCCACACCGCGTAGGAGGCGGGAGCACCAGGGGTCAGCGTGCCGGTGATCCCGTCGCGGACCCCGCCGGCCCGCCACGCGCCCCGGGTGGCCGCGGCGAACGCCGCGCGGGCCGAGATGGCGCTGCCCGGTGTCCGGTGGTTCGCCGCGGCCCGGACCGTGGCCCAGGGGTCGAGGTCGGTGACCGGGCTGTCCGACCCGAACGCGAGCGGCACGCCGTGGGATGCCAAGAGCGCCAACGGGTTCAGCCGTTCGGCACGTTCGGCGCCGAGCCGCTGGGCGTACATTCCGGTCCGGCCGCCCCACAGTGCGTCGAAGTTTGGCTGCATGCTGGCGATGACTCCCCACGACCCGAGTTTCGCCGCCTGCGCGGCGTCGACCATCTCGACATGCTCGAGGCGGTGCCCGCACCGCGCGACCGCCGGGGTGCCGTGCCGCGCGACGACACGGTCCAGCGCGTCGACGACGGCGGTGACGGCGGCATCGCCGATGATATGAAAACCAGCAGGTATCCCGGCCTCAGTGCACGCCGACAGGTGCGCCTCGATGGCGTCGTCGTCGAGGTAGCGGTTGCCGGTGCAGTCCGGCGCATCGTGATAGGGCCGGTGCAGCCACGCGGTGTGCGAACCGAGCGCGCCGTCGGCGAACAGGTCGCCGGCCAAACCGTGCGCCCCGGTCTCGGCGACCAGGTCACGTGCCTCGTCCGCGCTGCCCACGGTTTCGCCCCAGTAGCCGGTGACCTCGACGCCGTGCCCGGTGCTCAGCAACTCGGCCCAGTCCTCGCGGCCGCCGATGACCGGCCCGCCGCACTCGTGCACGGCGACCACGCCCGCGGCGGCGAACGCGTCCAGCGCGGCGCGGCGGGCGTCGGCCCGCTGGGTGGCGCTCAGCCGGGCCCGCGCGGCGGTGCGCGCGGCGTGGTGCGCGTCGGCCGACAGCGGCCCGTCGGCCCGGTATCCCGTCGTCCGTTCCAGGCCGGGCACGACATCGCGCAGCCCGGTCGAGGCGAGCGCGGAGTGCATGTCGACGCGTACCAGATAGGCCGGCCGGCGGCCCAGCACCGCGTCGATCTCGGCGGTGCTGGGCAGCTCGCCCGACCATCCGGTCTCGTCCCAGCCGTGGCCCCAGATCATGTCATCGGGCTGGGCGCCGGCGTGGGCGGCGAGCAGGTCGAGGAACTGCTGCTTGGACCGCGCGGGACGCAGGTCCAGGCCGGTGCGCAGCAGGCCGGTGGCGGTGGTGTGCACGTGGCTGTCGACGAATGCCGGGGCGACGAAGGCGCCGTCGAGGGTCACCGTGCGCGCGTCCGGGTATTGCGCGCGGGCGACGTCGTCGCTGCCGAGGAAGACGACGAGGTCGTCGCGGACGGCCATGGCCGTCGCATCCGGGTGGCTGGGGCTGTGGATGCGCCCGCCGAGCAGAACGGTCGTCACCGGAGAAACGTAGCGCGTGACGGCGTGACGGCTATTCGGGCCTGGGCCGCAACACCGGCAGTTCGGCCACCGGCGGCTCGGGAACGTCCTGGACGTCGATCACCTCGCCGTCGATGTAGGCGGGCGGGCGTGGCCCGCGGCGCGGCAGGTCGGCGAACGCGACCCGGCCGGCCAGGGTGCGGGCGGCCAGTGTGCCGGCCAGCGGGCGCAGCGCGGTGCGGGTCGGTGGCAGCAGGAGCATCAGCCCGGCGACGCTGGTGACCAGGCCGGGAACGATCATCAGCAGGCTGCCGAGCGCGACCAAGACGCCGTCGGTGACCTGGGCGCCCGGCTGGCGGATGCCCCGGCTGAGCACCGCGACCTGCCGTTTGATCTGGGATCCCGCCAGGAGCAGTCCCAGCACAAAGGCCCCGGCCAGCAGCAGCACCGTCCAGCCGAAGCCGATGGTGGCCACCAGGGCGACGATCACCGCCATCTCGATGACCGCGTACAGGACGAACAACCAGCGGATCCGCATGTGGGTCCAACGTTTCAGCGCCGGCCGGGGTTCCTCGGCACGTCGCACGGGTCAGGCGGGGCTGACCTGGATCGCACTGTGCACCTTGTCGACGCCGCCGCGCAGGATCGAGTGCGGCACGAACCACCAAGCGTGCCACCAGTAGCGCCGCACGACGGCACGGTAGACATCGCCGGTTTCCGAGTCCGGCAGGTTATGGGCGATCGCGTCGACGGGTTCCCCCAGCGGCTTGCCCAGCACACCGCAGCGCTGGATGGTGACCCGCGGCGTGTTGCGGATCCGCTTGGTCTTCCAGGACCCGTCGTCCGTGATGATCCGCAGGATGTCGCCGTCGGGCGCACCCCACACCGGAGTCGGTTTGGGCCGGCCGTCCTTCGTGTAGGTCGTCAGCAGCACGTATTTCGACTGTGCGACCTCGGCGAATGTGGTCACATCACCGCCTTCAGTTCGAGCGCGACGTTGTTCTTCATGCCGCCGCGCAGTTTCGAGAAGAAGTTGAACGTCTTTCCTATTACCCCGTATCGGCGCCCGATAGCGTCGTAGGCGTCCTTGGTCCTTGACGGGGCGACGGCCGCAATCGCTTCTATGGCCTCGCCCTTGGGATTGCCGCGCATATCGCACCGGGCAATCGTGACGCGCGGGGTGTTGCGGATGCGCTTGACCTTCCAGGAACTGCCCTGGGTGATGACGATCAGACCGTCACCATCGGGGGCGGCCCAGATGGGCGTCGGCTTGGGCCGGCCGTCCTTGGTGAACGTGGTCAGCAGGACGTACTCGGAGCCGGCGATGTCGGCGAAGGTGGGAGCCATGGGGCCACCGTAGTCGGCGTGGGCGAACATGCGGTTTCGTCGGTGACACGCCGCGGCCGCCGCAGAATCGGCACGCTCGGCACGGCTGCACCGGAAACTAGCCCTCCAGGTCGCCCTCGGTCTCCAGCAGCACCTGGCGCAGCCCGGCCAAGGTGTCGGCGGCCGGGTCGGCCCACATGCCCCGCTCGACGGCCTCCAGCAGCCGCTCGGCCATGCCGTGCAGCGCCCACGGGTTGGACTCCGACATGAACTTGCGGTTCTCCGGGTCCAGGACGTAGGACTCGGTGAGGCGTTCGTACATCCAGTCGGCCATCACGTGCGCGGTGGCGTCGTAACCGAACAGGTAGTCGACGGTGGCGGCCATCTCGAAGGCGCCCTTGTAGCCGTGCCGGCGCATCGCCGACATCCAGCGCGGGTTGACCACTCGGGCGCGGAACACCCGGGTGGTCTCCTCGCTCAGCGTGCGGGTGCGCACCGCGTCAGGCCGGGTGTTGTCGCCGATGTAGGCCGCCGGGTCCTTTCCGGTGAGCGCGCGGACTGTGGCCACCATGCCGCCGTGGTACTGGAAGTAGTCGTCGGAGTCGGCGATGTCGTGTTCGCGGGTGTCGGTGTTCTTGGCCGCCACCGCGATCCGGCGGTAGGCCCGGTTCATCTCGTCGGTGGCCGGCGCGCCATCGAGGTCGCGACCGTAGGCGAATCCGCCCCACGCGGTGTACACGGCGGCCAGGTCGTTGTCGTCGCGCCAGTTGCGCGAGTCGATCAGTTGCAGCAGGCCCGCCCCGTAGGTGCCCGGCTTGGATCCGAAAATCCTTGTAGTGGAACGTCTTTCATCACCATGCTGGACCAGGTCGGCCTGCGCGTGGGCGCGCACGAAGTTGTCTTCGGGTGACTCGTCGAGGCCGGCCACCAGCCGGACCGCGTCGTCGAGCATCGTGACCACGTGCGGGAAGGCGTCCCGGAAGAAGCCGGAGATCCGGACCGTCACGTCGATCCGCGGCCGGCCGAGCTCGGCGAGCCGGATCGGCTCGAGGTCGACGACCCGCCGCGACGCGTCGTCCCACACCGGCCGAACACCGAGCAGCGCAAGCACTTCGGCGATGTCGTCGCCGGCGGTCCGCATCGCCGAGGTGCCCCAGACCGACAGGCCGACCGATTCCGGCCAGCGGCCGTGGTCCTCGCGGTAGCGGGCCAGCAGCGAATCCGCCATCGCCACACCGGTTTCCCAGGCCAGCCGGGACGGAACGGCCTTGGGGTCGACCGAGTAGAAGTTGCGTCCGGTGGGCAGCACGTTGACCAGGCCGCGCAGCGGCGAGCCGGACGGGCCGGCCGCGATGAACCGGCCGTCCAGCGCGCGCAGCACCTGGTCGATCTCGGCGGCGGTGCCGGCCAGTCGCGGCACCACCTCGGTGGCGGCGAACCGCAACACCGCGGCCACCTCCGGGTTGTCCGTCAGGCCGTCGACGGTGGCCGGGTCCCAGCCGCCGGCCTGCAGCGCACCGACCAGTTCGCGGGCCTTGGCCTCGGCGGCATCGACGACATCGCGGGCATCGCTGCCGTCCTCGGCGAGGCCGAGCGCCTGCCGCAGGCCGGGCACCGACTGTTCGCCGCCGAAGAGCTGGCGGGCCCGCAGAATCGCCAGCACCAGGTCGAGTTCGGCTTCCCCTGTTGGCTTCTGGCCCAGGATGTGCAGGCCGTCGCGGATCTGAACGTCCTTGATCTCGCACAGCCAGCCGTCGACGTGCAGCAGCATGTCGTCGAACGACTCCTCGTCGGGCCGGTCCGCCAGGCCCAGATCGTGGTCCATCTTCGCCGCCCGCATCAGCGTCCAGATCTGCTGGCGGATCGCGGGCAGCTTGCCGGGGTCCAGGGCCGAGATCGTGGAGTGCTCGTCGAGCAGCTGTTCCAGCCGGGCGATGTCGCCGTAGGTCTCGGCGCGCGCCATCGGCGGGATCAGGTGATCGATCAGCACCGCGTGGGCGCGCCGCTTGGCCTGGGTGCCCTCGCCGGGGTCGTTGACCAGGAACGGGTAGACCAGCGGCAGATCACCGATGGCGGCGTCGGCGCCGCAGGCCGACGACATGCCCAGCGTCTTGCCGGGCAGCCACTCCAGGTTGCCGTGCTTGCCGACGTGCACCACGGCGTCGGCGCCGAAACTGTTGGGAAACGACCGATCCAGCCAACGGTAGGCCGCCAGGTAGTGGTGGCTCGGCGGCAGGTCGGGATCGTGGTAGATGGCCACCGGATTCTCGCCGAATCCGCGCGGCGGCTGCACCAGCAGCACCACGTTGCCGGATTGCATTGCGGCGATGACGATTTCGCCGTCCGGGTCGCGGCTGCGGTCGACGAACAACTCGCCCGGCGGCGGTCCCCAGTGCTCGACCACGGCGTCGGCCAGGTCGGCGGGCAGGGTGGCGAACCAGGCCCGGTAGTCCCGTGCGGACACCCGAATCGGGTTGTGCTCCAACTGTCCCTCGGTCAGCCAGTCGGGATCCTGTCCCCCGCGCTCGATGAGCGCGTGCACCAGGGCGTCACCGTCTTCCGCATCGACGCCCGGGATGTCCCCGATCTCATATCCGGCGTCCCGCATCGCCCGCAGCAGCGCCACCGCGCTGGCCGGGGTATCCAGGCCGACGGCGTTGCCGATCCGGGCGTGTTTGGTGGGGTAGGCCGAAAAGACCAGCGCCACTTTCTTGTTCGCGGGAGCGACGTGACGCAGCCGGGCGTGCCGCACGGCCAGGCCGGCCACCCGCGCGCAGCGTTCCGGGTCGGCAACATAGGAGATCAGTCCCTCGTCGTCGATCTCCTTGAACGAGAACGGGACCGTGACGATGCGGCCGTCGAATTCGGGCACCGCGACCTGGGTGGCCACATCCAGTGGCGAGAGCCCCTCGTCGCTGTCGGCCCAGTCCGACCGCGAACCCGTCAGACACAGTCCCTGCAGAATCGGAACATCAAGGGCGGCAAGGTGTTCGACGTTCCAGCCGTCGTCGTCGCCGCCGGCCGATGCGGTGGCCGGACGCGCTCCTCCGGCGGCCAGCACCGTCACCACCATCGCGTCGGCGGCCCGGAGCCGGTCGAGCAGTTCGGGTTCGGCGGTGCGCAGGGAGGCGCAGTACAGCGGTAGCGGGCGCCCACCGGCGTCTTCAATCGCCGTGCACAGCGCGTCGACGTAGCCGGTGTTGCCGGCCAGATGCTGAGCCCGGTAGTACAGCACCGCGACGGTGGGGCCGTCTCCTGCCGCGGCGGCACGGTCGAGTTCTCCCCACGCCGGGATGCTGGCGGGCGGCTCGAACCCGGCACCGGTCATCAGCACGGTGTCCGACAGGAACGAATGCAGGTTCGCCAGATTCCGGGTGCCGCCCTGGGCCAGGTAGACGTGGGCCTGGACCGCGATGCCGGCCGGCACCGTCGAGCGTTCGGTGAGGTCGGCGTCGGGCGCCTGCTCGCCGCTGACCACCACGGCCGGCACGCCGCTGGCCAGGACCGCGTCGATGCCGTCCTGCCAGGCCCGATAGCCGCCCAGGATGCGCACCACCACCACGTCGGCACCGGCCAGCAGGCCGGCCAGATCGTCCATCGGCAACCGTGACGGGTTGGCCCACCGATAGTTCGCGCCGCTGGCGCGGGCGGTGATCAGATCGGTGTCGGACGTCGACAGCAGTAGCACGGTGGGCTCGGGCACGTGTTCATTCGTACCTGAGCCGTCCGGGTGCCGTCAGAGGTGGCCCATCTCCCGGCGCATGCGCGCATCTTCGAGGTAGCGCATCCGGGGCGGTGCGTCGTGGCGGCGGCCTCCGCTCTTGCGGGCGAAGATGGCGCGGAGTCCCTTGCTGTCTTGAGCGGTCATGTCGATCCCCTTACGTGTCAGCCTGACGCTATGAGGGGCGCGGGCCACCCGGCACGCGTAGTGCGGTACTCGAATCGCGTCGTACGGTGAACGCGTGGAGCGGACCCGTGACGACGACGCGTGCCCGGGTGCACTGCAGGTGCACCAGGCGGCCGACGGCGCACTGGTGCGGGTCCGGCTGCCCGGCGGTGCGCTCAGCGCCGAACAGCTGCAGACGCTGGCCGAGCTGGCGGACCGGTTCGGGTCCGGGTCGCTGGAGCTGACGTCCCGCGGCAGTGTGCAGCTGCGCGGTTTATCGGAGGCAGGGACCGTCGCCGAGGCGGTGGCAGCGGCCGGCCTGCTGCCGTCGCCGACCCACGAGCGGGCCCGCAACGTCGTCGCCTCGCCACTGTCCGGACGCTGCGGTGGCCTGGCCGACGTCCGCCCCTGGGTGGCGGGCCTCGACGCGGCCATCCGGGCGACGCCCGAGCTGGCCGACCTGCCGGGCCGGTTCTGGTTCTCGATCGACGACGGCCGCGGGGACGTGTCCGGGTTGCGCGCCGATGGGGGCCTGCGGGTGCTCGACGACAACACGGTCGCGGTGCTGCTGGCCGGGGCGGACACCGGCGTGCGGTTGCCTTTCGACGACGCCGTCCCGGCGCTCGTGACGATCGCCCTACGGTTCCTCGAGGTCCGCGGGAAGCATTGGCGGATAACCGAACTCGATGACAGTGGGCCGCTGCTCGACGGTTTCCCGCCCGGGCCCGCGGCGGCCCTGCCCCGCGCCGACAACCCGGTGCCGGTGGGCTGGATCACGCAGCGGGACGGACTGGTCTCGCTCGGTGCGGCCGTTCCGCTGGGCGTGCTGCCCGCGCGCACCGCGGAGTTCCTCGCGGTGATCGACGCTCCGATGGTCGTCACACCGTGGCGTTCGGTGCTGGTGTGCGACCTGACCGAGGCGGTGGCCGACAGCGCGCTGCGGGTGCTGCCGCCGCTCGGGCTGGTGTTCGACGAGAACTCCCCGTGGCTGCGGGTCAGCGCCTGTGTGGGCAGTCCGGGATGTGAGCGGGCGCTCGCCGACGTGCGCGCCGAAGCCGTCCGCGACGTGGAGTCGCGGACGTCCGGTCCGGGAGTCAAGCGTCACTATGCGGGATGCGAACGGGCCTGCGGCAGTCCTATCGACGGTGAGGTGATGGTGGCCACCCCGGACGGCTATCGAAGGCGCGGCCCCTCGTAGGGTGGGCGGGTGCTCGACTACATCCGGGACGCCGCCGAGATCTACCGGCAGTCGTTCGCGACGGTCCGCGCCGAGGCGGATCTGTCCCGCTTTCCCGACGACGTCGCCCGCGTGGTGGTGCGGTTGATCCACACCTGCGGGCAGGTGGACGTCGCCGAGCACGTCGCCTTCACCGCCGACGTGGTGACGCGGGCGCATGCCGCGCTGGCCGCCGGCGCGCCGGTGCTGTGCGACTCGTCGATGGTGGCGGCCGGTATCACGGCCGCCCGGCTGCCCGCCGACAACGACGTGGTGTCGCTGGTCGCCGACCCGCGGGCCCCGGAACTGGCGGCGCGCACCGGCAACACCCGCTCGGCCGCCGGGGTCGAGTTGTGGGCTGATTCGCTCGGCGGTGCCGTCGTCGCGATCGGCAACGCGCCCACCGCGTTGTTCCGGCTGCTCGAACTGCTCGACGAGGGCGCCCCCGTGCCCGCCGCGGTGCTGGGCGGTCCGGTCGGGTTCGTCGGCTCGGCCCAGTCCAAGCAGGAACTCATCGAGCGTCCCCGCGGGATGGCGTACCTGGTGGTGACGGGCCGGCGCGGCGGGTCGGCGATGGCCGCGGCCGCGGTGAACGCGATCGCCAGCGAGCGCGAATGACTACCGGCGAGCCGACGATGACGCCCGAGGCACGAGGGCGGCGGAGGAGCGAGCCAATCGGGACGCTGTGGGGAGTCGGGCTGGGCCCCGGAGATCCCGAACTGGTGACGGTCAAGGCGGCCCGCGTGATCGGCGAAGCCGACGTCGTCGCCTACCACAGCGCCCGGCACGGTCGCAGCATCGCGCGGACCATCGCGGCCCCGTACCTGCGGCCGGGGCAGATCGAGGAGCATCTGGTCTACCCGGTGACCACGGAGGTCTCCGACCATCCCGGCGGTTACGCCGGTGCGATGGAGGACTTCTACCGTGAGTCCGCCGAGCGGATCGCCGCACATCTGGACGCCGGCCGCGACGTGGCGCTGCTGGCCGAGGGCGATCCGCTGTTCTACTCGAGCTACATGCACCTGCACACCCGGCTGACCGAACGGTTCGACGCGGTGATCATCCCCGGGGTGACGTCGGTGAGCGCCGCATCGGCGGCGGTGTCCACGCCGTTGGTGCAGGGCGACGAGGTGTTGACGATCCTGCCCGGAACACTGCCGGCCGCCGAGCTCACCCGCCGCCTCGCCGACACCGACGCCGCCGTCATCCTCAAGCTCGGACGCTCGTATCCCGCTGTGCGACAGGCGCTTTCGGACTCCGGACGGCTCGACGACGCGTTCTACGTGGAGCGGGCCAGCACCACGGCGCAGCGGGTGTCACCGGCCGCCGACGTCGATCCGGCCGCGGTTCCCTATTTTTCGTTGACGATGTTGCCCGGCGGACGGATGCGCCGCGAGCCCAGCGGGGGGTCGGTCGTGGTGGTGGGCCTGGGACCCGGCGACGCCCAGTGGATGACCCCGCAGAGCCGGCGCGAACTGGCCGCGGCCACCGATCTGATCGGCTACGGGCCGTACCTGGACCGGGTGGCGGGCAGGCCCGACCAGCAGCGGCATCCCAGCGACAACACCGACGAGCCCGAACGCGCAAGGCTGGCTTGCGAATTGGCGTCCCAGGGCCGGAGCGTCGCCGTGGTGTCCTCCGGCGATCCGGGGGTGTTCGCGATGGCCACCGCCGTGCTCGAGGAGGCGGTCGGCTGGCCCGACGTCGAGGTCCGGGTCATCCCGGCGATGACGGCCGCCCAGGCAGTGGCCAGCCGGGTCGGCGCGCCGCTGGGCCACGACTACGCGGTGATCTCGCTGTCGGACCGGCTCAAGCCGTGGGACGTCATCACGCGACGCCTGGCCGCGGCCGCCGCCGCCGACCTGGTGCTGGCGATCTACAACCCAGCGTCGAAGAGCCGCACCTGGCAGGTCGCCGCGATGCGCGACATCCTGCTGGAGCATCGCAAACCCGACACCCCGGTGGTGATCGGCCGGGACGTCTCGGGCCCGAACGAGTCGGTACGCGTGGTGCGGCTGGGCGACCTGGACCCCGCCGACGTCGACATGCGGTGCCTGCTGATCGTCGGGTCCTCGCAGACGGTGTGGCACGGCGACACGGTCTTCACGCCGCGCCGGTATCCCGAATGACCGTGCCTACCTGAGTCGTTCGACCCAGTCGACGGCCTCGTCGACGTCGGCCACGGTGATGACCCCGGGCGGCAGGGCGGGCCGGTCGATCATCACGACGGCCACCCCGAGGTCGGCCGCCGCGTCGATCTTGGGCCGGGTCATCGCTCCCCCGCTGTTCTTGGTGACCAGCGCGTCGATGTGGTGGTCGCGCATCAGTGCGCGTTCACCGTCGTACTCGTACGGGCCGCGGGACAGCAGCAGCTCGTGCCTCGGCGGCAACGCGACCGGGTCCGGCGGGGTGACGGCGCGGATCAGGAACCAGGCGTCGCTGCCGCGGAACGCCGCCGTGCCGGACCGTCCGGTGGTCAGGAACACCCGCGAATAGCTTTGCCGGTCAACCACTTCGGCCGCCGCGCTGTTGCTCTCCACCAGCTGCACACCGTCGGGCCGCCAGGCCGGCCGGGACAGTATCAGATGCGGAAGACTCAGTTCGGCGCATGCTGTCGCGGCGTTGGCGGTGATGGTCGCCGCAAACGGGTGCGTGGCGTCCACCACGGCGTCGATGCCGTTGTCCCACAACCAGTCTCGCAGACCCGCGGCCCCGCCGAACCCGCCGATCCGCACCTCGCCGACCGGCAATGCGGGGTCCGGCACGCGACCGGCCAGCGAGCTGATCACCGCCACGCCGGGGTGCAGCCGGGCGGCCAGCGCGCGGGCCTCGGCCGTGCCGCCGAGCAGCAGGACTCGCGGGGCTCTCAATGCCGTGCCCCCCGCCGCCGGTCCGATGAGTACAGGTAGCTGTCCGAGAAGCCCTCCGCGGCGAGCACGTCGCCGACCACGATGACCGCGGTGCGGGTCACGTCGGCGGCTTTCATCTGCGCCGCGATGTCGTCCAGGGTGCCGCGCAGCACCACCTCCCGCGGCCAGCTGGCGAACGCGACCACCGCAACCGGAGTGTCCGGCGCACACCCACCGGCCAGCAGGTCAGCGACGATCGAGTCGATCTGCGCGGCGGCCAGGTGCAGCACCAGCGTGCCGCCGACCCCGGCCAGCGTGCGCAGGTCCTCGCCCGGCGGCATGGCGGTCGACAGCGTCGCCACCCGGCTCAGCGTGACGGTCTGCGAAACGCCGGGCACGGTCAGCTCCCGAGCCAGCACCGCGGCCGCGGCGGCGAATGCGGGCACCCCCGGCACGATTTCGTAGTCGATGCCCAGTGCGTCGAGGCGACGACATTGCTCGGCGAGCGCACTGTAGAGCGACGGGTCACCGGAATGCAGCCGCGCGACGTCGTGGCCGGCGGAGTGCGCGTCGGCGAGTTCGGCGACGATCTGCTCGAGGTCGAGCGGGCCGGTGTCGACCACCCGGGCATCCGGCGGGCACAGCGCCAGCAGGTCGTCCGGCATGATCGAGCCGGCGTACAGACAGACCGGGCAGCGCTGCAGCAGTCGCTGACCGCGCACCGTGATCAGATCGGCGGCACCGGGTCCGGCGCCGATGAAATACACGGTCAAGGTCTCGGCTCCCCTTTGAGCAGCGCCCACTGGGTCACCGGCATGGCCGGGCGCCATCCGGTGAAGGAACCCACCGGCTCCCCGCTGTAGTGCTGATATCGGCGCAACCGGCCTCCCGACTCCGAATGATGCCGCGCCAGAAAGGCTTCCGACTCGGCGGTGACGGCGTTGGCGACCAGCCGGCCACCGGCGGGCAGAACCGCCAGGCACGCGTCGAACAACCCCGGCTGGGTCAGGCCACCGCCGATGAAGATCGCCGACGGCGGCGGCGCCCCGTCGAACCCGGCGGGCGCCTCGCCGCGAACGTCCACCCGGACCCCGAACGCGAGCACGTTGTCGGTGAGACGGGCCCGGCGTGCCTCGTCGCGCTCGAAAGCCACAGCGCTGCAGCCCGGTTGGCTGCGGCACCATTCGATCGCGATACTGCCGGAACCCGAGCCCACGTCCCAAAACACCTCGCCGGGCCGCGGCGCCAGCGCCGCCAGGGTGACCGCCCGGATCATCTGTTTGGTGATCTGCCCGTCATGGGCGTAGGCGTCGTCGGGCAGCACCGACCCCTGGCGTTGGTCGGGCAGATAGCGCAGCGCCACCACGTTGAGCGCGTCGATGTCGCCGGGATCGAGGGCGGCCCAGTCGCGCGCGGTGCCCTCGCGGTGCCGCTCGTCCGGTCCGCCGAGCTGTTCCAGCACACTCAATTCCGAGTCGCCGCGCCCGGATTCGGTGAGCAGCCGGGCGATGATCACCGGGTCGGCGCCGTCGCGACACAGCACGACCGCCCGGCCGCCGGGCCGGATGGCGGTGTGAGGCCGCTCGGTCATCAGGCTGATCACCTCGGTGTCCTGCACCGCCCAGCCCATCCGGGCACAGGCCAGCGTCACCGACGACACATGCGGGAGGACCGTAACCCGTTCCACGCCAAGGATTTTGACCAGTGTGGCGCCGATGCCGTGCAGCATCGGGTCGCCACTGGCCACCACGTGCGCGTCCTCGGTGGTGTCCCGCAGCGCTTCCAGGGCCGGCATCATCGGCGACGGCCACTCGCGCCGCTGCGCGGTCACGGAGTCGTCGAGCAGGTCGAGCTGCCGGCGCGATCCGTGGATCACCGTGGCCCGGCGCAGTTCGGCACGGGCGGTGGCCCCGAGGCCCGCCATCCCGTCGGCGCCGATGCCGACGACCGTGATCATCGGGGCATCCTGCGCCACAGCCCCCGCGGAACGAACCGCGTCGCGAACGCCAGCACGCCGACCCCCCACGGCACCCACACCGCGCGTCTGCCCTTGGCCAGCGCCCGCGCGGTCGCGTCGGCCACCTGCTGCGGCGTGCTGGACATCGGCGCGGGCTCCATACCCTCGGTCATCCGGCCGATCACGAATCCCGGCCGCACGATCAGCAGTCGCACGCCGGAGCCGTGCAGCGCGTCGGCCAGCCCGCTGGCGAATCCGTCCAGGCCGGCCTTGGCCGAGCCGTACACGTAGTTGGCCCGGCGCACCCGGGCGCCGGCGATCGAGGAGAACACCACGATGCGGCCATGGCCGGCGGCCCGCATCCGCTGCGCCAGCAAGGTCAACAGGCTGACCTGGGCGACGTAGTCGGTGTGCACGACGGCCACCGCGTGGTCGACGTCGTCCTCGGCGCGCGCCTGGTCGCCGAGGAGCCCGAACGCCAGCACCGCGGTGCCGATCGGCCCGTGCTCGGTCAGGATCTCGTCAAGCACCTGCGCATGCGAGGTCAGATCGTCGGCGTCGAAGGCCTTGACGTGGACCTCGGCGGCGCCGGCCGCCCGCAGGGCCGAAACCTGCTGGTTGAGGCTGTGGCCGTGGCGCGTGGTCAGGATCACCGTGGCGCCGGGCGCCAACCGCAACGCGAGTTCGAAGCCGATTTCGCTGCGGCCCCCGAAAACAACCACCGGCCCCGCGCTCGTGTCCTTCACAGCTGCGATTATCACCTGCGCTAGCGTGAGGACCGATGTCCCCTGCAACCACTCGCCTCACCAACGACGCCCTGGCGTTCCTGACCGAACGTCACCTCGCGATGCTGACCACGCTGCGCGCCGACGGATCACCCCACGTCGTGGCGGTGGGCTTCACGTTCGACCCGAAGACGCACATCGCCCGGGTGATCACCACCGGCGGGTCGCAGAAGGCCGTCAACGCCGAGCGTGGCGGCGTCGCGGTGCTCAGCCAGGTCGACGGCGCCCGGTGGCTGTCGCTGGAGGGCCGCGCGGGTGTCAGCACCGACCCCGAGTCCGTGCGCGACGCCGAACTGCGTTACGCGCAGCGGTACCGCGCTCCCCGGCCGAATCCGCGCCGGGTGGTGATCGAGGTGCACATCGAGCGGGTGCTCGGCTCCTCGGAGTTGTTGGACCGGGGCACCGACTCGGAGTAGACCGGCTAACCGCCGGTCCCATCCCTGATGATCGTTTGGAGCAGGTCGACGATCCGCTGCTGTCCGGCTGCCGTGGCATCGAGCCGGCCGCGCATTTCGGTGAAACCGCGGTCCACTTTTTCGAAGCC
>CAZTAA010000029.1:0-2332 GCA_964611465.1 uncultured Mycobacterium sp. | reverse complement strand
CGGGTGGAGTCCGAGTTGTAGCCGGGCTCGACCGGCCCGCCGATGTCGACGACGACGATGTCGCCGGCCTGCAGCACCCGGTCGGAGACCTCGTGGTGCGGGTCGGCGCCGTGCGGACCCGAGCCGACGATGATGAACGCCGCCGACGAATGTCCCTCGGCGACAATGGCTTCGTCGATGTCGGCGGCCACCTCCGCTTCGGTGCGGCCGGGAACCAGGAACTCCGGCACCCGCGCATGCACCCGGTCGATCGCCGCGCCGGCCCTGCGCAGCGCCTCGATCTCGTCGGGGTCCTTGATCATCCGCAGCGTGCGCAGCACGTCGGTGGCCAGCACCGGCAACACACCGAGTTGCGCGGTCAGCGGCAGCAGGTGCAGCGCGGGCATCGCGTCGGTCACTGCGGTGGCCACCGGCGACCCGCCCAGGGCGTCGACCACCAACGCGTAGGGATCCTCGCCGTCGACCCAGTCGCGCACCGACACACCGAGATCCACCACCGCGGACTGCTTCAGCGACGCCAGCTCCAGCCGGGGCAGCACCACCGTCGGCTCACCGGAGGTCCGCACGACCAGCGCGGTGAGCCGCTCGAACGTTTCGGCACGCGACCCGATCAGGTAGCGCAGGTCATAACCGGGGGTGATGACCAACCCGGCCAGACCGGCGTCGGCGGCGGCCTCCGCTGCGGCACGTAACCGGTGGGCGTAGACGGCGGCGTCGAAGCGACTGGGGCTCATGGCCCAAGGTTAGTTGGCTAGTGTCAGCGCCGTGGAACTGTGGGAATTGGTCGCGCGCGAGCGCGTCCGCGACACGCTGGCCCGCTACACCTGGTCCGGTGACGGCGGAAACGTCGACGGGCTGGCCAAGACGTTCGCCAAGAACGGCGAGCTGGAAATCCGTGGCGAACAACCCTTGCGGGGCCGCAAGGCGATCAGGGCCAGGCTCGATGAGGTCGCCGCACAGCCCCCGGCGCCCGGCGAAACCAGAATCGTGCGGCACAACCTGGCCAACATCCGCTTCACCGAGGTGCGGAGGAAACGGATCCGGGTGTCGTCGTACTTCACGGTGTTCACCGAGATCGGGCTGGACCATTACGGGCGCTACCGCGACCTGTTCGTCCCCGTCGGGGACGACTGGCTCATCGCGCACCGATTCGTCTCCACCGACTGGGCCGCGCCGAATTCCACCATGGTTGGCTAGCCGTCATGGGTTCCCTTGTTCTGCTCGACGGCGCCAGCATGTGGTTCCGGTCGTTCTTCGGTGTGCCGTCGTCGATCACCGCACCGGACGGCCGGCCCGTCAACGCCGTCCGCGGATTCATCGACGCGATGGCGACCGTGATCACCGTCCAGCGCCCGAGCCGCCTGGTGGTGTGCCTGGACCTGGACTGGCGACCGCAGTGGCGCGTCGACCTCATCCCCTCGTACAAGACCCATCGCGTCGAGCAGGAGGTTCCGGGGGCCGATCCCGACATCGAGGAGATGCCCGACGACCTCAACCCGCAGGTCGAGATGATTCTCGAACTGCTCGACGCGTTCGGGATTCCCACCGGCGGCGCGCCGGGTTTCGAGGCCGACGACGTGCTGGGCACGCTGGCCGCGCAGGAAGCCGACGACCCGGTGATCGTCGTGAGCGGCGACCGCGACCTGCTGCAGCTGGTGGCCGACGAGCCGGTTCCGGTTCGGGTGCTCTACCTGGGCCGCGGGCTGGCCAAGGCGACGCTTTGGGGTCCGGCCGAAGTGGCCGAGAAGTACGGGCTGCCCGCCGACCGGGCCGGCGCGGCCTACGCCGAGCTGGCCATCCTGCGCGGCGATCCCTCCGACGGCCTGCCCGGCGTGCCCGGCATCGGCGAGAAGACCGCGGCCGGCCTGCTGTCCCGCCACGGCTCCCTGCAGGCGCTGCTGACGGCGGCGGCCGACCCGAAATCCGATGTGGCCAAAGGGATTCGGATGAAACTCGCGGGCGCCGCGGACTACCTGAGCGCGGCCGACCAGGTGGTGCGGGTCGCCACCGACATTCCCGTCACGTTGTCCACCCCCACCGATGCCCTCCCGTTGGCCGCGGCCGACCCGCAGCGGGTCGCCGAGCTGGCCGCCAAGTACGGGGTCGGTTCACCCATCGCCCGACTACAAAAGGCGCTGGACTCGCTGGACTGACCGCTACTTGGGCCGGCCGACCTCGTAGGTGCCCTTGTTGTCCTGGAAGGTCACGGTCACCTGACGCTTGGTGCCGTCGATGCTGACCTCACAGGTGAAGGACTCACCCTTCTTGACGGTCGGGTTCTGGCCGTTGTTGCACTTGACGTCCTTGACGTTCTTGGCGCCGTAGCCGTTGG
>CAZTAA010000028.1:0-44407 GCA_964611465.1 uncultured Mycobacterium sp. | reverse complement strand
GCGACCACCTTGTAGGCCGGCCACGGCACGCCGGCGATCGACACCTCGCGCGACGCCGGGTGTGCGATGGCGGCGCGGAACTGCTCGACGGTGGTCACGTGTACGACGATAGTCCGTAACCAAGAATTCGGGTAGCCGAAAAAGCGGATTGGGCGGGTCAATTTCGATAGTCTGGCTAGATGCCGCTGACCGGAGACTATGAACCGAGCACGCTGGATTGGGCCCGAGAAAACGCCGAGGAGATCATGCAATCCGGCGGCACCAAGGGCATGCAGATGCGCGGCATGCCCGTCATCCTGCTGACCACGGTCGGCGCCAAGACCGGCAAGATCCGCAAGACGCCGCTGATGCGGGTCGAACACGACGGCCAGTACGCCATCGTCGCCTCACTGGGCGGCGCACCGAAGAACCCGGTCTGGTACTACAACGTCAAGGCCCACCCGCATGTCGAGCTGCAGGACGGCACCGTTTCCGGTGACTACGAGGCCCGCGAGGTGTTCGGCGAGGAGAAGGCGACGTGGTGGGAGCGCGCGGTCGCCGCGTACCCGGATTACGCCGACTACCAGAAGAACACCGATCGCCAGATTCCGGTGTTCGTGCTGACCCGGATCGACTGACCGGCGCGGCTCTGCCGGCGGGCCTGCGGTTTCCTTGACGAACCGCGAGCAGGGTCGCGTATTTCGCACGTTGGTCGACGGCGTCTGGTCGCCCGGTTCGACATTCCGGCCAACCGCTCTCGCCCTTTTTCGCCCATACGTGCGTTTGGGCCGGATGACGATTTCCGTGCGCAAACGCCCACGTGGCACCATTGATCGGTGTCCGCTGAAGTGAGCCAGAGTCCCCGGGTGTCGCCGCTGCGCGCGGCCGACGTCGAGGCGGCGGCTCAGCGAATTTCCGGTGTGGTGACGCCCACTCCGCTGCAGTTCAGCGACCGGCTCTCGCAACTGACCGGCGCGCTGGTGTATCTCAAGCGCGAAGACCTGCAGGTCGTCCGCTCCTACAAAGTGCGCGGCGCCTACAACCTGCTCAAGCAACTGACGCCCGAAGAGATCGCCGCCGGGGTCGTGTGCGCCTCGGCCGGTAACCACGCCCAGGGTTTCGCGCTGGCCTGCCGGTCGATGGGTGTCCACGGGCGGATCTACGTACCGGCCAAGACTCCCAAGCAGAAGCGCGACCGCATCCGCTACCACGGCGGTGAGTTCGTCGAGCTGATCGTCGGCGGCAAGACGTACGACCTGGCGGCCGAGGCCGCTCTCGCCGATGTCGCCCGCACCGGCGCCACGCTGGTTCACCCGTATGACGACCTGCGGACGATGGCCGGCCAGGGCACCATCGCCGTGGAGATCCTCGACCAGCTCGACGGCGAGCCCTACCTCGTCGTGGTGCCGGTCGGCGGCGGCGGCTGCATCAGTGGCATCACCAGTTATCTGGCCGAACGCACCACTGCCACATCCGTTCTCGGTGTCGAACCGGCCGGCGCGGCTTCGATGGCCGCCGCGCTGGCGGCCGGTGAACCGGTCACCCTGGAGCACGTGGACCAGTTCGTCGACGGTGCGGCGGTGGCGCGCGCCGGCCAAGTGCCCTTCACGGTGCTGTCGGCCGCCGGCGACATGGTGTCGGTGACGACCGTCGACGAGGGTGCGGTGTGCACCGCGATGCTCGACCTGTACCAGAACGAGGGCATCATCGCCGAACCCGCCGGCGCGCTGAGCGTGGCCGGCCTGCTGGAAGCGGACGTCGAACCCGGCTCCACGGTGGTGTGCCTGATCTCCGGCGGCAACAACGACGTCTCCCGGTACGGGGAGGTGCTGGAACGCTCACTGGTGCATCTGGGGCTCAAGCACTACTTCCTCGTCGACTTCCCGCAGGAGCCCGGCGCGCTGCGCCGCTTCCTCGACGAGGTGCTCGGCCCCAACGACGACATCACGCTGTTCGAGTACGTCAAGCGCAACAACCGCGAGACGGGCGAGGCGCTGGTCGGCATCCAACTCGGCTCGGCGGCCGATTTCGACGGCTTGCTGGATCGCATGCAGACCTCGGAGAGTCATGTCGAACTCCTCGAGCCCGGCTCACCGACGTACCGCTACCTGACCTGACTTTCTCGGCGACCGTGCGCGTTGGTCCGCCGACACGCCGCGGCAGGCGAACTTCTGCGCGTGCCGCCGCATCTGGGGTGTGAAATACGCAGTCCCGCGTTGGTTTAGGTGCAGCAGTTGGGATCCAGCGCTGCGCAGAGGGCTTGCAGTGCGTCGGGCCGCACGCGATGGAACATGTTCATCCCGCGCCGTTCGGAGCCGACGATTCCGGCCTTGCGGAGTTGGGTGAGGTGGTGGCTGACGGTGGACTCGGTCAGCTTGAGCACGGCGGCCAATTCGCCCGAAGGCTCTTCACCGGCGGCCGAGCTGAAAAGGTAGGACACGATCTTGACCCGCACCGGGTCGGCCAGCGCCTTGAGGCGTAGAGCGATCTGCAGGGCGTCATCGTCGCTCATCGGGCCGGAGGCGACCGGGGCGCAGCACACCGGGGCGGTGGTGTCGATGATCGGCAGTGCTTTGGGCATGCGACCCAGTATGCCCGATACATTGACATATATCTAAAAGGTGGCATGCTGGCGTCATCGGATAGTTCGACATATGTCTCAGACTTTCGGAGGTGGCTGCCTTGTCCCGCGTACAACTCGCCGTCAATGTCGATGACCTCGACGCCGCGATCGCGTTCTACTCCAAGCTGTTCGATACCGAGCCGGCGAAGGTCAAACCGGGCTACGCCAACTTCGCCATAGCCGACCCGCCGCTGAAGCTGGTGCTGCTGGAAAATCCCGGTCAGGGCGGCACGCTCAACCACCTCGGGGTCGAGGTCGAGTCGAGCGAGCAGGTCCACGCCGAGATCGCCCGGCTGGCCGGCGCGGGCATGTTCACCGAGGAAGAGATCGGCACCACCTGCTGCTTCGCCACCCAGGACAAGGTGTGGGTCACCGGACCCGACCGGGAGCGGTGGGAGGTCTACGCGGTGCTGGCCGACTCGGAGACCTTCTTCGGCTCAATCCCGTTGGAGGCCAACGGCAACGAGCAGGGTGAGTGCTGCGGCGGCGGCGCCACCGAGCCGGCCGACTCCGCACCGTCGTGCTGCTGAAATCCCACCGCGATCACTTCGGAAGGATGCCGTGAGCACCAGCGACGTCGACACCACTGCACCGGTCGCGAGGCTATCCACCCTCGACCGGCTCTTGCCGGTCTGGATCGGTGCGGCCATGGGCGTGGGGTTGCTGCTGGGCCGGGTGATCCCCGGACTGGGCGGTGCGCTGAGCGCGGTGCAGGTGGACGGCATCTCGCTGCCCATAGCAGTGGGATTGCTGGTGATGATGTACCCGGTATTGGCGAAGGTTCGCTACGACCGGCTCGACACCGTCACCCGCGACCGCAAACTGCTGCTGGCCGCGCTGTTCCTGGTGTGGGTCGTCGGCCCGGCGCTGATGTTCACCCTGGCGTGGATGTTCCTGGCGGACCTGCCCGAGTACCGCACCGGCATCATCATCGTCGGCCTCGCACCATGCATCGCCATGGTGATCATCTGGAACGACCTGGCCCGCGGTGACCGTGAGGCCGCCGCCGTCCTGGTCGCCGTCAACTCGGTGATCCAGGTGCTGATCTTCGCCGTCCTGGGCTGGTTCTACCTTTCGGTGTTGCCGGGTTGGCTGGGTATGAACGAGACCTCCCTCGACATCTCGATGTGGCAGATCGCCAAATCGGTGCTGATCTTCCTGGGCATCCCTCTGGTGGCCGGATACCTGACGCGCCGCTACGGCGAAAAGGTCAGGGGCAGAGAGTGGTACGAGACCGCCTTCCTGCCCAGGATCGGGCCCTGGGCGCTCTACGGGCTGCTGTTCACCATCGTGATCCTCTTCGCGCTGCAGGGCGACCAGATCACTTCCCGGCCCTGGGATGTGGCGCGAATCGCGCTGCCACTGCTGGCCTACTTCGCCATCATGTGGACCAGCGGCTTCCTGGTCGGTACCGCACTGAAGTTGGGGTACCCGCGCACCGTCACGCTGGCGTTCACTGCCGCCGGTAACAACTTCGAGCTCGCCATCGCCGTGGCCATCGCCACCTTCGGCGCAACATCGGCCCAGGCACTGGCCGGGGTGGTGGGACCCCTGATCGAAGTGCCCGTCCTCGTCGCGCTGGTCTACGTCTCGTTGGCACTCCACCGACGTTTCCCCCAGAGCACCGCAACGGCGACACGATGAACGCCCACACGTCCAGCGTGGGAAAAGAGGGGAAAAGCGGGAGAAGGTGGGCCCGTCACCCCGAGCGCAGTACGGCGAACGAATGGCCGTCGAGCGCGGTGGCGGCATTGCCGACGCTGGGGTTGCCCCAGGTGTAGACGACGTCGCCGGTGACGGGCACCACAACCTGGCCCGGACCAAGGTTGCACGCGATGGCCAGACCGCCGCGGTGCAGCACGATCCAGCTGGCGTCCTCGTCGAATTCGACCTCCATATGGTCGAGCCAGAAGTCCGCCAGATCGGGTTCGTCGCGGCGCAGTGCGATCAGATCGCGGTACAGGGCGAGCATGCGGGCGTGCTGACCGGACTCGCGTTCGGCCCAGTTCAGCTTCGATCGCTCGAAGGTCTCGGGGTCTTGTGGGTCCGGCACCGTGCCGGGATCCCAGCCGTGATCGGCGAACTCGGCCCTGCGGCCCTCGCGGGTGGCCTCGGCCAGCTGGGGGTCCTGATGGTAGCTGAAGAACTGGAACGGCGTGGACGCGGCCCACTCCTCACCCATGAAAACCATTGCGGTGAAAGGTGTTAACAACGCCAGCGCCGCGCTGACCGCCAGCTGTCCCGGCGTCAGGTAGGCGGTCGGTCGGTCGCCGGCGGCGCGGTTGCCGATCTGATCGTGCGTGCAGGTGTAGGCCATCAACCGATACCCGGGGATCTTCGCGGTGTCCAACGGCCGGCCATGGCGGCGCTTGCGGAACGACGAAAAGGTGCCGGCGTGGAAGTAGCCGTTCTTCAGCGTCTCGGCCAGTGCCGCGATCGACCCGAAATCCGCGTAATAACCCTGCTGTTCACCGGACACCGCGGTGTGCAGCGCGTGGTGGATGTCGTCGTCCCACTGCGCGGTCATCCCGTAACCGAGCTCGCTGCGCGGCGTGATGAACCGCGGGTCGTTGCGGTCGCTCTCGGCGACCAGTGACAGTGGCCGGCCCAATTCCTCTGCCAGCGTGTCGGTTTCGAGTGAAAGCTCCTCGAGAATATGGATCGCGGTCGTGTCCACCAGGGCGTGCACGGCGTCCAGCCGCAGGCCGTCGACGTGGAAATCCCGCATCCACCGCAGCGCGCAGCAGATGATGTGGTCCCGGACGCCGTCGGAACGGTCGCCGTCGACGTTGATGCCCTCGCCCCACGGGTTGCTGCCTGCGGACAGATAGGGGCCGAACCGGGGCAGGTAGTTTCCCGACGGCCCGAGGTGGTTGAACACGACGTCGAGCAGGACCCCGAGGCCGCGGCGGTGGCACGCGTCGACGAAGCGCACCAGTCCGGCCGGCCCGCCGTACGGTTCGTGCACCGCATACCAGAGCACACCGTCATAGCCCCAGCCGTGGCTGCCGTCGAACGCGTTGACCGGCATCAGTTCGACGAAATCGACCCCGAGGTCGACCAGGGCGTCCAGCTTGTCGATCGCGGAGTCGAATGTGCCTGCCTCCGTGAAGGTTCCGAGGTGCAACTCGTAGATGACCGCGCCCTCGACGGATCGGCCCGCCCAGTCGGTGTCCGTCCAGTGCGCGGCCCCGGCATCCCACAACTGGGAGCGCTCGTGCACGCCGTCGGGCTGACGCGGCGAGCGGGGATCCGGCAGCACCGAAGGGTCGTCGTCGAGCAGAAAGCCGTAGCGGGCGTCGTCGGCCACCTCGACCGAGGCGCGCCACCAACCGTCGGCCGAGGGTGTCATCGGGAACACGGTCCCGTACACGTCGAGACGGACGATGCCGGGCGTGGGCGCCCACACCGCGAATTCGTGTTCAGGCATCGCAGCGCTCCAGCAGAACCACCGGTAGCTCGCCGAACAGCGCCGCGGCGGCCACCGTGCCGCTGTGGACGGCACCGGTCAGACGGTCCCGCCAGCTGCCCGGCGGTATCGCGAGAGTGGTGTCACCCCAGCCGGTTTCGCTGAGCGCAACCGTCCACCGGGTCACCGCCACCAGCACGTCGTCGCCGCGCCGGAAGGCGACGAGATGTTCGGCGCTGTCACCGGCGGCCAACGACGGGGTGTAGCCGCCGGCCAGGAAGGTCTGCGGCCGCGCGCGCCGGAGTGCGAGAGCGGCGTGGACGACCCTCATCTTCGGATGCCGCAACCCGTCGAGCGCCGCACGGCAGGAGGGGAAGTCGACCGGTCGCCGGTTGTCCGGGTCGACGAGGTTGTCCTCCCACAATTCGGTGCCCTGGTACACGTCGGGCACACCGGGAACGGTGAGGGACAACAACTTCTGTCCCAGTGCGTCGCTCTGCGCATGCGGATCCAACTGGTGCACCAGTTCGGTGAGTCCGGCGGCCACCGGACCGTCCAGCACGGCGTCGAGCCAGGTGTGCACCGCCTTCTCGTAGTCGTCGTCGGGATCGGTCCAGGACGTGTGCAGGTGTGCCTCGCGGATCGCCTTCTCGGCGTAGCCGTGCAGCCGGTCCCGCAGGGTGTCGTCGACGCGGCCGGTTGCCGGCCACACACCGAAGAGGTTCTGCCACAGGAACAGACCGGTATCCGGGTCGGGTGGGGGAGCGACAGCCGACCAGTCGGCGACGAGTTGCGCCCATAGTCCGGGCACCTGGGACAGCACCCCGATGCGGGCGCGGACGTCTTCGCCGCGCTTGGTGTCGTGGGTGGACAGGGTGGTCATGGCGGTGGGCCAACGGGCGGCGCGCACCGCGGCGCGGTGGTGGAACTCCGCGGCGCTGACCCCGAAACGGTGGGGATCCCCGCCGACCTCGTTGAGCGAGACCAGCGTCGGGTCCCGGTAGAACAGGCGGTCCTCGATGGCCTTCGCGGTCACCGCGCCACACAGCTGCTGGATACGGACGGCCGGTTCACGGTGGTCCAGCGCCACGGCCACCAGTGCCAGCGGCGCGGCCAGGTCGGGCCGTTCGGCGGCGGTGTCGGCGATCGCGGTCGGCATCACCGCCGAAAGGCCGGGATAGTCGCAGCGGTAAACCTCGATGTTGGTAAGCAGGGCGGTCACGGCCTCGGGCAGCGCCGGGTGGTCGGCACCCGCGGCGGTGGCCACCACCCGGCAGACGCGGGCCAGTTCACTGGCCAGGGTGTCGGCGGTAGTGGCGGCCTTGAGTTCGCGGCCCGCCGCCGGAGTCGCCGCAAAGCCGGCCGAACCGGCCAGCCGGCACAATGTTTCGCGTCCGGCGGGATCGACGAAGAGCCCGCCGATCTCCCGCAGTGCGTCGTAGCCGGTGGTGCCGTTGACCGGCAGGGTGTCATCGAGCGCCTCGTCGGGGGCGAGGATCTTCTCGACGACGAGGTAGGCGTCCGGACCGATGAGCTCGCGGAGACGCCGGAGATAGCCGGCGGGGTCCGCCAGACCGTCGGGGTGGTCGACGCGCACACCGTCCACCAGACCCTCGCTGAACCAGCGGGCCACTTCGCGGTGGCTGGCGGCGAACACCTCCGGGTCCTCCTGGCGCAGCCCGGCCAGTGAGGTGACCGAGAAGAACCGCCGATAGCCGCACACCCCTTCGCGCCAGCCCGTCAGCCGGTAGTGCTGACGGTCGTGGATCTCCCGCGGCGTGCCGGTCGCGGTATCCGGGGCGAGGGGAAACTCCTTGTCGCCCAACCGGAAAACCTCGCCGTCGACGACGAGGTGATCGATGTCGTCATCGGACCCCAGGACCGGTAGCACGATCCGCCCGTCCGGGTCGAGGTCCCAGTCGATATCGAAAAAGGAGTAGTAGGCCGACTCCCGACCGAGCCGCAGCACGTCCCACCACCACGGGTTGTGCTGAGCGAGTTCGACACCGAGGTGGTTGGGCACGATGTCGACGACGATCCCAAGACCGCGAGCCCGGGCCGCCGCGGACAGCCGCGCCAGCCCGTCCGGTCCGCCGAGTCCGGCCGACACGGTGGTGGGGTCCGTGACGTCGTAGCCGTGCGACGACCCCGCGGCGGCCGTGAGGATCGGCGACAGATAGAGGTGTGAAACACCTAGGGCGGCAAGGTAATCCAGGATTCCTTCGGCGTCTTCGAAGGTGAACGACGCGCCGCTGTCCGGGCCGCGCAGCTGCAGCCGGTACGTCGCGAGTACGTCACTCTGCTTACCCATGGCTTAGGCGGTCTTGCGGAACACCAGCACCGAGCGCCCGGGCAGCGTCACCGACTCGCCGGCCTTGACGACGAGATCGGCGGATCCGGTCGCTGCCGAGGTGTCCAGTGCGGCCGTCCACTCGGCGGCGTAGTCGCCGTCGGGGGTGAGGAATTCGACCGAGGCGGAATGGGCGTTGAAGCAGAGCAGGAATGTGTCGTCCACCACCCGCTCGCCCCGGGCGCTCGGCTCGGGGATGGCCTCCCCGTTGAGGAACACCCCCACCGACTTGAACCCGGAATTCCAGTCCTCTGAGGTCATTTCGACACCCGCCTTGGTCAGCCAGGCGATGTCGCGCTTGAGATCCCCGGTCAGGATCGGTTCCCCTTCGAAGAACCGGCGCCGGCGGAACACCGGGTGCGCCTTCCGCAGGGCGGTCACATGACGCACGAAGCTCAGCAGGTCGGCGTTGGTCTCCCGCATCGACCAGTCCATCCAGGACAGCGGCGAATCCTGGCAGTAGACGTTGTTGTTGCCCGACTGGGTCCGCCCGATTTCGTCCCCGTGGCTGATCATCGGGGTGCCCTGGGAGAGCATCAGCGTCGCCAGGATGTTGCGCATCTGCTTGGCGCGCAGCGCCAGGATCTCCGGGTCGTCGATGGGCCCCTCGACACCGCAGTTCCAGGACCGGTTGTGGCTCTCGCCGTCCCGGTTGTCCTCACCGTTGGCCATGTTGTGTTTTTCGTTGTAGGACACCAGATCCGCGAGCGTGAAGCCGTCGTGCGCGGTGACGAAGTTGATGCTCGCGCTGGGACGGCGGCAGCTCGTCTCGTACAGATCCGACGACCCGGTCAGCCGGGACGCGAACTCGCCCAGGGTTGCGGGTTCCCCCCGCCAGTAGTCACGCACAGTGTCGCGGTATTTCCCGTTCCACTCGGTCCACAAACCCGGGAAGTTGCCGACCTGGTAGCCGCCCTCGCCGATGTCCCACGGTTCGGCGATCAGCTTCACCTGGCTGACCACCGGATCCTGTTGCACCAGATCGAAGAACGCCGAGAGCCGGTCGACGTCGTAGAACTCGCGGGCCAGCGTCGAGGCCAGGTCGAAGCGGAAGCCGTCGACGTGCATGTCGAGCACCCAGTACCGCAGCGAATCCATGATCAGCTGGAGTGTGTGCGGATTGCGGGCGTTGAGGCTGTTGCCGGTCCCGGTGAAATCCTTGTAGTAGCGCAGATCCCCGTCGAGCAGCCGGTAGTAGGCGGCGTTGTCGATGCCCCGGAAGTTCAGGGTCGGACCGAGGTGGTTGCCCTCGGCGGTGTGGTTGTAGACGACGTCGAGGATCACCTCGATGCCGGCCTCGTGAAAGGCCTTGACCATGGACTTGAATTCCGCGACCGCGCCGCCGGCGCTGCGGGTCGCGGCGTACTGGAAGTGCGGCGCGAAGAAGCCGACGGTGTTGTATCCCCAGTAGTTGCGCAGTCCGAGATCGAGCAGTCGGTGGTCGTGCAGGAATTGGTGCACCGGCATCAGTTCGATCGCGGTGACGTTCAGTGACTTGAGGTGGTCGATGATCGCGGGGTGGCCCAGGCCCGCGTAGGTGCCGCGCTGCTCCTCGGGGATGCCCGGATGGGTCTGCGTCATGCCCTTGACGTGAGCCTCGTAGATGATCGTCTCGTGGTACGGCGTGCGTGGCTGCCGATCGTGGCCCCAGTCGAAGAACGGGTTGATCACCACACTGGCCATGGTGTGGCCCAGCGAGTCCACCATCGGCGGGGTGCCGCCAGTGGCGAGATCCTCGGCGGTCAGGTCGTAGGAGTAGACCGCCTGCGAGAAGTCGATGTCCCCGTGGAACGACTTGCCGTAGGGATCCAGCAGCAGCTTCGACGGGTCACAGCGATGGCCGGCCGCGGGATCCCACGGTCCGTACACCCGAAAGCCGTAGCGCTGCCCGGGGGTGATGGTCGGCAGGTAGGCGTGCCAGACGTAGCCGTCGACCTCGTCGAGCTCGATGCGGGTCTCGGTGCCGTCGCGGCGGATCAGGCACAGTTCCACCCGGTCGGCGACCTCGGAGAACAACGAGAAGTTGGTCCCCGCTCCGTCGTAGGTCGCGCCGAGCGGGTACGCGCTGCCGGGCCACACCATCGGAACGGCGGGCGGCTCACTCGGCGACATGGCTCGACCTTATCGGCGCGTGGCTCGGCATGCGCACCGCTGGGTCTGTGGTCCGGCTCCTCCGCTGCGCTCGTGACTCACGCCGCATCGTGGCCGAACGGTCACCACCAGCCGGTCGCGTTGCCCATCTGCCGGCCCAGTTCGGGAATCATCGTCCGCATGTAGGCCGCCGTGATGTGGTGAGAATCGCGGTAGACCAACACATTTCCCTCGACCGCCCGGCAGAAGTCGGGCCGGCACACCGCGGCGCTCATGTCCAGTGGTTTGAGGTTGGGGAAGCGGCCGACGAAGTCCAGCGTCGGGTTGCGATCGACCAGCACCTCGGAACGCTTCCGGCCGCAGGACACCGCGTCGCCGCCCTTGGCCAGGCAGTCGGCCGGGATGAACGGCTTGCCGTCCTCCACCAGCCAGGGGGTGTCGCGCATCGCCAGAACGGGAATCCCCTTGTCGGCGAAGGTTTTCCAGATGCCGACGTAGGTGCCCGGCATGACGTCGCCGGGTTTGATGTTCCAGGGCCGTGTCGAGGTGGTGAACACGAAGTCCGGGTGGTCGGCCACCAGCCGGTCCATGGCCTTGCCGACCCAGCTGTGGCACTGCGGGTAGGGGTCGTTGTTTCCCATCACCAGCGGCACCTCCTCGGTGGACAGCGCGCAACCCATCTTCAGATAGGTGACCACCTTGAAGTGGTGCTGCTTGCCGAGGGCGTCGAGGGCGGTGATCCAGTGCTCGGCGTGCGAGCCGCCGGCCAGCGCGACGGTGCGGGTCGCCTGCGCGTCACCGTAGGTGCAGGTGATGAGTTCGCCGTTGCGGAAGTCGCTGATGCATCCGTCGCGGGTGGTGACCGGCAGGTCCTTGGCTGCTTCCAGAACCGTGGGCCGCATCGGCAGCTTCGGCACCGGCGCACGGTCGAGCAACGCCCGCGCGCCGGGGAAGTCGCGGCTGCTGAGGCCCTGCAGTTCGAGGCCGGCGGCACGCTGGACGGTGACATGTTCGCGCCAGGTGAACGAGGTGGCCGTCAACGCGACGCCGAGCAGCACGACGGTGGAGCCGAGCGCGATCGTCGGGCGGCGCAACCGCGTCCACACCGGGACCCGGACCGGGGCGGGTCCGCCGGTCGCGGCGCGGGCGGGGCCGCGGACACGCAGCGGTTCCTCGACGAACCGCATGGTGAGGTAGGCCAGCACCGCCGAGACAGCCAGAATCGCGGCGCCCTCGGCGAAACCGGCGTGAGCGTGCCCGGAGTAGACCAGCCAGAAGATCAGCAGCGGCCAGTGCCACAGGTACAGCGAGTAGGCCATCGACCCCAGCGTCACCAGCGGCCTCGCCGCCAGCACCCGGTTGGGCAGCGGCTGTCTGCCGTGCGTCCGCGGATCGGCGCCGAGGTTGGCGCCCGCCAGCACCAACAGGATGGTCGCGCCGACGGGCACCAGCGCCCACGGGCCGGGAAACTGTTTGACGCCGTCGATCAGCCAACCGCACGCCAGGATGGCGGCGAGCCCGACGGTGGCCAGGGTCGTCCGCAGCCACATCGGGAACCGGACGAAGCCGACGAGCGCCCCGGCGAGGGCTCCGGCGAGCAACTCCCAGGCCCGGGCGAAGCTGTTGAAGTAGGCCGTCGCCTGATCAGCCTGATGGGCGGCGATCGCATACACGAACGACGCAATCGTCAGTGCGCTCAGCAGCACCACGAAGAACGTCCGCAGCCGGTTACCCAGCGGCCGGCGCAGCACGGCCGTGCAGCCGAACACCAGCAACAGGAACGTCACGTAGAACTGGCCCTGAACCGACATCGACCAGATGTGCTGCAGCGGACTGACGGCCTCACCGGCCCGCAGATAGTCGGAGACCGTGTTGATCAGTTCCCAGTTCTGGTAGTAGCCCAGGCTGGCCAGACTCTGGTCGGCGTAGGTCTCCCACCGGGTCTGCGGCTGGATGAGGATGGTGAGCACCGCGCCGGCGGCGAGCACGACCACCAGCGCCGGCAGCAGGCGGCGGATCAGCCGGACCAGTTCCCGGCCGGGATTCAGCGTCGGCCGCGGGCTCAGGGCATTACGCAGCAGCTTGCTGCCGAAGAAGAACCCGGACAGCGCCAGGAAGACGTCGACGCCGCCGGAGACCCGGCCGAACCAGATGTGGAAAACCGCGACGAGCAGGATGGCCACCCCGCGGAGGCCGTCGAGGTCGTGTCGGTAGAAGCCGGTCCTGCGCGCGTCCTTCGCCGCCGGGGACGGGACGCGAGGGGTCGCGGGAATCGCCACGGGACTGGTTGCTGACGCCGGCTCGAGGGGTGTGGTGAGCGTCATGGTCGACAGACAATCTACCTAACCCAGCCGGGTGTGCCGCCATCCGCGGTTCACCCGGAATTAAGGTGGGTGTCCGTGCCGGAGCGTTCCCGTCTCAGCCCGCAGGCCGTCAGTGCTATCGACGCCGCGCACGTCTGGCATCCGTACAGCACGATCGGCGCGCCGGGCACACTGCCGCCGCTGGTGGCCCTGCGCGCCAAGGGCGCGTGGCTGACCCTCGCGCGCGACGGCCGCGAGGTGCAGGCGCTCGACGCGATGGCGTCCTGGTGGACCGCCGTACACGGGCACGGGCACCCGGTGCTCGACGCGGCGCTGACCGACCAACTCGCGACGATGAACCACGTCATGTTCGGCGGGTTGACCCACGAACCGGCGGCCCGGCTGGCGCAGTTGCTCGTCGAGATCACCCCCGACGGCCTGGACACGGTCTTCTTCTCCGACTCCGGGTCGGTGTCGGTCGAGGTGGCCGTCAAGATGGCGCTGCAGTACCAGCGCAGCCGCGGCCGGTTCGACAAGCACCGGCTGATGACCTGGCGCGGCGGCTACCACGGCGACACGTTCACCCCGATGAGCGTGTGCGACCCCGACGGCGGCATGCACAGTCTGTGGACCGACGTGCTGGCGCGCCAGGTGTTCGCCCCGCAGGTGCCCACGGACTACGACGCGGCCTACAGCGCCGCCTTCGAGGCGCAATTGGCCCGCCACGCCGACGAACTGGCGGCCGTGATCGTCGAGCCGGTGGTGCAGGGCGCCGGCGGCATGCGGTTCCACGACCCCCGCTACCTGACCGACCTGCGGGCGATCTGCGACCGCCACGACGTCCTGCTGATCTTCGACGAGATCGCCACCGGCTTCGGCCGGACCGGTGAGCTCTTCGGGGCCGACCACGCCGGCGTCAGCCCGGACATCATGTGCGTCGGAAAAGCACTGACCGGCGGCTACGTCACGCTGGCCGCCACCTTGTGCACCTCGCAGATCGCCCACGTCATCAGCACCGCCGAACCCGGTGCCCTGATGCACGGGCCGACGTTCATGGCCAACGCGCTGGCGTGCGCGGTGTCGGTGGCCAGCGTCGAGGTGCTGCTCGGGCAGGACTGGCGGGCCCGGGTCGCGGAGATCTCCGACGGGCTGCGCGACGGACTGCGGGCGGCGACGGCACTGCCGGGCGTCGTCGACGTCCGGGTGCGGGGCGCGATCGGCGTCATCGAGATGGACGGACCCGTCGACCTCGCGGTGGTCACGCCGGTGGCGCTCGACCACGGCGTGTGGCTGCGGCCGTTCCGCAACCTGATCTACGTGATGCCGCCGTTCATCTGCACTCCGGCGGAGATAGAACAGATCACCTCGGCCATGGTCGCGGTCGCCACCGCCCAAACGCTGCGCTAACCTGAACGCTGTTCAATTCGGTCCGGGACGGTGGTGGGATGTCGGTGATGCGCAGCCTGACCGCGCCACTGGCATGGCTGGACCGCAACGAGGCGGAGCGCCGCGCCGCCGGGCTGCGCCGGTTCCTGCGGCCGCGGTCGGCCACCGAGACGGTGGTGGATCTGGCCTCCAACGACTACCTGGGCCTGGCTCGTCACCCCGAGGTGATCGAGGCCGGCGTGACGGCGTTGCGGACCTGGGGCGCCGGTGCCACCGGCTCGCGTCTGGTCACCGGCGACACTGACCTGCACGAGCAGTTCGAGCGCAGCCTTGCCGAATTCATCGGTACGCCAACGTCTTTGGTTTTCTCCTCGGGTTATACCGCCAACATCGGCGCGGTAGTCGCGCTGTCCGGGCCGGACTCGATGATCGTGTCGGACGCCTACTCGCACGCCTCGCTGGTCGACGCCTGCCGGCTGTCCCGGGCCCGCGTCGTGGTGACCCCGCACAACGACGTCGAGGCCGTCGCCGCCGCCTTGGCGGATCGCACCGAGGAGCGCGCCCTCGTCGTCACCGAATCGGTCTTCTCCACCGACGGCGCGCTGGCGCCGCTGCGGGAACTGCACGAAGTCTGCCGGCGTCACGGCGCGGTCCTGCTGGTCGACGAGGCCCACGGGCTCGGGGTCCGGGGGACCGGGGGACGCGGTCTGGTCCAGGAACTCGGGCTCGTCGGAGCGCCCGACATCGTCATGACCACCACACTGTCGAAGTCCTTGGGCAGCCAGGGCGGTGCCGTCCTGGGTACGGTGGCGGTGCGCGATCACCTGATCGACACCGCCCGCACCTTCATCTTCGACACCGGGCTGGCGCCGGCCGCGGTCGGCGCGGCCGCCGCCGCCCTGCGGGTGCTCATCGGCGAACCCGACCGCGCGGCCGCGGTATTGCGCCACGCCCGCGCATTGGCCGATGTGTGCGGCGTCGCCGAAAAGCCGGAATCCGCAGTGGTTTCCGTGATCCTCGGCGAACCCGAGGTCGCGCTGGCCGCCGCGAACGCCTGCGCCGAACGCGGGTTGCGGGTTGGCTGTTTCCGCCCGCCGACCGTGCCCGCCGGAACGTCGCGGCTCCGCCTGACCGCCCGGGCCTCGCTGACCGACGACGAGATGGCGGTGGCCCGCCGGGTGCTCACGGAAGTGCTCGCGGCGCGGTCGTGAGCCTGCTATTCGTCACCGGCACCGACACCGGAGTCGGCAAGACGGTCGCGACGGCCGCCCTGGCCTGCCACGCCCGGTTGTCCGGCCTCGACGTGGCGGTGTGCAAGCCGGCGCAGACCGGAACCGCCGACGGTGACGACGACCTCGCGGAGATCGGCCGCCTCGCCGGGCTGACGCAGTTGTTCCGCGGTGCGCGGTACCCGCAGCCCCTCGGGCCGGTGGCCGCCGCGGAACAGGCCGGGATGCCGCTGCTGACCGCCGACGAACTGCGCAACGTGATCCGAACCGCCGATGCGCCCGGACGACTCACCCTGGTCGAGGGCGCAGGCGGACTGCTCGTCGAACTCGGCGCAGGCGGTGTGACGCTGCGCGACCTGGCCGCCGAGCTCTCCGCCCCGGTTCTCGTCGTGGTGGCCCCCGGACTGGGCACCCTGAACCACACCGCTCTGACATTGGAAGCCCTTGCCGCCAAAGGCCTTTCGTGTGCCGGACTGATTATCGGCAGCTGGCCGTCGACGCCCGGCTTGGCCGAGGCGTCCAATCGTGGTGCGCTGGCGCGGCTGGCTCCGGTTCGCGCGGCGCTGCCCGCCGGTGCGGGATCGCTGGATGCCGAGGCATTCGCGGCAGTGGCCCGGGATGCCTTCGACCCGGTCTGGGTCCGCGGGCTGGTGGGCTGACATGGTGCACTCCGTCGAGTTGCTGTTTGACGCGGACACCGAGGGGGCGATCCGCCAGATCTGGGATGGGTTGCGGGAGGCCGGTATACCCAGTCAGGCACCCGCCAGTCGCCCGCACACGACGCTGACCGTCGCCGAGCGGATCGACCCGGCGGTCGACGACGTGTTGTCCGCGCTGACCGACCGCTTCCCGATGCGGTGCCGAATCGGGGCACCCGTGTTGTTCGGCCGGGCGAAGGTGGTGCTCGCCCGCCTGGTGGTGCCGACTGCCGAATTGCTCGACGTGCACGCGGCGGTGCACCGGTGCTGCCTGCCGTACCTGCAGCCCGGCCCGATGCCGAACACGCTGCCCGGGCAGTGGACCGCGCATGTCACGCTGGCGCGCCGCGTCGTGCCGGCGCAACTGGGCCGGGCGCTGCGCATCGGTGGCAAGCCCTCGGAGATCACCGGCAGCGTCGTCGGGCTGCGCCGCTGGGACGGCAACGCCAAGCGGGAGTACCCGATCAGCTGACGCGGGGGACAGAGGCTAGCGCGACGCGACGGACACCACGCCGCTGCGCGCCGCAATGCCGCCGACAAGCAGGTCGAGGCCGAAGCGGAACCGTGCGTTGGTGTTGTCGATGCGCACCGACTGCTCGACGGGCAGTTCGGCGCCCGCGGCGTCCCATTGCAGCCGGGACTGCTCGTCGGCGGTGAAGCCGAGCACGTAGTACACGACGGTGCGGGCGGCCAGTTCGGCCTTGGCGGGTGGGACGCCCGCGTCGGTGGCGGCATGGGTCAGCCGCGCCAGAATCTGCGCCATCGCGTCGGACCGTCCCGCCGCGAAGCTCGCCGAGACGAGTTCGGCGCCGTCGGTGTGCGAGAGCAGGGCGTCGCGGAACCGTTCACAGGTAACCACGAGACGCCGGATCCACGGACCCCCGACGTCGGCACTGAGCACCGGAGCGAGCACGCGGTCGGCGACCGCCCCCAGGAGTTCCTGCTTGTTGGCGAAATGCCAGTACAGGGCACCCGGTGTGACGGCGAGCTCACGGGCGAGCCGGCGCATGGTCAGGTCGGCGATCCCGTAGTTGTCCAGGATCTCCGTGGCCTTGGCGAGTACGTCGCGTTTGTGCAGTTGCACGCCGCTACCATAACCTGAACACCGTTCAAGACAGAGGATGTGGGAGGACCGCGCGGCATGACGCAGGCAGCAACCGATGTACTGGGCGTGGCCCGCGAGCAGGTGCTCGAACGTGGCGAGGGCCTCGATCAGAGCCAGGTCCTGGAGGTCCTGCAACTGCCCGACGACCGACTCGAGGAACTGCTGGCGCTCGCGCACGACGTCCGGATGAAATGGTGCGGCCCCGAGGTCGAGGTCGAGGGCATCATCAGTCTCAAGACCGGCGGCTGCCCCGAGGACTGCCACTTCTGTTCGCAGTCAGGGCTTTTCGCGTCCCCGGTGCGCAGCGCCTGGCTGGACATCCCGAGTCTGGTGGAGGCCGCCAAGCAGACCGCCAAGTCCGGGGCGACGGAGTTCTGCATCGTCGCCGCGGTGCGCGGGCCCGACGAGCGACTGCTCAGTCAGGTCGCCGCCGGCATCGAGGCGATCCGCAACGAGGTCGAGATCCACATCGCCTGCTCGCTGGGCATGCTCACCCAGGAGCAGGTCGACCGGCTGGCCGCGATGGGTGTGCACCGCTACAACCACAACCTCGAGACGGCGCAGTCGTTCTTCCCCAACGTGGTCACCACCCACACCTGGGACGAGCGGTGGGACACCCTGCAGATGGTCCGCGACGCCGGCATGGAGGTGTGTTGCGGCGGCATCCTCGGGATGGGCGAAACCCTCGAGCAGCGCGCCGAATTCGCCGCCAACCTCGCCGAACTGGATCCGCACGAAGTGCCGCTGAACTTCCTCAACCCGCGTCCGGGCACCCCGTTCGGCGACCTGGACGTGCTGCCGGCGGCCGAGGCGCTCAAGGCCGTCGCCGCGTTCCGGCTGGCGTTGCCGCGCACCATGCTCCGGTTCGCCGGCGGGCGCGAGATCACGCTCGGCGATCTGGGCGCCAAGCAGGGCATTCTCGGCGGGATCAACGCCGTCATCGTGGGCAACTACCTGACCACCCTGGGCCGTCCGGCCGAAGCGGATCTGGAACTCCTCGACGATCTGCAGATGCCCATCAAGGCGCTCAACGCCAGCCTGTGATGGTCCACGAGCTGCCCGTGCCGGTCGGCGCCGGCCTCTACAACGTGTACACGGGTGAGCAGGCGGGCAGCGCCCTGCCGACCGCGGCGCAGCTGGGCCTGGAACCGCCGCGGTTCTGCGCGGCCTGCGGGCGCCGGATGATGGTGCAGGTTCGGCCCGACGGATGGTGGGCCAAATGCTCGCGGCATGGACTGGTGGATTCGGCCGATCTCGAGGACCGCCGGTGAATTCGGTTGTGTCCCAACCCCGCATCACGCTGCGTTCCGCCGCGCTGCGGGTGATGGGGGCGCTGACGCTGGCCGGCGCCGCCGTCGGCGCGCTGTGGGTGGTGCTGGCCCCACCGGTGCACGGCGTCGTGGCGCTGAGCAAGACCGGCGAGCGGGTGCACGCCTATCTCGGCAACGAAGCCGACCATTTCTTCGTCGCGGCCGCGCTGCTGCTCGGCATGCTCACGGTGCTGGCCGTGGTGTCCGCGGTGGCGGTCTGGCAGTGGCAGGCCCATCGTGGGCCCGTGATGGTGACGGCGCTGACGATCGGTTCGGCGCTCGGTGCGCTGGCCGCCGCGGGGGTCGGGACGGCCCTGGCCCATCGACGCTACGGCGTCGTGGACGTCGCCGCCGCACCGGTAACCCCGGACAACCGGTTCCACTACTTCACCGAGGCGCCGTCGGTGTTCTTCGGTCACAGCCCGGTTCAGATGGCGACCGGGCTACTCGTTCCGGCCGCGGCCGCCGCCGTGGTGTATGCGTTGCTGGCCGTTTCCGCGACCCACGACGACCTCGGCGGCTATCCGCCGCAACAGGACCCGCTCGTTCCGGGCATCGCGCCGATGCCGCACTCAATCCTCGGGGGCGAAGTCACAGGGGGCGGCGTCCCACCCGCCGGCCGGTGAGCACCCGGGCGACCACGGTTCCCAGCCGCCACATCCCCAGGTAGGTCATCGGGTTGAGCAGGGTCGGCCAGGTGGTGCGGACCAGGTGTTCCTCGAGCGGCCGGCCCTCGAACCGGTCGATCAGCCAGCGCAGAGCCATCGGCGCCGACATCGGGTGCAGCAGCAGGTGCTCGCTGAACCGGTCCCGGTGATAGGTCACGTTGGCCCCGCCGGCGGTGTAGGCATCGGCCAGTTCGTCGATGCTGTCGACCGAGCCGATCTGGTCGTGGACGGCCTGGACGATCAGCACGGGCGGGGTCGGCGCCGACGACCCCAGCTTGATCTCATCGAGGATCTGCTCCACCTCCGGCAGGTCCAGCAGCTCGGTCAGCGGGCGATCGATCAGGTTGCCCATATCCATGCCGACGAACCGCAGCACCGCGTGCGCCGTGGTCATCCGCTGGATGCGGGCGAACACGCTCTTGCCCTCGTCGGTGGTGTGCTCCTGCACGACGCGGTCCAGTTGCGGGTAGACGTGGGTCAGCGCCGCGACGACGGCGCCCGGCAGGCCCGCATAAATACTGCCGTTGAGCCGCCGGAATGTGGTGCCCAGGTCGGCGATCGGCGATCCGAGCACGGCGCCGACGACATTGAGCTCGGGGGCGTAGGTGCCGTGCTCCTCGGCCGCCCACGCGGTGGCCAAACCGCCGCCGGAATACCCCCACAGTCCGACGGGCGCCTCCGGGGACAGGCCGACCCGGTCGTAGCCGAGCGCGGCGCGCAGGCCGTCGAGCGCGCGGTAGCCGGGTTCGTGCGGTGCGCCCCACAGTCCGTGGGTGCCTTCGTGGTCGGGTACCGACACCGCCCAGCCCTCGGCCAGCGCGGCGGCGACGAGGAGGTATTCGAGCTGCGCGAAGGACCCCAGTGCGTGCGCACCCCAGCGCATCGCATAGGAGGGGAAGCAACGCGGGCTGACCGAGTCGATGGCGCACTGATAGGAGACGATCGGGCGCGGCGTGTGCGGAGGGCGGCCGGTGGGCACGATGACGGTGGTGACGGCGGCTTCCGGCGTGCCGCGCAGGTCGGTGGTGCGATAGAGCAGCTGGATGGCAGTGGCGCGCTGGCGGATCAAGCCCAGAAAGCCGAGTTCGACCTCGCGGGAACGCAGCACGGTGCCCGGTTCGGCATGCTCGAAACCGGCCGGTGCCAGGTAGAACGGGTCGCGGTCGGGCACGATCGGCTTCGTGCCGGGCTGCAGCGGCTCGTGGGGTACGCGGCCGATCCAGTGCGGCTCGGCCAGCGCCGTGTTACCGGCATCCATGTGACTCCCTTCGACCCCGGCGACGATTGTCTCTTATCGATCCCTTACAAACCAATCCGTTCAGCTTGGCGGACGCAGGGCCGCGAACTCGTCAGTGACACGCAGGTGCGAGTCGGTGAACCGGTACAGCGCAGCCGGCCGGCCGCCACTTCGGCCGGATTGCGCGGTGGTTCCGGTGGGGGTGATGACGCCCCGGCGGGCCAGCACCCGCTGCAGATTCGTGGCGTCCACCTGGTATCCGAGCGCCGCGCTGTAGATGTCGCGCAGCGTGGACAGCGCGAACTCTCTTGGTGCAATTGCGAATCCGAGATTGGTGTAGGACAACTTGGCGACGAGCCGAGCGTGCGCGTGCGACACCATCGGGGCATGGTCGAACGCCATGGGCGGTAATGCGTCGACGGGATGCCAGCGGGTGTCGGCCGGCAACTCGGGCTGGGCGGGGGAGGGCACCAGTCCGAGGAAGGTGGTGGCGATGGTGCGGTCGCCGGGCACCCGGTTTGGGTCGGAGAACACACCCAGCTGCTCGAGGTGGGCGATCTCACGCAGGTCGACCTTCTCGGCGAGTTGACGCCGAACTGAACTGGCGATGTCCTCGTCGTGCCGCAGCCGGCCGCCGGGCAACGCCCACGCGCCGCGCTGAGGATCCATCGCGCGCTCCCACAACAGCACGCTGAGCTGGGGTTTCGGCGTGGAGAGGTGCCTCACCTGGAAGACGGCGGCCAGTACCTCGTGCGCGGTGCTAGGATTGGGCATGTTTTCGATTGTAAGTCGAAAACCTGCGCACCGGAAAGGACCGGACATGACAGTGCTGGACCGCCTGGAAATCGACAGCGCACTGGCGGCGCACATCACCGACGGACCCGGTGGCTACACCGGCGTGGTCGGCGACGAGGAATGGGCCGCCGAGATCCGCCGCCTGGCGACCCTGCGCGGTGCGACCCTGCTGGCGCACAACTACCAACTGCCGGCCATCCAGGACGTGGCCGACCACGTCGGCGACTCGCTGGCGCTGTCGCGGATCGCCGCCGAGGCCCCCGAGGACACCATCGTCTTCTGCGGCGTGCACTTCATGGCCGAGACCGCCAAGATCCTCGCGCCGGACAAGACCGTCCTGATTCCCGACCAGCGGGCCGGCTGCTCGCTGGCCGACTCCATCACCGCCGACGACCTGCGGGCGTGGAAGGACGAGTATCCGGACGCGGTGGTCGTCTCGTACGTGAACACCACGGCGGCGGTCAAAGCGCTCACCGACATCTGCTGCACCTCGTCCAACGCCGTCGAGGTGGTGGACTCCATTCCCGCCGACCGCACGGTGCTGTTCTGCCCGGACCAGTTCCTGGGTGCGCACGTTCGCCGCATGACGGGCCGCGAGAACCTGCACGTCTGGGCGGGCGAATGCCACGTGCACGCCGGCATCAACGGTGACGAGCTGACCGAGCAGGCCCGCACCCACCCGGACGCCGAGTTGTTCGTGCACCCCGAATGCGGTTGTGCGACTTCGGCTCTGTATCTGGCCGGTGAAGGCGCGTTCCCCGCGGACCGGGTCAAGATCCTGTCCACCGGCGGCATGCTCGACGCGGCCCGGGAGTCGCACGCCAAGCAGGTGCTCGTGGCCACCGAGGTCGGCATGCTGTACCAGTTGCACCGTGCCGCACCGGGTATCGACTTCCGGGCGGTGAACGACCGGGCCTCCTGCAAGTACATGAAGATGATCACGCCGGCGGCCCTGCTGCGCTGCCTGATCGACGGCGCCGACGAGGTGGACGTCGACCGGGCGACCGCGGACAAGGCCCGGGCGAGCGTGCAGCGGATGATCGAGATCGGGCAACCCGGCGGCGGCGAATGACCGTCACCGGGCCGGCCTGCGGCGGTAGCCGCCTCTGGCAGCAGCGCGCCGACGTCGTCGTCATCGGCACCGGCGTCGCCGGGCTGGCCGCGGCGCTGGCCGCGCACCGAAAAGGCAGTCGCACAGTCGTTTTGAGCAAGGCCGACGACACGGCCACCTTTCACGCCCAGGGCGGCATCGCCGTGGTCCTGCCGCGGACCGATGATTCCGTCGACGCTCACGTCCGCGACACCCTGGCAGCCGGGGCGGGGCTGTGCGACCCCGATGCCGTGCGGTCGATCGTCGCCGACGGCTACCGGGCGGTGGCCGATCTGGTCGACGACGGAGCCCGGTTCGACGAGAGCGCGCCCGGGCAGTGGGCATTGACCCGCGAGGGCGGGCATTCTCGACGGCGGATCATCCACGCCGGCGGCGATGCCACCGGCGCCGAAGTGCAGCGTGCGCTCAACCATGCCGCGGCCATGCTGGACATCCGCCGAAATCACGTTGCGCTGCAAGTACTTCACGACGGCTCGGCCGTCACCGGAGTGCTGGTGCGAAACGCCGACGGGCTGGGTGTGCTGCACGCACCGTCGGTCATCCTGGCCACCGGCGGCCTGGGACACCTCTACAGCGCCACCACTAACCCCGAGGGCTCCACCGGTGACGGCATCGCCCTGGCGTTGTGGGCGGGTGTCGGCGTCACCGACATCGAGTTCATCCAGTTCCACCCGACCATGCTGTTCGACCGGCACGCGACCGGCCGGCGTCCGCTGATCACCGAGGCGCTGCGTGGCGAGGGCGCGGTGCTGCGCGATGCCCGCGGCGACTCGGTCACCGCCGGCGTGCATCCGATGGGCGATCTCGCCCCGCGCGACGTGGTCGCCGCTGCCATCGAGGCGCGGCTGCGTGAAACCGGGGACGAGTGCGTGTACCTGGATGCCCGCTCGATCGACCGTTTCGAGCAGCGCTTCCCGACCGTGACCGCCGCCTGCCATGCCGCTGGTATCGACCCGACGCGGGAGTCGATCCCGGTGGTACCCGGTGCGCATTACAGCTGCGGCGGCGTGAGCACCGACGTGCACGGCCGTACCGAGCTGCCGGGTCTGTTCGCGGCCGGGGAGGTGGCCCGCACCGGCATGCACGGCGCCAACCGGCTGGCCTCCAACAGCCTGCTGGAAGGCTTGGTGGTCGGCGGTCGCGCCGGCCGCGCCGCGGCCCAGCATGCCGGCGACACCGACGCTCCGGCGGCGAAAGCCGAACCGGCGCAACATGATGCGCTGGACCGGCGGGTGCTGCAGTCGGCGATGACCCAGTACGCGTCGGTGGTCCGTGATGCTGACGGACTGGGCCGGCTGATCGACACTCTGCACGCCGGACCGGGGCGACCGGTGCGCACCGCGGCCGACTTCGAGGACGTCGCACTCACGGCCACGGCCCGCGTGGTGGCCGCCGCGGCATTGGCTCGCACCGAGACTCGCGGCTGCCACCATCGCCGCGACTATCCCCAGACGGATCCGGCGCAGGCGTTCAGCCACCCGGTCCACGCCGAGCCCGTCGCCGCGTGCCTGCCATGAAACTGACCGATCAGGAGCGCGCCGAAGCGCTGCTCACCATCGCCCGCGGTCTCGACGAGGACCTGCGCTACGGCCCCGACATCACGACCATCGCGACCGTGCCGGCCGACGCGGTCAGCACCGCGGCGGTGGTCACCCGCGCCGACGGGGTGGCCGCCGGGGTAGAGGTCGGGCTGCTGGTGCTCGACGAGGTGCTCGGACCGGACGGCTACCGGGTTCTCGGCCGGGTCGAGGACGGCGACCGGATCCGCCCGGGCGACCCGCTGCTGACCCTGGAAGCCGACACCCGCGGACTGCTGACCGCCGAGCGCACCATGCTCAACCTGGTGTGCCACCTGTCCGGGATCGCCACCGCCACCGCCGCCTGGGTGGATGCGGTGGACGGCACCGCTGCCCGCATCCGGGACACCCGCAAGACGCTGCCCGGGCTACGCGCGCTGCAGAAGTACGCGGTGCGCGTCGGCGGCGGGGTGAACCACCGGATGGGCCTGGGCGATGCCGCCCTGATCAAGGACAACCACGTCGCCGCCGCGGGTTCGGTGGTGGCCGCGCTGCGGGCGGTGCGGGCCGCCGCTCCTAATCTGCCGTGCGAGGTCGAGGTCGATTCGCTCGAACAGCTCGATGCGGTGCTCGGCGAGGACGTGCAATTGATCCTGCTGGACAACTTCGCGGTGTGGGAGACCCAGATCGCCGTGCAGCGTCGTGACGCCCGGGCGCCCGGCGTGCAACTGGAATCCTCGGGCGGACTGGCGTTGGAGAACGCGGCCGCCTACGCCGCCACCGGTGTCGACTACCTGGCCGTCGGTGCCCTGACCCATTCGGTGCGGGTGCTCGACATCGGTCTGGACATGTGACGGCGGTCAGTACCCCGGCGGCGGCCCGTCCAGCAGCACGGTCTTGTGCTCGAGGTAGGGAAGCAGCCCTTCGACTCCGCCCTCGCGGCCGATGCCGGACTGTTTGAACCCGCCGAAACCGATGCCGTAGTCGACCTTGAAACCGTTGTGGCCCACGGTGCCGGACCGCAGCCGACCGGCCACCTCGCGCGCGTGTGCCACATCCGGGGTGAAGACGGCGGCGTTGAGGCCGTAGATGGTGTCGTTGGCGATGTCGATCGCGTGCTCCTCGTTGTCGGCGGGGATGACCGACAGCACCGGCCCGAAGATCTCCTCCTGGGCGATGATGTGCTTGTTGTCGACGTCGGCGAACACGGTCGGTTCGATGTAGTAGCCACGGTCGAGGTGCTTCGGCCGTCCGCCGCCGGTGCGCAGGGTTGCCCCCTCCTCGATGCCCTTCGCGATGTAGCCCTGAACCCGGTCCATCTGACGGGCCATCGCCAACGGCCCGAGGGCCGTGGTCGGCTCGAACGGATCACCGACCGGCATCGCGGAGAACGTGGTCGCGAGAGCGTCGGTGAACTCGTCGTGGCGATTTCGGGGTACGACGATTCTGGTCAGTGAGGCACACACCTGGCCGCTGAGGAAGCACTCCGCGGCCGCGATCATGGTCGCCGCGAATCCAAGGTCGGCGTCGTCGAGGACGACGGCCGCGGACTTGCCGCCGAGTTCGAGTGTGCACCGGGCAATGCGCTCGCCACAGAGTCCGGCGATGCGCCGTCCCGCCGCGGTCGATCCGGTGAAGCTGATCTTGTCCACGCGCGGGTCGCGGACCAGCAACTCGGAGACCTCCCGGTCGGCGGTCAGCATGTTGAACACCCCGCGGGGCAGGCCCACCTCGTCGGCGATCTCGCTCATCAGATAGCCGGCGCTCGGAGCCTCCGGCGACATCTTGGCCACTACCGTGCAGCCAGCCAGGAGCGCGGGTGCGAGCTTGCTGACCAGCAGGGTCAAGGGTGCGTTCCAGGGCACGATGAGACCGGCGACGCCGACCGGTTCGCGGACCCGCAGGCCGTATCCGGCGCTGAATGCGCTGGGCGTGGGCGTCACCGCCTCCTCGAACGGGAAAGTGTCGGCCAGATCCGCGTAGTACCGCATGGTGGCGGCGTCCATCGGCCCGAGCATCTGCGCGGTGCTGAGAACAACCCCGGACTCGCGCGGCCAGATCTGCCCGTACTCCTCGGCGCGGGTCTCCAACCGGTCGGCCACCGCGCGCAGGAAGTCGGCCCGCTCGGCGTGCGTCAACCGGGGCCACGGCCCGTGGTCGAAGGCGCGCCGCGCCGCCCCGATCGCCAGATCCATGTCGGCGGGCTGCGCCTCGGCGACCCGGAAGTAGAGCTCTTCGGAATGCGAGTCGATGACGTCGAACATCGAGTCACCACTTGGAGTAACCCAGTCCCCGTCGATGTAGAACCGGTCCGGGCTGCGCAACGGAACCGGTGGAATCGCTGAAATTGTCATGTCGATACCCCCGTAGCAACAGATGCTGTCACTGTAGGCCGGATACGTGCCGGGTGGAACCCTGCGAAGCGCTCGGCCGCCGCGGTGCCACAGCCGCGGAGTCGCCCTGTTCGAGCGATTTTTAATCGGCTGGACCGATCAGGGACAATCGAAGGGATGGCTGGCTTCGAGATGTCCCGGATCGACCTGCGCGGTCGTGCGCTGACCGCGGCGCAACTGCGCGCCACCCTGCCGCGCGGTGGTGTCGACGTCGACGCCGTGCTGCCGAAGGTCCGCCCGATCGTCGAGGCCGTCGCCGAGCGCGGGGCCGCCGCGGCACTCGAGTTCGGTGAGTCCTTCGACGGGATCCGGCCCGGGGCAGTGCGGGTGCCCGCCGCGGCACTGGCCCGGGCGCTGGCCGAACTGGACCCGGCGGTGCGTGCCGCCCTCGAGGTGGCCATCGAACGCACCCGTACCGTGCACGCCGACCAGCGCCGCACCGACACCGTCACCCGGTTGGGCCCCGGGGCCACCGTCACCGAGCGCTGGGTGCCCGTCGAACGGGTCGGCCTCTACGTTCCCGGCGGCAATGCCGTCTACCCGTCCAGCGTGGTGATGAACGTCGTTCCGGCCCAGACCGCCGGGGTCGAGTCACTCGTGATCGCCAGCCCGCCGCAGGCCGACTTTGGCGGTCTGCCACACCCGACCGTCCTGGCCGCCGCAGCGCTGCTCGGCATCGACGAGGTGTGGGCCGTCGGCGGGGCGCAGGCGGTGGCGCTGCTGACCTATGGCGGCGCCGATACCGACGGCGCCGAACTGGCGCCCGTCGACATGATCACCGGTCCGGGCAATATCTACGTCACCGCCGCCAAACGCATCTGCCGTTCCCTGGTCGGCATCGACGCCGAGGCCGGCCCCACCGAGATCGCGATCTTGGCCGACCACACCGCCGACCCGGCGCATGTGGCCGCCGATCTGATCAGCCAGGCCGAGCACGACGAGATGGCCGCCAGCGTCCTGGTGACCGACAGTCCCGCGCTGGCGGCGGCCACCGACGCCGAACTGACCGCCCAGCTGGAGACCACGGTGCACCGTCAGCGCGTCACCACCGCCCTGTCCGGCAAGCAGTCGGCCACCGTGCTCGTCGACGACATCGACGCCGGAGTACGCGTGGTCAACGCCTACGCGGCCGAGCATCTGGAGATTCAGACCGTGGATGCTTCTGCCGTCGCCAACCAGATCCGTTCGGCCGGAGCCATTTTCGTCGGCGCCTACTCGCCGGTCAGCCTGGGCGACTACTGCGCGGGCTCCAACCACGTGCTGCCGACTGCGGGCTGCGCGCGGCACTCCAGCGGGCTGTCGGTGCAGACCTTCCTCAAGGGCATCCACATCGTCGACTACGACGAGGCCGCGCTGAAGGACGTCGCCGGTGATGTCATCGTGTTGGCCAAGGCCGAGAACCTGCCCGCGCACGGCGAGGCCGTCCGGCGGAGGTTCGAACGGTGAGTTCCGATCGGATCACCCTCGCGGATCTTCCGCTGCGCGAAGACCTTCGGGGCAAGTCACCCTATGGCGCGCCGCAACTGGACGTGCCGGTGCGGCTCAACACCAACGAGAACCCGCATCCGCCGACGCAGGCGCTCGTCGACGACGTCGCGGACTCGGTGCGCACTGTCGCCGCGGAGCTGCACCGGTATCCCGACCGGGACGCCGTCGCGCTGCGAACCGACCTTGCCGCCTACATGTCCGGCGCCACCGGGGTGCCGCTGGCAGCGCAAAACCTCTGGGCAGCAAACGGTTCCAACGAAATCCTGCAGCAGCTGCTGCAGGCGTTCGGCGGCCCGGGCCGGTCCGCCCTGGGGTTCGTGCCGTCGTACTCGATGCACCCGATCATCGCCGAGGCCACCCAGACCCGCTGGCTGCAGGCCGCCCGCGCCGACGACTTCGGTCTAGACGTGGACGTCGCCGTCACCACCATCAACGAGCACCGACCCGACGTCGTCTTCGTGACAAGCCCGAACAATCCGACGGGACAGAGCATTCCGCTCGACGAGCTGCGCCGCCTGCTGGACGCGATGACCGGCGGAATCCTGATCGTCGACGAGGCCTACGGCGAGTTCTCCTCGCAGCCGAGCGCCGTCGCACTCATCGACGAGTACCCGGCCCGGCTGGTGGTGAGCCGCACGATGAGCAAGGCCTTCGCCTTCGCCGGCGGGCGGTTGGGTTATCTGATCGCCGACCCGGCCGTGATCGACGCGCTGCTGTTGGTGCGGTTGCCCTATCACCTGTCGGCGCTGACACAGGCCGCCGCGCGGGCCGCACTGCGCCACGCCGACGACACCCTGGGCAGCGTCGCCACCCTGATCGCCGAGCGTGAGCGGCTGTCGAAGGCCTTGGCAGACATGGGTTTCCGGGTCATCCCCAGCGATGCCAACTTCGTGCTTTTCGGCGACTTCACCGACGCCGCGGCCGCCTGGCAGCGCTATCTCGACGCCGGTGTCCTCATCCGCGACGTCGGCATACCCGGATTCCTGCGGACCACCGTCGGGTTGGCCGCCGAGAACGACGCCTTCCTGGCCGCCAGCGCCCGACTCGCCGCCACCGAACTGGCCTCCACGGTAGGAGCATCATGAGCAACCGGATCGCAAAGGTCGAACGCAAGACCCGGGAATCCGACATCGTCGTCGAGATCGACCTCGACGGCACCGGCAGGACCGACATCGACACCGGTGTGCCGTTCTTCGATCACATGCTGACCTCCCTGGGCAGCCACGCCAGCTTCGACCTGACGGTGAAGGCCAAGGGAGACATCGAGATCGAGGCGCACCACACCGTCGAGGACACCGCGATCGTGCTCGGCCAGGCACTGGGGCAGGCGCTCGGCGACAAGAAGGGCATCCGGCGGTTCGGTGACGCCTACATCCCGATGGACGAGGCGCTCGCGCACGCGGCCGTCGACGTGTCCGGCCGGCCGTACTTCGTGCACACCGGGGAACCCGACTACCTGGTGGACTTCACCATCGCCGGCACCGGGGCGCCGTACCACACTGTGATCAACCGGCACGTGTTCGAGTCGCTGGCGCTCAATGCGCGCATCGCGCTGCACGTGCGGACGCTCTACGGGCGCGACCCGCACCACATCACCGAGGCGCAGTACAAGGCGGTGGCCCGCGCGCTGCGTCAGGCCGTCGAACCCGATCCCCGGGTCTCCGGGGTGCCGTCCACCAAAGGCAGCCTGTGACAAGCAGAGTCGTCGTTCTCGACTACGGCTCGGGGAACCTGCGCTCGGCGCAGCGGGCGCTGGAACGGGTCGGCGCCGACGTCGAGGTGACCGCCGACCCGGCCGCCGCCGCCAACGCCGACGGACTGGTGGTCCCCGGGGTCGGAGCGTTCGAGGCCTGCATGACGGGGCTGCGCCGGATCGGCGGAGAGAAGATCATCGCCGAGCGGGTGCAGGCCGGCCGGCCGGTGCTCGGCGTGTGCGTCGGGATGCAGATCCTGTTCGCCCGCGGCGTCGAATTCGGTGTCGAGACGGCGGGGTGCGGCCAGTGGCCCGGCTCCGTGACGCGGCTGGACGCTCCGGTGATCCCGCACATGGGCTGGAATGTCGTGCAGGCGGCGCCCGGAAGCGCCCTCTTCAAGGGCCTGGACGCCGACACCCGGTTCTATTTCGTGCACTCCTACGCCGCCCAGCGGTGGGAGGGCGATCCCGCCGCGCTGCTCACCTGGGCGACGCACCACGTGCCGTTCCTGGCCGCCGTCGAGGACGGCGCGCTGGCGGCCACACAGTTTCATCCGGAGAAGAGCGGCGACGCCGGGGCGGCGCTTCTCGCGAATTGGGTTGAGGGGTTTTGACTTTGACGAAACTCATTCTGCTGCCGGCCGTCGACGTCGTCGACGGCAAGGCGGTGCGCCTGGTGCAGGGCAAGGCCGGCAGCGAGACCGACTACGGCTCGGCGCTGGAAGCCGCGCAGACCTGGCAGCGTGACGGCGCGGAATGGATCCACCTGGTGGACCTCGACGCGGCATTCGGCCGGGGCAGCAACCGCGAACTGCTCGCCGAGGTGGTCGGTCACCTCGACGTGGCCGTGGAGTTGTCCGGCGGCATCCGCGACGACGACTCGCTCAAAGCGGCGCTGGCCACCGGATGCGCGCGGGTCAACATCGGCACCGCGGCACTGGAGAACCCGCAGTGGTGCGCGGCGGCGATCGCCGAGTACGGCGACAAGGTGGCGGTCGGACTCGACGTCCTGATCGAGGACGGCAGCTACCGGCTGCGCGGCCGCGGCTGGGAAACCGACGGCGGCGATCTGTGGGAGGTGCTGGATCGCCTTGACCGAGAAGGCTGTTCGCGCTACGTCGTCACCGACGTCACCAAGGACGGCACCCTCACCGGACCAAACCTCGAGCTCCTCGGGGCGGTCGCGGACCGGACGGACGCGCCGGTGATCGCGTCCGGCGGGGTGTCGAGCCTGGACGACCTGCGTGCGATCGCGACACTCACCGGCCGTGGGGTGGAGGGCGCGATCGTCGGCAAGGCGCTCTACGCCGACCGGTTCACCCTGCCGCAAGCCCTGGCCGCGGTGAGCGGATAGGCGCGGTTTCGCCCATGGCACCCGATCCCAGCCAGCTGGCCACCTGGCTGTACACCGCCGCCGAGATTCTCGACGGCGCCGCCGAGCAGTTCGTCGCCGGCCACCGGGCGGACTCCGCGGTCGCCAAGAAGGGCAACGACTTCGCGACCGAGATCGACCTGGCGATCGAGCGCCAAGTCGTCGCCGAACTCAACCGCCGCACCGGGATCGGCGCGCACGGCGAGGAATTCGGCGGCGAGCCGGTCGATTCCGAGCTGGTGTGGGTGCTCGACCCGATCGACGGCACCTTCAACTACGCGGCCGGTTCGCCGATGGCCGCCATGCTGCTGGCGCTGCTGTGGAACGGGCAGCCGGTGCTGGGGCTGACCTGGGTGCCCTTCGTCGGGCAGCGCTACACCTCCCTACCGGGCGGGCCGGTGCGCTGCAACGGCGAGCCGCTGGCGCCGTTGGGCGAGGCCCGGCTGGCCGAATCGATCGTCGGCATCGGCACGTTCAACGTCGAATCCCGCGGCGTGTTTCCGGGGCGGTACCGCTCGACCGTGCTGGAGAAGCTGAGTCGGCAGTGCTCGCGGATTCGCATGCACGGCGCAACCGGCATCGACCTGGCCTACGTTGCTGCGGGAATCCTCGGCGGCGCGGTGAGTTTCGGTCACCATGTCTGGGATCACGCGGCGGGCGTCGCGTTGATCCGCGCGGCCGGCGGCATCGTCACCGACCTCAGCGGGCAGCCGTGGACCCCGGCATCCCGCTCGGCGCTCGCCGGCGCGCCCGGGGTGCATGCGGAGATGATCGAGATCGTGAAAACCGTTGGCGCACCGGAGGACTACCTGTGATCATCAATGACGTTGCCACCCGGGTGATCCCCTGCCTGGACGTCGATGCCGGCCGGGTGGTCAAGGGCGTCAACTTCGAGAATCTGCGTGACGCCGGCGACCCGGTGGAACTAGCCGCGTTCTACGACGCCCAGGGCGCCGACGAACTGACCTTCCTGGACGTCACGGCGTCCTCGTCGGGGCGCGCCACCATGCTCGAGGTGGTGCGACACACCGCAGAGCAGGTGTTCATCCCGTTGACCGTCGGCGGGGGTATCCGCGCGGTCGAGGACGTCGACGCGCTGCTGCGCGCCGGCGCCGACAAGGTGTCGGTGAACACCGCCGCCATTGCCCGGCCCGACCTGCTCGCCGAGATGGCCCGCCAGTTCGGCTCGCAGTGCATCGTGCTCTCCGTGGACGCGCGCCTGGTGCCGGCCGGGTCGGCTCCCACCGCGTCCGGCTGGGAGGTCACCACCCACGGCGGCCGCCAGGGCACGGGCATCGACGCGATCGAATGGGCCAGGCGCGGAGCCGAACTCGGCGTCGGGGAGATCCTGCTCAATTCGATGGACGCCGACGGCACCAAGGCGGGATTCGACCTGCCGATGCTGCGCGCGGTGCGTGCGGCGGTCAGTGTGCCGGTGATCGCCAGCGGCGGGGCCGGCGCCGTCGAACACTTCGCGCCGGCCGTGCGTGCCGGAGCCGATGCGGTGTTGGCCGCCAGCGTCTTTCACTTCCGCGAACTGACCATCGGTGAGGTGAAGGCGGCAATGGCCGCGGAGGGGATCTGTGTCCGGTGACCCTGAACGCTGACATTGCGGCCCGGCTCAAGCGCAACGCCGATGGCCTGTTCACCGCTGTCGTGCAGGAACGCGGCAGCGGCGACGTGCTGATGGTCGCCTGGATGGATGACGACGCGCTGGCTCGGACGCTGGAAACCCGTGAGGCGACCTACTTTTCGCGGTCCCGCAACGAGCAGTGGGTCAAGGGCCTGACGTCCGGGCACACCCAGTTCGTGCATTCGGTGCGGCTGGACTGCGACGGCGATGCCGTGCTGGTGGAGGTCGACCAGGTCGGCGGCGCCTGCCACACCGGTGACCACAGCTGCTTCGACGCCGACGTGCTGCTCGCCCCGGAATCCTGACCGACGAGCGTCGACTTATCGCACGCAAGACGCGAGAAAGCGTGTCCTATCTCTACGTTCGGGGGCGTGCCCGCAACGTCTCCAGCGCCTTGTCGGCATGAGAATCCATCGACGTCTCGCTGGCGATCACGTCGAGCACCGTCGAGTCGGTGTCGATGACGAACGTCACGCGCTTGACCGGCATCAGCTTGCCCAGCAGCCCGCGCTTGACGCCGAATCGGTCGGCGATACGGCCGTCGCTGTCCGACAGCAGGGGATAGTCGAAACGCTGCTTGTCGGCGAACTGGGCCTGCTTGCCGACGCTGTCCATGCTGATCCCGACGCGCTGGGCGCCGACGGCGGCGAACTCGCCGGCCAGGTCCCGGAAGTGACAGGCTTCCTTCGTGCACCCCGGCGTCATCGCGGCGGGGTAGAAGAACAGCACCACCGGCCCGCCGGCCAGGAGATCGCTGAACCGCCGGTCGCTGCCGGTCTGGTCGGGCAGGACGAAGTCGTCGACACGGTCGCCTCGTTTCATAGCGGGTCACGCTACGCCGGCGGACGACCACGGTGCAGAACTCGACGAACCGCGAGTGGGAGGATGGGCGCGTGCTAGACGACATCACCACCACGCGGGCGGACTTCCGCGCCCTGGCGGCCGAGCACCGCGTGGTCCCCGTGATCCGCAAGGTGCTCGCCGACAGCGAGACCCCGCTGTCGGCCTACCGCAAGCTGGCCGCCAATCGCCCGGGCACCTTCCTGCTCGAATCGGCAGAGAACGGCAGGTCGTGGTCGCGCTGGTCGTTCATCGGGGCGGGCGCACCGTCCGCGCTCACCGTGCGTGACGGGCAGGCCGCCTGGCTGGGCACCACCCCGCAGGGCGCCCCCAGCGGCGGCGACCCCCTGCAGGCGCTGCACGACTCGCTGAGCCTGCTGGCCACCGCCGGCCTGCCCGATCTGCCCCCGCTGTCCGGCGGCATGGTCGGCTACTTCGCCTACGACCTGGTGCGGCGTCTGGAGAAACTGCCGGAACTGGCCCTCGACGACCTGCAACTGCCGGACATGGTGATGTTGCTGGCCACCGACATCGCCGCCGTCGACCACCACGAGGGCACCATCACGCTGATCGCCAACGCGGTGAACTGGAACGGCACCGACGAGCATGTCGACGCCGCCTATGACGACGCCGTCGCGCGGCTGGACGTGATGACCGACGCGCTGGTTCAGCCGCTGCACTCCACGGTGGCGACGTTCACCCGTCCGACCCCGGTGCACCGCTCCCAGCGCACCGTCGAGGAGTACACCGAGATCGTCGAGAAACTGGTCGGCGACATCGAGGCCGGCGAGGCGTTCCAGGTGGTTCCCTCCCAGCGCTTCGAGATGACCACCCCAGCGGATCCTCTCGATGTCTACCGGATGCTGCGGGTGTCCAACCCCAGTCCCTACATGTACCTGCTCAACATTCCGAATGATGCTGGGGGAACGGCATTTTCGATCGTCGGCTCCAGCCCCGAGGCGCTCGTCACGGTGCATGACGGCTGGGCCACCACACACCCCATCGCGGGCACCCGGTGGCGCGGCGCGACCGAGGAGGAGGATCAGCTGCTCGAAAAGGAGCTGCTGTCCGACGACAAGGAACGCGCCGAGCACCTGATGCTCGTCGACCTGGGCCGCAACGATCTGGGCCGGGTGTGCGTGCCGGGCACCGTGCGCGTCGAGGACTACAGCCACATCGAGCGCTACAGCCACGTCATGCATCTGGTGTCCACCGTCACCGGGATGCTCGCCGAAGGCCGCACCGCCCTGGACGCCGTGACGGCCTGCTTCCCGGCGGGCACCCTGTCCGGCGCCCCGAAAGTGCGGGCGATGGAACTCATCGAAGAGGTCGAGAAGACCCGCCGCGGGCTCTACGGGGGTGTGGTCGGTTACCTCGACTTCGCCGGCGACGCCGATTTCGCGATCGCGATCCGCACCGCCCTGATGCGTGACGGCACCGCCTACGTGCAGGCCGGCGGCGGGGTGGTCGCCGACTCGAACGGGCCCTACGAGTACAACGAGGCCGCCAACAAGGCCAAGGCGGTTCTCACCGCGGTCGCCGCCGCGCAGACGCTGACCCCCGCGGGCGCCGCAGCGGCACCGGATTCCGATGGCTGAGGCGACGCTCCGCCGCCCGCTGCGAACGGCCCAGTTGCTGTTGGTGCTGGCCGCCCTGGGACTGTGGGTGGCCGCGCGGCTGCCCTGGGTGGCGATCACGACGTCCGACGGGCTGGGACAGCCGAAGACCACGACGCTGACCGGCGGCGCCTGGTCGACCGCGCTGCTGCCGCTGGCGCTGCTGCTGCTGGCCGCTGCGATCGCCGGGCTGGCGGTGCGCGGCTGGTTGCTGCGCCTGCTGGCGGTGCTGGTGGCCCTCGCCAGCGCGGCGGCGGGCTATCTGGCGATCAGCCAGTGGGTGTTACCCGACGTGTCGGCCCGGGCGGCGGACCTGGCGGCGGTACCCGCGATGTTCCTGGTGGGCAGTGAACGCCGGTACGCCGGAGCCGCGCTGACGCTGGCCGCCGCCGTGGCGGCGCTGCTCGCGGCGGCCCTGTTGATGCGCGCGGCGGCCCGGGCCCGCGCGGGAACCGACAGCTCGGACGGGTCCGAGAAGTACCGGCGACCGGCCGCGCGCCGGTCGGCGGCGCGTTCGGAACGGGCCACCGGAACGCCTGACGACGCCGCCGCGCCGGGTGTGTCGTCGGAACGCCGGATGTGGGAAGCGCTGGACGACGGACACGATCCGACGGTCGACGGACCGGCCCCCCAAACCGATCCGGATGCGGAGGGTCGGTGACGGGCCAGCCCGCCGCGGCGGCTACCCTTCAGGGATCCACGGCCACAGTAGAAGGGGCGGCAGGCATGGGTTCGGCGTCGGTTCTCGACTCCATCATCGAAGGAGTCCGCGCGGACGTCGCCGCCCGTGAAGCCATCGTCGGACTGGCCGAGGTGAAGGCCGCCGCAAACGCCGCACCGCCGCCCCGTGACGTGGTCGCGGCGCTGCGCCAGCCGGGAATCGCGGTGATCGCCGAGGTGAAGCGGGCCAGCCCGTCCCGTGGCCCGTTGGCGAACATCCCCGATCCCGCCGACCTGGCGCGTGCCTACCAGCGCGGCGGCGCCCGCATCATCAGCGTGCTGACCGAAGAACGCCGGTTCAACGGCTCGCTCGACGATCTGGACGCGGTGCGCGCGGCGGTGTCGATTCCGGTACTGCGCAAGGATTTCGTGGTTCGGCCGTACCAGATTCACGAGGCCCGCGCCCACGGCGCCGACATGCTGTTGCTGATCGTCGCCGCGCTCGAGCAGTCGGCCCTGGAGTCGATGCTCGATCGGACCGAATCGCTGGGCATGACCGCGTTGGTCGAGGTGCACACCGAGGAGGAGGCCGACCGGGCCCTGCAGGCCGGCGCCAAGGTCATCGGCGTCAATGCCCGCGACCTGAAGACCCTCGAGGTCGACCGGGACTGCTTCGCGCGCATCGCGCCGGGCCTGCCCTCCAATGTCATCCGGGTGGCCGAGTCCGGCGTCCGCGGCACCGCGGACCTGCTGGCCTATGCCGGGGCCGGCGCCGACGCCGTCCTGGTCGGCGAGGGCCTGGTGACCAGTGGTGACCCGCGCAGTGCGGTGGCCGACCTGGTCACCGCCGGCACCCATCCGTCCTGCCCCAAGCCGGCACGCTAGCGCGGTGGCCGACATCTCCACCCCGGGTCTCCCGCGCGCCAGTGCGGGAATCGCGGAACCCAGTGGTCATGAACCCGACGCACGGGGCCACTTCGGTGTGTACGGCGGCCGATTCGTCGCCGAGGCGCTGATGGCCGTCATCGAGGAGGTGACCGCGGCCTACGACAAGGTCCGGGCCGACCAGGAGTTCCTCGACACCCTGGACACTCTGCAGGCGCACTACGCCGGGCGGCCCTCACCGCTGTACGAGGCCACCAGACTCTCGGCGCACGCGGGCGGGGCCCGGCTGTTCCTGAAGCGAGAAGACCTCAACCACACGGGTTCTCACAAGATCAACAACGTGCTCGGGCAGGCGCTGCTGGCCCGTCAGATGGGTAAGAAACGGGTCATCGCCGAGACCGGGGCCGGCCAGCACGGTGTGGCAACCGCCACCGCCTGTGCGCTGCTGGACCTCGACTGCGTCATCTACATGGGCGCGGTCGACACCGCCCGGCAGGCCCTGAACGTGGCCCGGATGCGTCTGCTCGGCGCCGAGGTGGTCTCGGTCGAGACCGGTGCGAGGACACTCAAAGACGCCATCACGGAAGCGTTTCGGGACTGGGTGACCAACGCCGACTCCACCTACTACTGCTTCGGCACCGCCGCCGGGCCGCACCCGTTCCCGGCGATGGTGCGCGACTTCCAGCGGATCATCGGACTGGAGACCCGCGTCCAGATCCAGGAGCGGATCCATCGACTGCCCGACGCCGTCACCGCCTGTGTGGGCGGCGGATCGAACGCGATCGGCATCTTCCACGCCTTCATCGACGATCCCGGTGTGCGACTGGTGGGCTTCGAGGCGGCCGGCGACGGGGTGGAGACCGGACGGCACGCCGCGACCTTCACCGGCGGATCCCCGGGCGCTTTCCAGGGGTCGTATTCCTACCTGTTGCAGGACGAGGACGGCCAGACCATCGAATCCCATTCCATCTCAGCGGGTTTGGACTATCCCGGCGTCGGCCCCGAGCACGCCTACCTGAAGGACACCGGCCGCGCCGAATACCGTCCGGTCACCGACACCGAGGCGATGGACGCGTTCCGGCTGCTGTGCCGGACCGAGGGCATCATCCCGGCGATCGAATCCGCCCATGCCGTGGCCGGCGCGCTGAAGCTGGGCGCCGAGTTGGGCGACGGCGCGGTGGTCGTGGTGAACCTGTCGGGCCGCGGCGACAAGGACGTGGCGACCGCGGCGAAGTGGTTCGGTCTTCTCGACGGTGGCGTCGATGAGTGAATCCGGCGGTCTGGCGTCGGTTTTCGATGCCTGCCGAAGCGAGAACCGGGCCGCGCTGATCGGCTACCTGCCCACGGGCTACCCCGACGTGGACACCTCGATCGAGGCCATGGTGGCCCTGGTCGAATCCGGTTGCGACATCGTCGAAGTCGGCGTCGCCTACTCGGATCCCGGCATGGACGGTCCGACCATCGCCCGCGCCACCGAAGCGGCGTTGCGCAGGGGAGTGCGGGTGCGCGACGCCTTGCGTGCGGTCGAGGCGGTCACCGCCGCCGGTGGGAACGCGGTGGTGATGACGTACTGGAACCCCGTACTGCACTGGGGTGTCGACGCGTTCTCCCGTGACCTGGCGGCAGCCGGCGGTCTGGGGCTGATCACCCCGGATCTCATTCCCGACGAGGCCGATGCGTGGCTGGCGGCCTCCGATCGGTACGGGCTGGACCGGATTTTCCTGGTGGCGCCGTCGTCGACCCCGGAACGGCTGGCGATGACCGTGGCCGCGTCGCGCGGATTCGTCTACGCCGCCTCGACGATGGGTGTCACCGGCGCGCGCGACGCGGTGTCGAACGCGGCGCCCGAACTCGTCGCCCGGGTACGGGCGGTCTCCGACATTCCCGTCGGCGTGGGTCTGGGCGTGCGCTCGCGCGAACAGGCCGCCGAGATCGGGTCCTATGCTGACGGCGTGATCGTGGGTTCGGCGCTGGTGTCGGCGCTCGATGACGGTGTGGGCGCGGTGAGCGCCCTGACCGCGGAACTTTCGCGAGGAGTGCGACAGAGGGTGAGCGCGTGACCACGACAATGCTGGCCTATTTCCCCAGCCCCGCGCAGGGCGTCTGGCATCTCGGCCCTGTTCCGATCCGGGCATATGCGGTCTGCATCATCATCGGCATCGTCGTGGCCCTGCTGCTCGGTGACCGGCGCTGGGCTGCCCGCGGCGGTGAACGTGGGGTCATCTACGACATCGCGCTGTGGGCGGTGCCTTTCGGGTTGATCGGCGGCCGGCTCTATCACGTGCTGACGGACTGGAAGACGTACTTCGGTCCCGGCGGCGCCGGCCCGGTCGCCGCGCTGCGGATCATGGACGGCGGCCTGGGCATCTGGGGCGCGGTCGCGCTCGGTGGCGTCGGGGCCTGGATCGCCTGCCGGCGGCGCGGAATCCCGTTGCCCGCGTTCGGTGACGCGATCGCGCCGGGCATCGTGCTGGCCCAGGCGATCGGCCGGGTCGGCAACTATTTCAACCAGGAGCTCTACGGCCGGGAAACCACCGTGCCGTGGGGGATGCAGATCTTCTACCGGCAGGACCCGTCCGGCATCGTCGACGTGCACTCGCTCAACGGCGTGTCCACCGGTCAGGTCGCCGCGGTGGTCCATCCGACTTTCCTGTACGAATTGCTCTGGAACCTGCTGGTTTTCGTGATCCTGATCGTCGTCGATCGGCGGCGCAAGATCGGCCACGGCCGACTGTTCGCGTTGTACGTGGCCCTCTACTGCGTGGGCCGGTTCGCCGTCGAGTTGCTGCGCGACGACACCGCGACGCACATCGCCGGGATCCGCATCAACCTGTTCACCTCGACCTTCGTGTTCCTCGGCGCCGTCGTCTATCTCATCCTGGCGAAGAAGGGCCGGGAGGACCCGAGCACGCTCGGCGGTCATCACCGGGTAGTGGAGCCGTCCGACGATGTGCCGGAGCTGTCGCCGGAGCTGGCCAAGGAGTTCAGCATGGTCGCCGCGGGCACCGGAGTGGTGGCGGCGGCGACCGTCGCGGGCCTGGAGGACGAAGAGGACCACCCGAGCGGCGAGGCCGGCGAGTACTTCGACGACGAGTCCGAAACCGCCGACGATCTGGTGGCGCTCGACGCCGTTGCCAGCGACGAGTCGGACATCGAGGAGTCGGACCTCGACCTGCTGGACTCGGCCGACGAGTCGGAGTCCATCGACGAGTTCGAGCCGCTCGATGAATCCGAGGACGAGGTGGAGGAGGCCGCGCCCGAGGAGCCGGCTGAGGACGAGGCCGTCGTCGAAGCCGAGGTGGCTTCCACGGGCGTCGCGGTCGAGACCGATGACGAGGCCGAGGAAGAGGTCATCGACGAGTACCACGACCCGATCGACGGCGACGAACTCGAGGGTCTGACCGGCGACGACACCGTGGCCGAAGGGCCGGTGTCCGAGCAGGAGGAAGAGCTCCGGGTCGCGGACGCCGAGGAGCCGGAGGACGAAGAGTCGGACGCCGAAGAGCTGGACGCCGAAGAGCTGGACGAGGAAGAGCTGGACGCCGAAGAGCCGGACGAGGAAGAGCTGGACGAGGAAGAGCCCAGCGAAGAGTACGCGGACGCGACGATGGTGATCCGCTACTCGTCCGACGAGACCGTCGACACGGGCGCCACCGTCATCTACGCGTCGGCCGAGGATTCCACGGTGTCCGAAGAGGATTTCGAGTCGGCCGAACCGGAAGCGGTGGAGGCCGTCGCCGCCGAACAGGCCGACGAGGAGCAACCCGCCGATTCGGTGGACTCCACGGTGGCAGAGGCCGGGGCCGACGAAGCGCAGGCCGACGAAGCGCAGGCCGACGAAGCGCAGGTCGAGGTCGAGGCGGTGGACGCACCAGAGACCGAGACACCCCGGCCATCCCGGCGTGGACGGCTGTTCCGCCGGCGGCGCTGACCGGTCTGGCATGCTGATGTCATGACGGATCCGAACTTCGGGACGAGCCCTTCGGACGGCGTCCCGCCGCCGCAGCCGTCGGAGTACCCTCCGCCACCGCCACCCCAGCCGGGCGCTTATTACCCGCCGCCGGGCGGCTATTTGCCGCCACCGCCGGGCGTCTACTTCGACCCGTCGGCGCCGTACGGTCGAGATCCGATCACCGGGGAAGCGTTCTCGGACAAGTCGAAGGTGATCGCGGGCCTGCTGCAGCTGATCGGCCTGTTGGGATTGGTCGGATTCGGCCGGATCTATCTCGGCCAGACGGGCCTGGGGATCATCCAGCTCGCCGTCGGCCTGCTCACCTGCGGTATCGCCGCGATCATCTGGGGGATCGTCGACGCGGTCCTGATTTTCACCGGCAGCGTCCGGGACACCGCCGGGCGCCCGCTGCGCGATGGAACCTGAGGCCCGCCCGGACGGCAAACACATCAGCCGCCCGGTCGCGGTGGGCACCGCAGGGCTGCTGCTCGGCGCCCTGGCCTACGTCGGCCTGGTCGATCCGCACCGCCCGCATTCGGCCTTTCCGGCGTGCCCGTTCAAGGTGCTGACCGGCTGGAACTGCCCGGCCTGCGGTGGTCTGCGAATGATGCACGACGTGCTGCACGGCGACCTGGCGGCCGCCGTCGTCGACAACGTCTTCCTGCTCGTCGGACTGCCGAGCCTGGCGTTCTGGGTGCTGCTGAGGATGCGACAGGGAAGGCCGGTGTTCAACCCCGCCGCGGTGGCCGTGCTGGCCGTGCTGACGATCACGTGGACGGTGGTTCGCAATGTGCCCGGCTTCCCCCTGGTGCCGACGATCCTCGACGGGTAGCCGACCCGTCCCCGCTGATACACTCTTGGCACGGTCGTCTCGGCGCACAAACGCCTGCATGACGCCGCACGCGGGCCGACGCAGTCCCGTCGGAAAGACAACAGACTGCGGACCGCTGAGAATGAAAAACCCTTCAGCACAACAACTCTCGTGTTCGCGGTCGTGCTGCGGAGGTGCGTTCACATGCTGTTCTCGGCATTGCCGGAAGCCAGGGGTCTGTACCACCCCGAGCACGAGCGTGACTCGTGCGGTGTGGCGATGGTCACCGACATCAAGGGGCGGCGGTCGCACAGCATCGTCGCCGACGGATTGAAGGCCCTCGAACACCTCGAACACCGCGGCGCCGCCGGCGCCGAACCCAACAGCGGCGACGGCGCCGGCATCCTGCTGCAACTTCCCGCCGAACTGCTCCGCGCGGTGGTCGACTTCGCACTGCCCGAGCCGACCGACGGCGCCAACACCTTCGCGGCCGGCATCTGCTTCCTGCCGCAGGACCCCGCCACCCGGGCCGCCGCCATGGCGCGGGTCGAGGCGATCGCCGCCGACGAGGGCATCGAGGTGCTCGGCTGGCGCACCGTTCCCCTGGACCCCGAGGGCGCCGGCATCGGCCCCACCGCGCGCGGCTGTATGCCCCATATGTCGCAACTGTTCGTCGCGGCCCCCGAACGCGACGGGGTCCGACCGTCGGGGCTGGCGCTGGACCGGCTGGTGTACCCGCTGCGCAAGCGGGCCGGCCATGTCACGCCTGAGGTGGAAGCCGCCGGCACCGGCGTCTACTTCGCGTCACTGTCGAGCCGGACGATCACCTACAAGGGCATGCTGACCGCCCCGCAGATGTCGCATTTCTTCCCGGACCTGGCCGACGAGCGGTGCACCAGCGCGATCGCCATCGTGCACAGCCGGTTCTCCACCAACACCTTCCCGTCCTGGCCGCTGGCCCACCCGTTCCGGTTCGTCGCGCACAACGGCGAGATCAACACCGTGCGCGGCAACCGCAACCGGATGCATGCCCGCGAGGCGATGCTTGCCAGCGCCCACATTCGCGGCGACCTGACGCGGCTCTCGCCGATCTGCACACCGGACGCCTCGGACTCGGCGTCGTTCGACCAGACCCTGGAACTGTTGCACCTCGGCGGCCGCAGCCTGCCGCACGCGGTCATGATGATGATCCCGGAGGCGTGGGAGAACAACACCACGATGAGCGCGGCGCGCCGGGCGTTCTGCCAGTTCCACGCCTCGATCATGGAACCGTGGGACGGGCCCGCCTGCGTCACGTTCACCGACGGAACCGTGGTCGGGGCGGTGTTGGACCGCAACGGTTTACGGCCCGGCCGGTGGTGGCGCACCATCGACGACCGGATCATCCTGGCCAGCGAGGCCGGGGTGCTCGACGTGCCGTCGGCCGAGGTGGTCGCCAAGGGCCGGCTCGAGCCCGGCCGGATGTTCCTGATCGACACCGCGGCGGGCCGACTGGTTCCCGACGACGAGATCAAGGACGAACTGGCCGCCGCCGAGCCGTACGGCGAATGGCTCGACGCCGGACTGCTCGACCTCACCTCGCTGCCCGACCGGGCCCGCGTGCACCCCAACCACGAATCGGTGGTCCGCCGCCAGATCGCCTTCGGCTACACCGAAGAAGATCTGCGAATCATATTGGCGCCCATGGCCGCATCGGGTGCCGAACCGCTCGGCTCGATGGGAACCGACACCCCGGCCGCGGTGCTGTCCCAGCGCTCCCGGCTGTTCTACGACTACTTCGTCGAACTGTTCGCGCAGGTGACCAACCCGCCGCTGGACGCCATCCGTGAGGAGATCGTCACCTCGATGGCCCGCGTGATGGGTCCGGAGCAGAATCTGCTCGACCCCACCGCGGCGTCGTGCCGGCAGATCCGGGTGCCGTGGCCGATCCTGGACAACGACGAACTGGGCAAGATCGTCCACATCAACGACGACAACGAGCACCCCGGGCTGCGCGCGGCCGTGCTGCGGGGCCTCTATGACGTCGAACGCGGTGGCGCCGGGCTGGCCGACGCGCTCGAGGACCTGCGCTTGCGCGCCTCGGAGGCGATCGCCAAAGGCGCACGCACACTGGTCATCTCGGACCGGGACTCCGACCACACCAGGGCGCCGATCCCGTCGTTGCTCGCCGTCGCCGCCGTGCACCATCATCTGGTGCGCACCAAGGAACGCACGAAGGTCGCTCTGGTGGTGGAGACCGGCGACGCCCGCGAGGTGCACCATATGGCCCTGCTGATCGGCTACGGCGCCGCGGCGGTGAACCCGTATCTGGCGTTCGAGTCCATCGAAGACCTCATCCGCGAGGGTGAACTGACCGGCATCGAAACCGCCGCGGCCGTGCGCAACTACCTCAAGGGGCTCGGCAAGGGGGTGCTGAAGGTGATGAGCAAGATGGGGATCTCCACCGTCGGCTCCTACACCGGTGCGCAGGCGTTCGAGGCGATCGGCCTAGCTCGGGAAGTGGTCGACGAGTACCTGGAGGGCACCGTCAGCCAGCTCGGCGGCGTCGGCCTCGACGTGCTGGCCGAAGAGGTCAGGTTCCGGCACCGCCGCGCCTACCCCGAGAACCCGACCGAGCGGGCCCACCGGCGCCTGTCCGTCGGCGGCGAATACCAGTTCCGCCGGAACGGCGAGCTGCACCTGTTCACCCCGGAAACGGTGTTCCTGCTGCAGCATTCGACCCGCACCGGCCGCCATGACGTCTTCGCCGAGTACACCCGCGAGGTCGACCGGCTGTCCCGCGAGGGCGGTACGCTACGCGGCTTGTTCGCATTCAAAACGGGTGTCCGCGAACCAATTCCGCTTTCGGAGGTCGAATCCGTCGACGCGATCTGCACCCGGTTCAACACGGGCGCGATGAGCTACGGCTCGATCTCGGCCGAGGCGCACGAGACCATGGCGATCGCCATGAACAACCTCGGCGGCCGGTCCAACAGCGGCGAAGGCGGGGAAGACGCGGAGCGCCTGTACGACCCGCGGCTGCGCAGCGCGGTCAAACAGGTGGCCTCCGGGCGGTTCGGCGTCACCAGCGACTACCTGGTGAATGCCACCGACATCCAGATCAAGATGGCCCAGGGCGCCAAACCCGGTGAAGGCGGCCAGCTTCCGGGCTACAAGGTGTACCCGAGCATCGCCAAGACCCGGCATTCCACCCCGGGTGTCGGCCTGATCTCGCCGCCGCCGCACCACGACATCTACTCGATCGAGGACCTCG
>CAZTAA010000027.1:16908-44437 GCA_964611465.1 uncultured Mycobacterium sp. | reverse complement strand
TGCCTGGTGGGTAGTTTAACTGGGGCGGTTGCCTCCCAAAATGTAACGGAGGCGCCCAAAGGTTCCCTCAACCTGGACGGCAATCAGGTGTTGAGTGCAAGTGCACAAGGGAGCTTGACTGCAAGACTGACACGTCAAGCAGGGACGAAAGTCGGGACTAGTGATCCGGCACCCCCGAGTGGAAGGGGTGTCGCTCAACGGATAAAAGGTACCCCGGGGATAACAGGCTGATCTTCCCCAAGAGTCCATATCGACGGGATGGTTTGGCACCTCGATGTCGGCTCGTCGCATCCTGGGGCTGGAGCAGGTCCCAAGGGTTGGGCTGTTCGCCCATTAAAGCGGCACGCGAGCTGGGTTTAGAACGTCGTGAGACAGTTCGGTCTCTATCCGCCGCGCGCGTCAGAAGCTTGAGGAAACCTGTCCCTAGTACGAGAGGACCGGGACGGACGAACCTCTGGTCCACCAGTTGTCCCACCAGGGGCACCGCTGGATAGCCACGTTCGGACAGGATAACCGCTGAAAGCATCTAAGCGGGAAACCTTCTCCAAGACCAGGCTTCTCACCCATCAAGTGGGATAAGGCCCCCCGCAGACCACGGGATCGATAGACCAGACCTACACGCACCGCAAGGTGTTCAGGGAACTGGCACTAACCGGCCGAAAACTTACAACAACCAACAACAAAACCACCGTGGGAATGACGTAAGAACACACCCGCCCGCAACCACACCACACATCATCAACACCACACCCCCCACCAAAAACACCCGCGGACACCCGCCAACAACGGCCGGCCCGCACCCCCCAAAAAGAAAATAGAGTTACGGCGAACATAGCGACAGGGAAACGCCCGGACCCATCCCGAACCCGGAAGCTAAGCCTGCCAGCGCCGATGATACTACCCAACCCGGGTGGAAAAGTAGGACACCGCCGAACACACACAATAGAAACACCCCCCGAGAAATCGGGGGGTGTTTCTGTTTGTCAGGAAACCGTTATTCAGCCAATCTTGGTCAGCTGCAAGGGAAAATGAAGGACTCCGCAGTGATATTCACCCGCGAGTGTGGTCTGAGCGATGATTTCCCCGCAGTCGGGATCCACGCTGGTGTGCACGACCCAGGCGTTACCTTCCAAGTGATAGTCGCGGGGTGGGTCCGCCAGGTGAACGCAGTCTGCACCGCAAGAGGTAAACACATATGTCGTCGTCGCTGTTTTACCCGCGGCGTTGGTCAACGTACTGGTATAGGTGCCGTTCAGTGGATCGGCAGATGCCGGCCCGGCCAGCGCAATCGAACTGCCGGCGATAAGTACGGCGAGAACCGCAATTCGGATTTGGTTCATTTCGTTTTCCTCCCCTGAAATACCTCGTCGCCTCCCCGCGACCGAATGCGGCGATGCTAGCAGTTGACGAGTTGGGTCAGGGTGCGGATCAACGAACATCCGGGTCGGCACAGTATTCTGACGTGGAGTTTTCGCGATGAAAGGTTGCAGTGGTCGACAACAGACAAAGCGGTGAACACGGGCGCCGGCCGCCGCGGCCGCCCCGCGAACGCGACGGGGGCCAGCGCAACCGGCGCGACGGTGCGCCCACCCGGTCCGGTCCCGGCCGGGCGCGGCGGGCACAGCCGCAGCACGACGCCCCGCCGGCCGAGTCGGCCGAGCCGCGCGGTCCGGCGATCCCGGATGACATCGAGGCCAAGGACCTGGCCCCGGAGATCCGCCGGGAACTCATCACGCTGGACAAGAACACCGCCGACTACATCGCCAAACGACTGGTCGCCGCCGGGCAGTTGATCGACGAGGATCCGGAAACCGCGCTGGCGCACGCGCAGGCCGCGCGGGTGCGCTCGGGCCGCATCGCGGCGGTGCGCGAGGCGGTCGGCATCGCCGCCTATCACTGCGGCGACTGGGCACAGGCGCTCACCGAGCTGCGCGCCGCCCGCCGCATGGGCAGCAAGTCGACGCTGTTGCCGCTGATCGCCGACTGCGAGCGGGGCGTCGGACGGCCCGAACGCGCGATCGAACTGGCCCGCGGCCCCGAGGCGGAAGCGCTGACGGGCGACGACGCCGATGAGCTGCGCATCGTCGTAGCCGGCGCCCGCGCCGACCTGGGCCAGCTCGAACAGGCCCTCGCCGTGCTGTCGTCGCCGCCGTTGGAGCCCGGCCGCACCGGCCAGACCGCGGCGCGACTGTACTACGCGTACGCCGAGACGTTGCTCGCCCTCGGCCGCGATGCCGAGGCGCTCGATTGGTTCCTCAAGGCCGCCGGGGCGGACATCGACGGTGTCACCGATGCCGAGGAGCGGATCGGCGAACTGGCCTGACATGGCGACCTTCGTCGAGGAATTCGATTGTCTGCTGCTCGATCTCGATGGCACGGTGTTCCGCGGCCACGAACCGACCGAAGGGGCGGTCGATGCGCTCGCCGGCGACCGCGCGCGCAACCTGTTCGTCACGAACAATGCCTCGCGCAGTGCCGCCGACGTCGCCGCCCACCTGCGCGACCTCGGCTTCACGGCCGAACCCGACGACGTCGTCACCAGCGCCCAGAGCGCGGCGCGGCTGCTCGCCCGGCAGATCCCGGAAGGAGCGCCGGTCCTCGTGGTCGGTACCGACGCGTTGGCCGCCGAGATCGCCGCGGTCGGATTGCGTCCGGTGCGGACATTCGACGACGGCCCGGTGGCCGTGATCCAGGGCTACTCGCCGTTGACCGGATGGGCGGACCTGGCCGAGGCCTGCCTTGCGATCCGGGCCGGTGCGCTGTGGGTGGCCACTAATGTCGACAAGACGCTGCCGTCCGAGCGCGGGCTGCTGCCCGGCAACGGGTCCATGGTCGAGATGCTGCGCACCGCAACCGATGCCGAGCCGCAGGTCGCGGGTAAGCCGGCTCCGGCGCTGATGTCAGATGCCCTGTCCCGCGGAGACTTTCACGCCCCGCTGGTGGTAGGAGACCGGCTCGACACCGACATCGCCGGAGCCACAGCGGCGGAACTGCCGAGCCTGATGGTGCTCACCGGCGTCAACACCGCCCGCGACATGGTGTTGGCGCCGGCCGAGCAGCGGCCCACCTACCTCGGGCGCGACCTGCGCACCCTGTACACCGACACCGCCTCCGCCGCGATCGCGGCCCAGCCCGCTTGGCGCGTCGACGTCGACGGTGATCGCATCATGGTCGCCGCCGCGGGCGCCGACGACGGAGACGGCTTGTCGGTGGTGCGGGCCGTCGCGGCGGCGGTATGGGCCGCCGGTAGCACCGATCCCAAGCTCTGCGCGGCCGACGACACGGCGCGGACGGCGCTGCGGCGCTGGTCGCTGCTGTAGGGCCCCGATCCGCTAGCGTGAACACCGCGATGACTACCGATCCCGATCAGATCCGCGCCCGGGTGGCCGAACTGTTGTCCGAGCTGCCCGACCTCTCCGCTCACTCTGCCGGTGACCCGGCTGCCGACGATTCCACCATCGACGACGTCGCGCGCCGGCTCGAGCAGGCGCACGACGTGTTGGTGCAGGCCCTGGAATCGGTCGAGAAGGACTGAGGGGTGGGCCGTGGCACGGCGCGCACGCGTTGACGCCGAACTGGTCCGGCGCGGGCTGGCCCGGTCCCGTCAGCAGGCCGCCGAACTGATCGACGCCGGCCGCGTCTGCATCGACGGGATGCCGGCGTCCAAGCCCGCGACGGCGGTGTCGGTCACATCGGCGCTCACGGTCGACGATGCCGGCGAACGCGCCTGGGTGTCGCGCGGGGCCCACAAGATCATCGGTGCGCTCGACGCGTTCGGCATCGACGTCACGGGCCGGCGCTGCCTGGACGCGGGGGCGTCCACGGGCGGGTTCACCGAAGTGCTGCTCGATCGCGGCGCCCGTGAGGTCGTGGCCGTCGACGTCGGCTACGGCCAGCTGGCGTGGTCGTTGCGGTCCGACCCGCGGGTCCGGGTGATCGAGCGCACCAACGTGCGCGACCTGACCGTCGAGGCGATCGGCGGGCACGTCGATCTGGTCGTGGCCGATCTGTCGTTCATCTCGCTGGCGACGGTGCTGCCCGCACTGACCGCGTGTGCGTCGCCCGAAGCCGACATCATCCCCATGGTCAAACCTCAGTTCGAGGTCGGCAAGGGTCTGGTCGGCGCCGGCGGGGTGGTCGCCGATCCGCAGCTGCGAGCCGACGCGGTGCTGGCGGTGGCGAACCGCGCGCGGGCACTGAACTGGCACACCGTCGGCGTGATCGCCAGTCCGCTGCCCGGACCGTCCGGCAATGTCGAGTACTTTCTATGGCTGCGGGCGCACTGCGATGCGCCGCTGCAGGACGAGCTACTGGCCGGTGCGGTGCGCCGGGCCGTCGAAGAGGGGCCGCAGTGACACTGGAGCGGAATGTGATGCTCGTCGTGCACACCGGCCGCGACGAGGCCACCGAGGTCGGCCGGCGGGTGGAAAAAGTGCTGGGCGACAACGGAATCGGGCTGCGGGTGTTGACGGCCGAAGCGGTCGACCGCGGAACCCTGCATCTGGCTCCGGATGAACTGCGCGCCATGGGCGTCGAGATCGACGCGGTCGATGCCGACGAAAACGCCGCCCAGGATTGTGAATTGGTGTTGGTGCTCGGCGGCGACGGGACGTTCCTGCGGGCCGCCGAACTGGCCCGGAACGTCGACATCCCGGTGCTGGGCGTCAATCTGGGCCGCATCGGATTCCTGGCCGAGGCCGAGGCCGACGCCATCGACACCGTTCTCGACCACGTCATCAACCGGCACTACCGCGTCGAAACCCGCATGACCCTCGATGTCGCGGTCCGGGTGGGCGGCGAGGTGGTGCACCGCGGCTGGGCGCTCAACGAGGCCAGCCTCGAGAAGGGGCCGCGGCTGGGGGTGCTCGGCGTCACCGTCGAGATCGACGGCCGCCCGGTGTCCTCGTTCGGCTGCGACGGCATCCTGGTGTCGACGCCGACCGGTTCGACGGCATACGCGTTCTCCGCGGGCGGCCCGGTGGTGTGGCCGGACCTAGAGGCGATCCTGGTCGTGCCCAACAACGCCCACGCGCTGTTCGCCCGGCCGATGGTCACCAGTCCGGACTCCATGGTGGCCGTCGAGATCGAGGCCTCCGGCCATGACGCGCTGGTCTTCTGTGACGGCCGGCGCGACATGGCGGTGCCGGCCGGCGGCCGCCTGGAGGTCACCCGCAGTGCCAAACCGGTGAAGTGGATCCGCCTGGACAGTGCGCCGTTCACCGATCGGCTGGTCCGCAAGTTCCGGCTTCCCGTCACCGGCTGGCGCGGGCAGTAGAGCCGTGCTCGCCGAGATCCGCATCGAGTCGCTGGGCGCCATCAAGGCGGCGAGCGCGGAGTTCGACCGCGGGCTGACGGTGCTCACCGGTGAGACGGGTGCCGGAAAGACGATGGTGGTCACCGGGCTGCACCTGCTGGGCGGCGCCCGCGCCGATGCGCACCGCGTCCGCAGCGGCTCGGACCGCGCCGTGGTCGAGGGCCGGTTCGGCACCGCCGAACTGTCCGCCGAGGACACCGGGGCGGTCGAGGAGATCCTCGAGTCGTGCGGCGCGGACCGGGACGACGACGGAAGCGTCATCGCCTCGCGATCGGTCAGCCGAGACGGGCCGTCCCGGGCATACCTCGGCGGCCGCAGCGTGCCGGCGAAGGCACTGAGCAACTTCACCGGGCACCTGCTGGCGCTGCACGGGCAGAACGACCAGCTGCGGCTGATGCGCCCGGACGAGCAACGGGCTGCGCTGGACCGGTTCGCCGACGTCAACGCCCGGCTCGAGCGCTACCAGAAGCTGCGCGACGAATGGCGCCGGGCCCGACGCGACCTGGCCGACCGCACCGAGCGGTCGCGTGAGCTGGCCCAGGAGGCCGATCGGCTCACCTTCGCGGTCGAGGAGATCGACACCGTCGACCCCAAACCAGGGGAGGACGAACAACTGGTCGCCGACATCCGGCGGCTGTCCGAACTCGACGCCCTGCGCGACGCGGCCGCGACCGCCCGGCGGGCCCTCGCCGGCGACGCCGACGACCCCCTCGACGGTGCGCACACGGCCACCGCGTCGATCGGACGGGCGCTGGCATCCCTGCAGGGCACCGACGACGTGCTGCTGCAAGGCCTCGGCGCCCAACTGGGGGAGGCCGCCACCATCGTCGGCGACGTCGCCCGCGAGATCGGCGCCTATCTGTCCGAATTGCCAAGTGACGCATCGACACTCGAGACGAAGCTGGCCCGCCAGGCCGAATTGCGTTCGCTGACACGCAAATACGCGGCCGACGTCGACGGCGTGCTGGCCTGGGCGGCCGAGTCCAGGGCCCGGCTGGCCCGGCTCGACGTGTCCGAGGAGGCGCTGAGCGGACTGCAGCGACTGGTCGACGAACTCGGTGTCAAGCTGGCCGCGGCCGCGGCGGATCTGACCAAGGCCCGCACCAAGGCGGCCGGCGCTCTCGCCAAGGCCGTCACCGCCGAACTCGCGGGCCTGGCGATGTCGGGCGCCGACTTCACCATCACCGTCGGCGCCACCACGGCCCAGCCCGGAGACGCCGCACCGCTGGTGCTCGCGGACGGCCGGGCCGTGCACGCGGGTTCGCACGGCGTGGATGTCGTCGAGTTCGGCTTCACCGCGCACCGCGGCGGCGCGGTTCTGCCGCTGCACAAGAGTGCGTCCGGGGGCGAGCTGTCGCGGGTGATGCTCGCGCTGGAGGTGGTGCTGGCGGCTTCGTCGGCGGGCACCACGATGGTGTTCGACGAGGTCGACGCCGGCGTCGGCGGCCGTGCCGCGGTCCAGATCGGGCGGCGGCTGGCGCGGCTGGCCCGCACGCACCAGGTGATCGTTGTGACGCACCTGCCTCAGGTCGCCGCCTACGCGGACACCCATCTGATGGTCGACGCGCTCGGGCGGGACGGGGCCAGTGGCGTGCGCCGGCTCGACGGCGACGAACGGGTCGCCGAGCTGGCCCGCATGCTGGCCGGCCTGGGCGAGTCCGACACCGGCCGAGCGCATGCCCGCGAACTGCTGGAGGCGGCGAGCGCCGACCGCGATACCGCTGACGGGTGAGACGGAGCGCCTGCGCCGGTCAGCTCCGCAGCCGCTGGAAGATTTCGGGATAGCACCGGCGCGCCACTAGGTGCCCGCCGGGGCGGACCGACAGCGAAGCGGCGGGAAACCGTCGGGCCAGCTCGGCCGGCCACCGGTGGTCGACCATTCCGTCGTCGGCGCCGAACCAGACGTCCACCGGAATCGTGACGTCCTCGGGTGCGAATCCCCAGGGCCGCGCCCACGCGCGATACTCTTCGGCGACCCCGCGAGGTTGCCGTAGTGCCTCGGCGGACATCGCCCCGAAAGCGGCCAGCCCGTCCTCGCACAGCACCTCGGCGTCGGCGGGACCCATGTCTCGGGCGCCGAGTCGACCGTACAGTTCCGGGAACGCGCGCGCCGTCAGTCCCATCGCCGCGAAAAACAGCCGGGCGATCACCGGCATGCGTTGCGAGAGCCGGGTCAACACCCGGGGCATACCCGGAAGTTGTTCGAACACCCCGACTTCGGTGAGTGGCAACGCCCCGGCGATGATCGCCACCCGTGTGACGCGCGGCCGTAACGCGGCCCCCACGGCGGCGGCATACTGACCACCCATCGACCAGCCCATCGCCGCGCAGCGCGCAACGCCCAACCGGTCGAGCAGCTGGGACACATCGTCGACCCAATCCAGCAGGGTCCGCCCCGGACGCGGGTCGGAACGGCCCACACCGGGCCGGTCCGGCGAGATCAGCCGCACGCCGGCGGCGCGGGCGGCGGCATCGGCGGTGGCGACGTCACGTCTGCACGCCAGGCCGCCGTGCGCGTTGACGACGACGAAGCCCTCGGGATCCCCGTACTGGGCAAAGCACAGCGTCCGACCGTCGCGCAGTTCGATGAAGTGGTCGTCTGAATTCCGCATGGCACCTCCAAGTCGGCGGTCCCCTGCTGATCCCGAGCCTAGGCGAACCCACCGCGAAGTGGCCGATGACGATCCTGTTGCAGATGTGACGCAATATGACTAATGGGGCCAGTGTTACGGCGCGCCTCCCTAGACAGTTGGCGGTTGACCGACAGAATCGGCGCCATGCGGATGGCATCCCTTCTCACACGGAACAGCAACACGCGGCCCGGCGTCGTCGGCACCGCCCGGGTCGAGCGGGACATCGACGCGCTCCTGCGCCGGATCGAACCCGGGGACATCGTCGTCATCGACATCATGGACCTGGACCGGGCCACCGCCGACGCGCTGGTCTCGGCGAACATCGCGGGCGTGGTCAACGCCGCGACGTCGATCTCCGGTCGCTATCCCAACCTCGGTCCGGAGGTGCTGGTCGGCAACGGCATCGTGCTCGTCGACGACGCCGGGCCGGAGATCTTCAAGAAGATCAAGGACGGCGCCAAGATCCGGTTGCACGAGGGCGGGGTCTACCACGGCGACCGTCGCCTGCTGCAGGGCACCGAGCGCAGCGAGCAAGAGATCATGGAGATCATGCACGAGGCCAAGACCGGCCTGGTGGCGCATCTGGAAGCCTTCGCGGGCAACACGATCGAGTTCATCCGCAGTGAGAGCCCGTTGCTGATCGACGGCGTCGGCATCCCCGACATCGACGTCGACATGCACCGCCGGCACGTCGTCGTCGTGGCCGAGGGCCCCGCCGCCGAAGAGGACCTCAAGGGGCTCAAGCCGTTCATCAAGGAGTACCAGCCGGTGCTGGTCGGCGTCGGTGCCGGCGCGGACGTGCTGCGCAAGGCCGGCTATCGCGCGCAGCTGATCGTGGGGGACCCCGGCCGGATCAGCGCCGAGGCCCTCAAGAGCGGTGCACAGGTGGTGCTGCCCGCCGACGCCGACGGCCACGCGCCCGGCCTGGAGCGCATCCAGGACCTCGGCATCGGCGCCATGACCTTCCCGGCCGCGGGATCGGCCGCCGATCTGGCGCTGTTGCTGGCCGACCACCACGGCGCCTCGCTGATCGTGACCGCCGGGCACAGCGCGAGCATCGAGGAGTTCTTCGACCGTTCGCGCCAGCAGAGCAACCCGTCCACGTTCCTGACCCGTCTGAAGGTCGGCGAGAAGCTCGTCGACGCGAAAGCCGTTGCCACGCTGTACCGCAGCCGGGTTTCGGCCGGAGCGGTCGCGATGCTGGTGCTGGCGATGCTGATCGCGGTCATCGTCGCGCTGTGGGTCTCGAGTACCGACACCGTCGTCATCGACTGGGTCGCGCAGTACTGGAACCGCTTCCTGCTGTGGGTCCAGCACCTGGTGAGTTAGGGAGCCTGCCGTGATTTCTCTTCGCCAGCATGCTATTTCACTGGCGGCGGTGTTCCTCGCGCTCGCCATCGGTGTGGTCCTGGGCTCCGGCGTGCTGTCCGACACGCTGCTGTCGGGACTGCGCGACCAGAAGAAGGATCTGCAGGGCCAGATCGCCCAGCTGACCGACGAGAAGAACGCGCTGAACGAAAAGCTCGCTGCGGCAGACGATTTCAACACGCAGATGTCGGGACGCATGGTGCACGACGCGCTGGCCGGCAAGACCGTCGTGCTGATCCGCACCCCGGACGCCGACGACGACGACATCAAGGCGCTGAGCCGGGTGCTCGGCCAGGCCGGTTCGTCGATCACCGGAACGATCGCGCTGACCCAGGAGTTCGTCGACGCCAACTCCGCGGAGAAGCTGCGCTCGGTGGTCAACTCGCCGATCCTGCCGGCGGGCACCCAACTGAACACCACGCTGGTCGACCAGGGCTCACAGGCCGGCGACCTGCTGGGCATCGCGCTGCTGGCCGATCGCAACCCCGACGCGCCGAAGGTCGACGACACCCAGCGGGAGACCGTGCTGGCCGCACTGCGCGACACCGGCTTCCTCACCTATGACCCGGACAAGTTCGGCGCGGCCGACGCCGCGCTGATCGTCACCGGAGGTGCGCTCGGTGACGACGCCGGCAACCAGGGCGCCAGTGTGGCGCGCCTGGCCGCGGCGATGGCGCCGCACGGCGCGGGCACCCTGCTCGCCGGCCGCGACGGGGCCGCGACGGGCACCGCGGCGCTGGCGGTGCTGCGCTCCGATCCCAGCCTCGCCGCGGCGGTCAGCACGGTGGACAACGTCGGATCCGAATCCGGCCGGATCACCGCGGTACTGGCACTTCAGGACCTGATCAACGGCGCGCACAGCGGCCAGTACGGCATCGGTCAGGGCGCCACTGCGGTGACCCTGGCGCAATAGGCGCCCATGGCGGGGGGCCCGGCGCGTCGGACGCGACCTGTCGGCCTCGGTGTTAAGGTGGACTTCCGTGGGTCGGCAGGCCCAGCTGGTGCCCCGAATCGGTTCGCGTCAGCCCTGCACCATTGCCATCGCAGCGCCACGGGAGGTCGCTCTTGCCACCGCTTCGCAAGCACCCGCAGTCCGCGACCAAGCACATTTTCGTCAGCGGCGGTGTGGTGTCCTCGCTGGGCAAGGGCCTGACGGCCAGCAGTCTCGGTCAACTCCTCACGGCGCGCGGCCTGCAGGTCACCATGCAGAAGCTGGACCCGTACCTCAACGTCGACCCGGGAACGATGAACCCGTTCCAGCACGGCGAGGTGTTCGTGACCGAGGACGGCGCCGAGACCGATCTGGACGTCGGGCACTACGAGCGCTTCCTGGATCGCAATCTGTCCGGATCGGCGAATGTGACCACCGGGCAGGTGTATTCGACGGTGATCGCCAAGGAGCGCCGCGGCGAGTACCTCGGCGACACGGTGCAGGTGATCCCGCACATCACCGACGAGATCAAGCGCCGCATCCTGGCGATGGCCGAGGCCGACGCCGCGGGCAACCGGCCCGACGTGGTGATCACCGAGATCGGCGGCACCGTCGGCGACATCGAGTCGCTGCCGTTCCTGGAGGCCGCCCGGCAGGTCCGCCACGAGGTGGGCCGGGAGAACTGCTTCTTCCTGCACGTGTCACTGGTGCCCTACCTCAAGCCCTCCGGCGAACTGAAGACCAAACCCACCCAGCATTCGGTGGCCGCGCTGCGCAGCATCGGCATCACCCCCGACGCGCTGATCCTGCGCTGTGACCGCGATGTGCCCGACGCGCTGAAGAACAAGATCGCGCTGATGTGCGACGTCGACGTCGACGGGGTGATCTCCACGCCCGACGCGCCGTCCATCTACGACATCCCCAAGGTGCTGCACCGCGAGGAACTCGACGCCTACGTCGTGCGGCGGCTGAACCTGCCGTTCCGAGACGTCGACTGGACCGAGTGGGACGATCTCCTCAGCCGGGTGCACGATCCGCAGGAGACGGTCCGAATTGCGTTGGTGGGCAAGTACATCGACCTCTCGGATGCCTACCTCTCGGTCGCCGAGGCGCTGCGGGCGGGCGGTTTCAAACACCGCACCAAGGTCGAGATGCGCTGGGTCGCCTCCGACGACTGCGAGAGCGACGCCGGTGCGGCCGCGGCCCTGTCCGACGTCGACGGCGTGCTGATCCCCGGCGGCTTCGGCATCCGCGGCATCGAGGGCAAGATCGGCGCCATCCGCTACGCCCGGCTGCGCGGCATCCCGGTGCTCGGGCTGTGCCTGGGACTGCAGTGCATCGTGATCGAGGCGGCCCGCTCCGTGGGCCTGGCCGAGGCCAGCTCGGCCGAGTTCGACCCGGACACCCCCGATCCGGTGATCGCCACGATGGCCGACCAGCAACACATCGTCGCCGGGCAGGCCGACCTGGGCGGGACGATGCGCCTCGGTGCGTATCCCGCTGTGCTGGAAGCGGATTCGATCGTCGCCGCCGCCTACGGCGAGACCAACGTGTCCGAACGGCACCGGCACCGCTACGAGGTCAACAACAGCTACCGGGACAAGATCGGCGAAAGCGGCCTGCGGTTCTCGGGCACCTCGCCCGACGGGAATCTCGTGGAGTTCGTCGAGTATCCCCGCGAGACGCATCCGTTCCTGGTCGGCACCCAGGCACACCCGGAGCTCAAGAGCCGGCCCACCCGGCCGCATCCGTTGTTCGCGGCGTTCATCGGGGCGGCCATCGCCTACAAGGCCGAGGAGCGTCTGCCACTGGAGAATCTGCAGCGCTCCAACGGCTCAGAACATGCCCTCCAAGAACCCGCGGCCCGTGCCTGAACACGAATTCGGCACCGTCTCGAGCGAAACCGTCTACGTCGGCAAGATCCTGGCGCTGCGCCTCGACGAGGTGGCGATGCCCGGTGGGGGCACCGCCCGCCGGGAGGTCGTCGAGCATTTCGGGGCGGTCGCCGTGGTGGCCCTCGACGACGACGACACGGTGACGCTGGTGTACCAGTACCGGCATCCCATCGGCCGGCGGCTGTGGGAGCTGCCCGCGGGACTGATCGACATCGCCGGTGAGAACATCCAACTTGCCGCCGCCCGCGAACTCGAAGAGGAAACCGGGCTGGTGGCCGCCGACTGGAGCGTGCTCGTCGACGTCATCTCCGCCGCGGGCTTCTGCGACGAGAGCGTCCGCGTCTACCTGGCGACCGGCCTGACCGAAGTCGACCGGCCCGGCGCCCATGATGAGGAGGCCGACCTGCAGGTGCACCGCTTCCCGCTGAGCGAGGCGGTGCAGATGGTCTACCGCGGCGAGGTCGTCAACGCCCTGGCGATCGCCGGGATCCTGGCCGCCCACGGGGTGCGGCAGGGCGTCGCGCGGCCCCGGCCGGCCGACGCCCCGTGGCCGGACCGGCCGACGCGGTTGGCCGCCCGGCACCACGGGGTGACGGCACACACATGACGAAGGCTCACACGGCGGCCGTCCCGCTCCTCGAGGGGCAGCTGCAGGGCTACCTGGACCACCTCGCCATCGAACGCGCGGTGGCGACCAACACCCTGAGCTCCTATCGCCGGGATCTGCGCCGCTACCACGAGCACCTGACCCTGCGCGGAATCAACGACCTCACCGAAGTGACCGAGACCGACGTCAGTGAATTCCTCGTCGCGCTGCGCCGCGGCGATCCCGACACCGGCGCCGCACCGCTGTCGGCGGTGTCGGCGGGCCGCGCGCTGATCGCCGTGCGGGGGCTGCACAAGTTCGCCGCTGCGGAAGGCGTCACCGATGTCGACGTCGCCCGCGCCGTCAAACCCCCGACCCCGGGCCGCCGGCTGCCCAAGAGCCTGACCGTGGCCGAGGTGCTCGCGCTGCTCGAAGGCGCCGGTGGGGACAGCCCGTCGGACGGGCCGCTGACGCTGCGCAACCGGGCGCTGCTGGAGGTGCTGTATTCGACGGGCGCGCGGATCTCCGAGGCGGTCGGCCTCGACGTCGACGACGTCGACACCCACGCCCGCTCGGTGCTGTTGCGGGGCAAGGGCGGCAAGCAGCGACTGGTGCCGATCGGCCGCCCCGCGGTGCAGGCACTGGACAACTACCTGGTCCGGGGCCGGCCCGGCCTGGCGCAGCGGGGCCGCGGAACTCCCGCGATCTTCCTGAACGCGCGGGGTGGCCGGCTGTCGCGGCAGAGCGCCTGGCAGGTGCTGCAGGACGCCGCCGAACGGGCCGGCATCACCAGCACGGTGTCGCCGCACACGATGCGGCATTCGTTCGCCACCCACCTGCTCGACGGCGGCGCGGACGTGCGCGTGGTGCAGGAGCTGCTGGGCCACGCCTCAGTGACCACCACGCAGATCTACACCCTGGTCACCGTCAACGCGCTGCGCGAAGTGTGGGCCGGCGCGCACCCGCGGGCCCGCTAGCCACTCCGTCGAGCGAGGACTGACGCAGACGAATCGCGAGTGACGCCCTGCGTGACTCCTCACTCAACGCGGCCCAGGAACTCCGACTCCAGCATCAGATCGGGCGCCAGCGTCTGGTACTCGACATGCGTGTGGTGCTCGCGCGTGCGCCACCGGTGGCCCTCCTGCTCGCGCATGTACGCCCGGTACTTCGGTGACCCCGGCAGACCCAGGTTGTCGGCCAGCACGATCGAGCCGGCATGCAGCCAACCGCGCTGCAGGATGCTCAGCAGGTCCGGCAGATAGGCCGATTTGTCGTGGTCGATGAACAGGAAGTCGACCGACCCGTCGGTGAGGCCGTGGTCGGCGGTCAGCGCGTCCAAAGTCGTGCCGCCGTCGCCGATGGTGCCGGGCAGGCAGTGCACGCGATCGGCGACGCCGGCGTGCGCCCAGATCCGGCGGGCGTTGGCGGCGTTGGCCGCCGAGAGTTCGACGGATACGACGGTGGCCCGGGGCGCCGCCCGGGCGATCCGCAGGGCGCTGTACCCGCAGTAGGTGCCCAGCTCCAGCGCCAGGGCGGGGTCCGCCCGGCGCACCGCCGCGTCGAGGATCTCGCCCTTCTCGTCGCCGACGTTGATCAGGAAGGACTTCTCGTAGGCGAACCGGTCGATGGTCGCCAGCACGTCGTCGACGTCGCCGGGCCGGGCGTTGGCCAGCACGTAGTCCACCGCGGCGGCCTCCCGGCCGTCGCCGATCTGACCCGTCCGGGTGAAGGTGCGCATGCCCAGTCCCATCCGAACCAACGACCATCGCAACATCGGCAGCCGCCGCCTGAGATCCATGCGGTCAACAGTAGGCCGCGAGCTTGCCCGCGGGTCGGCCTTCGCAGGCCAGCTCACCCGTTAGACTTCCGTGCAATGTCCGCCACCAGATCGACCGCGGGGGGAACCGGGCTTGACTGACGACGCTGACAGCGCTGCCGAAGTCGGGCTGACCGGCCGCCCGCCGCGAGCCGTCCCCGAACCGCAGCCGCTGAGCACACACGGCCCCGCGAAGGTCATCGCGATGTGCAACCAGAAGGGCGGCGTCGGCAAGACCACCTCGACCATCAACCTGGGGGCCGCACTGGCCGAGTACGGCCGGCGGGTACTGCTGGTCGACCTCGACCCGCAGGGCGCGCTGTCCGCCGGACTTGGCGTGCCGCACTACGAACTCGAGCACACCGTGCACAACCTGCTGGTCGAACCGCGGGTCTCCATCGACGAGGTCCTGATCAAGACGCGGGTCAGCGGCATGGATCTGGTGCCGTCCAACATCGACCTGTCGGCCGCCGAGATCCAGCTCGTCAACGAAGTGGGCCGGGAGCAGACCCTGGGCCGCGCGTTGCACCCGGTGCTGGACCGCTACGACTACGTGTTGATCGACTGCCAGCCGTCGCTGGGGCTGCTCACCGTCAACGGGCTGGCATGTGCCGACGGGGTGATCATCCCGACCGAATGCGAGTTCTTCTCGCTGCGCGGGCTGGCGCTGCTGACCGACACCGTCGACAAGGTGCATGACCGGCTCAATCCGCGGCTGGCGATCAGCGGGATCCTGATCACCCGCTACGACAGCCGCACGGTCAACGCGCGCGAGGTGATGGCGCGGGTGGTGGAGCGGTTCGGGGACCTGGTGTTCGACACCGTCATCACCCGCACGGTGCGGTTCCCCGAGACCAGCGTGGCCGGGGAGCCGATCACCACCTGGGCTCCGAAATCGGCTGGCGCGGAAGCCTATCGGTCGCTGGCCCGTGAGGTCATCGCTCGGTTCGGCACGTGACCGCGACGGTGGAGCGGCAGGACGAAGCGCAGGCCGGCTTCCAGGTTCGGCTGTCGAACTTCGAGGGTCCGTTCGACCTGCTGCTGCAGCTGATCTTCGCGCACCGCCTCGACGTCACCGAGGTGGCGCTGCACCAGGTGACCGACGAGTTCATCGCCTACACCAAACAGATCGGGCCGGATCTGGGCCTCGACGAGACGACGGCCTTCCTGCTGGTCGCGGCAACACTGTTGGACCTCAAGGCCGCTCGGTTGCTGCCCGCCGGCCAGGTCGACGACGAAGAAGACCTCGCGCTGCTCGAGGTGCGCGACCTGCTGTTCGCCCGCCTGCTGCAGTACCGCGCGTTCAAACATGTGGCGTTGATGTTCGCCGAGCTCGAGGCCGCCGCGCTGCAGAGCTACCCCCGGTCGGTGTCGCTGGAGGACCGGTTCGGCGAGCTGCTGCCCGAGGTGATGATCGGGGTGGACGCGCAGGCGTTCGCGCAGATCGCCGCCGCCGCGATGACGCCGCGGCCGGTCCCGACGGTCGGCACCGGACACCTGCACCACCCGAAGGTGTCCGTGCCCGAGCAGGCGCGTCGCGTGCTGGCCCTGCTCGAGAGCCGTGGGATGGGACACTGGGCTTCGTTTTCCGAGCTGGTTGCCGAGTGCACGATGCCGATCGAGATCGTCGGCAGCTTCCTGGCCCTGCTCGAACTGTACCGGGCCCGCGCGATAACATTCGAACAGCCAGAACCGCTTGGTGTGCTTAAGATTTCGTGGACCGGCGGTAATCCCACGGCTGACGAACTGCATGACGACGAGCTGGATGCCGACCCGGTGGAAGAACAAGATCAGCCATGACCGAACACATCCCGGACACCGAGTCGGACGGGGACACCGACCTCGATTTCGAGGTGGCCACGGCCCCGCTGCTCGACGACGACGAGCTCGGCCGGGTGCTCGAGGCGCTGCTGCTGGTGGTCGACACCCCGGCGAGTGTGGAGTCGTTGGCCGCGGCCACCGAACAGCCGCCGCACCGGATCGCCGAGAAGCTGCGGGCGTTGGCCGACGAGTTGGCGCTGCGGGACAGCGGCATCGATCTGCGCGAGGCCGGCGGGGGGTGGCGCATGTACACCCGAGCCAGGTTCGCCCCGTATGTGGAACGGCTGCTGCTCGACGGGGCGCGGTCCAAACTGACCCGGGCCGCCCTGGAAACCCTTGCGGTGGTTGCCTACCGGCAGCCGGTCACCCGCGCGCGGGTCAGCGCCGTGCGCGGGGTCAACGTGGACGCCGTCATGCGCACCCTGCTGGCGCGCGGCCTGATCACCGAGGCCGGAGCCGACCCCGACACCGGTGCGGCCACCTTCGCGACCACCGAACTGTTCCTGGAACGCCTTGGCCTGTCAGAACTTTCGGAGCTGCCCGACATCGCGCCGCTGTTGCCGGACGTAGACGTGATCGACGATCTCAGCGAGTCGCTGGACTCCGAGCCGCGGTTCATGAAACTCAATCCGGCCGCCGCGGCCGATCCGCGGCCCTCGTTCGACCTGGACGACGACTGAGATGAGCGAAGCCGAGGGCGTGCGCCTGCAAAAAGTGTTGTCGCAGGCCGGAATTGCGTCGCGCCGCGTCGCCGAGCGGATGATCACCGACGGGCGCGTGGAGGTCGACGGACGCATCGTGACCGAGTTGGGCACACGGGTGGACCCCTCCGCATCGGTGATCCGGGTCGATGGAGCACGGGTCATGCTCGACGACGAACTGGTCCATCTGGCCCTGAACAAGCCGCTGGGCATGGTCTCGACGATGTCCGACGACCAGGGCCGGCCGTGCATCGGCGACCTCGTCGAGAACCGGGTGCGCGGCAACAAGAACCTGTTCCACGTCGGCCGCCTGGACGCCGACACCGAGGGACTGATCCTTCTCACCAACGACGGCGAACTGGCGCACCGGTTGATGCACCCGTCCTACGAGGTGCCCAAGACGTACCTGGCCACGGTGACCGGCAAGGTGCCGCGGGGTCTGGGCAAGAAACTGCGCGACGGTGTGGAACTCGAGGACGGTCCGGCCACCGTGGACGACTTCGCGATGGTCGACACGCTGCCGGGCCGCTCGCTGGTCCGAATCACGTTGCACGAGGGCCGCAAACGCATCGTGCGCCGACTGCTCGCCGAGGTCGGGTATCCGGTGGAGGCCCTGGTGCGCACCAATATCGGTGAGGTGGCGCTGGGGGACATGCGGCCCGGCTCGCTGCGGGCGCTGACCCGCAAGGAAGTCGGAGCGCTGTACCAGGCGGTGGGCCTGTGAACGATTCGGCGGCGACCGTCGTGGCCATCGATGGGCCGGCCGGCACCGGGAAGTCGTCGGTGTCGCGTGCGCTGGCCCGCGCCCTGCGGGCCCGCTACCTCGACACCGGCGCCATGTACCGGCTGATCACGCTCGCGGTGCTGCGCGCCGGGGCGGCACTCGACGACCCGGAGGCGATCGCCGGGGTCGACGCGGTGTTCTCGGTCGGCTACGACCCCGACGAAGACCGGGCTTACCTTGGCGGAGAAGACGTTTCGCTCGAGATCCGTGGTGATGCGGTGACGGCGGCGGTGTCGGCGGTATCCGCAGTTCCCGCCGTGCGACAGCGGTTGGTGCAACGCCAGCGCGAACTGGCCGCCGGCCCGGGCAGTGTGGTCGTCGAGGGCCGCGACATCGGGACCGTAGTGCTCCCCGACGCGGACGTGAAGATCTTCCTGACCGCATCGGCGGAAACCCGGGCAAGGCGACGCAACGACCAGAACATCTCGGCCGGGCTCGGCGACGACTACGCCTCTGTGCTGGCCGACGTCCGTCGCCGCGACCACCTGGACGCCACCCGGGCGGTCTCTCCGCTGCGCCCTGCCGATGACGCCCTGGTGGTCGACACCAGCGAGATGACCCAGGACGAGGTCGTCGCGCATCTGTTGGAGCTGGTGCGCCAGCACAGCGGGGTGAGCCGATGACCCATTCCGACGACGTCGCCGACGGCACGTGGAGCGACGAAAGTGATTGGGAGATCGGCGATTCGGAGTTCGCTGATGATCTTGAGGAGTTCTCCGGACCGCCACCCGTCGTGGCGGTGGTGGGCCGGCCGAATGTCGGCAAGTCCACGTTGGTCAACCGCATCCTCGGCCGTCGTGAAGCCGTCGTGCAGGACCTGCCCGGGGTGACCCGCGACCGGGTGTCCTATGACGCGCTGTGGTCCGGCCGGCGTTTCGTCGTGCAGGACACCGGCGGGTGGGAACCCGACGCCAAGGGCCTGCAGCAACTGGTCGCCGAACAGGCCGCGGTCGCGATGCGTACGGCCGACGCGATCATCCTGGTGGTCGATTCCATGGTGGGTGCCACCTCCGGTGACGAGGCGGCCGCGCGGATCCTGCGTCGTTCCGGCAAGCCGGTCTTCCTGGCCGCCAACAAGGTTGACGGGGAGCGGCAGGAGGCCGACGCGGCCGCGTTGTGGTCGTTGGGCCTGGGCGAGCCGCACCCGATCAGCGCCATGCACGGTCGCGGAGTGGCCGACCTGCTCGACGCGGTGATCGGCGTGCTGCCCGAGGTGTCCGAATTGTCCGGCGGTGGTGGCGGGCCGCGACGCGTCGCGCTGATCGGCAAACCCAACGTCGGCAAGAGCTCGCTGCTGAACCGGCTAGCCGGCGATCAGCGTTCGGTGGTACACGACGTGGCCGGCACCACCGTCGACCCGGTGGACTCGCTGATCGAATTGGGCGGCAGGACTTGGCGTTTCGTCGACACCGCCGGTCTGCGGCGCAAGGTCGGGCAGGCCAGCGGCCACGAGTTCTACGCCTCGGTGCGCACCCACGGCGCGATCGACGCCGCCGAGGTGTGCATCGTGTTGATCGACGCCTCGCAGCCGCTGACCGAGCAGGACCAGCGGGTGCTGACGATGGTGATCGAGGCCGGCCGCGCACTGGTACTGGCGTTCAACAAATGGGACCTGGTCGACGAGGACCGCCGGTATCTGCTGGACAAGGAGATCGACCGCGAACTCGTGCAGGTGCAATGGGCGCCGCGGGTGAACATCTCGGCGATGACCGGCCGCGCCGTGCAGAAGCTGGTGCCCGCCCTGGAGACCTCGCTGGCGTCATGGGACAAGCGGATCAGCACCGGACAGCTGAACACCTTCCTCAAGGAGGTCGTCGCGGCCACACCGCCGCCGGTACGCGGCGGCAAGCAGCCGCGCATCCTGTTCGCGACGCAGGCCACCGCGCGGCCGCCGACGTTCGTGTTGTTCACCACCGGCTTCCTGGAGGCCGGCTACCGCCGGTTCCTGGAGCGCCGGCTGCGGGAGACGTTCGGCTTCGAGGGCAGCCCGATCCGGGTGAACGTCCGGGTGCGGGAAAAGCGCGGCGCCAAGAAGCGGTAGCCCGACGCAGGTAGGGTCTGCCGGGTGTCGGTGGCCCACATGCTCCTCATCGCGCTGGCCGGTGTCGGCGCGGGCGCGATCAACGCGCTCGTGGGTTCGGGCACGCTGATCACCTTCCCGACGCTGGTGACGCTGGGGTATCCGCCAGTGACGGCGACGATGTCCAACGCGGTCGGCCTGGTCGCCGGCGGGGTGTCGGGCACCTGGGGCTATCGCCGCGAACTGCGCGGGCAATGGCACCGGCTGCGCTGGCAGATTCCCGGCTCGGTGCTGGGCGCGGTCCTCGGGTCGTGGCTGCTGCTGCACCTGCCCGAGAAGGTCTTCCAGCAGGTCGTCCCCGTGCTTCTGGTAGCCGCCCTGGTGCTGGTGGTCATCGGCCCGCGGATCCAGGCCTGGGCGCGCAGGCGGGCCGAGGCCGCCGGAAGGTCGGCCGAGCATGTCACACCGGCGCGGATGGCGGCGCTGGTGGCCGGCACGTTCGCGGTCGGGGTGTACGGCGGCTACTTCACCGCCGCGCAGGGCATCCTGTTGATCGCCGTGATGGGCGCGCTGTTGCCCGAGGACATGCAGCGGATGAACGCCGCCAAGAACCTACTGGCCTTGCTCGTCAATATCGTTGCGGCCGTTGCGTACACGCTGGTGGCGTTCGACCGGATCAGCTGGGAGGCCGCCGGCCTGATCGCGGTCGGGTCGTTGATCGGCGGATTCCTGGGCGCGCACTACGGGCGCCGGCTGTCGCCGAACGCTTTGCGGGCGGTCATCGTCGTGGTGGGTTTGATCGGGCTCTACCGGCTGCTGCAGCTGTAGGCGCTTCGCGTGGCAGGAGATAATCGGCGTAGGCCGACAGCTGTATCGCCATGAGCCCACCGACCGCGGCGACTGGGATCAAGTAGAAGTTGAAGTCGCCGTCGATCACGAAGAACTGGTCGATCTCATCAGGGTCGTACGTCGCACGCGCCTTGCCCGTGTTGGAAATCCATACCGTCCACGTTCTTGCCTGCTTCACCGTCGTCGTCTTCACCTGAATGCGTTCGGCCGAGGTGCCCATCCAGACGAGAAGGTCGTAGCGGCATGGTTCGAGCGGCCACGAGACGTGGTAGCCACAGACCTCGAACCAGGCCGCGGCCATGAGTGAGCCGGCTCGAGCGAGATAGGCGAGTTGAGGACGCATCTCACGATCGGGCACCGACGGCTTCCGTAATGACGACAAGTGCGCCGTGTCGAGGTCGAGCCGTAGCGCGTGGCCGCGGATCGTCGTCATGCTGGATCCTCCGACGAGCCCAAGGGCCTCTGCCACTTGAGTCCACGTGCTGGAGGACTTGATCGCCGCAGCCAACTCCTGGTCGGTCCAACGTCGCTGCCCGGTGAAGTGGCTGTAATCGAGTTTCAGCCGGTCGGCGTGGGCGCGGACCGAGCGCATTGCCGCGGCTGAAGTACCAGCCAGCCCAAGTGCGCGTAGAACGCCACGCCATGACCGGGAGGATTGGACAGCGTCGATCAGCTGGGTGTCGGAATAGTGCCTCATGACGCGACATTACCGCGTCGCGCAACTATGTTGCGCCATCAAAATCGCGTCGGGCTGACAGGATTTGAACCTGCGACCCCTACACCCCCAGTGTAGTGCGCTACCAAGCTGCGCCACAGCCCGCGTGTCCGCCGGAAATCAACCTTTGGACGCCAGAACGATACATCAGCGGCGGGTGGAACTCCGAAACGGCGCCGCGACAATGGCCGGCTTAGTCTGTGCCGATTGATCTTCGTCGTCGATCGCAGGGGTGGCAGGGCCCGAATTATTCGACGCCTGGTCAATCGCCTCGCAGAGCTTGCGCTGATGCGTCTTTACGGCTGAAGCAGCTTCCAGTCTTGTGGTTGGGTGCGGGATAAGCAGCACAGTATCCCCACCAGATTCGAACCCGGCGACAAAGACCTCTCTGACCCACCAGCTTTCCTGGGATAGCCCGGGTGGACGCTCGCAGGTCGGCTTGATGGTGTAGGTACCACCCTGAAATCGAGCGGTAACGCCGCCGTCGAAATCGTCAGGCCAATCGGTTGGCTTCGGAAACCAACTCAAGTTCGGAACCTTGGTGTCGCCCATTCTCGTCATCCCTTCCTCACTGATGCTTTTCTTTCATAACAACGTCTAGCGCATCGGGGAGGAGCTACTCGCCAAATCACTGTCGACGAGAGGCCGCCTCAGCACTTCGATGCCGAACGAGGGTCAACCGTTGCCAGGCCTCGCCCGCACGGCATACGTTCAACGCGTCGTCACCTGAGGAGCCGTCAATGCACGCTGCCGTCGCCCGCGCCGGGCGGGTCGAACTCGAAACCGTCGATGATCCCGTGCCGGCTGCCGGCCAAGTGCTCGTCGAGCCGATTGCCTGCGGACTTTGCGGTTCGGACCTTCACCTGCTCGAAACCCAGGCCGCGATGCCCGACCTGATGCCCGCGATGACGCTCGGCCATGAGTTCGTGGGCCGGGTGCTCGACTATGGACCCGACACCGAGCGCAGACTGCCGGTTGGATCCGTCGTCACCTCCGTGCCGTACCTGGACACCGCCGTGGGACCCCAGTTGGTCGGGATGTCACTGCTGGCGCCCGGCGCTCTGGCTGAGCGGATGGTGCTGCAGGAGCGGCGCCTCCTGCCGGTGCCACCGACGGTCCCGCCGCACATTGCCGCCCTGGCCGAACCGCTGGCGGTGGGGGAGCACGCGGTGAGCACCGCGAAACTCCAGGACTCCGACGTCGCGCTCGTGATCGGTTGCGGCCCTGTCGGATTGGCGACGATCGTGGCGCTGAAGGTTCGCGGTCACGGACCGGTCGTCGCCGCCGACTTCTCCGCCGACCGCCGACTTCTCGCCGAGACGGTCGGCGCCGACGTCGTGGTCGACCCGGCCCAGACGAGCCCCTACACCGCGTGGTCGGAGCTGGCCGGTCCGGAGCTGCCACTCTCCCCGTTGTGGGAACAACCGTTGGATGCGCGCACGGTGGTGTTCGAATGTGTTGGGACGCAGGGCATGCTGCAGACCGTGCTCGACGCGGTGCCGCCGCATACCAGGGTCGTCGTGGTCGGAGTGTGCCAAACCCCGGACACCATCATTCCGGTCGTCGCGATCACCAAGGAGATCTCGCTGCAGTTCGTGTTCGCTTACCGGCCCGACGAATTCGCCGCCACGCTGGACCGCATCGCCGCGGGACGATTGCAAGTGGGCCCGCTGATCACTGCGGTGCTCCCGCTGGAGGAGACGCCCAAGGCCCTGTCGGAACTCGCGCCACCGTCGAAGCACTGCAAGATCCTGATTACGCCGGGTGCTCAGTGACCGCCTCGGTGCACCCGGATCACAGTTCACCGGGCGGAATGGGCTCGTAATACGGGACACGTGTTGCGCCGTCTGCGATTTCGGCCGCCAGGCCGGCCATTATCGGATGGACCGGGTCGGCGCTGACGCGGATGTCGACACACGCGGGCAGTCCGCTGTCGAGTGCGCGCTCGAGCGCCGGAGCGATGTCGTCGACAGTGGTGACATGGTCGCCTTGACAACCGAACGCCTTCGCGATCAGGTCGTAGCGGGTGTCCGGGAGTTTCACCGCAACGGCTGTGCCCTCGCCGTAGAGCGCGTCCTGACCGTGCTCGGACATCCCCCAACAGCCGTTGTTCATCACCACGGTGATGATCGGCAGCCGATGGCGGACCATGGTGTCGAATTCCTGAAGGTGGAATCCGACGGCGCCGTCACCGGTGATGAGTACGACTCGTTGCGCGGGTCGGGCGACCTGGGCGCCGATGGCCATTCCCTGGCCGACGCCGAGCCCGCCCATCGCGCCCAGCCCGAACCAGGAGCGCGGTTGGGCACGGCCGGCGAAGAACGACAGCCATGCCGCGGTCTCCCCGCCGTCGAAGATCACCACCGCATCCGGCGGCAACGCCTCCACCACCGCCCTGGCCGCCCAGTAGGGATGCAGGCCGCCATCGGATTGCGGCGGTTCCGCGGCGTACATCACCGCGTGCGAGTTGGCGACGCCGCGCACGGTGGTCGTCCAGTCCCGCCAGCCCGGGAGCTGTTGTGCAACACGGGTCAGTGCTCGAAGCGTTTCGGTGGCATCGGCGGTGATCGCCAGCGCGGCGTCGTCGATGCGGCCGGCCTCGGCGCCGTCGAGATCGACCTGGACGACCCGCGCGGTCTTGGGAATCATTGTGGCGCTGCGGGATCCGGTCATCATTCCACGCCGGGCACCGAGCAGCACGACCAGGTCGGGCGGTTCGGCGAGGAACTGCAACATGGCCAGGTCGGCACTATTGCCCGCGGCGCACGGGTGGTCGGGGTCGAGCAGTCCCAGGCCCCAGGACACGCCATAGACGGGCAGCTGAACTTCGTCGAGCAGCGCCTCCAGCGCCGTCCGACAGTCCGAACTCATCGACGCACCGCCGCCGGTCAGGATCACCGGGCGCCTGGCCTGACTCAGCAGGCCGACGAGTTGCTCGATGGCGTCCGTCGACGGTGCCGGTGCCAGCGGACGGACCAGCGACGGGGTGGTCGCCAGATCCTCCTTGATCTGCTTGAACATGATGTCGATCGGGATGTCGACCACGACGGGGCCCGGTACGCCCGTGGTGGCGTGCCTGACCGCCAGTGCCACGAGATCGGGCACCCGGGCCACGGTGGTCACCCGATGGGCCCACTTGGCCACCACCTTGGCGGCCGCCACCTGATCGAGGCCGTCCTGCAGCACGTTGAGCTCGGCTTCCCGCAACGGCGCTGAGCTGGTGATGACGAGCACCGGGACGCGGTCGGCGGCGGCGTTGCACAGAGAGGAATAGACGTTGGCGAACCCGGGTCCGGCGGTGGCGAAGACCACGGCCAGATCGCCGGTGGAGCGGGCATAGCCTTCGGCGGCGTTGCCGGCCGCGGCTTCGTGGCGGTGATCGATGATCCGCATCCCGAGCCGATTGCATTCGACGAGGAACGAATCGAGGTGTCCGCCATGGACTCCGAAGATGTCCTGCACGCCGAAAGCCGCAAGTGTCCGCGCGGCGAGTTCACCGCCAGATACCAATGTCATGGTCCATCTCCATGTTGGGAATCAAGATGGTCGGAGGTGCGCTCGGAGCCGTGTGTCGTGGGGTGACATCTCCTTCTTCCTTCGGTCGGCGATCACATCATTGTGCGGTGAATGTACGTGCAAAGTGAGTAGTCAAGGAGACCTCAGTCCGCGAGGCCGTAGGGCATGCGGTGTTGTTCCGCGCGGACAATTCTGAAGGTTGTGTATGGCGATCATTCAGTGCAGGAGAATAGCCAGACCGATGTCCTGCAGGAATCGGTCTAGGCATTGACAGTGGCCTGGCAATGGCCATACGGTTCTGTGAATCCGTCCGCCGGTACATAACTGTTGCTGAAAGGGCCGTGATGCCCGTCAACACCGCATTCCCCAGCATCTTCGAAGCCGGACTGCCAACCCTCGACTACGACGTCTTGGCTACCCCCGAAGACGCCTGGATCCACCTGCGGGAGGCCCAGTCGCAGGCTCCGATCGCCATCGGGCCGCTGGGACCGGAAATCCTGTCCTATGGCCTCGCGCGGGCGGTGCTGCGTGACACGAGGTTCACCATCCCTCCCGGCGTCACGCTGATGGCGCAGGGCGTCACCTCCGGCCCGCTTTTCGACAAGGTGATGGCAAGCCTGTTGTGCCTCGACGGCGACGCCCACCAACGGCTGCGCAAGCTGGTGTCCAAGGCGTTCACACCTCGCTCGACATCGCGCCTGCACGGCACCATCAACGATGTCGTCAACGGACTGATCGATCGGGTGGCCGGCGTAGGACGCTGCGACCTCGTCGCCGACATTGCGAAGCCTTACCCGATACCGATCATCTGCGCGCTACTCGGTGCTCCGCCCGAGGACTGGCAACTGTTTTCGACGTGGACCGAGGACGTCTTCAAGGCGTTCAGCCTCGGCACGAACCTGGTCGACGAGGAGCCCGCGGTGATGCGCGCGTGGGGCGAGCTAGACGACTATGTCGATGACATGGTTGCCCTCCGGCGGCGCAACCTGACAGATGATCTGCTGTCCGAGCTGATCCGCGCCGAAGACGATGGCGACCGGCTGAGCGTCGATGAGTTGCGGATGCTCGCTGTCAGCCTGCTGATGGCAGGAACGGATACCACGCGGAATCAATTGCCCGCCTCCGTTCAGGTGCTCTGTGACCGTCCGGATCAGTGGGCGATGCTGCGAGATCGCCCTGAACTGGCGATGCGCGCGGTGGAGGAAAGCATGCGCCACTCGCCGGCTGTCTGTGGCACCGGGCGGACGGTGACCCAGGATGTCGATTTCGGCGGCTACCTCTTCCCGGCGGGAACCTTCGTCATGGTGAATACCTTTGCAGCCAACCGTGACCCGGAGGTCTACGACGACGCGAACCGGCTCGACATCACGCGCGAGGATGCGCCGCCGATCCTGACCTTCGGCGGCGGGGCGCACTACTGCCTCGGTGCAAACCTGGCGCGCTTGGAGTTGGCCGAGGCCCTCGCCACCCTGGCGCGACGGCTGCCCACTCTTCGCCGCGTCGAACCAGCTCCATGGAAACCGATGCTGGGTCTGACCGGACCGACAAGTCTCCGGATGGAATTCGACGTCGAATCGGTCGCCACCGCACATGCGTAGTCACGGGTGGGCCGGCGCTAGCCCCACATCGGACGAGGAAGCGATCAGCCGAATCCTCGATGCGGCAGACGAAGTCGTCGCCGAGCGGGGAGCGGCGATGCGCCTCGCCGACGTCGCGCGAAGGCTCGGCGTCACGCGCCAGACCGTATACCGATACTTCCCGGGTACCGATGCGCTACTCATCGCCAGCGCAATGCGCTCGGCAAACGGATTCATCGACCGGCTCGCTGTTCACGTCGGCGGACAGAAGGACCCCGTCGCAGCCATGGTCGAAAGTATCGCCTTCGCTGCCGAACACCTCGCCGGTGATCCGCAATTCGAAAACCTCTTGACGCAGCGACAACCAGATGGCGTGATCACCTCGCTCACCTCAGATGTCGCGCTGACGTTCGGCCGGAAGATCCTGCACCGCTTCGACGTCGACTGGGAACTTCACGGCTTCGATGACGTTGCCCTCGATGAACTCGCCGAACTGAGCCTGCGCACGCTGCACTCGATTCTGCTCGATCCCGGCCAACCGCCACGGGACGGAATCACACTGCGCCGCTTCATCGCCCGCTGGCTTGGCCCAGCCATCCTCTACCCACGATTCGCGGCGGTAATCGACCCGCTGTCGAACTCGTCGAGCACCGCACCGGGCATTTAACGGGAGCCGATCGGCCGCGCTCGGTCACCCTGCCGGGTATCCGCAAGAGTTGCTCGACACGCTTTAGACTCGTCGGCGTGGGCCGCTCTTCGCTAGCCCTGTTGCGGGCTGTCACCGCGACCCTCATCGCGGTCGTGGTGGGCGTTCTGACCGGTGGCTACCCCGCACGCGCGGCAGTGCAACTTCCGCACTATGACCACATCGTCATCGTGGTGGAGGAAAACCACGCCGCGTCACAGATCATCGGCAACAAGTCGGCCCCGTTCATCAACGCGCTGGCGGCCAACGGTGCGCTGATGACCCAGTCCTATGCCGTGGCCCACCCGAGTCAGCCGA
>CAZTAA010000027.1:6720-16808 GCA_964611465.1 uncultured Mycobacterium sp. | reverse complement strand
GCCAACGGTGCGCTGATGACCCAGTCCTATGCCGTGGCCCACCCGAGTCAGCCGAACTACCTGGCACTGTTCGCCGGAGACACCTTCGGCATGAACTCCGACGCCTGTCCGCTGGCGCTGGGCCCTGCACCCAATCTGGCCTCTGAACTGATCGCCGCCGGATACACCTTCGGCGGGTTCGCCGAGGACCTGCCGGAAGTCGGCTCGACGGTCTGCGGCGCCGGCAAGTATGCGCGCAAGCACGCGCCGTGGGTGAACTTCGCCGATGTGCCCGCTACGGCCTCGATGCCGGTCACAGCGTTCGGCGTGGGACCGCAGATGCCGACGGTGTCCTTCGTGATCCCCAACCTGGACAACGACATGCACGACGGCAGCGTGGCACGAGCCGACACCTGGCTGGCCACCCATATCGCCCCGTATGCGAACTGGGCCAAGGCGAATCATGGCCTGCTGATCGTCACCTTCGACGAGGACGACGAGACAGCGGGCAACCAGATCTCCACCGTCCTCTACGGGGCCGACATCCGGCCGGGGAGCTACGGCGAAACCATCAACCACTACAGCGTGCTCTCGACCGTCGAGCAGATCTACGGACTGCCCAAGACAGGCTTGGCCTCCACCACCGCACCGATCACCGACCCCTGGACGACCACCTCGTAACCGGTGTCAGCTCTCGGCCAGCCACACACCCAGGAACACCACCACGAGCGAGCCGACAAGCGCGGCCATCGAGGCCGCCCGTGCCGCCGATGGCCGCTGCCGCGCGTGGGCCATGCCATGGAAGGCGCTGGCCAGCATGACCGCGGCGAACAGCAGGACCTTGATCAGCAGTATTCGACCGTCACCGGGACGCAGCAGGGCTGACCAACCGAGAGAGCCGTGCGCTGCCAGCGCGACACCGGTTACCAACTGCAGCGGGACGAAAAGCGCGAAGGTGAGGACGGCGAACCGCCTGCCCACCGCCCGCAGCAGGGAAGCGCGCTCACTGGGTGGAAGCAGTCGGTGAGCCTCCGGCATCAGCACCGCGGTCACGGTCAGCTGGCCACCCACCCAGATGATCGCGCCGAGGACGTGGGCGAATACCACCAGCGGCCAGATGTCCGTCATCGCCGCCCCGACCCGTTTACGAAAATCATCGACACGCCTCTGACTTACCATATGTACGGCTCTCGGGACGGGAGGACGGTCGTGACATCCACCATGGAGATGGCACGTGACGAGCGCCGTGAGTTCGCCGATTTTCTGGCGACTCTGACACCCGAGCAGTGGGACGAGCCCAGCTTATGTAGTCGATGGCGCGTGCGTGACGTCGTCGCCCACACCATCAGCTATGACGAGCTCACGACGTTCGGTCTGGCCGTCCGATTTCTCAGAGGCGGACTGATTGTCAATCGGGTCAACGCCATTGGAGTAGCCGACTACGCCAAACGCCGGCCCGAAGAACTTGTTCGACTGGTCCGCGACCATATCCAACCGCGCGGATTGACCGCCGGCTTCGGCGGCATGATCGCACTCCTCGATGGCGTGGTGCATCAGCAGGACATCCGTCGTCCGCTGGAGATGCCACGCGCCATCCCACCCGAACGCCTCCGCGCCGTCTTGGACTCCACGCTTTATGTGCCGCTCATCCGGGGAGCTTGGCGGGCCCGCAGGGTCCGACTCGTCGCCACGGATCTGGACTGGACTCACGGGAAAGGTCCAGAGGTTCACGGTCCCGGGGAAGCGCTTCTGATGGCCATGGCCGGTCGCCCTCACGCACTCCAACAACTCGACGGTGCAGGCAAAAGTGTTCTGGTGGAACGGATCTGAACTAGGGGCGGGTTCCACCCTGAGGAGGTCCCGGAATCCACGCCATCAGATCAGTGAAACCGTCGTTGTAGACGACGCTGTTGGGCACGTCGCCCACGACGTCGAAGTACAGCGTGCCGGGCACCGTGCCGGCGATTGCGCGATAGTTCGCTCCGCTCAGCGCTCGGGCGTTGAAGTTCGAGATCATGGGATTACCCGGGCCTTCGACGGCCACTTTCGCCGCATACAACTGACCGTTGTGCGGCACTGCGTCGGAACTCGGATTCAGCCCGTCGACCGTGTAGGTGATCCGGGCTCCGGTGAAGGGTTCGAGCACCGTCTCGCCCTGACCGAACGGCTTGATGTTGTCGATTGCCGACGCCGGGGCCACCGTGCCGCCGGCCACGCCGATCATGATCGCGGCGGCGCTCACCGGTGCCGCCGCTAGCTTCGCTAGTCCTTTGATCTTCACCCGATACTCCCCACACGTGTGCCGACGGAAACCACAGGATGGCCGTACCCCGCCGCATGCGTCTTGAAACGCGAATCACGCCGGTGAGGAGGTCAGCCGGTCGGCGTAGGCTCGAACGGCTGGCATGACCGGGCCGTCGACAGGATTGAGGGAGTATGACCAAGCGCATCCTGAATGTCGTCACCAACGTCTCGCACTACGAGGATCCATCCGAGAAGACGGGGCTCTGGCTCTCCGAACTGACGCATGCGTATGACGTCTTCGCCAAAGCCGGCTACGAACAGACGCTCGTCAGCCCCAAAGGAGGACTCGCGCCGCTGGAACCGCGGTCGCTGAAGTGGCCGAACTACGACAAGAGCGCCAAGGCCTGGAAGTCCGACGACGCGAAGATGTCTCTGCTGGCCGACACCGCGTCGGCCGACGACATCGACTCGGCGGACTTCGATGCAATCTACTTCACCGGCGGCCACGCGGTGATGTTCGACTTTCCGGATAGTGAAGGGCTGCAACGCATTACGCGTGATATCTTCGAGCGCGGCGGGATCGTGTCGTCGGTCTGCCACGGGTACTGTGGTCTGCTCAACACCCGCCTTTCGGATGGTTCGCTGTTGGTTGACGGCCGCAAACTCACGGGGTTCGCCTGGTCAGAGGAAGTTCTGGCCAAGGTCGACAAGTTGGTGCCCTACAACGCCGAAGAGGAGATGAAGAAGCGCGGCGCCCGTTACGAGAAGGGCCTGATTCCGTTCGCCTCCTACACCGTCGTCGACGGCCGACTGGTGACCGGCCAGAACCCGGCCTCCGCCAAGGCGACCGCCAAGAAAGTCGTCTCCGTGCTGCAGGAAGGAGCGGCGCGGTGAATCTGGGCCTCTGGGGCGACCTCACGGTCCTCGACGCGGTGATGGTGGTGGTGTTCGCCGCATGCGTGTTCATCTACATCGCCCGGCTGGAGCGCCGGACTCCACATCCGTTGGGCGAAAAGGTGGGCGCCCACAAAGAGGTCCTCGCCAAAGTGCGCAAGCGGCAACCTCTTTCGCGGGAGGAATACGACTACGCGACCGAACTGGTCACCGACGCTCGATCTCCACTGGCCCTCGCGATACCCGCGGTCCTCTTCTTCATGGGCTTCTTCTACGTGGCCGGCTGCCTGTACGAACTGCACGTCCACGGCGGCCACCCGTCCTTCCGCACGTTCATCGGCGGAATCCCGATGCTCACCTCCATCAACATGGCCGCCCAGTTGCGCCGGGTCGCGCGGTTGAAGAAGAAGCTCCGCGACATCGAGATCACCGAGCCGGTCACCGATCCCGAGCCGTCGGACGAGCTCAGTCCGGGCTGACCGCCGGGTCGTCGTCCTCCCACAGCAGCAGCTGGCGGACGGACTCGCGGGTTCCGTACGGCCGCAGCATCGTGCTGGCGGGGCGGGGACGCACCCGCAGCGGCCACCAGAACCAGCGGCCGAGCAGCGCGGCGATGGCCGGCGTCATGAACGACCGGACGATCAGCGTGTCGAACAGCAGACCCAGTGCGATCGTCGTGCCGATCTGACCAAGGATGCGCAAGTCGGCGAACAGGAACGAGGCCATGGTGGCGGCGAACACCAGACCGGCCGCCGTCACCACCGCGCCGGAGCCGGCCATCGCCCGGATGATGCCGGTGTTCAGTCCCGCGCCGATCTCCTCCTTGAAGCGGGAGATCAGCAGCAGGTTGTAGTCCGAGCCGACCGCCAACAGCAGGATGACGGCCAGCGCCAGCACGATCCAGTACAGCTGGATACCGAACAGGTCCTGCCAGATCAGCACCGACAGCCCGAACGAGGCGCCCAGCGACAGCGCCACCGTCCCGACGATGACGAGCGCGGCCACGATGCTTCTCGTGATGAACATCATCACCAGAAGAATCAGGGTGAGGGCGGCGATCCCGGCGATGATGAGGTCGTATCTGGCGCCGTCGCGGATGTCCTTGAAGGTGGCCGCGGTGCCCGCGATGTACAGCTTGGACCCGGCCAGCGGCGTGCCCTTGATGGCCTCCTGCGCGGCATGCCGGATGCGGTCGATGTGCGAAATACCTTCCGGCGTAGCGGGATCCCCATCGTGGGTGATGATCATGCGGGCGGCTCTTCCGTCCGGCGACATGAACAGCTTCATCCCGCGCTGGAACTCGGGGTTGGTGAACGCCTCGGGCGGAAGATAAAAGGAGTCATCGGTTTTCGACGCGTCGTACGCCTGGCCCAGCGCGGTGGCGTTCTCCAGCGCCGCCGCGGCCTGGTCGTTGAGACCCGAGTTGGTGGCGTGGTTCGTCATGACCAGGTCGCGGTTGGTCTCCTGACTGGCGATCTGCGGTGGGATCAGCGCCAGCAGCTTGGGCTGCAGCGCATCCAGCTTGGCGATGCTCCCCGAGACGTTGCCCAGCTGGTCGGTCAGATCGTCGATGCCGTCGAGCGCGTCGAAGACCGACCGGAACGCCGCGCACATCGGAATGTCGAAACAGTGTGGCTCCCAATAGAAGTAGTTGCGCAGCGGCCGGAACTGGTCGTCGAAGTCGGCGATCTTGTCGCGCAGGTTCTCGGCCGTGGCCACCGTGTCCTGGAATGCCTTGCTCTGCTCGTCGGTGATCGCGCTGGCCTGTTGTTGCAGCGCGTACTGCTGGCGCAGGATGTCGATCGAATTGTTGATCACGTTCACCTGCTTGAGCAGGTCGGCGGCGCGGGCCTGCTGGAACGGCAGGTTGTTGATCTGCGCCGCGCTGCCCGCGCTGATCTGGAACGGAATCGAGGTGTGCTCCAGCGGCGTGCCCAGCGGACGGGTGATCGACTGCACCTGGGCGATGCCGTCGGTGTGGAAGACCGACTTGGCGACGCGCTCCAGCAGGATCATGTCGGTGGAATTGCGCAGATCGTGGTCGGCCTCGATCATCAACAGTTCGGGGTTCAGCCGCGCCTGGGAGAAGTGGCGTTCGGCGGCCGCGTAGCCGACGTTCGCCGGAGCCCACGCGGGCATGTAGGGCCGGTTGTCGTAGCTCGTCGTGTATCTCGGCAGCGCGAGCAGACCGATGAGGGCGACGGCGATGCTCGCCATCAGGATGGGTGCGGGCCAGCGCACGATGGCCGTGCCGATGCGCCGCCAGCCGCGGGTGCGCATCGGGCGGGCCGGTTCGAACAGGCCGAAATGGCGACCGACGACCAGTAGCGCCGGCGCCAGGGTCAGCGCCGCCACCACGGCGACGAGCACACCGATGCCGGCGGGGACGCCCAGGCTCTTGAAATAGGGCAACCGGGTGAAAGTCAGGCACAACACCGCGCCGGCGATCGTCAGGCCCGAGCCCAAGATGATGTGGGCGGTCCCGTGGTACATCGTGTTGAAGGCGGTGACGCGATCCTGCCCGGCGTACCGGGCTTCGTGGAACCGACCGAGAAGGAAGATCGCATAGTCGGTTCCGGCGGCGATGACGAGAAGCGTCAGCAGATTCGTCGAGTACGTCGACAGGTTGATGATGCCGGCGTTGGCGAGCACGGCGACCACGCCGCGGGACGCGGTCAACTCGATCATCACCGTGAAGATCACCAGGAACACCGTGGTGAGTCGACGGTAGAGCACGAACAGCATCAGGGCGATCACCCCGATGGTGAGCAGGGTGGTTTTCAGGGTGCCGTGGCGGCCGACCTCGAACTGGTCGGTGATCAGGGGAGCCGGGCCGGTGACGTAGGCGCGAAGACCCGGCGGCGGCGGTGTCTGCTCGACGATGTTGCGCACCGCGTCGACGGACTGGTTGGCCAGTGACTCGCCCTGGTTTCCGGCGAGGTACAGCTGTACCAGCGCCGCCTTGCCGTCGGCGCTCTGCGAGCCGGCCGCCGTCAGCGGATCGCCCCAGAAGTTCTGGATGTGCTCGACGTGCTTGGTGTCCTGGCTGAGCTTGTCGATCAGGCCGTCGTAGTAGTGGTGGGCGTCGGCGCCGAGCGGCTGGTCACCCTCCAGGACGATCATCGCCGAACTGTCGGAATCGAACTCGCCGAACACCTTGCCGATGCGTTTGGCGGCCTGCAGCGACGGCGCGTCCTGGGGGCTCAGCGACACGTTGTGCGATTCGGCGACGGTCTCCAGCTGCGGCACGAACACGTTCGTCACCACCGCCAGGCCCAGCCAGAACAGGGCGATGAGCACCGAGAACCGCCGGATCAGGTCCGGTATGCGCCGGACGTTCATCCGGACTTGTCCAGGCAGTAGGTGAAGGCGTTGAGGGCGTTCACGGTTCTCTCATCCTTCACCACGTCGTCGATCTTGATCCGGCAGCCGATCGAGTCGCTGTCGCCCTGCGCGGCGACGTTGACGAACACCGCCGGCTGGGTGGTGGTGGTGTCGTAGGCCCACGGCAGTGGGACGGCGACGGCCTTTTGCGGTTGGGCGTTGACGTCCAGGTAGGTGATGGTCGCGACCGTGCCCGGCGGCCCGAACACCTCGAGGACGACGTGCTTGGGGTTGAACGGAACAATCTCGTTCTCACCGCCGCTGGGCGTCGACGTGACGTCCTCGGAGGCGAAGATGCCGTGCAGCCGGTACACCGTGAACCCGGCCACCGCGACCACCACCGCGGCGACCAGGAACATCCACCGCCGCCGCAGCGGACGACCGATCGACGTCCTGCTCACCCGGCCCACACGTCCTCGACGTAGTGATCGGACTCGACCAGGCCGATGAGCCAGTCGCGAGCCTGGCTCTCGCCTTGCCCGGTGCGTCCGCAATAGATGTCGAGGAATGCCCGTCGCACCGCCGGGGCCATCTTGGCGCCGTCACCACACACGTAGACGTGGGTGTCCTTCGCGGGGTCGCCGAGAAGATCCCAGACTTCGTCGGCGTCGGCGGTGATCCGGTCCTGTACGTATCGCACGCCGGCCTCCGGCGCGCGGGAGAAGGCGGGACGCATTCGGACGACGCCCATCTCTTCGGCGGTTTCGAACTGCTCCCGGAAGATGTAGTCCACCTCGGGGTCGCGAATCCCGAAGAAACACAACGCCGGTGAATACGGGTCCCCGTCCTGTTTGGCCGCCAGCCGGTCGCCGAGGAAGCCGCGGAACGGGGCGACGCCGGTGCCGGCGCTGACCAGAATCACGTTCTTGGCCGGGTCGGCGCCCGCCCGGAACGCGAGCCGCGCCGCATCGACCCGCGCCCGGATCTGGGTCCCGGGTTCGATGGCGGCCAGGTGGTTCGAGGCCACGCCTTTGAACAGGCCGTGACCGGAGCGGGCCGGGGCGTCGAGCACGCTGACCACCAGCGCGACGACGCCCGGCGACAGCCGCGACGACGATGCGATGGAGTAGTGCCGGGGCGTCATCGGCTCAAGCAGTTCGAGCAGTTCGGCGCCCGTCAGCGAGCACGCCGGGAATTCCAGCAGGCACTCCAGCGGGCTGAGCGCACACGGATCCGGCGCCGCCGCGAGTTCCTCGAGGCGTTCGCGTTCCGGTTGGCACGGATTGACGGCCGCGAGTCGGCGTAATTGGCTGCGGGTGGCCGGTTTTCGCAACTCGACGAAATGGGTGAGCAGTTCGCGCACGCTCACCTCGCGGTCGAGGGCGATCAACCGCCGCGAGCTGCGCCGCGGGTTGATTGACAGCCGCAGGTCACCGTCGATGCCGAGGAGCTCGAGCACCCTTTCGACAAGATCCGGCGGGTTGTCCGCGAGCACCGTCAGGTGATCACCGGTGTGGTATTCGACGCCGTCTGGAAGGGCAACACGGACAAAGCGTTTGGCTTGCCCGACGGCCTGCCCGGAGACGGCGTCGTGACTGACCAGTTCGGTGTTGTCCAGGACGGTCATCGGTGTCACGGTGAACCGGGCGTCGATCGCGGCGGTCACGGGACCGAGGATCGGGTGCAGATCGTAGAGCGGTTCGTCGGTCTCGGTGATCGGTGTTGCGTCGGGGTCGCCGAAGTGCTCGGACAGTGCGGCCCACAAACCGGTGGAGAACTCTTCGACGGTGCCGTTGAGATCCCCGGAGGTGTCGGCGGACGCCCGAGGCACCAGCGGGCGGGCGCCGAGTGCGGTGAGCCGTTCGTCGATGTGCTTGGGCACGGCCTGGTACGTGTCGGCCCAGTTGCGGTCACCGACGCCCAGCACCGCGAAGTACGGGGAACCTTTCAGCTCGGCGTCGTCACCGAGCAACCAGGCCATGAATTCGCGTGCGTCGTCGCTGGGCTGCCCGTTGTACGACGAAGCCACGATGACGGTCGCGTCCGCCTCGGGCAGGGCCCCGGCGTAGTCGTCCAGCGGTCCGACCGTGGTACTGCATCCGAAGTCGGTGGCCTCTTCGGCGAGCAGTTTCGCCAACGCCCGGCAGGTCCCGAGATTGGAGCCGTGCAGGACGGCCACCGTGGTGCCGGCCTTGACGGCCGTGGCCGCAGATGCTGGGTTGGCGGGCGCTGGTGCGGCGTCCTGCGGCGCGGCGCCGCGACGATCGTCCGGGACGCGCCGAAGCACGTCGAGACGAAAGCCCGCCGGGCGGCGGCTCAGCGGGCTATCCCATTGCAGTACATAGTGTTGCGAGTCGATCAGCCGATAGCGGTGCACCAGCCGGGCGATCGCCATGGTGGCTTCGTGCAGCGCGAACTGACGCCCGATGCAGGATCGCGCGCCGGTGCCGAACGGTTTGAACATTCCGGCGGGGCGGGCCGCTGACGGGGCAGGGTCGAACCGGTCGGGGTCGAAGAGTTCGACGTTGTCGCCCCATTCGGGTTGACGATGGAGCGCTCCCGTGAGCACCGTGACGGCCTCGCCCGCCCTGATCGGGTATGTGCCGCCGATGGTGGTGTCGGCCAACGCCATTCGGTCGAACCCGATCACCGGTGGGGAGAGCCGCAGCGTCTCGTTGATCACCTGCCGCAGATAGGTCAGCTTGCCGATGTCGTCGTAGGTCGGCAGGTAGTCGTCGTCCACGCCGAACACCGCGTCGACCTCCGACCGGACCCGGAACAGCACCGCCGGGTGATGCATCAGGTTGTAGAGCGTGTTGGGCATCAGTTCCGAGGTCGTCAGCTGACCGGCGATCAGGAAGGTCATGATCTGGTTGCGGACGTTCTCCAGGTCGAGCACCGGCTCGCCGTCGGGATTGTGCCCGAGCATGACGTAGAGGAGGTCGTCCAGGTCGCCGGGCTTACCGGTGCGGTGCTGCTCGATGAGTTCGTCGAATTCGCGGCGCAGGTAGGCCAGCTCGTTGTCGAATCGGGTTGTGCGCCCGGCCTTTCCAAGCTCGGCGAAGGCCGCGGTGAAGCTGCGCGGGATCGGGGAGAGGCCGTCGTAGTTGAACGAATCGAATCGCGCCCCGAACCCGGCGAGCGCGACGGTGTCCATCGCGAGCTTCTGCAAGTCGGTGGAGGCGTCCACCGGACGCTGCCCGACGCAGGCGTCCCAGCGTGCGGTCAGTTGGCAGCTGATGTCGAGCATCGCGGCGTGGTAGTTCTGCAGGCCCGCATAGCTGAACCCGGGCATCAGGACGTCGTGCGCCTTCTGCCAATTGGGCTCACCGTGGTAGGCACTGAACAGCCCGTCGCCGGCCAGCGGCCGGACCCGCGCCAGGGACGGCGTCAGGTTCTTGGCGAACCGGGTCTCGTCGCACAGCTCCTCGACCAACTCCACCGAGCACGCGTAGAGCTTCCGGAAGCCGCTGAAGTCGGCGTAGAACAGCGGCCCGTGCAGCTCGCCGAGGATGTCGATGGGCAGGGCGTAGGGCCGGCCGACGAGTTCCGACGGTGCCGGTAGTGGTCCCTCGGCGGACGGAACCCCGTCGAGGTCCGGGGGCAGCGACGGTGCGAAGTCGGCCATATCGGGCAGCATATGCGGC
>CAZTAA010000027.1:5135-6620 GCA_964611465.1 uncultured Mycobacterium sp. | reverse complement strand
ATCCGCGCGTCGCGACGAATGGCGCGCGGTGTCGGAATTCCTCGAGCGTTCCTCGGTAGAACCCTGCGCCCTGGTGGTCGAGGGCGAGGCAGGCATCGGCAAGACGACGTTCTGGCTGGCGGCATGCGAGCACGCTCGAGCCAGCGGATTCTGCGTGCTGTCGGCGCGCGGGGCGGCCGCCGAAGCGGTGTTGGCCTATGCCGCACTGGCGGACCTGCTCGCCGGCATCGAACCAGACGCCTGGGCCAACTTGCCCGATCCACAACGGCTCGCACTCGACCGACTCACGTTGCGGTCCACCGACGACGGCTCCGTGGCCGATCAGCGCACGGTCGCGGCGGCATTCCTCGCGGTGATCGAGGAACTCGCCCAGCATCAGAGGGTGATACTGGCCGTCGACGATCTGCAGTGGCTGGATCCGTCGAGCGCGTTGGCCATCGCCTTCGCGACTCGGCGGATCTCCGGACCGGTAGGCGTGTTGGCCACCGTCCGCACTGGTCAAGCCGAGAACCCGGCCGCGTGGCTGGAGTTGCCCAGGCCGGATGCGGTACGGCGGATCAGCCTGCCGCCGATGAGACTCGGGGCCCTGCATCACGTCGTGTCCCAGCGCCTCGGCCAGTCAATCTCCCGCCCAGGAATGGTCCGGATCCATGAGGTCTCGGGCGGAAACCCGTTCTACGCAATAGAACTCGCGCGTGTATTCGAAGACGACGCGGCCGGCACCGACATCCGATTGTCCGCCACGCTCTCCGATCTGGTTCGAGCGCGGCTCACGTGTTTGCGAAGCGACGTGCAGGACGTGCTGATTGCGGCGGCCTGTCTGGGCCAACCCACCGTGGAGCTGTTGGCCAGTGCTCTCCCCGAGATCTCAGATGGGATCGACCAACTGCTGCAAGAGGCTGAGGCCGCGGGAGTCCTGGTGCTCGATGGCCACCAAGTGCGTTTCTCTCACCCGCTATTGGGCAGTGGCGCATACACGGATGCCACCGCCGCGCGCCGCCGAGCCATGCACCGACGGTTGGCCGGGGTTGTCGAGGAACCCGAACTACGCGCACGGCATCTGGCCCTTGCCGCCACGCGCGGCGACCCGGCAACCGTCGAATCGCTGGATGCCGCTGCTGAGATCGCGCGCATGCGTGGAGCGCCGGCCGCCGCGGCGGAACTTCTCGATCTCGCCATCGGACTCGGCGGTGACACTGCGCGGCGTCGGATCGGCTCGGCGGCTTTGCATTTCACCGCCGGGGACTCGGCCCACGCGCGGACCATTCTGGAGCGGGTGCTCGACCGACCTGCATCCGCGGGGCTCCGCGCCGAGGCGTTGAGCCTGCTGGCCGTGATCAGCCAGCTCGAGGGCAGTGTGCTGGAGGGATTCGATGCGCTCGAACGCGCCCTGGTCGACGCGGGAGATGATCTTGCGTTGCGCGTGCAGATCCTGGTGTCGCTGGCGTGGGCGCACACGCACATCGCCGGCGAATTCGCCAAGAC
>CAZTAA010000027.1:2857-5035 GCA_964611465.1 uncultured Mycobacterium sp. | reverse complement strand
TCCTGGTGTCGCTGGCGTGGGCGCACACGCACATCGCCGGCGAATTCGCCAAGACCTCATGCTTCATCGAGGATGCTGTCGCTGGCGCAACCCGCCTGAACGATCCGCATCTGCTCAGCCAGGCCCTTGGCATGAGCGCCGTGGTGCACATACTGCTCGGTGACGGCTTGGAGGAGCAGACGCTGCGCCGAGCGGTGGAGCTGGAATCCGTGCAGGCGGCGATCACGGTGATGTTCCGCCCGGCCGTTCACGATGCCATCCTGTCGGCCTGGACCGGGCAGTTCGATGCGGCCCGGGCCAAGTTCTTGGCGCTCCGACGCGGCTGCATCGAGCGGGGTGAGGAAAGTGAGCTGGTTTTCGTCACCTTCCACCAGGTTCTCAATGAGATCTGGCGAGCCAACTTCGCCGAGGCCGCGCTGATCGCCGAGGACACCGTTGAACGGGCGCGTCAGCTCGGTGGAACGTTGCCCCTTGCGGCGGCATTGACGGTCCGGGCCTTGGTCGCCGCCTACGCCGGACACGAAACCGACGCGCGTCGCGACATTGACGACGCGATGGGGCCGATGCGGCAAAGCGGCTCGGCGCTGCTCCTGGCCTGGCCCGTAGCGGCCCTCGGTTTTCTCGAAGTCTCGCTTGGCGATTACCGCGCAGCGATTACCGCCCTGGAACCTCTGCTGGACCGAGTCACCGCGGCGCCGCATGCGACAGAGATCTTCGTCGCCTGGTTCCTGCCCGATGCCGTCGAGTCGCTGATCAATGTGGGACGACTCGACGAGGCCGAACCGTTGATCGCCGCGTTCGAGCGCAATGGGCGTCGGCTCGACCGGGCCTGGATGTTGGCGGTCGGGGCGCGGTGTCGAGGCATGCTGTCGGCGGCTCGGGGCGACGTTGCCGGTGGCGCCCAGGCTGTGCAGCACGCGCTAGGGCACCATGAGCAGCTGACGATGCCGTTCGAGCGTGCCCGAACCATGTTGCTACTCGGTCAATTACAGCGCCGGCAACGGCGGAAAGAGACGTCGGCGCGCACCATCCGGGAGGCCTTGGCCGTGTTCGAGGAACTGGACACTCCGCTGTGGGCCGATCGGGCCCGCGCCGAGTTGGACAGATCCAGTGTGGGCCAGCGACGGGGCGCGGGCCTTACGCCCTCCGAGAAGCGGGTGGCCGAGCTTGCCGCCTCGGGTATGACCAACCGTGACGTCGCGGCCACCCTGTTCATCAGCCCAAAAACGGTCGAGACAAATCTGGCTCACATCTATCGGAAATTGGGCATTCGATCGCGAGTCGAACTGGCCCAGCATCTTTGGCCAGTCAGCCGATGAGGGGATCGTCGCACGGGTGGACTGGATCCAAGGATTCATCACGGACTGGATCCAAGGATTCACGGGGTGCGAATGTGCACCGCTGCGGTCGGAGTGAGCCGCTGCGCCGCCATGCCGGCGCGCTCGCATGTCTGCGCGACGACGTGCGCTGACGGGGCCGAGAAGACACCGAAAAGCACTGCGTCACAGGGCACCGCGAGCATGGCGAGTAACCGCACGGGTGTGCCGGACGCCGAGACTTCCGCGGCCGCGTCGTCAAGGGTGGCGACCGTCGGTTCCACCGGTGCTTCGGCGAGTTCCTGCCGGTACCACTCGGCGAGAAAGAACGACGAATGCAATGTCGGCGACGCCATGACTGTGAGGCTAGGCGGCAGAAGGTCCGACGAAATCGGGGGATTCCCTTGCGCTCCGAAGGGGTTTCGCGGGCGACCGCTCGGAGGTGACCGGGGCGGAGCATGAATCCGGACTCCGTTGTCACCTGCATCGATCCGTTGCCATCGGCCGCCTCGCCGCTTGGAAGGCAAGGGAATCCCCCGATTTATCGAACAACGGCCGCGGTTAGCGTCGAGGACAGCGGAGACCACCCAGTGTCGGCCTCCTGGCAGATCGTTGAAAGGAAAGCAGATGTTCAGGTCAACGCCGAAGGTCATATGCGCGGCCGCGGTCTTGGGGACAGCAGGCTGGCTCACAGTTACCGTTCCCGCGGGGGCGATTCCGACCGTCCCTCTCGCGCCCCCGTGCAGTTGGCAGCTACCAAACTTCCTCACCATCCATCAGGACAACGGCATCGACGTTCGGATGGCGATCAACGACAACAGGCTCGCGGGTAGCGCGGAGTACACCAGCCCAGGTGGCGGCA
>CAZTAA010000027.1:0-2757 GCA_964611465.1 uncultured Mycobacterium sp. | reverse complement strand
ATCAACGACAACAGGCTCGCGGGTAGCGCGGAGTACACCAGCCCAGGTGGCGGCATTACGGGCGGCAGCGCCGAGGGCGCGTTGAACAGCGACGGAAGCACGTTCTACTTCATCATGCGATGGACCACCGGCGGGCAGAACAATTACAGCGGCCATATCGACAGCGACGGCTCCATCAGCGGCACCACTCTCAACGAGAGGAACGTCTCGAATTCCTGGACCGCCACACCGAACGCAACCTGCGCGGCGAAGCCGGCCAATCCGGCCCCCAAAGACGAACCGGCGAAGCCAGCCGATCCGGTGAAGCCAGCCGATCCGGTGAAACCGGAACCTGTTCCGGCGGCGCACACGTTGAACGCTGATGTGCAGCTCTATGACAAGCCCGGTGGCGATGATGTTGGGGCTGTCGTCATTGCCGAGTTGGAAAACGAAGATGTGGTTATCCTCAACGGCCCGTGTCCGATCGTTGCCGAAGATGCGACAAACGGCTGGTGCCTGATCACCGACACCACCAAGAACAAATCGGGTGCCGTCTGGGGAGGGTTCGTCAAGTAGCTGACCTCATCGTTTCGAATATCTGAACGGACGTGAATCACCTTAGATATGAAGGGATTTCGGCACCGACGCCAATTGGTCGCCGGGGAGGAGTGGCAATGTTCATCGGCAAGTTCACCCGAGGCTGCCCTCGTGCCGTGATTGCCATGCTTGTCGGCGTTTGCACGGCCGGAGTCGTGCTCGCTCCGCCGGCGGCCGCGCTGCACGTCGAGCAATACATCGAAGTGCCGCAATGCCAACCGGCCACCAGTCAGATGTGTCCGCAGAGCCCCGAAGTCCGGTTCACCGCCGGGCAGAACGACCAGATTCAGGCCCAGTTCATCGCGAACGGCAATCACTGCTCAGACATTTTGGTGCGCTTCAATGTCGACAACTACCCGCAGAGTGACTGGCTGCGGGCCGGCCCGGGTCAGACCGTGACCAGCCCATACTTCAAGAGAAGCGGAGACCATGTCCTCAGCGTGACGGCCCAAGGTGTCGCGGGTGGCTGCAACACCGGCGTCCTCAACGCGTGGGGTGGCACCGTCCGCATCGACTCGGTCGACGCTGTCGGACCCGCTCCTCATCCCGTTGCCGATTCCACGCCGGCGCCGTGCATGTGGAGGTACTCCGGCGCCGTTGTCATCGAGCAGGACAACGGCATTCGGGTCGACCTGGACCAGTGGCACGACCTCACCGCCATGGGACCCGCGCATCTGTACGCGCCCGGAGCCACCGTCGAGTCGAATCGGGGAGAGGTCATCGGAGCAAGCGGGGAGGGAACGACCCTCAATTTCACGATCGTGTGGCGCGACAAGCAAGGAGGGCATGCCGAGACCAACGATTACCGAGGCAGCATCGACCCGGAATGGGGATCGCTGGGCGGCACCACCGTAAACAACGCGGGTGTCACCAATCAATGGTCGGCGCACGAGCATTGGACATGCGCCCGATAGCTCTGGATCAACGCCCACCGCGCCATCTACGTCGAAAGGAATTACGATGGCCATCAAAGGAATTCACCCGTTCGGGTCGGTTGCCGGAATCTGCGTCCTCGTAACCGCGACCGGCACGGTCGCCCTGGCGCTCGCCGGGCCGGCCGCCGCGAAGCCGTTCGTGCAAGACAGTTACATCGAAGTGCCGCAGTGTCAGCCGGCGACGAGCCAACTGTGTCCGCAGATCCCCACCGCCAGCATCGGCGCCGTCATGTCACCCAGCGTCACGTTCACGGCCAACAGCAACCACTGCTCGGACATCATCGCGCACGTCTTCATCGACGGCGAGGAGTTCGGCTCTGATCTACTCGAACCGGGGGAGACCACACCCCAGTTCCCGCTGGAAGATCTCAAACCACACACCGTCGGGATACAGGCCGAAGGCATTCCGGGCGGCTGCAACCGCGGCTGGGTAGACGCCTGGGGTGGAACCCTTCACTTCACGGGCACCCTGCCGCTGTCGTGACGTCGCGATGCGCGCCGCGCGCGACATCGGCGTCGACCTCGAATCCGATAGGCGCGGCTGGGTCAGACCCAGAGTTGACCACTGGCGCCGACAGCCAGTGAAACGCTAAGGAGCGGTACCGGAGCGCCGACGGTCGTGCACGTCTACGCTACGACCGAGCCCGATGCGAAGTGGTTCGCCGAGCCTATCGAGAATCACATGGAGATGGCGCACGGCGAACACCGTTCGGTCTTCGTATAGGAGGCGGTTGTTTGTGAGCAATACATGGGCTCAGCCGGATTCGCTCATCAGTGCGCTAACGAAGGCACGGATTCCGGTCGCGAACCACCAGTTCATCGGGCGATTCGCTGCCGCTGCCAACATCGCCGGTTATCACTTGGTTGAGAGATCGGACAAACCGTATGTCATCGCGCGGAGGAGTGACGGTCTTCCGGACCTCCACATTCACTACGGCTACACAACAGGTTTCACATCCGAAGATGACGTGGTCCAGTGTGCAGGCACGGAAGCCAAACGGGGACCGAGTTCCTCGCGAAAGACCACTTGGTACGTTGCCCACCCTGTCAACCGAGTGCGGCCGGACGGCGCAACCTCACGGCATACCGGCCGTCCTTCAGCAGGTATCTGCAGCTGTGGCATGGAGTTGCCGGTGACCGGCGTGTGTGGCAGTTGCGCCTAGATATCAGTTGTTGTTCGTGGGTGGTGGTTGGGGTTGGAACGGTTCGTACCACCACCAGTCGGCGCGTTCGCCGGTGGGCCCGG
>CAZTAA010000026.1:27853-46202 GCA_964611465.1 uncultured Mycobacterium sp. | reverse complement strand
CGATCGGGTTGGCCCGGTTCACCGTGTCCTCGTACATGATGTACGGGTAGCCCGACTCGAACTGCAGCTCCGCCAGCGTCTGGAAGAACTCGCGCGCCTTGATCTTGGTCTTGCGGATCCGCGCGTCGTCGACCATCTCGTAGTACTTCTCGGTCACCGAGATGTCGGCGAACGGCACCCCGTAGACGCGCTCGACGTCGTACGGCGAGAACAGGTACATGTCCTCGTTCTTCTTGGCCAGCTCGAAGGTGATATCCGGGATCACCACACCCAGCGAGAGCGTCTTGATCCGGATCTTCTCGTCGGCGTTCTCGCGCTTGGTGTCCAGGAACCGGTAGATGTCGGGGTGATGCGCGTGCAGGTACACCGCACCGGCACCCTGACGCGCACCCAGCTGGTTGGCGTAGGAAAACGAGTCCTCGAGCAGCTTCATGATCGGGATGACGCCGCTGCTCTGGTTCTCGATGTTCTTGATCGGCGCGCCGTGCTCGCGAATGTTGGTCAGCAGCAACGCAACCCCGCCGCCGCGCTTGGACAGCTGCAGCGCCGAGTTGATCGAGCGTCCGATGGACTCCATGTTGTCCTCGATGCGCAGCAAAAAGCAGCTGACCGGCTCGCCGCGCTGCGCCTTGCCCGAGTTGAGGAACGTCGGGGTGGCCGGCTGGAAGCGGCCGTCGATGATCTCGTCGACCAGTTTCTCGGCCAGATCGGTGTCACCGGAGGCCAGCGTGAGCGCCACCATCACCACGCGGTCCTCGAAGCGCTCCAGGTAGCGCTTTCCGTCGAAGGTCTTCAGCGTGTAGGAGGTGTAGTACTTGAACGCGCCAAGAAACGTCGGGAAACGGAACTTCTTGGCGTAGGCGCGGTCCAGCAGCGTCTTGACGAAGTTGCGCGAGTACTGGTCGAGAACCTCACGCTCGTAATAGTTCTCGCGGATCAGGTAGTCGAGCTTCTCATCCTGATTGTGGAAGAACACCGTGTTCTGGTTGACGTGCTGCAGGAAGTACTCGCGGGCGGCGAGGACGTCCTTGTCGAACTGAATCTTGCCGTCGGCGTCGTACAGATTCAGCATCGCGTTGAGCGCGTGGTAGTCCGTTTCACCCGGGAGCGCGTGGGTGCCGGAGGCTACCGGCTCAACAGCTGTGACGGTTGGTGACACGTCGGTTCCTTCCAGAAGTCTTCCAGTTCCGCACGGACGGCTTCCACGTCCTCAGCGGTTCCCATCATTTCGAAGCGATACAGCTTGGGCACCCCGCACTTGTGGGCGACCAGTTCGGCCGCAAAGCAGTACTCGGCGCCGAATTGGGTGTTGCCGGCTCCGATCACGCCACGGATCAGGGACCGGTTGTGCGGGTTGTTCAGAAATGCGATGACCTGCTTGGGCACGTAGCCCCGGGCATCGAGCGTCGGGCTGTCCCCCCTGCCCCTGCCGTAGGTGGGCAGCAGCAGGACGTACGGGTCGGTGATCGGCTCCATGGCCTCGAGACCGTGTAACGGGATGCGCGTGGCCGGAACGCCCAGCTTCTGGACGAAGCGGTGGGTGTTCTCCGACACGCTGGAGAAGTAGACGAGATTGCTCATCTGATTCCCTTCCCCGTCGATGTCAGGTCATGCGGTGGCGCTGGCGACCCCGCCCAGCGTCTTGATCCGGTCCGGACGGAAGCCCGACCAGTGCTCGTCACCGGCGACCACCACAGGGGCCTGCAGGTAGCCCAGTGCCATCACGTAGTCGCGGGCTTCGGAGTTCTCGGTGATGTCGACGACGTCGTAGGCCACGCCCTGCTTGTCGAGGGCCTTGTAGGTGGCATTGCACTGGACACACGCGGGCTTGGTGTAGACGGTGATCATTCGGTACGGCTCCCCTCAACCTGGTTCAGCGAAACTCACTTCGGACCGATCCGGACCAATCCGGCGGTGAATCGGTTCAGAACTCTCTGCCTGTTCAGCAGACCGCCCAACCCGGTGATTCCCTCTTGCCGGAGTGGCCGAAGCGGGCTTTCGGTTTCCCGTTCGAGGGATCCCACAAGCGTCGTTTTCGGCCTCCCGGCGGACCTTCTGACGCTCGAGAACGTTTGGGTCTGTCGGCCTCACAGACACTACACCTAGTGGCCGACGATACGAAGAGATACAACATGTTCGGAACAACATTCATGAAATTCCCTGGTCGTAACCTCCTGTCAAGCTCACTTCCCGGCGTGTCGCAGATCACAACACGCCGGGAAGCTCCGACCGGCGGGACCCGCCCGCCTCCCCCTGGGACAGGCCCCGCCGCCATCTGTGTACCACCGGCCACCGACAACGCCGGCGCGCCGGATCATGGCCCGGACGCAGCAAAGCCGCCGGCGGATCGGGAGACTCCGCCGGCGGCTCGACCGCGCCCGGCTCAGGCCACGCCGGCCGCCAGCTTCTCCAGGGCCTCCCGGACACCGGACACCACGTCGGCCGCCTCGCGGGGGTGCCGGCCGTCCAGGGTGCTGCTGGGCACCGACAGCGCGACGGAATCGATCACCCGCCCACCGGCGATGCCGAACGACTTGCGGCTCTCGTCGTGGGCCCACACCCCGCCGTAGCGGCCCAGCGCCGTGCCGATCACCGCGACGGGCTTGCCGTTGATCGCGCCGTCGCCGTACGGGCGCGACAGCCAGTCGATGGCGTTCTTCAGCACGGCCGGGATACCGCCGTTGTATTCCGGCGTGACCGCCAGCACGGCGTCGGCATCGCCGGCGGCCTCCCGCAGGGCCGTGACACCGGCCGGCGCATCGGCGGTGTCGAGATCCTCGTCGTAGAACGGCAACTCGGCCAGGCCGCCGTACACCGTGACGTCGAGCCCCTCGGCCGCGCCGAGTTCGACGGCCAGTTCGGCGATCTGCCGGTTCAGCGAGGCCGCCCGCAGGCTGCCCACCAATACCAGGATGTCTGTCATGTGAAGTCCTTTCAGGGTCCGTTCGATCCTCATCCGGGCCAACCGGACCACAGTCCGATTAATTCCGGCTGGGCTAAAGTCGGGCTGGTGAACACCGACGGGCCGCTGCCGCTGGCACAGCCGGACGGGCCGCCCGCCGAGCGGGGCGACGCCGCACGCAATCGTGCGACGCTGCTGGACGCCGCCCGCCGCCTTGTCGCCGAGCGCGGCGCCGACGCCCTGACCATGGACGACCTGGCGCAGGCGGCCGGCGTCGGCAAGGGCACCGTGTTCCGGCGGTTCGGCAGCCGGGCCGGGCTGATGACGGTGCTGCTCGACGAGGACGAGCGCACCAGTCAGCAGGCCTTCCTGTTCGGGCCGCCGCCGCTGGGCCCGGCCGCCCCGCCGCTGGACCGGCTGCTGGCCGTCGGCCGGGAGCGCATCCACTTCGCCCACCGCCACCACGCGCTGCTGTCGGCCGCCAACCGGGATCCCGCCACCCGGCACAATCCCGCGACGACGGTGCTGCGTACCCACCTGCGCGTGCTGCTCCGGGAGGCCGGGACCACCGGTGACCTCGACGCGCAGGCCGATGCGCTGCTGGCACTGCTCGACGCCGACCACGTCGAACACCAACTCGCCACTGGCAGAACCCTCGACGACGTCGTCGAGGCCTGGCAGAGCGTGGCCCGCAAGCTCTGCGGGCACTAGCGAGACCGAGGAGGCCGCCCCTGCACTGGATCCTGCATGTGGACCTCGATCAGTTCCTGGCGTCGGTGGAGCTTCGGCGGCGGCCGGATCTGGTGGGACGCCCGGTGATCGTCGGCGGCCGCGGCGATCCGTCCGCCCCGCGCACGGTGGTGACCTGCGCCTCCTACGAGGCCCGCGAGTTCGGCGTGCACGCGGGGATGCCGTTGCGCGCCGCCGCTCGCCGCTGCCCGGATGCGGTGTTCCTGCCGTCGGATTCGGAGGCCTACGACGCCGCCTCGGCCGAGGTGATGAACCTGCTGCGCGACCTGGGACACCCGGTCGAGGTGTGGGGCTGGGACGAGGCCTACCTCAGCGCCGATACCGACGATCCCGTGGCGCTGGCCGAGCACATCCGCGCGGTGGTCGCCGAGGGCACCGGGTTGTCCTGCTCGGTGGGCATCAGCGACAACAAGCAGCGGGCCAAGGTCGCCACCGGGTTCGCCAAACCCTCCGGTGTTCGGATGCTCACCGACGCCGACTGGATGGACACGGTGGGTGACCTGCCCGTCGACACCCTGTGGGGCATCGGCCCGAAGACGGCAAAGAAGCTTGCCGCCCTGGATATCACGACGGTCCGGGCGCTTGCCCACGCCGACGCCGAGACGCTCATCGCCACGTTCGGCCCCAGCACCGGGCTGTGGATCCTGCTGCTGGCCAAGGGCGGCGGCGACACCGAAGTCAGCGCGGAACCTTGGGTGCCGCGGTCCCGCAGCCATGTCGTCACGTTCCCCCAGGATCTGCTCGATCGGGACGAAATGCGCTCGGCCATAAGGAAACTGGCCCAGCGCACGGTCACCGAAATCGTCGAACAGGACCGGGTGGTGACGCATGTCGCGGTCACGGTGCGAACGGCGGGCTTCTACACCCGCACCAAGGTGCGCAAGCTCCCCGAGCCGACGGTGGACGCCGGTACGGTCGTCGACGCGGCGCTCGGCGTGTTCGCCCTGTTCGACATCGACCGCCCGATCCGTTTGCTCGGCATCCGGCTCGACCTGCTCATGCCCGGCTGACCGGTGGACTACGATCGCCTGGCATGGCCGACTCGCAACAGCGCCCCGGGCTTCGCGAACGCAAGAAGCAGGCGACCCGGGCCAAGCTGATCGACGCGGCCGCCGACCTCATCGACAAGCAGGGATATTCGAAGACCACGGTCGAGCAGATCGCCAACGCCGTCGACGTCTCACCCCGCACCGTCGCGCACTATTTCCCCAGCAAGGAACAGCTGCTGCTGTCGATGGTGGACGCCTATGCGACCGCCGCCGGCGCCGAATTCGCCACCGTGCCCGCCGACCTGCCGCCGCTGCAGGCGCTGCTGGCGGCGAATGCCACCCTGCTGGACCGGATCGCCGACCAGGAATCCCTCGTCGACGTCCGCCGGCTCGCGAGCCTGCTGCGCACCATGCACGTCTCCCCGCCGCTGAGTCCGCTGTCGGCGCGGATGCGCTGCGGGTCGATGGTCGACGAGATGGCGAAACGGATGGGCACCCATCCGGGCGACCGCCGCGTCGAACTGATCTTCGCCGTGTGGGGCGCCGTCGTCGGGGCGGCGTGGTCGGGCGTCAGCGCGATGCTCAGCACGGGGGAAGTCGACGCCCGCGGCCTGCCCGGTCTGCTCAAGCAGCGCCTGCACGACGCCGTCGACGAGCTGACCGTCCTGTCCGACTGAGGCCGGACTACCCCGACCGCGGGTGCGGCCGCAGCGCGCGGGTGAACAACACGTTGACCTGCCGCATCGCCACGCTGTAGGGCCGCCAGGCCACCCGCTTGAAGGCGTACAGCGCGCGGATGTCCGGCGACGTGTAGATCATGAACCGATTCTTGACGACGCCGGCCAGGATGGCCGCCGCGGCATGTTCGGGTGTCACCGCGTGGCCGGCGAACCGCGCGACCCACCGTTCGACCTGCGGGTGCTCCCGGTCCACGCCGGAGATCTCCACGGAATCGACCAGCGGCGTCTTCACCGCCCCGGGCACCACGACCGACACGCCGATGCGGTGCCGGGCCAGGTCGAACCGCAGGACCTCGGACAGCCCGATCAGCCCGGCCTTGCTGGCGGTGTAGGCGGCGTGCCAGGGCAGCGCGACCAGGCCGGCGGCCGAGGAGACGTTCACCAGGTGACCTCCCCGGCCCGCGGCCACCATCGGCGGCAGGAACGTCTCGATCACGTGGATCGGGCCCATCAGGTTGACGTCCACCATCGAGCGCCACTGCCGGTGGGTCAGCTGATCGACGGTGCCCCAGGCGGACACCCCGGCGATGTTCAGCACCACGTCCATGGCCGGATGCCAGGTGTGGATGTCCGCGGCGAACCGCGCCACCTGGTCGTAGTCGGAGATGTCCAGTGCCCGGTGCTCGGCGACCGTGCCGCCCAGCGCCCGGGCGTCGGCCACCGTGGCGGCCAGCCCGTCGTCGTCCCGGTCGGTCAGGTAGAGCTGGGCGCCCCGGCGGGCCAGCGCCAGCGCCGTGGCCCGGCCGATGCCGCTGGCCGCACCCGTGACGAGGCAGCGCTTCCCGGCGAATCTGGACTCGCCGGTCACTACGCGGCACCGCCCCACAGCGATGCCAGCCAGAGTTGCTCCAGGACGGCGACCACCCGGTCGGTGTCGCCATCGTGGCCGACGAAGGACGACTCGCCGGACAACGCCATCACGGTGGTCGCGCTCAGGGCGCGGATCAGCATCGGGATGTCGTCGCTGACCGGCCGCGCGGTGCCGGCGTCGCGTTCGGCCTCGACGATCTTCACGATCTTCTCGACGATCCCGCCGATCTGGTCGTCCTGGATCCGGCGGATCTCGGCGTCCGTCGCGCGGGCCTGCATGCAGGCCGACATGATCGGGTCGTTGTTGGCGAACATCACCGCGGCGCTGTGCACCATCCGCTTGGCGAATGCCGCCGGCAGCTCGTCGGGTTCGCGGGGCGCGAAATGGTGGGTCAGCTCCTCGAGCTCCTGCTGGGCCTCGGCGAGGATCTGGGCGAGCACCGCGTACTTGGAGTCGAAGTAGAAGTAGAAGCCCGAGCGGGCGACGCCGGCCCGGTCGCTGATCGTGCTGACCGAAAGGTCGTCGAACGGGCCCTCCTGCAGGAGGTCGCGCACCGCGTTGACGATCGCCTGGCGCTGCCGGTCGCCGCGCCGGCGGGGTGCGGGCGCTTCGCCGCGGCGCGCGCGGTCCGACGACTCGAAGGCGGTCACGGCAATACCTTGCCCCACGGCACGCCCGAAGGAAAACTTGACAGGCGTCAAACTTCTGGGTGAGATGAGTCCCGACGTGGCGTAGCCCACACCGCTGGGCGGGCCGGGGCGACCCCGGACGGATGAGGAGTTTCCATGACGGCGACCATCAGCACCCCGCAGTATCTGCTCGACCAGGCCAAGCGCCGGTTGACGCCGACACCGGTGACCATCCCCGGGATGGGCGCCCTGGACAACCGGCTGCGCGACAGGCAGTGGGATCAGTTCGTCCTCGCCGAACCGCCGCCGGGCAGTGGTCTCAAGCCGGTCATGGGCGACTCCGGTTTGCCGATCATCGGGCACATGATCGAGATCTTCCGCCGCGGGCCGGACTTCATTCTCGACGTCTACCGCAAGCACGGCCCGGTCTACTACTCGCAGAACATCGCGCTGTCCTCGGTGATGGCGCTGGGGCCCGACGCCACCCAGGCGGTGTTCTCCAACCGCGACAAGGAGTACTCGCAACGCGCCTGGGACCCCGTGATCGGCCCGTTCTTCGAGGGCGGCCTGATGCTCTTCGACGGCGAGGAACACATGTTCCACCGCCGCATCATGCAGGACGCCTTCACCCGCACCAGGCTGACCGGCTATGTGCCGCACGTCGATTCGGTCGCCTCGGCGGTGCTCGCCGACTGGGCCACCGACGACCCGCGGTTCCTGTTCCATCCCGCGATCAAGGAGTTGACGCTCGACATCGCCTCCGAGGTCTTCATGGGCGTGCCTGCCGGCACCGACCGAAAGCTGGTCACCACCGTCAACGAGGCGTTCGCCACCGCCACCCGGGCCGGCAACGCGATCATCCGCAAGCCGGTGCCGCCGTTGTCGTGGTGGCGCGGTCTCAAGGCACGCCAGACGCTGGAGGACTATTTCGCCAGCCGCATCGCCGAGAAACGCCGCTCGGAGAGCACCGACATGTTCAGCGTGCTGTGCCACTCCGCCGACGAGGACGGCCAGACGTTCACCGACGCGCAGATCATCAGCCACATGATCTTCCTGATGATGGCCGCGCACGACACCTCGACCTCGACCATGACCACGATGGCCTACTACCTGGCGGCCAATCCGGAATGGCAGGACCGGCTGCGCGAGGATTCCGAACGGATCGGCGACGGGCCGCTGGACATCGAGGCGCTCGAAAAGCTGGAAACCTACGACCTGGTGATCAACGAGTCGCTGCGGATGCAGACCCCGCTGCCGTTCAACTTCCGCCGGGCCATCCGCGACACCGACCTGCTGGGCTACTTCATCCCGGCCGGCACCGACGTGGTCACCTGGCCGTCGATCAACCACATGCTGCCCGAGCTGTGGACCGACCCGCAGAAGTTCGACCCCATGCGCTTCGCCGAACCGCGCAGCGAGCACAAGTCGCACCGGTACGCCTTCGCACCGTTCGGCGGTGGCGCGCACAAGTGCATCGGCATGGTCTTCGGCCAGCTCGAGATCAAGACCGTGATGCACCGGCTGCTGAGCCGCTACCGGCTGGAGCTGCCGCATCCGGGCTACCGGCCCCGCTGGGACTACGGCGGCATGCCGGTCCCCGTCGACGGAATGCCCGTCGTACTGCGTCCCCTGACTTAATCTGACAGGCGTGACGAACGCCACAATCAGCACGCCGGAATTCCTGCTCGGGCAGGCCAGGCGGCGCTTCAAACCGGCGCTGAACAACTTCCCCGGCATGTACGCCGCCGAGCGCCGGCTGCGCGAGACGCAGTTCCGGCAGCGGGTGCTTGCCGAGCCGCCGCCGGGCAGCGGTCTGCGGCCCGTGACCGGCGACGGCGGGATGCCGGTGCTGGGGCACATGATCGAGATGTTCATGGACACCCCGGACTATCTGCTGCACATCTACCGCACCATGGGCCCGGTGCTCTACGCGTACTCCCCCGTGCTGCCGTCGGTGGCCGCGCTCGGGCCCGACGCCCTGCAGGAGATCTACACCAACCGCAACAAGGACTATTCGCAGGAGGGCTGGAAGCCGGCGATCGGGCCGTTCTTCAAACGTGGCCTCATGCTGCTGGACTTCGAGGAACACCTCTTCCACCGGCGGATCATGCAGGAGGCCTTCACCCGGGCGCGGCTGGCCCGCTACGTCACGCAGGTCGACCGGGTGGCGTCCCGCGTCGTCGCCGACGACTGGGTGGTGGACGACTCGCGGTTCCTGTTGTATCCGGCGCTCAAGGAACTCACCCTCGACATCGCCTCGGCGGTGTTCATGGGGCACGAGCCCGGCGCCGACAAGGAGTTGGTCACCAAGGTGAACGAGGCGTTCACCATCACCACCCGGGCCGGCAACGCCATCATCCGGATGCCGGTGCCGCCGCTCACCTGGTGGCGCGGCCTGCGCGCCCGCCGGCTGCTCGAGGAGTACTTCGCCGCGCGGGTCGGCGAGGCGCGCCGCAAGGATGGCGGCGACGATCTGCTGACGGTGCTGTGCCATTCGGCCGACGAGGACGGCAACCGGTTCTCCGACCGCGACATCGTCAACCACATGATCTTCCTGATGATGGCCGCGCACGACACCTCGACCTCCACGGCGAGCACGATGATCTTCAACCTGGCCGGCAGCCCCGAATGGCAGGAGCGGTGCCGCGAGGAGTCCGACCGCCTCGGCGACGGGCCACTGGACATCGAGGCGCTGGAGAAGCTGGAGAGCCTCGAACTGGTGATGAACGAGTCGATCCGGATGGTGACGCCCGTGCAGTGGGCGATGCGCCGCACGGTGCGCGACACCAGCCTGCTCGGCTACCACATACCCGAGGGCACCAATGTCATCGCCTACCCGGGGATGAGCCACCGGCTGGCCGAGATCTGGACGGACCCGGAGCGCTTCGACCCGGCCCGGTTCACCGAGCCGCGGAACGAACACAAGCGGCACCGGTACGGGTACACCCCGTTCGGCGGCGGCGCGCACAAGTGCATCGGCATGACGTTCGGCCAACTCGAGGTCAAGACCATCCTGCATCGGCTGCTGCGCCGCTACCGGCTCGAGCTGCCGTATCCGGGATACCGGCCCCGCTGGGACTACGGCGGCATGCCGATTCCGATGGACGGCATGCGAATCGCGTTGCGGCCCTTATAGGCTCGCCAACGCCGCCTGCAAACGACTTCCGACCTCGTCGGCGATCTCCTTGAGCGCCGGCTCGCCGGTGACACCGACCATCAGCGCGGGGTTCATCGCCTCCACGACGACGGCGTCGGTGCTGCCGGGCTTGCTGCGCAGCACGACGTTGCACGGCAGCAGCACGCCGATCTGCGGGTAGAGCCGAACGGCGCGGTTGGCGAACTGCGGGTTGCACGCGCCGAGGATCAGGTAGTCGCCCACCTCGTCGCCGGTGCCGTCGCCGAGCTTCTTGTTCAGCGTCGCCCTGACGTCGATCTCGGTGAGAACCCCGAAACCCTGGTCGGCTAACGCGTCCCGGACGCGGGCGACGGCGACGTCGAACGGCCCCGCCGTCGTGGTGGTCAGTGCGATTTCGGACACGATCGCCTTCCTCTCAGGCCAGGGCCAGGAACAGTTTCTCGAGCTCGGCCTGCGTCAACGGGGCCTCCGCACCGTCGGCGCCGGCACCGATCACGCATTCGCGCAAACCCGTCGCGACGATCTTGAACCCGGCCCGGTCGAGGGCCTTGGACACCGCCGCGAGCTGGGTGACCACGTCCTTGCAGTCGCGGCCCTGTTCGATCATCGAGATGACGCCGGCAAGCTGGCCCTGCGCGCGACGCAGCCGGTTGAGCACCGCCGCGATGGCGTCTTCGTCCCCGACCATGGTGAACTCCCTTCCTGGCGGACATCAACTTCCCCCAGTGTACCCGTGGGGGTATATGCTCGGCAGCATGTGCTACCCCGTCACCTGCCCACGCTGCGGAAAGACCACCTGGGACGGCTGCGGCGAACATGTCGCCGAGGTCAAGGCGTCGGTTCCGCCGGAACAGTGGTGCACCTGCCGGGAGCGGACCACTTAACCGCTCGACCGGACCACCGGTCCTTGGTCACGTGCACCGCGCGACTTCGGATATTATGGATTGACACTTCGCTCAATCCATGAATCGTGAGGGGCCGCTTCGTGCCGACACCGTTCCTGACCGGTTCCGCGCAACCGCTCTACGAGATCAAGGCGAACCTGTTCAAGGCCCTCGCGCATCCGGCCCGGATCCGGATCCTCGAGATCCTGGCATCGGCCGACGGACCCGTCCCGGTCAGCGACATCCTCAGCATCACCGGTATCGAGGCGACGCTGCTGTCGCAGCACCTCGCGGTCCTCAAGCGGCACAAGGTGGTGGTCGGCGAGCGCGTCGGCAATGCGGTCTTCTACACGCCGGCTCACCCCATGATCGCCGAGCTGCTGCTCATCGCCCGGACCTTTCTCGCCGACACGTTGTCCGCCGGCCGCGACCAGCTCGCCGCGGTCGACTCGCTGCCCCCCATCCGGCAGCCGGTGGTCGGGTCGCCGGGCAGCCCACGGTGATCGCCCGGCTGCTGCCGCGGCGTGCCGACTACGCCGGGCTGACCCGGTCGTGGCGCGGCGACCTGCTGGCGGGCGTGACGGTCGGGGTGGTGGCGCTGCCGCTGGCTCTGGCGTTCGGCATCAGCTCCGGCGTGGGCGCGGAGGCCGGTCTGGTCACCGCCGTCGTCGCGGGGTTGGTCGCGGCGATCTTCGGCGGGTCGCACGTCCAGGTGTCCGGTCCGACCGGCGCGATGGCCGTGGTGCTCGCGCCGATCGTGGCACGATACGGGCTCGGCAGTGTCGCGCTGGTGACCATCCTGGCCGGGCTGTTCGTGCTGGTGGCCGGGGTCACCGGACTCGGGCGCGCGGTGACCTTCATCCCGTGGCCGGTGATCGAGGGCTTCACCCTGGGCATCGCGACGATCATCTTCCTCCAGCAGGTCCCGGCGGCCCTGGGAGCCAAGCCCCCGGAAGGCCGAACCCCGCTGATGGCGGCCTGGCATGTGATCAACCACGTCGACTGGGCCGCCGCGAGACCGGCGCTGCTGATCGTCGGGGTCAGCGCGACCCTGATGGTCGGGCTGCCGCTGCTGCACCGCGCCGTCCCCGGGTCGCTGACCGCCGTCGTCGCCGCCACCGTGTTGGCCGTCGCCATCGGCCTGCCGGTGGGCCGGATCGGCGAACTGCCCGCGCACCTGCCCGCTCCCACACTCCCCCATGCCGACCTCACCGCACTGCGCACCCTCCTCGGTGCGGCCCTGGCGATCGCCACACTGGCCGCCATCGAATCCCTGTTGTCGGCACGCGTGGCCGCCACGATGTCCGGTTCCGGCGGCCCCTCGTTGCCCTACGACCCCGACCGCGAACTGGTCGGCCAGGGCCTGGCGTCGATGGCTTCCGGGCTGTTCGGCGGCATGCCCGCCACCGGGGCGATCGCCCGTACGGCCGTCAACGTGCGCTCCGGCGCGCGCACCCGGGTGTCGGCGATCGTGCACTCCTTACTGCTGCTGGGTGTGGTCTACCTCGCCACCGGACCGGTGTCGACCGTTCCACTGGCGGCGCTGGCGGCCGTGCTCATGGTGACGTCCTTCCGGATGATCTCGGTGGCCACCGCCGCGACGATCCTGCGCTCGACGCGCTCGGATGCGCTCACCTTCGTGCTGACGGCGGTGATCACGGTGTGCTTCGACCTGATCGAGGCCGTCGAGATCGGCATTCTGGTGGCGGCGTTCTTCGCCCTGCGCACGGTCGCCCGGCGCAGCAGCGTGACCCGCGAGGAGCTGCCCGGCCCGCCACAACCCGGCGATGAGCGGATCGCCCTGCTGCGGCTCGACGGCGCGATGTTCTTCGGTGTGGCAGAACGCATTTCGACAATGATCACCGACCCCGAGCACCATGACGCGCGGGTGGTCGTCATCCGGATGTCACAGTTGGGCATGCTCGACGCAACCGGCGCGAACACCCTGGCCGCCATCGTCACCGAGCTCGAGTCGCGCGGCATCACCGTGATCATCAAGGGTGTGCAGCCCGAACACCTCGAGTTGCTGACCAATGTCGGCGTCATCGAATCACTGCGTCACGAGAACCATCTGGTCGACTCCCTCGACGAGGCGGTGGCCCATGCCCGCAGTCATGCGGTGGCCGTCTAACTTGTAGGCGTGACGCTGGTCTTCCTCGACACCGAGACCACCGGGTTGCACCGCGCGCGCCGCCCGTGGGAGATCGCGATCATCCGGCGCAGCGGCGATGAGCAGACCAAACTGCACATCTGCGTCGACCTGGCCGACCTCGACCTGGTGTCGGCCGACCCCGCCGGGCTGGCGGTCAGCGGATTCCACAAGCGTCACCCGCAGGCCCGGCCGCACCGCACGCACTTTCCCCGCGTCCTCCCCGCGGCCGACGCCGCCCGGCTGGTGCTCGACTGGACCGCCGGGGCCACCGTCGTCGGCGTCGTCCCCGAATTCGACACCGAATGCCTGGCCGGCATGCTCGGCCGGCACGGCCTTTCGCCACAATGGGTATCCACCGTCGACGTCCTGCCCCTGGCCGTGACGGCGGTTCGCGAACTCGGACTGGATCCCGAACCCCACCACGAGGACCTGTCCCGGCAATGTGGCGTCAAGCCGCCCAGTGGGGCGGAGCGGCACACCGCCGTCGGCGACGCCCGGTGGGCGATGCGGTGGTACGACGCGCTCACTCTAAAGAGGTCGTCGACGCCAGGAAGGTGAGTTTGCGGCGGATGCCGGCCACCTCGCGGGCGACATTGCGCAGCACGGCGCGCTCCTGCGGGGCCAGCGCCGACAGCGACACCGCGTCGTCGACCCGTTCATGGCGTAACCACGGCCCGACCCGGTGCCGCCAGCGGTACCGCAGCAGCCACTCGAAGCATTCCCGCAGAGTCGAAACATCCTCGGCGTCAAGGGTGTTGGCGGCGGCCGCGGCGTCGAGCCGCTCCACGGTGGACAGCTCGGCGGAGCCCGCGGACAGGGCCGCCCACCGCGCGATCTTGACCACCGGGTCGATGGCCGCCCGTTTGAGGTCGACGGTGTCGCTGCCGCTGGTGAGCACCCGCAGCCGCGACGGGAAGGCGGCGCGCTGATGCGTGGCGTCCTGCAGCATCGCCCGGCGAGCCACCGGACTCTCCCCGAACGCGCTCAGGTTCCGGGTGCGCAGCACGGCGCCCGCCGAACCGGAGCCGGGAACCCCGGTCGAGTCGGCCAGCAGACCCGTCATCACCACGCCACGGTCGGCGGCCGGATCGATGGTCCACTCGTCAATCCCCTGCGTCCAGCTGCGCATGCGCCGGCAGAACCGCGGCCGGCTGGCCAGCACGCCGTTGGCGTCGCCGCGGATCCCGCAGTGTTCCAACAGCACGTGCACATCGGCGGCGCGGGCCAGCAATTCGGACTTGGTGTCGTCGTCGACGTCGTCGTCGAGGACGGCCATGGTTTCCACGTCGGAACCGGGTGCGGCCTCCCCGCGGGCGACGCTGCCCGAGACGTACCAGGTCCACGGCTGGCCGGGGGCCGCCAGCCGGACGGCACTCGCGACACTGTGCCGCAGCACCTCGGACCAGGCCGCGGCCAGGGCGCCGGCCGGAGTGTGGGCGGCCAGTTCGGCGCGGATCGTATCGAGGGCGGCGTCTACCCCGGCGAGCAATCCGGGCTGATCAGTGGCAGCATCGATATCTCCGATGGCGGCGCCGATACCTGACATGCCCATGATTGTCACCCGCCGGCCATCTGGTCACACAGTCGTGACGCGCTCGAAATGCGCCCAACAACATCCTGGGTTATTTTCTATCGCATGACAGGTAATTCCGATCCGAGGAGCGTCGCATGACCGCCACCGTGGACCCGGCCATCTCCTCTCAGGAAGACGCCGCCACCCTGGAAGAGCTGGGTTACACCCAGGAGCTGCACCGCGGGATCGGCGGCTATGCCGCCTTCGCCTCCGGCTTCTCCTTTGTGTCGATCCTGACCACCGTGTTCGCCTTCTTCCCGCTCGGGTTCGCCCTCGGCGGGCCCGCCTTCTTCTTCACCTGGCCGATCGTGTTCATCTGCCAGTTCTGCGTGTGTCTGGTGTTCGCCGAGCTGTCCGGCAAGTTCCCGGTCGCCGGCGCCATCTACCAGTGGTCGCGCCGGCTGGCGGGCAACGCGGTCGGCTGGTTCGCCGGCTGGTTCATGCTGATCGGCTACATCGTGTCCATCGCCGCGCTGGCGATCGCCATGCAGACCGTGCTGCCGCCGATCTGGAGCGGCTTCCAGCTGGTCGGCTCCGACATGGACCCGCTGTCCGTAGACGGCGCCACCAACGGCATCGTCCTGGGTTCCATCACGATCATCCTGTGCACCATCATCAGCGCGGCCGGCGTGCGGTTCATGGCCCGCATCACCGTCACCGGCGTCACCCTGGAGATCGTCGGCGTGATCCTGATCATCGCCGCGATGTTCTTCACCGCCGAGCGCGGCCCGTCGCAGGCGGTGCTCGACACCGGCGGACACGGCAGCGGCGTGCACTACCTGCCGGCATTCCTCGCCTCGATGCTGATGGCCGCCTACGTGATGTACGGATTCGACAGTGCCGCAGAGCTTTCCGAGGAGACCCGGGATCCGCGCCGCACCGCCCCCAAAGCCATCCGCAACGCGCTGCTGGTGTCCTTCGTCGGCGGCGGCCTGATGATCCTGGCCGCGCTGATGTCCGCGCCCGAACTCGGCGACGACCTGGCCCACGGTGGCATGGCCTGGGTGATCGAGAGCCAGCTGGACACCTGGCTGGGCAAGACGCTGCTGGCTCTGGTCGCGGTCGCGATGTTCTCGGCGACGCTGGCCATCCAGGCCTCGGCGTCGCGGGTGATGTTCTCGATGGCCCGCGACAACCGGCTGCCGTTCGGCAGCTTCCTGGCGAAGGTGAACAAGCGCACCGGCACCCCGGTGATCACCGGCATCGCGGTCAGCCTGCTGGCCATCGGCGTGCTGCTGGTCAACCTCGGCCAGTCCAGCGTCTTCGCGGCCATCGCCTCGGTGTCGGTGGTCATCGTGTACCTGGCCTACCTGATGGTGACGGTGCCCGCGCTGATCCACCGGCTGCGCGGGACCAGCCTCTCGCACGGCAAGCCGATCATGGACCTCGGAAAGTGGGGCATCCCGGTGAATCTCGTTGCGGTGGTGATGGGCACGCTGCTGGTGGTCAACATCGGCTGGCCGCGCGCCGAGGTGTACAACCCCGCGGGCGACTCGCTGTTCCTGCAGTACTTCGCGCTGATCTTCGTCGCGCTCACGCTGGTGGTGGGCTACGTCGCCTACCGGGTGGTCCGCGACCGCGAGGGCGCGCCGGATCCCGTCGACGCCTTGGTGGGCAAGAAGTAGCAGCCTCCACATCCTGCGCGAGCGTCCGTGTTCGTACACGACGCGCCGAGCCGTGGCGTACAAACACGGACGCTCGCCAGGGGCGAAACCGGGGTCAGCAGATGCGGGGCAGCTGTTCGCCGAGTTCGCGTTCGATGACCCGGGTGGTGCCGAAGGCGGTGCGGCCCACCGCCATACCCGGATGATCGCCGACGACCCGGCCGATGACGGCGGCACGGGTGCCCTCGGGCCGAGCTCGCATCGCGTCCAGTACGGCGTCGCTGTCCTCGGGCGCGACGAACGCGACGATCTTGCCCTCGTTGGCCACCTGCAACGGGTCGAGCCCCAGGAATGAGCACGCTGAGGCGACAGTGTCGGGCACCGGGATCGACGCCTCGTCGAGTTCGACACCGACGCCGGCGGATCGCGCGATCTCCACGACCGCGGCGACCAGCCCGCCCCGGGTCGGGTCACGCAACGCGTGAACCGCCGCACCCCCGGCGCCGAGCATCGCGTCGACCAGACCGTGCAGCGGCGCGGAGTCGGTGGTGACGACGGTGCCGAAGTCGATACCCTCGCGCACGCTCATGATCGCCACCCCGTGCTCGCCGAGGTTGCCGGACACGATGATGTCGTCACCGGGCCGCACCCGCTCGGGTCCGATATGCACGCCGGCCGGCACCACCCCGACCCCGGCGGTATTGACGAACATCTGATCGGCGTTACCGCGCCCGACGACCTTGGTGTCACCGGTGACGATCCCGACCCCGGCGCTGCGTGCGGCCGCCCCCATGCTCTCGGCGACCGCACCCAGCACCTCCAGCTCCAGGCCCTCCTCGAGGATGAATCCCGCCGTCAGCCCCAGCGGTTGGGCGCCGCTGCAGGCCAGATCGTTGACGGTGCCGTTGACGGCGAGGTCGCCGATGTTACCACCGGGAAAGAAAAGTGGTTGCACCACATAGGAATCCGTCGTCACCGCGATCCGCCCACCGGGAACGTCGAGCAGCGCCGAATCCCGGGCCACCGCCCCGGTGCTGCCGAAAGCCGGCAGGAACAGGTTCTCGATCAGCTCCTCGGACAGCACGCCACCGCCGCCGTGCCCGAGGACGAGCCTGCGGGTCTCGCGGAGCGGCAACGGGCACACCCAGTCGGCCGGGTCGGTGGCCGCCGGCGGCTCAGGCATGAGCGGGCTCGGCGAGCCGGCGGAACTGGTAGTAGGCCGCGCACGCGCCCTCGCTGGAGACCATGGTGGCGCCCAACGGAGTTCGCGGCGTGCAGGTTTTCCCGAATGCCGGGCATTCGTTGGGTTTGAGCAGGCCCTGCAGCACCTCACCGCTGTGACACTCCGGCGATTCGGCGACCTGCAGATCCCCCACGCCGAACCGGGCTTCGGCGTCGAACTGCGCATAGCGCGGCGAGAGCCTCCAGCCGGACTGCGGGATCATCCCGATGCCGCGCCACTGTCGGTCGGTGACGACGAAGACGTCGGATAGGGTTTGCTGTGCGACAGTGTTGCCTACTTCGGTGACCGCCCGTGGGTAGGCGTTACGCAGTTGTACCGCACCGGATTCCAGCAGATCCACCAGCTGGCGCGTTCCTTCGAGCAGATCCAGGGGTTCGAAGCCCGTCACCACGATCGGCACCCCGAAACGGGCCACCAACGGCCCGTACTCGCGGGTGCCCATCACCGAGCACACGTGTCCGGCCGCCAGGAATCCCTGCACCCTGTTCGTCGGCGAGGACAGGATGGCGGTCATGGCCGGCGGTACCAGCACATGCGAGACCAGGACGGAGAAGTTGGTCAGGCCCAGACGCTGCGCATGCAGCACCGCCATCGCATTGGCCGGTGCGGTGGTCTCGAAGCCGACACCGAAGAACACCACCTCCTTGTCCGGATTGTCGGCTGCGATGCGGGTGGCGTCCAGCGGCGAGTAGACGATGCGGACATCACCGCCGCGGGCCCGCACGCTGAACAGGTCGTGGCGGCTGCCCGGAACTCGCAGCATGTCACCGAACGAGCAGAAGATCACGTCGTCGCGAGCCGCGATCTCCAGAGCCCGGTCGATCATCTCCAGCGGCGTCACGCACACCGGACAGCCCGGGCCGTGGATGAACTCCACCGCACCGTCGAGCAACTGGTCGAGCCCGTTCCGGATGATCGAATGTGTCTGTCCGCCAC
>CAZTAA010000026.1:0-27753 GCA_964611465.1 uncultured Mycobacterium sp. | reverse complement strand
CCGTCGAGCAACTGGTCGAGCCCGTTCCGGATGATCGAATGTGTCTGTCCGCCACAGACTTCCATTATGGTCCACGGACGCGTCGCGCTACGCTTGATCGCCTCGACCAGGGTGCGCGCGGCGACCGGATCTCGGAATTCGTCGAGGTACTTCATGCTGGTTCCCTCCTCGGCGGTTGTTCGCCGCCCAGTTCGTCGTCGAGGATGCCGAGGTCGTCGAACATCCGCAGCGTCTCGTTGGCCGATTCTTCGTCGAGGCGGGTGATCGCGAAACCCGCATGCACAATCGTGTATTCGCCGCTCTGCATGTCCGGCAGGTAGGCCAGGCAGACCGATTTGGTGGTGCCGCCGAAGTCGACGGTCGCCATCCGGGTACCGGCCTCCTCCCAGATCTCGACTACCTTGCCGGGGATACCCAGGCACATGTCTCGCTCCCTTCCCGTATCCCGCTGTGTTGCTCCACGCAGGCTGCGACGACGGCCTGCCCCAGTGCGAGGCCACCGTCGTTGCACGGCAGCACCGCGTGGGTGAGGACCTCGAATCCATTGGCTGCCAGCGCATCCGACAATCCGTCCAGCAGCAGACGGTTGACGAACACTCCGCCGGTCAGGCCTACGGTGCCCATCCCGGCGCGCGTTGCGCAGTCCGCCACCGCGTCTGCGGTCGCCCGGATCACCGCGTCGTGGAATCCCGCTGCCAGGCCGGCCACCTCGACACCCGCCCGCAGCCCCCGCACCAGCCCGGCGATCACGGGCGCCGGATCGAGCACACCCGCCGTCACGTCGAAGTCCAGCGGCACCGCCCGGCCACCACGGGCAAGGTGTTCCAGCTCGATCGCCGCCTGTCCCTCATAGGTGACCACCTGGCACACCCCGAGCAGGCTGGCCACCGCATCGAAGAGCCGTCCCATGCTGGAGGTCGGCACCAGCCGCACTCCCCGTTCGACCTGTTGCGCGACAACGGCCAGCCCCGCCTCCCCCAGTGCCGCGACCGCGGGCAGATCGGGGTCGAAGTCGAGGCCGGCCCGGTTCAACAGATCCAGCGCTATCCGCGCCGGCCGGCGGGTGGCCCCGTCGCCGCCGGGCAGGCCGAACGGACGCAGATGGCCGGCCCGGGTGAAGTGGGCGGGATCGGTCACGGTGAGCAGTTCACCGCCCCAGATGGTGCCGTCGGGGCCGTAGCCGGTGCCGTCGTAGGTGACCGCCACCATCGGGGTGCCGAGCCGGTTGTGCTCGGCCAGCAGTGCGACCGCGTGTGCGTGATGATGCTGAACGGCCACCACCGGCCGGTGCTGGCGACGGGCCCAGTGGGTCGTCGCGTAGGACGGATGCATATCGCAGGCAATGAGTTCCGGTTGCCGGTCCACCATGCGCGCGAGGTGGCCGAACGCCGCCTCGAAGCAGGACTGGGTGCGCGGGTCGGCCATGTCGCCCAGATGCGATGACATGTGGCCGCGCCCGTCCGGCCCCATCAGACAGAACGTGGTCTTCAGGTCGCCGCCGGTCGCCAGGATGGTTCTCGCGGACGCCGCGCCTTCGACGGTCACCGGCAGGGGTGCGTACCCGCGGGAACGGCGGACCGGCACCGGCGCCCCGCCGGCGTCGATGCCGACCACCGAATCCTCGCACGGCACGTGGATCGGCCGGTCATGCGTCAGCGCGCCGTCGTAAAGCCCTGCGATCCAATCTAATTCGTCATCGCGATACACGATGGGCGAGCCGCCCTGGTTGGCCGACGTCATCACCAGCGGAACCGCGCCCAGCCGGTCGAAGAGCAGATGGTGCAGCGGTGAATACGCCAGCATCACACCCAGGTCACGCAGTCCGGGGGCGACGACGGACACCGGTGCGCCGGGCCGCGCGGGCAACAGGACGATCGGCGCGACCGCCGACCGCAGTTGCGCGGCCGCCGGCGCACCGACCTCGACGATGCGCCGGGCCGCCGGCAGGTCGGCGACCATCAGGGCAAAAGGCTTGCCCGGCCGGTTCTTTCGGCGACGCAGCTCGGCGACCGCGGCCGTGTCGTCGGCGCGGCAGGCCAGGTGGTAGCCCCCGACGCCCTTGACCGCGACGATGCCGCCGGCCGCCAGGACGGCAACGGCCGCGCCGATCGGGTCGGTGCCGTCGCCGGGACCCAGCCAGGCTAGCCGCGGCCCGCAGTCCGGGCAGGCGATGGTCTGGGCGTGGAACCGCCGGTCGCCCGGGTCGAGATACTCGGCGCGGCACGTCGCGCACATGTCGAAGCCGACCATCGTCGTCGCGGGCCGGTCATAGGGCAGGTCGGTGATGACGGTGTACCGCGGCCCGCAGTTGGTGCAGGTGATGAACGGGTGGCCGAACCGGCGGTCCCCAGGATCGCGCAACTCGCGTAGGCAGTCGGCGCAGATGGCGATGTCGGGCGGCACCAGGGTGCGGGCCCCGTCGCCGGCCCGGCTGTCGACGATGCGGAATCCCCGCGCCCGCTGCGTTTCCAGGGCCGTGACGCGGATGTCGTCGATGCGCGCCATCGGCGGCGCCCCGGTGCGGATCGCGTCGACGGCGGCCTCGACGGAGTCTGCGGCGCCCTGCAATTCGGCGTGCACGGAACCGGAGTCGTTGTAGACGAAGCCGTCGAGGCCGTGCCGCGCCGCGATTCTGGCCACGGCGGGCCGAAAACCGACGCCCTGGACGACGCCGGTGATATCGAGTCGCAGCCGCACGCACTCCACAGGCACGCTCGGAACGGTCGTGATGAAACCTCCTGAGCAGGGACACCGTCCGCCTCGGCTGGACTGTCAACGCGGCCGGTAGGTACCAGGCTAGACCCGCCGGCGCGGATGGTGATCACGATTCGGCACAGATTGCGCGCGCGGGCGGGCAGCATGGCGGTGTGCACGAACTCGCGCTGTGTGAGGCGATCGTCGGCGTGGTCGAACCGTACGCCGGCGACCGGCACGTCGACGTCGTGCGGGTCAAGGTGGGCGCGCTGCGCCAGGTCGTGCCCGAGTCGCTGGAGTTCTGCTGGTCCCTGCTGCGCGAACACTCCGGTGTGCCGGGACTGGTGGACGCCCGGCTGGAACTCGAACTCGTACCGGCCGAGGTGGTATGCCGGAGTTGCGGGCAACGCGCACAGATCGAGTCGCGGTGGAGCGTGTGCTGTCCGCACTGCGCGAGCGCCGACGTCGAGGTGACGTGTGGCGACGAGTTTCTGGTGACCTCGCTCGACGTCACCTGAGCAACGGCTGAAAGGCGTTCCCGATGGGCCGATTTCACCGTCACGACGACGGGACCGTGCACGAGCACGACCATCCGCACGAAGCCGGCGACCACACCGGCTACCGCACCGCGGCGCACCGCGTCGACGTCCTGGAGTCGATCTTCGCCGAGAACGACGCACGCGCGGACATCAACCGCCGGGTGTTCGCCGACCACGGCATCCGGGTCCTCAACCTGATGAGCTCACCGGGATCGGGCAAGACGACGGTGCTGGCGGCGACTCTCGACGAACTCGCCGGCGAACTCGCGGTGGGAGTCATCGAGGGCGACATCGCCACTGATCTGGATGCCGCCCAACTGCGCGGGCGCGGCGCCCAGGTGTCGCTGCTGAACACCTCCAGCGGTTTCGGCGGCGAATGTCACCTCGACGCCCCGATGGTGAATCGGGCGCTGCAGGGACTGGACCTGTCCGGGCTGGACCTGGTGATCATCGAGAACGTCGGCAATCTGGTGTGCCCGGCGGAGTTCGACGTCGGCGAGCACGCCAAGGCGATGGTGTACTCGGTCACCGAGGGCGAGGACAAGCCGCTGAAGTACCCGGTGATGTTCCGGTCGGTGGATCTGGTGCTGCTGAACAAGATCGATCTGGTGCCGTACCTGGACGCCGACGTCGACCGCTACGTCGCACATGTGCGCGAGGTCAATCCACACGCGACGGTGCTGCCGGTCAGTGCCCGTACCGGCGCCGGGATGGCCGACTGGTTCGGCTGGCTGCGCGCGTTCGCCGGTGGGGGCTGACACCGGACGTCCGGCCGAACCTGACGGCTTCCTGTGTGTGATTGACATCACAGGTGGGCAGGAGTAGACCCGAAATCAGTGCCGCGCAAGTGGGCCGACGCTCGACTCCGGCGGTACAGGGGTGGGAGTCCGCCCCGGAAAGCTGCACGCATGCCCAACGAAGCAGCAGTCAAAGCGGAAGAGACGTTGATCCACGTGCTGTGGATCAACGCGGGCCTCAGTTGTGACGGCGATTCGGTGGCGTTGACTGCCGCCACCCAGCCGAGTGTCGAGGAGATTGCGCTCGGCGCGTTGCCCGGCCTGCCGAAGATCGCCGTGCACTGGCCGTTGATCGACTTCGAGTGCGGTCCGGCCGGCGGCGCCGACGACTTTCTCGAATGGTTCTTCAAGGCCGATCGTGGCGAGTTGGAACCGTTCGTCCTCGTCGTCGAGGGGTCGATCCCCAACGAACAGCTGCACACCGAGGGATATTGGTGCGGCTTCGGCAGCGACCCGGCGACGGGCCAGCCGATAACCACCAGTGAGTGGCTCGACCGGCTCACCCCCAAGGCGACCGCGGTGGTCGCGGCGGGCACGTGTGCCACCTATGGCGGCATCCACGCGATGGCCGGCAATCCGACCGGGGCCATGGGGGTTCCCGACTACCTGGGCTGGGACTGGAAGAGCAAGGCGGGCATACCGATCGTCTGCGTTCCCGGCTGTCCCACCCACCCCGACAACCTGTCCGAGACGCTGACCTACCTGCTCTACATGGCCACCGACCAGGCGCCGATGATCCCGCTGGACGACGCACTGCGGCCGACGTGGCTGTTCGGCAACACGGTGCACGAGGGATGCGACCGGGCGGGGTACTACGAGCAGGGTGACTTCGCGACCGAGTACGGATCACCCAAGTGCATCGTCAAGCTGGGCTGCTGGGGTCCGGTGGTGAAATGCAATGTGCCCAAACGGGGTTGGATGAACGGCGTGGGCGGCTGCCCGAACGTCGGCGGCATCTGCATCGGCTGCACCATGCCCGCGTTCCCGGACAAGTTCATGCCCTTCATGGACGAGCCGCCCGGCGGAAAGCTGTCCACCGCGGCCTCGGGCCTGTACGGCTCGGCCATCCGCAGCCTGCGCAGCATCACCGGCCGCACGGTCGACAAGGAACCCAAATGGCGGCACCGCGGCACCGAGCTCGTCACCGGCGCACGACGCACCTGGTAGCTCCCCCGGCCGCGAATTCCTGTGGGAACGCGGCCTTTTGAACGATGAGAAAGCGAGCCTGAGATGACAACGATCATCCCCGAGCCCAGCCAGGTCAAGAAGGAGCCGGGGCAACTGGTCGAGATGGCCTGGGACCCGATCACCCGCATCGTCGGCAGCCTGGGCATCTACACCAAGATCGATTTCGAGAACTCCGAAGTTGTCGAATGCCACAGCACATCGTCGATCTTCCGCGGCTACTCGATCTTCATGAAGGGCAAGGATCCCCGCGACGCGCATTTCATCACCAGCCGTATCTGCGGCATCTGCGGGGACAACCACGCCACCTGCTCCTGCTACTGCCAGAACATGGCCTACGGCGTGCGGCCCCCGCACCTGGCCGAGTGGCTGGTCAACCTCGGCGAAGCCGCGGAATACATGTTCGACCACAACATCTTCCAGGAGAACCTGGTCGGTGTGGACTACTGCGAGAAGATGGTCTCCGAGACCAACCCGAGCGTGCTGGCCAGGGCCGAGAACACCGCCTCGCCGCACGCCGATGCGCACGGCTACAGGACGATCGCCGACATCATGCGGGCACTCAACCCGTTCTCCGGCGAGTTCTACCGGGAGGCGCTGCACGTCAGCCGGTACACGCGAGAGATGTTCTGCCTGATGGAGGGCCGCCACGTCCATCCGTCGACGCTCTACCCCGGTGGTGTCGGAACGGTCGCGACGATCCAGCTGATGACCGACTACATGACCCGGTTGATGCGCTACATCGAGTTCATGAAGAAGGTCGTGCCGATGCACGACGACCTGTTCGACTTCTTCTACGAGGCGATCCCCGGCTACGACAAGGTGGGGCTGCGGCGCACACTGCTGGGCTGCTGGGGCAGTTTCCAGGATCCGACGGTCTGCAACTTCGCCTACAAGGACATGGAACGCTGGGGCGACGCCATGTTCGTGACACCCGGCGTGGTGGTGGACGGCAAGCTGGTCACCCACTCGCTGCTGGACATCAACCTCGGCATCCGGATCCTGTTGGGGCACAGCTATTACGACGACTGGTCCGACCAGGAGATGTTCGTCAGAAAGGACCCGCTGGGCAACCCGGTGGATCGCCGGCATCCCTGGAACCAGCACACCAATCCGCACCCGCAGAAACGCGACATGGACGACAAGTACAGCTGGGTGATGTCGCCGCGCTGGTTCGACGGCACCGACCACCTGGCGCTGGACACCGGTGGCGGCGCGCTGGCCCGGATGTGGTCCACCGCACTGGCCGGCCTGGTCGACATCGGCTACGTGAAGTCCACCGGCCACAGCGTTCAGATCAACCTGCCGAAGACCGCGCTGAAGGGACCCGTCGAACTCGAATGGCATGTGCCGCAGGCCGGTTCCAACACCCTGGAGCGCAACCGGGCCCGCACCTACTTCCAGGCGTACGCCGCCGCGGCCGCGCTGCATTTCGCCGAGCAGGCCCTCGTCGAGATCCGGGCCGGCCGCACCAAGACCTGGGAGAAGTTCGAGGTGCCCGACGAGGCCATCGGCTGCGGCTTCACCGAGGCCGTGCGGGGTGTGCTCAGCCACCACATGGTGATTCGCGACGGCAAGATCGCCAACTACCATCCGTATCCGCCCACGCCGTGGAACGCCAATCCGCGGGACAGCTACGGCACCCCCGGCCCCTACGAGGATGCGGTGCAGGGAACCCCGATATTCGAGGAGAACAGCCGGGAGAACTTCAAGGGCATCGACATCATGCGCACGGTGCGAAGTTTCGACCCGTGCCTGCCGTGCGGGGTGCACATGTATCTCGGTGACGGAAAGACCCTGGAACGGTTGCACTCCCCCACCCAGACCGCCACCGGGGAGTGAAATATGGCCGGCGACGCGGATGCTCGTCACGGCGATCCGGCCGAGTGGCGCACGGCCGGTGAGCGGATCGAGGCGCTGCTCGACGCCGCGTCGGCGGGCGGCCCGGTCGGCCGGGAGCGCGCCGAGCAACTCGTCCGCGAAGTCGTCGGGCTCTACGGTGCCGCGCTTGGGCGGATGATCACGCTCAGCGACCCGCGGGCCGTCGAACGCTTCGCCGCCGACGATCTGGTGGCCAGCCTGCTGCTGGTGCACGGGCTGCACCCGCATGATGTGCGCCGCCGGGTGGCCGACGCGCTGGACCGCGTCCGGCCTTACCTCGGTTCGCACGGCGGCGACGTCGAGTTGATCGGCGTGGGCGCGGACGGCGTGGTGCAGCTGCGCCTGACCGGCAGCTGCAAGAGTTGCCCGTCGTCGTCGGTGACCCTGGAACTCGCCGTCGAGGATGCGGTGCGCGCGGCCGCACCGGAGGTGACCGGCATCGAGGTGGCGGCCGATGCCCCGAAAGCCACGGTGATCCCGGCCGGGACGCTGTTGGACCGGGTCCGCGCGTCGGTGGTCTGGTATCCGGCCCCCGAACTCGCCGAGCTGGAACCCGGTGAGGTGGGCGGCTTCACGGTCGGTGACACCGTCGTTCTCGCGTGCCGGGTCGGCGACGAACTGTTCGCCTACCGTGACCACTGTCCGTCGTGCGACGGCTCACTGGCCGGTGCCGCGCTGCATCGCTGGCCGGATCGTCGCGGGGCGGTGCTGCGGTGCCCCCGGTGCCGCGCACACTACGACGTGGTGCGTGCCGGGGTGGGGCTCGACGGTCCGGACCACCACCTCGCGCCACTGCCGCTGTTGCTGCGCGACGGTGTGCTGTCGCTGGCGTTGCGGGACCAGCCGGCCGGGCTGTCGGCATGAGCACGCCGTTCGAGGTGCTGTCGCGGATCACGTCCGGCCGGCGGATGGCGCCGACCGGCGAACGCTGTGAGATGTGCGCCGATCCGATCGCCGACGAACATCAGCACGTGGTGAATGTCGCCGGGCGCCAGCTGATGTGCGTGTGCCGCGGCTGTTACCTGCTTTTCACCGACGCGGACGCCGAGTTGCGCTATCGCGCGGTGCCCGACCGGTATCTCGCACTGCCGGATCTGGCGGTCGACCGCCGGGCATGGCAGGAGCTCCAGATTCCGGTCGGGTTGGCGTTCTTCTTCCGGAACTCCGCCCTCGGCCGGTTCGCCGCGTTCTACCCCGGGCCCGCCGGCGCCTGCGAGTCCGAACTGGATCTGCACGTCTTCGCCGAACTGACCGCCGGCGACCCGCGGCTGGCCGACCTGGCCGACGATGTGGAGGCACTGCTGATCCGGGTGCCCGAATGCGCCGCGCCGCAATGCTTTCTGGTCCCCATCGACGCGTGCTATGAATTCGTCGGCGGGCTGCGCCTGCTGTGGCGGGGTTTCGACGGCGGCACCCAAGCGCACGAGTTCATCGACGACTTCTTCGCCCGGGTGGCGGGACGCAGCAGGACGCTGTCACCGTGATCACCTTCGAGGTGACCGGAATCGCTCCGGAACCGTATGCGCTGACCCCCACGCTGATCGCCTCGGTCGGCGTGGCTTCCGACGAACCGGTGCACGCGCTGGCACTGCGCGCCCAGGTGCGTATCGAACCGCTGCGCCGCCGGTACACCGACGCCGAGGCCGCCGGCCTGCTGGATCTCTTCGGCCCGCGGCAGCGGTGGGCGCAGACCCAGCGCAGCTTCCTCTGGCAGCACGCCACGGCGATGGTCCCGGGCTTCACCGGCACCACCGAGGTCGCGCTGCCGCTGCCGTGCAGCTACGACTTCGAGGTGACCGCGTCGAAGTACCTGCACGCGCTGTCGGGCGGCACCGTTCGGCTTCAGTTCCTTTTCAGCGGACCAGTTTTCACCCCGGGAACATCGGGCTTCTCGGTACAGCAGATCCCGTGGGACCGCGAGGACGACTACGACATGCCCGTAGCCGTCTGGCGAGACCTGATGGCCGCCCACTTCCCCGGCGCCGGGTTCGTGCGGTTGCGGCACGACACCGTCGCCGCACTGGTGGCCTACAAGTCCGCGCGCGGACTGCTCGACCTCGACAGCGCCGTGGAGTCGCTCCTGGAGTCCGTTCGCGAGGAGGTGCCGTGACCGCCTGGGAATCCGCCCGCGCCGTCGCGGACGCGGTGCTCTACGAGGGCTATCTGCTCTACCCCTATCGCGCGACCTCGGACCGCAATCGGTCCCGCTGGCAGTTCGGCGTGCTGGGTCCGCCCGGCGCGGCCGACGCGGGACTCGGTGAGGACGACCGGATGTCGGCCCAGTTCCTGACGCGCGACGCCACCACGCTCGACCTGACGGTGCGGTTCCTGCAGCTGCAGCACCGCCGCGCCGAGCGGCGCACACCCGGCGGCGGGTACGTGCCGGTCGCCGAACTCGTCACCGCCACCGGTTCCCTGCTCGCCTGGGACGAGGCGGTGGAATGCGAATTGCACTGCGGGCCCGTGGATCTCGCTTCCGAAGGAACGTGCATGTTTCCGGTCACGGTGGCCGCCGGCGTCGACGTCGAGGACCTCGACGGCGGGCGCCTGGTACGGGAACGCCGACCGGTCCACGGTGAACTGGCGGTGTCGGTGGACACCGACCCCCCGGTGCAACGAATCACCGTCACGCTGCGCAACACCGGGCCGCCGGCGATCTCCAAGGACGACGCGACGGCGCGGTCGATGATCGGCACGCATCTGATCGGTTCCACCGACGGAGTTTTCGTCTCGCTGCTGGAGCCGCCCGACGACGCGGCCGACGACGCGGCCCGCTGCGAACAGCACCGCTGCTTCCCGGTGCTGGCCGGCCCGCCGGAATGCGAAGACCTGCTGCTGATCTCGCCGATCATCCTCTATGACCATCCGCAGATCGCCGAGCAGAGCCAAGGCGCGCTGTACGACGCGACCGAGATCGACGAGATCCTCACACTGCGGGTGATGACCATGACGGACGAGGAGAAGGCGCAGGCGCGTGCCACCGATCCGCTGGCGGCCCGGATCATCGAGCAGTGCGACGGAATGACCGCCGAGGCCATGCTCGACCTGCACGGCGTGTTGCGCGACCAGTCCGGGCTGATCCCCGACGTCCCGGACGGCGTCGACTGGTGGGATCCGTCGGCCGACACCGCGGTGGCACCGGAAAGCGACGGCGTACTCGTCGCCGGCGTCCGCATCGCCCGCGGCAGCCGGGTTCGGCTGCGGCCCTCACGACGTGCCGACGCACAGGACATGTTCGTGGCCGGCCGGACCGCCCGGGTCGCGTCCGTGCACGCCGACGTCGACGGTGGACAGTACGTGGGTGTCGTCATCGACGACGATCCGGCGGCCGACCTGCACGACAGCTACGGGCGCTACCTGTATTTCTCCCCGGACGAGATCGAGCCGCTGCCCGTCGGCCCGTGACTGCGCACGGCCGAGACGAGCCCGAGAAAGGAAACCGAAATGGAGAAGATCGGCTGGGCCACAACGATCGTCGTCGGCGCCCTGGCGCTGGCCGCCGTGGTGGTGGGTGTCAGGTCGGTACCGGACGTCAAGCGCTACCTGAAGATGCGGCGGATGTGAGTCCGGCCCGGATACTGGTTGCCGGCATCGGCAACATCTTCCTCGGTGACGACGGCTTCGGCTCCGAGGTGATCAGCCGCGTCGGCGGCCGGCTCGACGCGCCCGGCGTGCGGGTCGTCGACTACGGGATCCGCTGTATGCACCTGGCCTACGACCTGCTCGACGGCGTCGACGCGCTGGTGCTCGTCGACGCCCTGCCCGACCGCGGTGCGCCCGGCGCGGTGCGGATCTTCGAGGCCGGGCGGGAACCGGAGCCGCCGGAAAACGCCCCGGTACTGGATGCGCACGGGATGGATCCGCAGGCGGTGTTCGCCAGTCTGCGCGCGCTCGGCGGCAGCCCGCCGCGCACCGTCGTCGTGGGCTGCGAGGTCGCCGACGTCGGCGATGGAATCGGGCTGTCCGAACCGGTCGCGGCGGCCATCCCGGAGGCGGTGCGCGCCGTCGAGCAGGCGGTCGCGATGCTGAGCGGAATACGCTCGTGTGTCTAGGGATTCCGGGCAGGGTGGTCGAGATGCTCGACGGGTACGAAGGACAGCTCGCGCTGGTCGACGTGGCCGGCGAGCGCCGCAGGGTCAACGTCGGCATGTTGCCCGAGGAGACCTTCGCCCCCGGGGACTGGGTGATCATCCACCTGGGTTTCGTCATCGAGAAGACCGACCAGGCCGGTGCCCGGCAGGCGCTGGCGGGTCTGGAGTTGCTGCGGTCGGGACGGGAGCGTGTTGACGACTGACCGGGCAGCGGGCGGGACGATGTTCGCCGCGTACGCCTATCCGCCGAACGAACTGGGCTACTGCGGACCACCGGAACCGCCGGCGCGCTCGGCCGGACCGGCCGAGATGAACACGTACGCAGCGGCTTTCGACGGCGCGTGGCCGTATCTGACCGAACTCGCCGCGACGGCCGGCCCGTCCGACCCGCTGGACCCGGACGTGGTGCGCAGTTACTGGGTGGGCGGGCCGCTGCTGGATCGCGTCGACGGGGACCGCCTCCTCGACCGGTTGCGGCACGCCCTTGCCGGCCAGCCCACCGGGCTGCTCGCCGAGGTTTCCGGCGCCGATGCCCTGGCGCACCACAGCTTCCACGTGTTCGTCGTGTACCCGTGGGTGCGGTTCCTGTCCGCCGAGATGCCGCCGACCGCGCCGCCGCTGCGTATTCTGCAGGACTGCCGAATCCGCTGGGGCGTGGTGGAATCCGTCGACGACCGTACCGTGGTGATGACCTCGCGGCGGCTGTGCTTGGCTGGCGGGATGCTCGCGCTGGGGCCGCCTGGCGCCGAGACCGTGCGGTGGCGCGCGGCCGACGGCACGGCCCTGATCGCGCGGCCGTCACCGGGTGAAACCGTTGCTGCCCACTGGAATTGGGTATGCGGACGCCTCGACGACGAACAGCGCGCCGACCTGGATGCGGCCACCGCGTCCACCCTCGAGGTGGTCAACCGCCTGCGCGCCGAGATGTGCCAGGTGCGGTGAGGCTCAGACCCGGCGAGCCGTCACCACTAGGTATTCCCAGTCCATCGAATTCCCGCCGGCCAGCGCGCGGTCACCGAGTCCGGCGAGCGCGGCATCGAGTTCGGCCACCTTGTCCGGGTCGCCGGCGATGCCGCGGTAGGCGTTGATGGTCGGGCCGTAGCTGGCCTTGAAGTAGTCGCGGAACGCCGCGCCGTCGGCGAAGCGGTCCACCGCCAGTTCACCGCGGCTGGCCTGCACATCGGTCACCCGGTCACCGAGGAGCGATCGGACGTGGTCGGTGTCGCCCCACAGCGGTGGCGGTGACGCCCCGGCCGGCGGTGCGGGCACGAACGGTTTCATCGTGGCGAACATCTGTCCGATGAAACCCTCGGGCGTCCAGCTGAGAAGGCCGATGGTTCCGCCGGGCCGGCACACCCGCACCAGTTCGTCGGCGGCGCGCTGGTGGTGCGGCGCGAACATCACCCCGATGCACGACAGCACGGTGTCGAACGTGCCGGCGTCGTACGGCAGCGCCTCGGCGTTGGCCGGTTCCCAGCTGACGGCGTCGTCGATCGGCGGCCCGGCCGCCGCGGCCCGGGCCCGCCCCCGGTCCAGCAGTTCGGGTACGAGGTCGCTGGCCACCACCCGCGCCCCGGCACCCGCCGCGGCGAGGGCGGCGTTTCCGGTACCGGCCGCGACGTCGAGCACCCGGCTGCCCGGCCGGACTCCGGCCGCCTCCACCAGGATGGCGCCCAGCGTGGCCACCAGTTCGGTGGCGATCGACGCGTAATCGCCGAGCCCCCACACCGTTCGGTGTTTGCGTTCCAACTCGGCGTCCACGCCGGTCATGTTGTCGATACTCATGCCTCGATGGTCCGCCCCGGCTGCCGGTTCGGATAGTCCGCGATGTGTACCAGCTGCGGTACTAGATCTGTACTGGCCTTCCCGGCGGATCAGCGGTCTACTTGAGGTGACGATCGCCAGGGGGTGTGCCGATGTCGGGATACGGTCAGTTCTGTCCGATGGCAAAGGCCATGGACGTGCTCGACGAACGCTGGACTCTGCTCGTCGTGCGCGAGTTGCTGTTGGGCAGCAGGCACTTCAACGATCTGCGGCGCGGATTGCCCCGGATGTCGCCGGCTCTGTTGTCCAAGCGGCTGAAGTCGCTCACCCGTGCCGGTGTGGTCGAGCGGCACGACGACGACGGGCGGACGTCCTACACACTGACGGAGTGCGGCCGGGAGCTGGAAGGCGTCGTGCAGTCGCTGATGACCTGGGGTACGCGCTGGGTCGGTCAACTCGGCGACCATGACCTCGACCCGCATCTGCTCATGTGGGACATCCGGCGCACCGTGCCGATCGACGCCTGGCCACGCACCCGCACCGTCGTGGCGTTCCACTTCAACGACGTGGCACCGAAAGCCTCGCGGTGGTGGCTGGCGGTGGCCGACGGTCAGGCCGACGTATGTGATGTCGATCCCGGCTACGACGTGACGGCGACGGTGGAGTCAAGCCTGCGCGCGCTCACCGAGATCTGGCGCGGCGACGCGACATGGTCGCGCTGTCTCTTGGACGGCACCGCGGTGATCACCGGCGTCGCCGACGCTCGCCGGTCGGTTCCGGCCTGGCTCGGTCAGGGTTTGTCCGCGACCATCCCGCGGCCGGCCTGACCGATCAGGATCGGACGGTCAGCGGCAACCGGCTGCGGCGGCGCACCAGCACACTGGGCAGCCAGGGGCCGAACTCGTCGGCGTCGATCCACGACGTGCGCTCCAGCAGGGCGCGCAGCACCACCTGCGCCTCCAGCCGGGCCAGCGCCGCGCCCACACAGAAGTGCGCGCCCTTGCCGAAAGTCATGTGCCCCTTGGTCGCTGCGCGGTCCAGCCGGAACTCGTCCGGATCGTCGAAGTGCGCCGGGTCGCGGTTGGCCGCGCCCCAGAGCAGGAGCAGCCGCGAGCCGGCCGGCAGCGCCACCCCGCCGAGTTCGGTGTCGGTGCGCACATGCCGGTAGTGGCCCCGGAACGGTGACTCGAAGCGCAGGGTCTCCTCGATGAACGCGCCGAGCAGTCCGGGGTCGTCCCGCAGCTGCCGCTGGATGTCGGGTTTTTCCGCCAGCACGCCGACCGCGCTGCCGAGCAACGAGGCGGTGGATTCGCCGCCCGCGCTGAACAGCGTCACCATGATCACCGCGGCGGTCAGCTGATCGACCTCACCGGCGCCGTAGGCGGTGGCCATGTCGCCGAGCAGATTGTCTTGTGCCCCTTCGTCGATCGCCCGTTGGAACTGTTCGAAGATGTAGCCGGACAGCTCCATCGCGGCCGTCCCTGACGCCGCCAGCGTGTCGGCGTCCACCAGTCCGTCGAGCGTCTGCACGCTGGCGTAGGCCTTCGGGATCAGCATGTCCACGTCGCGGTCGGGAACGCCGATCAGACGGGTCACCACCATCATCGGCAGCCGGTTGGCCACCGCGGCCATCCACTCGATGTGTCCGTCGCGCAGGTGCTGTGCCCACAACCGGTCGAAGGTCTCTGCGATGAAGGGTTCGGTGGCGCGAATTCGCTTGGCCGCCAACTGCGGAACCAGCATCCGGCGGTGCACCGCGTGGTCGGGGTCGTCGGCGGTGGCCAGCGCCTGTGCCGGGCCGTCGAGCTCACCCATCGGGAACGCCGACAGCACCCCGTCGGAGTACATCATCGCCCCAGTCAGGTTCGACGAGAAGTCGTCGACGCGGGCCACGGCCTCATTGAGGGCGTCCCAGCCGCACACCAGGTAGAAGCCGGAGTCGCCGACCCGGTGGACCGGCGCGACGGGACGCAGCCGGGCGTACAGCGGGTAGGGATCCTGCATCGCGGCGTCGCTGAAGAACTCGGCCGGCTCCACACCGGCGGCACTGGCTGTGCTCACAACCAACAGCCTGGACAGGCCGGATTCGCCGGTCAACCAGCTGGGGAACAGTCGAAACGGCCCTTCGCGCACGTCGGCCCACGGGCGTCTCACGGCACCGGGCTGATCAGCGGGGATGGTGAGACTTCTTGTCATTTCCGTCTCACCACGAGATACATTGGTCCGATGTCCCGCACCGACTGGCTGCTCGACGGCGCCCGCTCCGATGTGGCCGCCGAACGCATCTACACCGCGGCGGCCGAGCTGATCTACCGGGACGGGTTCGACGCGTTCAGCATCGACGCGCTCGCCGAGCGGGTGCACTGCTCCCGGGCGACCGTCTACCGCCACGCCGGAGGCAAGTCCGATATCCGCGAGGCGGTCGCGGCCCGCGCGGGAGCCCGCATCATCGACACCGTCCGCCGCAGCGTCGACGGACGCTCGGGCGCCGACCGGGTACTGACCGCGGTCACGGTGGCGGTCACCGAGATCCGGGCCCATCCCGCCGGCCAACTGTTCTTCGACTCGACCCACGGCGTCCGGAAGACCACCTGGCTGACGGCCTCCCCCGCCATCGCGGCGTTCGCCACCGAACTCGCCGGCCTGGCCGACGACCCCGCCGCCGCGGCCTGGATCGTCCGACTGGTGCTGTCGCTGCTGTTCTGGCCGGGCGACGACGCGCGCGCGGAAACCGAACTGCTGCAACGGTTTGTCGCGCCCGCCTTCGGCTAGCGGGACGGAAACGCGGCTACTTGATCAGCGGGTCGCGCGGCATGCCGAGAATCCGCTCGGCGATCTGGTTGCGGGTGACCTCCGACGTGCCGCCCGCGATGGCCATCGCCCGCGAGGCCATCGCCATCATCACGGCGACGGCGGCGCCGCCGTCCACCAGCGCGGCGTCCTGGCCGTGCAGCAGGCACGAGATGGTCGCGTACTCGCCCATGTGCTCGGCGAGCTTCAGCTTGGTGATGTTGCCCTCGGGCCCCGGCCCGGCGCCCTCGATGCTGCGCACCGCGCTGCGCAGGTTCAGCAGCCGGATCGCGTGGTCGTCGGCCAGGAAGTTGCCGACCCGAATCTTGGCTCCCGCCAACCGATCCGAATGCTCGGCCGTCAGCGCGATCAGGGCGGCCGGGTCGACCCCGGTCACGCCGGAGCCGCTGCCGATGCTCACCCGCTCGTTGCCCAGCGTGGCCCGGGCCACCGTCCAGCCGCTGTTCGGCTCGCCCACCACATCCTCGTCGGGCACGAAGACGTCGTTGAAGAACACCTCGTTGAATTCCGAGCCGCCCATGATCATCCGCAGCGGGCGGACCTCGACGCCGGGCGCGTTCATGTCGATGATCACCGTGGTGATACCGGCGTGCTTGGCGGCGTCGAAGTCGGTGCGCACGGTGGCCAGGCCGCGCTGGCAGTAGTGCGCGCCGGACGTCCAGACCTTCTGGCCGTTGATCTTCCAGCCGCCGTCGACGCGCACCGCGCGGGTCTTGATGGCGGCCGCGTCCGAACCGGCGCCCGGCTCGGAGAACAGCTGGCACCAGATCTCGTCCTTGCGCAACGCCTTGTCGACGAATCTTTCGATCTGCGAAGGGGTTCCGTGCTGAATCAGCGTGAGGATCACCCAACCGGTGATGCCGTAGTCGGGCCGCTTCACGCCGGCGGCCCGGAACTCCTGGTCGATCACGACCTGTTCGACGGCACCGGCGGCGCGGCCGAACGGCTTGGGCCAGTGCGGCTGCACGTAGCCGGTGGCGATCAGCCGGTCGAGCTGCTCCTGGCCGTCCAGCGCGGCGATCTCGGCGACGTCGGCCCGCACGCCGGCGCGCATTTCCTCGGCCGACGCCGGCAGCTCCAGGCTGTTGCGCCGGGTCACCCCGGCGGCGGAAAGTTCGAACACGTCCGCCGCGGGCCCGTCACCGCCGAGCAGCGCGCGCAGCGTCATGGCCCGGCGCAGGTGCAGGTGCGCGTCGTGCTCCCAGGTGAACCCGATGCCGCCGTGCACCTGGATGTTCAACTCGGCGTTGCGCAGGTAGGCGGGCAGCGCCGACGCGGCGGCCGCGGCGGCCATCAGCCGGAACTGGTCGCGGTCGTCCCCGTCGGCGGCGCGCGCGGCGTCCCACACCAGCGCGGTGGCACTCTCGGCGGCGACCGCCATGTTCGCGCAGTGGTGCTTGATCGCCTGGAACGTCGCGATGGTGCGGCCGAACTGCTCGCGCACCTTGGCGTACTCCACCGCGGTCTTCAGGCAGTCGCCCGCGCCGCCGGCCGCTTCGGCGGCGAACAGTGTCCGCGCGTAGGCCAGCGCGTCGGCGGCGGCGCCGGCCAGCACGACGACCTCGGCCCCTTCGAGGCGCACCCGGCCGGAGCGCCGGGTCGGGTCCAGGCTGGTCGGGATGTCGACGGTGACGCCGTCCGCGCCGCGGTCGACCAGCAGCACGTCGTCGCCGGCGGTGATCAGCAGCAGATCGGCCAGGCCGGCGCCGAGCACCACACCGGCGTCCCCGCTCGCGCGCCCGCCCGACACCGCCACTGAACCGCCGAAGCCCACGCCCGCGACGGTGCCGCCGTCGGTCAGCCCGCCTCGCAGCCGGGCCTTCTGCTTATCGGAGCCGTGGCGGGCCAGCACGGCCGAGGTGACCACCGTCGGCACGAACGGGCCCGGGGCGACCGCACTGCCGAGCGCCTCGACCACGACGACCAACTCGGGCAGCCCGAATCCGGAGCCGCCGTGCGCCTCGTCGATATGCAGTCCGAGCCAGCCCAGCCCCGCGAGGTCCGCCCAGAATTGCGGGCGGTCCTCGGCGGGGGCTTCGAGCAGTTCGCGCGCGGCGGCGCGGGCCTTCTGCGCGGCCAGGAAGTCTTCGGCTACCTTGCCGAGTTCGCGGTGGTCATCGGTGAGTGCGATCGCCATGGGAAGCAATAGTGCCGGGGGTCACAGGTACCCCCGGCACCGGGTGGTCACTTCGGGGCGAACCGCTGCCCGGCGTCGAGGCGGATGCACTGGCCGTTGAGCATCGGGTTGTCCACGATGGCGGCGACCAGCTTGGCGAACTCCTCGGGACGGCCGAGCCGCTTCGGGAAGGCCGCGTCCTTGGTGAGCGCCTTGGCGAACTCGTCGGGAATGCCCTTGGTCAGACCGGTGGCGAACAGGCTCGGCGCGATGGCCAGCGCGCGGATACCGAGCGGGCCGAGGTCGCGCGCCATGGTCAGGCACATGCCTGCGATGCCGGCCTTGGCGGCGGTGTAGGCCACCTGACCGATCTGGCCCTCGAACGCGGCGATGGACGCGGTGTTGATGATGACGCCGCGCTCCTCGTCCTCCGGCTCGTTCTTGGACATGTGCTCGGCGGCCAGCCGGCTGATGTTGAACGACGCGATCAGGTTGAGGTTGATGGTGTTCTGGAAGGTCTCGAGGCTGTGCGGGCCGTTCTTGCCGAACGTCTTCTCCGCGACGCCGCCGCCGGCCGTGGTGAGGACGACGTGCAGACCGCCGAGGTCGTCGACGGCCGCGGCCAGCGTCTCGCCGGTGCCGGCGAAATCGGTCACGTCGACGGGCCGGAAGGTGCCACCGATGGCGTTCGCCACATCCTTGCCGTCGGTGCCCTCACGGTCCAGGACGGCCACCTTGGCGCCCTTGCTCGCGAGCAGCTCCGCCGAGGCGCGACCGAACCCGGACGCACCGCCGATGACGACGACCTTCTTGCCGCTGATCTCCATGTTCAGATTCCTCCCACACTTGGTTTGCTTGCATGACAAAATACCGCGCCGATGTAACGCCCGGCGTACGGGTCCCGGTTTGCGTACCGTGGACGGCATGGCCTCGCGGATGGGCGCCGGGATCGCCGCGGCCGCGGTGGCGCTGGGCGTCACGCAACTGCTGGCGACGCCGCTCGGGTCCCGGGCCGACGCCCGCACCGCGGTGGGCTCCACGATCATCGACCTCACGCCCGCCGCGGCGAAGGAATGGGCCATCCAGACGTTCGGAACGTCCGACAAACTGTTCCTGACGCTGATGGTGCTCGTCGTGATCCTGGTCGCGGCGGCACTTGCCGCGAGGTGGGAGACCAGAACCCGTCCGGTGGGCAGCGCGGTGCTCGCCGCCGCGGGCCTGGCCGGGGCCGCCGCGGTGCTGTCGCGCCCCGGCGCCGGCATCGTCGCCATCCTGCCCGTCCTGGCCGGCACCGCCTGCGGCATCGCCGTACTGCGACGGCTCACCGTGCGACGGCCGACCGAACCCGACCGGCGACACGCACTGGTCACGCTGGGGCTGACCGGTGCCGGCGTGGCCGCCGGGCTGGTGGGCGCCGGCTGGAGCCGCCGGCTGCACTCGGTCGCACCCGAGCGGCAGGCGTTCACGGCCCCGCCCGTCGCGGTGCCCGCACCGCCGATTCCCGCCGAGGTCCAGCCGACCGGGGTCGAGCTCCCGAGTTTTCTCACCCCCAACGACGACTTCTACCGGATCGACACCGCACTGAGCGTCCCGCAACTCTCCCGCGCCGACTGGCGGCTGCGGGTGCACGGCATGGTGGACCGCGAGACCACCTACGACATGGCCGCACTGGAGCACCTGCCCGTCGTGGAGAAGGTGGTCACGCTGACATGTGTCTCCAATCCCGTTGGCGGCGAGCTGATTTCGAACGCGACGTGGACCGGTTATCGGGTCCGCGACATCCTCGCCGCGGCCGGGGTGCACCCGGACGCCGACATGGTGCTCTCCACGTCGGTCGACGGTTTCACCGTCGGCACACCGGTCGAAGCCCTCACCGACGGCCGCGACGCGCTGCTGGCGATCACCATGAACGGCCGGCCCTTGCCCGCCGAGCACGGCTACCCGGCCCGCCTGGTCGTGCCCGGCCTGTACGGGTACGTGTCGGCCACCAAGTGGGTGGTCGACCTGGAGTTGACCCGGTTCGACCGGGCGCAGGCCTACTGGACCCGGCTGGGCTGGTCCGAGCGCGGGCCGATCAAGACCGAGTCGCGCATCGACGTCCCGCGCGACGGCGCCGAAATCGACCGTGGCCCGGTCACTTTCGGTGGCGTCGCCTGGGCGCAGAACCGGGGGGTGCGCACCGTCGAGGTGCGCATCGATGACGGCGTGTGGCAGCCCGCCGAACTCGGCGCGAGCTACAGCGCCGACACCTGGCGGCTGTGGAGCTTCCCGTGGCAGGCGCGCGACGCCGGCCGGCACACCATCACGGTGCGCGCGACCGACAACACCGGTGCCGTGCAGACCGCGGACACCGCGCCGCCGCCACCCGACGGCGCGACCGGTTGGCACCAGGTGGAGTTCTCGGTGCGGTGAATCCGCGCGTGCGGTGCCACGCACGCCGTATGGTCTGCATTCGTGACCGAGCCCCGTGAAATCGTCCTCGATCTCCCCCAGCTGCGGCTGGCCGCCCTGGAGTGGGGTCCGGCGGACGGCCGGCTGGCGCTGTGCGTGCACGGCTTTCCCGACAGCGCGCACGGATGGCGCCTGCTGGCGCCCCTGTTGGCGGACAACGGATTCCGGGTCGTGGCACCGTTCATGCGGGGCTATGCGCCGACGGGCCCGGCGCCCGACGGCGACTACACCCTCGGCGCGTTGACGAGCGACCTGATCGCCGCGCACCGGTACCTCGGGGCTCCCCCGGATGCCGTGCTGATCGGTCACGACTGGGGCGGCTGGGCCACCGGATCGCTGGCCGCCTTCGGCGACTCGCCGTTCGCCGCCCACATCGCACTCGCGCTCGCCACGCCGGGGGCGATGTCACCGCCCCGCGGCCGGGGACTCGCCGGCTCCCTCCGGCTCGCCGCGCGGCAGCTGCGCAACAGCTGGTACATCATGTTCTTCCAACTGCCGTGGCTGCCGCAGCGGGTGCTGCCCGCCGTCATCCCGCGGCTGTGGAAGGACTGGTCGCCCACCGGCGCCGACGTGCGCGACGACGTGGCCACCACCCTGGCCGCCCTGCCGGACCTCGCCGAACGCAAGGCGGCCGTGTCCTACTACCGAGCCAACATGAAGGCGCGCCGGGCCCGGCCGCGGTACCGGGCGATGAACCGGTTCCGCTACCGCAAACCCGTCCTGCCGTTGCTGTTGGTCTACGGCGACTGCGACGGGGCGATCGAGGCTGACTTCCTCGACCCGATGCTCACGGCACTGCCCGCGGGCAGCCGCTCGGTGATGATTCCCGGCGCTGGGCACTTCCTGCAGATCGACCGACCGGAGGAGACCTGCGCCGCCATCCTGGACTACCTCGGCCATTCCGGGACGAGCGTCGAGAAAACGCACGGCTCAACCGATTTCGCGTGACATATCCCCACACCCGTCAGGTGCGCAGGTCGTAGTCGGCCGGGTCGGCCCGATTGGTCCAGCCCCAGTAGTCGACGATCCGCGAGCCGAACAGCGTCGGCACCGCACCCGTCGAATTCTGGTAGTAGCTAACCACTTTCGGGTGGGTATAGACCATCGTCGCCAGGCGCTCCTGGTTCGTCCGGTGGTATTCCGCGGTGACGTCGGCCCGCGGCATCGCCGAGCCCGCGCCGTGCGCCAGCACCATGTCGATGCACGCGATGATGTGCCGCATCTGGCATTCCGAGTTGTAGATGATGCTGGCCCCGTTCACCGCGTTGGTGCCCGGTCCATACATACAGAACAGGTTGGGGAAGCCGGGAACGGTGACGCCCAGGTAAGCATACGGTTCGTCGCCCCACGCCGCGCCGAGCTCGACGCCGTCGATTCCGTGCACCCGGATCGGGCCGAGCTGGTGGTTCACATCGAAGCCGGTCGCCCAGATGAGCACGTCGGCCGGGCGGTGCACACCGTCGGCGCCCGTCACGCCGTCCGCGGTGATCTCGGTGACGAGACCGGTGACGAGTTCGACGTCGTCGCGCTGCAATGTCCGCAGCCACGTTCCGTCGTCCTGCAGGGTGCGTTTGCCCATCGGCGGGTAGCCCGGGGTGACCTTGGCCAACAGGTCCTCGTCGTCGGTGAATGCCTTCATCCAGGCGATGAACAGTTCCCGGATCGCCTGGTTGGCCTGGTTACAGGACAGCCCGCCGTCGTCCCAGGCCGGGTCGATGCGCACCTGCTCGTCGAGAGCATCCAGCAGCGGGAACCACGAGACGAACCGCACCCACCGGCCGTAGAAGGGCAGGTGCCGGATGGCCCACTGCGCGCCCGGGCCGACCGGTGTGTGGTAGTTCGGGTTGGGCGCCATCCACTGCGGGGTGCGCTGGTAGACGTCGACGTGGGCGGCCGCGTCGGCGATCGCGGGAACGAGCTGGAAGCCGGTGGCGCCGGCGCCGATCACGGCGACACGCCTACCGGTCAGGTCGACACCGTCGGGCCAGGCCGCCGTCAGGTACACCTCGCCGGCAAAGTCGTTGGCTCCCTTGATGTTCGGCACCACCGGATTGGCGAACTGGCCGACGGCGCAGATAAGTGCCCGCGCCGCCAGAGTCTCGGTGCCGCCGTCGGCGCAGCGCACCGTCACCCGCCACACCCCGGCACCGTCGTCCCACCTCGCCTCGGTGACCGTCGTGTCGAACCGGACGTCGGGGCCGATGTCGTGTCGGTCCATCACGTCGGTCAGGTATTCCAGGATCTCCGGTTGCTCGGAGTACAGGTGGGTCCAGTGGTCGGTGGGCTCGAAGGAGTACGCGTAGAACTGGTTCGGGATGTCGACGCGGCAGCCGGGATAGCGGTTGGCGCGCCAGGTGCCCCCGGGGCCGTCCTGCTTCTCGACGATGGTGAACGGAATGCCGGCCTGTTTGAGTTTGATCCCGGCCAGCAGACCGGCCTCGCCGCAGCCGATGACGACGACCGGGAATTCGGCGCGCTGTGCGCTCGTCGACGCCAGCAGCGGACCGCGCTGGTCGCTGTCGGTGAACCGCAGATCGGCGGCGATGAAATCGACGTAGTCGTCGGTCACCGCGCCGGCGGTGATCACGTCGAGCATGCGGCGGATCTCGTCGGATGCGGGCAGCAGCGGCGGCGGGCAGCCCCGGTCGCGGTAGTCGCGCACCACCTCGAACGCCCGGTCCCGGACGACGCGCTTGTCGGGTTCGCTCATCCCGCCCTGCAGGTCCATCGCGATAAGCATGAACGGCCCCGGCAGCTCGTCGAGCAGTGTCAGGTCGCCGGTCATGTGGACCATCGACATCAGCAGGGCCGGCACGCTGGCCTGTTCGATGGCCTCGCGGATGGTCTCGTCGGAGTCGTCGAACGGCAGCCCGATCAGCTTCCCTAGGTCTTCTGCGACGGTTTCCGGGGAAGCCGGCTCGATCATGGCAGCACCCTACATCCGCCGGAATCACCGGCGACCGCGATTGCGACGCCACGGTGTCGGTCGAATTTCCGCATCTGTGGCGGTCGCGGTGAAAGGATCGCAGAAACCCACAGACGACACGAAGGACCGACCGTGGCCACATCCGCCGCTGCGCCATCCGAAGAGACCGTCGGCGACATCACCTACATCCGCACCGACGCGGACCTGCCGCCCGTGGCGGTCGTCGACCGGTCCCCGATCACCCCGCGGCACAAGCTGGTCTTCGGCCTGATCGCCGTACTGGGCGCCGTCGCCTGGGCGGTCATCGCGTTCCTGCGCGGCGAGACCGTCAACGCCGTGTGGTTCGTCGTCGCGGCGATCTGCACCTACGTCATCGGTTTCCGGTTCTACGCCCGGCTGATCGAGATGAAGATCGTCAAACCGCGCGACGAACAGGCCACCCCGGCGGAGATCTTCGAGAACGGCACCGACTACATGCCGACCGACCGGCGGGTGCTGTTCGGTCACCACTTCGCGGCCATCGCGGGCGCCGGCCCGCTGGTGGGCCCGGTGCTGGCCACGCAGATGGGCTATCTGCCCGGCACCATCTGGATCATCATCGGCGCGGTGTTCGCCGGGTGTGTGCAGGACTACCTGGTGTTGTCGATCTCGACGCGCCGCCGCGGCCGGTCGCTGGGCCAGATGGCGCGCGACGAACTCGGCGCCACCGGCGGCATCGCGGCCATCGTCGGCGTGCTGGTGATCATGACCATCCTGCTCGCGGTGCTGGCACTCGTGGTGGTCAACGCCCTGGCCGAAAGCCCGTGGGGGGTCTTCTCGATCGCGATGACCATCCCGATCGCGATCCTGATGGGTCTGTACCTTCGGTTCTTCCGGCCGGGCCGGGTCTCCGAGGTGTCGCTGGTCGGTGTGGCGCTGCTACTGCTCGCCGTCGTCGCCGGCGGCTGGGTCGCCCAAACCGACTGGGGCGCAGACTGGTTCACGTTGTCCAAGGTCACGCTGTCGTGGTGCATCATCATCTACGGCCTTGCCGCCTCGGTGCTGCCGGTGTGGTTCCTGCTCGCCCCGCGCGACTACCTGTCGACGTTCATGAAGGTCGGCACCATCGCCCTGCTGGCGCTGGGCATCCTGCTGGCCCGTCCGGTGATGGAAGCCCCGGCCGTCTCCCAGTTCGCCACACGCGGCGACGGGCCCGTGTTCGCCGGGTCGCTGTTCCCGTTCCTGTTCATCACCATCGCCTGCGGCGCGCTGTCGGGCTTCCACTCGCTGATCTCGTCGGGCACCACACCCAAGCTGCTGGAGAAGGAAAGCCAGATGCGGCTGATCGGTTACGGCGGCATGCTGACCGAGTCGTTCGTCGCGATCATGGCGTTGATCACCGCGTCGATCCTCAACCAGCATCTGTATTTCGCGATGAACGCGCCGGCCGCGGCCACGGGTGGCGCCGCGGCACCGGCGGCCGAGTACGTCAACGGACTCGGGCTGTCCGGCGCGCCGATCACGCCCGCCGAGATCACCGCGGCCGCCCGGGACGTCGGCGAGGAGTCGATCGTCTCGCGCACCGGCGGCGCGCCCACGCTGGCGATCGGGATGGCCGAGGTGCTGCACAAGGCGTTCGGCGGGCCCAGCGTCAAGGCGTTCTGGTATCACTTCGCGATCATGTTCGAGGCGCTGTTCATCCTGACCACCGTCGACGCCGGCACCCGGGTCGCCCGGTTCATGCTGTCCGACGGGCTGGGCAATCTGGGTGGCCCACTGCGCCGACTGCGCGACCCCAGTTGGCGCGTCGGGGCCTGGGTGTGCAGCGTGGTCGTCGTCGCCGCGTGGGGGTCGATCCTGCTGATGGGCGTCACCGACCCGCTGGGCGGGATCAACACGTTGTTCCCGCTGTTCGGTATCGCCAACCAACTGCTGGCCGCGATCGCGCTGACGGTGGTCACCGTCGTGGTGATCAAGAAGGGCTACCTGAAGTGGGCGTGGATACCGGCGGTCCCGCTGATGTGGGACCTGACGGTGACGATGACGGCATCGTGGCAGAAGATCTTCTCCGCCGACCCGAAACTGGGCTACTGGAAACAACATTCGCAGTACGTGGCCGCCAAGGAGGCCGGCAAGCCGGCGTTCGGCGCGGCCAAGAATCCGCAACAGATCGAAGAAGTGATCCGCAACACGTTCATCCAGGGCACGCTGTCGATCGTGTTCGCCGTCCTGGTGCTGATCGTCTTCGTCACCGGCCTGATCGTGGCGCTGCGGGCGATCCGTGGCAACGCCAGGCCGCTGGCCGAGGAAACCCCGGTGCCGTCACGCATCTTCGCCCCGTCCGGGCTGATCGCCTCCGCCGCCGAGAAGGAGGTGCAGCAACAATGGGACGCGCTACCGGCCTCGCACGCCAAATCCGTTGGTACTGCTCGTCATTGATGGGCGACAACCACTACCGTCGCTACCTCGACCACCGCGCCCGCCGGCATCCGGGCGAGCCGGTGTGCACCGAGGCGGAGTACTGGCGGATGCGGCATGCCGCCGCCGACGCCAACCCCGGGGCACGCTGCTGCTGAACGTCCGGCGGGCGTTGGCGCGACGCCCCGCTTCGGCCGCCGAGCGTGAATCCATTGCGATGATCCGGCGGGTTTTTCGCACTCCTTTCACACTGGGCGCCGTGTGTCGGCGGTCACTCGAATCCTCAGTAGGACATTCGTACGGTATGGTGGCGTCAGATCGGTTCGCGCAACGCTGAGCCGACACGTCGTGGATCATCTTCCCAAGACTTTCTCGCGGCGATCGATATTGCCCACCGGCAGTCTCGCCCTACGAGCTCGAAAGCAGCTGTACGAAACGTGAATACAACCCTGCCCGCCTTCGCCGATCTCGGCGTGCCGGCCGCCCTGGCGCACAGCCTCTCCCAGCGCGGCATCACCAGTCCGTTCCCCATCCAGGCCAAGACCCTGCCCGACACCCTGGCCGGCCGTGACGTGCTCGGCCGCGGCAAGACCGGCAGCGGCAAGACGCTGGCGTTCGCCCTGCCGCTGGTCGCCCGGTTGCACGGCGTGCGCCGCACGCCGAACCGGCCCACGGGTCTGGTGCTGGCGCCCACCCGTGAACTGGCCACCCAGATCACCGCCACCGTGCAACCGCTCGCGCAGGCCGCCGGCCTGACGGTCACCACGATCTTCGGCGGCGTCGCGCAGTCCCGTCAGGTGAGCGCACTGCGCGCCGGCGCGGACATCGTCGTCGCCTGCCCCGGCCGGCTCGAAGACCTGATGCGCCAGAAGCTGATCAGCCTGGACGCGGTGCGCGTCACCGTCATCGACGAGGCCGACCACATGGCCGATCTCGGCTTCCTGCCGGGAGTCACCCGCATCCTCGCCGCCACCCCGGCCGACGCCCAGCGACTGCTGTTCTCCGCCACGTTGGACAACGGCGTCGACAAACTGGTCAAGCGGTTCCTGCGCGACCAGGTGCTGCACTCCACCGAGGAGGCGAACTCCCCCGTCGCGGCGATGACGCACCACGTCTTCCACGTCGGCAGCGCCGAGGCCAAGAAGACGTTGGTGCACAACCTCGCGTCGGGCAGCGGACGCCGAATCCTGTTCATGCGCACCAAACATCACGCCCGCAAGCTGGCCAAGCAGCTGACCGACGCCGGCGTGCCGTCGGTCGACCTGCACGGCAACCTGTCCCAGCCGGCCCGCGACCGCAACCTCGCGGCGTTCAGCAGCGGGCAGGCCCGGGTGCTGGTGGCCACCGACATCGCCGCCCGCGGCGTGCACGTCGACGACGTGGAACTCGTCGTGCACGTCGACCCGCCGGCCGAGCACAAGGCCTATCTACACCGCTCCGGCCGCACCGCGCGGGCCGGCAGCGCCGGTGACGTCGTCACGTTGGTGCTGCCCGAGCAGCGCAAGGACGCCGCGGCCGTGCTGCGCCGGGCCGGCATCAACGCCAAACCCCAAGAGGTGTCGGCGGATTCGGCTCAGGTGCAGGCGCTCATCGGTGAGCGCGCGCCGTATCAGGCGCCGCCCCGTCCCGTCGCGCCGGCGAATCCCAACCGGCCCAAGCCCAAAGCCTCCAACCGGTCGGGTCAGCAGCCGGCGGGCCGGCAGCGGCGCCGTCGGGGTCAGTCGCGCTCCGGCTCCTCCAGGGCCGCGCGCACGTAGTCGAGATTCGCGCGCATCCCCTGCTCCCAGTCGGACAGCCGGCGGGACACGATGCGGCCCTCGAGTTCGGGACGCGCCGCGATCACGGTGCTGAGACCCGACGGGTCGGGTCCCATTCGGCCCCACTGCCGGATCAGCACGCCCTCGCGGGCCGGTTCGACCTCGAAGGCCCAGGTGGCGCCAACGCCGTCGGGAACCAGCACGTTCCACACCCAGCGCCGGACGTCGCCCTGGTCCTCCACTTCGACGATCTCGCAGTCGGCTTCCCAGGTGCCCAGCGCATCGTTGTGGTTGGTGCCCCGGAACCGCGCACCGACCCGAACCGCATCGGCGTCGCCGAGCCA
>CAZTAA010000025.1:36258-46925 GCA_964611465.1 uncultured Mycobacterium sp. | reverse complement strand
CCCAGGACCGGTTCGCCCGCCGGGTCAACATGGAAGTCGCCTCGCACACCGCGTTCATGGATCCGATCCTGCCCGAATTTCGTTCGGCGCTAAGCGATCTCAAGCCGGCGTCACCCACGATCCGGTTCATCTCGACCGTCACGGAGGACGGCAGTGCGCCGCCGCTGGACGCCGAGTACTGGGTGGCCAACGTGCGTCAGCCGGCCCGGGTGAGCCAGGCCGTCATCGCCGCGGTCCGGGACTACGCCACATTCCTCGAGATCAGCCCGCACCCGCTGCTCACCTATGCCATCGGCGACACCCTCGACGCGACGTCGTCGGGCGACGGTGTCACCGTCACCTCGGCGATGCGCCGGGTGGACGACGAAACGCTGTTCTTCCACACGCAGCTGGCCGCACTCGACACCCCGCTTCCCGACGCCGACGGCGGACGGTTCGTCGAGATCCCGTCCTCGCCGTGGCAGCACGACGCCAGCTACTGGTGCGAGGACCACTCGGCGCTGCGCCGGATGCCGAACCTGCACCCGTTGCTCGGCCCGCACATCGAAATGCTGTCCGGCCACGACCACATGTGGCAGACCGACCTCGACGCCTCGACGATGCCGTGGCTGGCCGACCGGGTGCTGGGACAGCCGGTCCTGCCGGCGGCCGGCTTCGTCGAGATGGCGTTGGGCGCCGGCCGCAAAGCCCTCGACCTGCCGGCCGAGGCGATCCAGGTCGTCGGCCTCGAATTCGAGCATCCGCTGGTCCTGGACCGGCAGATCCGCGTCACCACCCAGTTCGGTCAGAGCGACGACGGCTACCGCGTCGAGATCCACGCCAAGTCCGCCACCGGATCCTGGCGCCGGCACGCGGTCGCCACCGTCGTCGCGGCTCCCGGCGTCGCCCCGGCCGAGGGACGGGCCGAGCTCGCCGACCTCGGCACGGGCTGGGCCGAGACCGACATCGTGTTGCCCGACGGCGTGACCGGCGACGGCCAGTACAGCGTCCATCCCGCGCTCCTCGACGTGGCGCTGCACACTCTTTCCGGCGCGATCCCGGGGGACGCGGACACCACCTATCTGCCCACGGCACTGGCGGACGTCCGGATATTCGGTGAGGTGGGCCGGCGGGCCCGCTGCCGCACCGAACTGGTCGCCGTCGACGGCGAGGCCGCCGGCTATCGCGGCCGGATCATCCTCCTCGACGACGCCGGCAACCCGACGGCGGAATTCGCCGGCATCGAACTCGCGCCGGTCGATCCCGCTTCGGTGCCGGCATCGCTGGAGCAGATGACCTTCGGCACGGAATGGGTGGAGAGCCCGCTCCCGGCCGGTGCTCATGAGCCGGCGGCGGGCAGTTGGCTGGTGCTCGCGGACGCCGACGACGAGACGCGGTCGCTGGCGACGGAGTTCACCGCGCGGTTCGGTTCGCCCACCCGACGGGTCATCCGCGCGGATCTGTCCGACGCCGCCGCCGTCCGGGATGCCGTCGCCGAAGCCGCGGCGGACCCGGAGCGCCCCGCCGCCGGCCTGGTCGTGTTCGTCGGCAGGCGGGAGTTCGACAGCGCCGATCCCGACGGCGTCCTCGGCCGGGCCCGCGACATGATCGTGGCGATGTCGGACGCCGCGCGCGCGGCCGCCGGCAGCTGGCACGACAACTCGCCGCGACTGTGGCTGATCACCCGCGACGGTCTGGTGGTCGGCGACGGCGAGCCGGGCGACCCGACGGTCGGCGCGCTGCGCGGCGTCATCCGAACCTGGCGTTTTCCGGGCGAACTGGCCCGCACCCTGGCCGAGGAACCGGACCTGGACGCCACTCTGGTCGACCTGGACTCCGCCGACGGCGATCTCGTCGCGGCCGTCCTGAGCGAACTGGGCTCGCCGATCCGGGACGACGTCATCGCCCGGCGGGCGGGGCTTCGGTACGCCGAACGCCTGACCCGCTCGACGCCGGCCGCCGGTGAGCATGATGCGGTCGTCCGTTCCGACGGCTCGTACATCGTCACCGGCGGGCTCGGGGGACTGGGCACGGTCTTCGCGCGCTGGCTGGCCGATCGCGGCGCCGGGCGCATCGTCCTGACCGGTCGGCGCGAGCCCTCGCCCGACGAGCAGCAGCTACTCGCCGAGCTGGGGACGGGGGCCGACGTCGTCTATGTCCGCGGCGATATCGCCGAACCGAACGTCGCGGACCGTCTGGTGGCGGCCGCCGAGGAGACCGGGAAGCCGCTGCGGGGTGTGCTGCACTCGGCCGGCGTGCTCGACGAGAGCCTGGTGTCGGCCGTCAGCTCCGAAGGCCTGGAACGGGTCTGGGCCGCCAAGGCGACCGGCGCGATGCGGCTGCACCAGGCCACGGCCACCCGGCACCTCGACTGGTGGGTCGGGTTCTCGTCGATGGCGGCGCTGCTCGGCCTGCCCGGCCAGTTGTCCTACGCCACCGCGAACGCCTGGCTCGACGGCTTCGTCGCCTGGCAGCGCGCCTCCGGGCAGCCCGCCACCGCGATCAGCTGGGGCCAGTGGTCGGACGTCGGCATCGGCCGGTCGATGACGCTGAGCGTGCTGGACCCCATCTCACCCGCCGAGGGTGTGGAGGCGCTCCAGGCGCTGCTCGGCCGGAATCCCGCCCACGTGGGTGTGGCACGCCTGCGGCTCGACCGCGCGCTCACCGCGACCCCCGAGTTCCGCGACCTCGGCTACTTCGAGAGCGTGGTCGCCGAGGCCGACGCACTGCAGCCGGCCGGCGGGCCCGCCGAGTCGGCGGCGGACGGATCCGTTGCGGCCGTTGCGGACTGGTCGGCGATGACCGCCGACGAGCGGCACGAGGGCCTCAAGGCGGGGCTGCAGGGCATTCTCGCCCACGAGCTCCGGATGCCCGCGCGGTCGGTGGACGTCGACCAGCCGTTCCCCGAGATGGGACTCGACTCGATGATGGCGATGTCGGTCCTAAAGCAGACGCAGCAGCTGGCCGGTATCGACCTGTCGGCGTCGATGTTGTGGAACCATCCCACCATCGCCCTGCTGGCGACCCATCTGGCGGACCTGCTGGCGCCGGATGAGGAGCCGGAAACCGTGCAGAGCGCCGACCAGGTTGAGGCCGACCTGGGCGGCGGTGTGTTGGACGAACTGTTCGAGAGCGTGGAATCCGCTCCGGCCCGTAGTGAGAGCAGCAGCTTTTGATCAAGACGATTTTCAACCGGGTTTCGGCCATGTCCGCCGAACAGCAGACCGCGCTGGACGAACAGTTCACCAAGGCGTCCCGCATCGCGACCGCGGAGCCCATCGCGGTCGTCGGGATCGGCTGCCGCCTGCCGGGCGGGGTCACCGGCCCCGACTCGTACTGGCGCATGCTGACCAGCGGGACGGACACCATCGGTGAGATCCCGGCGGACCGCTGGAACGCCGACGAGTTCTACGACCCGGACACCTTCGCGCCGGGCCGGATGGCGTCCAAGTGGGGCGGCTTCATCGACGACGTCGCCGGGTTCGACGCCGAGTTCTTCGGCATCTCCCCGCGCGAGGCCGAAGCCATGGACCCGCAGCAGCGCCTGATGCTCGAGGTGGCGTTCGAGGCGCTCGAACACGCCGGCATCGCGTCCGAGCAGCTGTCCGGAATCCGGGCCGCCGTCATGATGGGCGTGTATTACACCGAATACCAAGGCATCTCGGCCGCCAACCCCGACCACATCGACGCCTACTCGGCCACCGGCAACGCGCACGCCGTCGCCGTCGGCCGCATCGCCTACCTGCTCGGTCTGCGCGGTCCGGCGGTGGCCATCGACTCGGCGTGCTCGTCGTCTCTGGTCACCATCCACATGGCCTGCCAGAGCCTGCGGTTGCGCGAGAGCGACCTGGCCCTGGCCGGCGGCACCAGCCTGATCCTGCGACCGGAGACGCAGATCGCCATGTCCAAGTGGGGCATGCTGTCACCGCGGGGCAAGTGCCACAGTTTCGACGCCGGCGCCGACGGCTTCGTGCGCGGCGAGGGCTGCGGCATCGTGGTGCTCAAGCGGCTCACCGACGCGATCCGCGACGGCAACCAGGTGCTCGCGGTGATCCGCGGCTCCGCGATCAACCAGGACGGCCGCTCCAACGGGCTGACCGCGCCCAACACCCAGGCGCAGGTGGACGTCATCACCCGGGCGTTGCGCAGCGCCGACGTCGCGGGCGGCTCGGTGAACTTGATCGAAGCGCACGGCACCGGCACCGCGCTGGGCGACCCGATCGAGTTCGAGGCGCTGGCCGGCACCTACGGGCGCGGCGACGGACCGTGCGCACTGGGCGCGGTGAAGACGAACATCGGGCACCTCGAAGCGGCGGCCGGGATCGCGGGCTTCATCAAGGCCGCGCTGTCGGTTCAGCACGCACAGATCCCGCCGAACCTGAACTTCTCGAAGTGGAACCCGGCGATCGACCCGGCGCCGACGCGGCTCTATGTCCCCACCGAGCTGGCGGACTGGCCGGACTCGGACGGTCCGCGCCGGGCCGCGGTGTCGTCGTTCGGCCTCGGCGGGACGAACGCGCACGTCGTGCTGGAGCAGGGCCCCGAACCGGTTGCGGCCGAGGCGCCCGCCTCGGGCATCACCACACTGGTGCTCTCGGGCAAGACGGACGACCGCGTCGCGTCGTGGGCGAAGACCCTCGGTGACTGGATCGACGGCCCCGGCGCGCAGGTCCCGCTGGCCGACATCGCCCACACGCTCGACCACCGGCCCCGGCAGGCCAGGGTGGCCGCGGTATGCGCCGGTGACCGCGCGCAGGCGGTCGCCGGGCTGCGTGCCCTCGCCGAGGCGCGGCCGGCCCCGGGCGTGGTGGCGCCGCATCAGCCGGTGACCGGCCCCGGCACCGTGTTCCTGTACTCCGGTCAGGGGTCGCAGTGGGCCGGGATGGGCCGCGAACTGCTGGGCACCGAGCCGGCGTTCGCTGCGGCGGTCGACGAGCTCGAGCCGGCGTTCGTCGAGCAGGTCGGTTTCTCGCTGCGCGGCGTGCTCGAGTCCGGTGAACCGGTCGTCGGCATCGACCGGATCCAGCCGGTGCTGGTGGGCATGCAGTTGGCCCTGACCGCGCTGTGGCGCGCCTACGGGGTGGAACCCGATGCGGTGATCGGCCATTCGATGGGCGAGGTGGCCGCGGCGGTGGTGTCCGGCGCGTTGAGCCCGGCCGACGGCCTGAAGGTGATCGCCACCCGGTCGCGGTTGATGAAGCGGCTGTCCGGTCAGGGTGCGATGGCCCTGCTGGAGCTGGGCCCGGAGGCCGCCGAGGCATTGCTGGCCGACTACCCCGATCTGACGGTCGCGGTGTACGCAGCCCCCAATCAGACGGTGATCGCCGGACCGCCCGACCAGGTCGACGCCGCGGTCGCCGTGGTCGACGCCCAGGGCCGGCTGGCCCGCCGCGTCGAGGTCGACGTCGCGTCGCACCATCCGACCGTCGATCCGATCCTGGCCGAATTGCGCACCGAGCTCGCCGACCTGGCGCCGCGGACCCCGAAGATTCCGCTGCTCACCACCGTCGCGGAGGAAGGCGTTGAGCCTGCTTTCGATGCCGACTACTGGGTGGACAACCTGCGCAAGCCGGTCCGGTTCAGCCGCGCGGTCACCGAGGCGGCGCGGAACCACGCCACATTCGTCGAGGTCAGCCCGCACCCGCTGCTCACGCACGCGATCAACGGGACGCTGGAGTCGGCCCGGCCGCGCGGCGACGTCCAGGTGGGCGGGACGCTGAACCGGGACAACCCCGAAACGCTGGCGTTCCACACCCAGCTGGCCACCGTTCGGCCGCCGTCGGTGCGTAGCGCCGAAACCGGTGCCGGCGCAACGAGTTTCGTGGACCTGCCGCCGACTCCGTGGCAGCACACCCGGTACTGGACGTCGGCGTCGGCGGCCGCCCGCCAGCCGGCCCACGCCCATCCGCTGCTGGGCACGCATGTGCCGATGCCGTCCGGCCGTGATCACGTCTGGCAGGGCGACGTCGGAACCGACGCGATCCCGTACCTGATCGACCACATCGTCCACGGCCAGGCCGTGATGCCCGCGACCGGTTTCGCGGAGATCGCGCTGGCGGCCGGCTGCGAAGCCCTCGGACTGCCGGCCGACCGGGTGGCCGTCAACCGGGTCGAGGTCGAACAGATGCTGCGGCTGGACGGCCAGACCCACGTCACCACGCAACTCCTCGCAACCGGCGACGACGCCGGCGGCGACGTCCGGGTCGAGATCCATTCACGCTCGGCCGACGGCAACTGGCGCCGCCACGCGGTCGCCACCGTCGAGGCTGTCACTGCCGCCGCCCAACCGCCGGCCCCGCTCACCGCGGCCGGTGCCGCCGAGGGGACGATCGTCGCGCCCGCGGATCTCTACGCCGGCCTGCGCCGCACCGGCCTGCATCACGCGCAGGCGTTTGCCGCGCTGACGCGCATCGTCCGGCTGCCCGGCGGTGTCTCCGAGGTCGAGATCGTGCTGCCCGACGAGGCCACCCCGCACCGCAGCTACCGGATCCACCCGGTGATGTTCGACGCGGCGCTGCAGGCCCTGGCCGCCGCCATCCCGGACGAGATGCTGGCCGGGTCGAGCGAGACGACGTACCTGCCGATCTCCTTCGAGACGATCCGGGTGTTCGGTGAGGTCGGCCGCCGCGCCAAGGCCCGCGCCGAACTGCACGACGTCGACCCGGACGCGGCCGGACTGCAGGGCCGGGTCATCGTGACCGACGAGGCGGGCAATCCCACCGCCGAGATCACCGGCATCTACATGCAGCGCGTGCAGCGGCGCACCGTGCCACTGCCGTTGTCGCAGAAGGTTTTCCAGACCGACTGGGTCGAGTCCCCGGTGCAGCCGGCGGCGGAGCCGCCGACCGGCAGCTGGCTGGTGCTGACCGACGGCGCCGACACCGAGGCCCTGGCGGCCGACTTCGTCAGCCGATTCGGTTCCCCGACACGGCGGCTGGTCACCGCGGACGTCACCCGCGAAGCCGACGTGCTGGCGGCCTTCGCCGGCACCGCCGACGACCCGGAGCTGCCGCCGGCCGGGGTGATCCTGTTCGTCGGCGGCCGGTCGTTCGACGGCACGGCCGCCGGCGACGCGCCGACCCGCGGCCGCGAGCTGACGTGGGGCATCGCGGCCACCGTGCGCGCGATCGTCGGCGGCTGGCACGGCAAGCCGCCGCGGTTGTGGCTGGTGTCCCGCAACGGTTTGGCCGTGACCGGTGCCGAGGGCGGCGATCCCGCGGTCGGCGGCCTGAAGGGCCTCATCCGCACGCTGGCCTACGAGCACCCGGATCTGCACACCACGCTCGTCGACGTGGACGCCGCCGCGGCCGATGTGCTGGCGCCGGTGGTCGCCGAACTGGAGGCGGGCGGCAGCGCCGCCAAGGACGACGTCGTCGCCTGGCGCGGCGACACCCGGTTCGCCGAGCGGCTCGTGCGCGCGTCGCTCGACCCGAGCCGGGAACCGGTCGTCCGTTCGGACGGCGCGTACATCGTCACGGGCGGCCTGAGCGGCATCGGCCTGCTGGTGACCCGCTGGCTCGTCGAGCACGGCGCCGGCCGCATCATCCTCAACGCGCGTTCGCAGCCGTCCGACGAGGCCCAGGCCGTCCTGGCGGAACTCGGCGAGAAGGCGCAGATCGCCGTCGTCAACGGTGACATCGCCGACGCGGGCGTGGCCGACCGGCTCGTCGGCGCCGCCGAGGAGACCGGTCTGACGCTGCGGGGCATCGTGCACAGCGCCGCGGTGCTCGACGACCAGATCGTCGCCGCCCTGAGCCGCGACAGCCTGGAAAAGGTCTGGGCGCCCAAGGCGATCGGCGCCCTGCGACTCAACGAGGCCACCGCGGGCAAGGAGCTCGACTGGTGGATCGGGTTCTCCTCGACGTCGTCGCTGCTGGGTTCGCCCGGGCAGGCGGCCTACGCCGCCGCCAGCTCGTGGCTGGACGGCCTGGTCGACTGGCGCCGGGCCAACGGTCTGCCGGCCACCACCATCAACTGGGGCCAGTGGTCGGATATCGGTCTGGCGCGCGAATTGACCTTCAGCGCACTGGATCCCATCAGCCCGGACGAAGGCATGGAGGCCTTCACGGCGATCGTGGCCAACGACCTGCCGCGGGTCGGCGTGGCGCGGCTGCGGCTGGACCGCGCGGCGGCGGCGTTCCCGGAGATCCAGCAGATCGGGTTCTTCGCGGTCCTGGCGGAGGAACTCGATGTCGACGCGGCCGACGACGACTGGGCCGGCCCCGAGGCGCTGCGCGAGATGGATCCCGCCGAGGTGACCCGGGTCGTGACCGCGCGCCTAGCGCAACGGATCCTGGCGATCATGGGCCACGCCAAGGGCAGCACGCTGGCCGCCGACCAGCCGCTGACCGAACTGGGCCTGGACTCGTTGATGGCCGTGCGCATCCGCAACACGGTCCGCGCCGACTTCGGCGTCGAGCCGCCGGTGGCGCTGCTGCTGCAGGGCGCCTCGCTGACCGACCTGACGACCGACCTGACCCGCCAGCTCGGGCTGGAAAGTCAGCAGTCCACCGAGAGCACGGACGGCGTCCGTGACCGCGCGAACAAGCGCGCCGCGGCCCGGCAGCGTGCCGCCGCGCGGCGAAAAGTAGGAGATCGAGCGTGACCACCAACGACCACTCGGCAGACTCGTTGCCGGACAACGCGATTGCCGTCATCGGCATGGCCGGCAGGTTCCCCGGCGCCGATTCGGTGTCGGAGTTCTGGGACAACCTGCGCGAGGGCAGAGAATCGATCGTCACCCTGTCGGAGGACGATCTGCTGGCCGAGGGCGTCAGCGCGAAGGCGCTGGCGAACCACGCGTATGTGCGGCGCGCCGGGCTGATGCGGGGCATCGACGAGTTCGACGCCGAGTTCTTCGGCTTCACCCCGCAGGCCGCGCGCACGATGGACCCCCAGCACCGGCTGTTCCTGCAGGAGGCCTACCACGCGCTCGAGGATGCCGGCTACACACCGCCGAAGATCGACGCGTCCGTGGGTGTCTTCGCCACCAGCACCACCAGCGGCTACCTGCTGCACAACCTGATGTCGCACTACGACCCCGAGGCGATCATCGGCGAGGGCATCACCTTCGACATGGTCAACCTGTCGATGCAGAACGACAAGGACTACCTGGCCACCCGGGTGGCCTACCAGTTCAACCTGAGCGGCCCGGCCCTGTCGGTGCAGACCGCCTGCTCCTCGTCGCTGGTCGCGGTGCACCTGGCCTGCCAGAGCATCCTCAACGGCGAGTCCGACATGGCGCTGGCGGGTGCGGCGTCGCTGCGCATCCCGCACCACGTCGGCTACTGGCACGACCCCGGTTCGATGGTGTCGGCCACCGGTCACTGCCGCCCGTTCGACGTGCGCTCCGACGGCACCGTCTTCTCCAGCGGCGTGGGCGTCGTCGTCCTCAAGGCGCTGCAGGACGCGATCGACGACGGCGACCGCATCCACGCGGTCATCCGCGGCTCGGCGCTGAACAACGACGGCTCGACGAAGATGACCTACGCGGCGCCGACGGTGGCCGGTCAGGCCGACGTCGTGGCCGAGGCGCACGCGGTCGCCGAGGTCGACGCCGCCACCATCAGCTACGTCGAGACCCACGGCACCGGCACCCCGCTGGGCGACCCGATCGAGATCGAGGCGCTGCGACAGGCTTTCGAGATCTCCGAGGAGACCCGTCCGGGCCCGTGCTACATCGGCTCGGTCAAGTCGAACATCGGCCACCTGGAGTCGGCGGCCGGCATGGCGGCGCTGATCAAGACGATCCTGTGCCTGAAGCACAAGGCCATTCCCGCCACGCTGCACTACACCAGCCCGAATCCCGAGCTGCACATCGACAAGGGTCCCTTCGTGGTGCGCGGCGAGTACGGCGACTGGGAGTGGGACGGTGTCCGGCGGGCCGGCGTCAGCGCGTTCGGGGTGGGCGGCACCAACGCCCACGTGGTGCTCGAAGAGGCGCCGGCCGTCGTGCCGACCGTCGACGTGCCCGGCCCCCAGGTGCTGTTGCTGTCGGCCCGGACGCCCGAGGCGCTGACCGAGGCACGCGCCGAGCTGGCCGCCGAACTGGGTCGCCCGGAGGCGCCGGCACTGGCCGACGTGGCATACACCCTGGAACACCGCCGGGCCGACACGATCCGGATGGCGGCCGTGGTCGGCGACCGGGAGAACGCGGCCAAGGTGCTGACCGCCGAAGAGCACGACAACGTGTTCGTCGGCGAGACGGTGGACGGCGCGTCGGCGCAAACCAGCACTGACCGGGTCGTCTTCCTGTTCCCGGGTCAGGGCGCCCAGCACATCGGCATGGCCCGTGACCTCTACGACTCCGAGCCCGAGTTCGCCAGGCATTTCGACGAGTGCGTCGCCGGTTTCGACGCCGAGTTGGGCACCGACCTGAAGGCGGCGATCTTCGACGGCAGCGCGCGCGACCTCGAGCGCACCGACCGGACCCAGCCCGCTTTGTTCACGGTGCAGTATGCGCTGGCCAAGCTGCTGGAGAGCTACGGCATCCGGCCGGCCGCGATGGCCGGGCACAGCATCGGTGAGTACGCGGCCGCCACCATCGCGGGCGTGTTCGATCTGCCGACGGCCATCAAGGTCGTCGCGATGCGGGCCCGGCTGATGCACACCGCGCCGCGCGGTGTGATGGTCGCGGTCACCCTCGGCCCGGAGGCGATCGCCCAATACCTTTCCGACGACGTCGATCT
>CAZTAA010000025.1:0-36158 GCA_964611465.1 uncultured Mycobacterium sp. | reverse complement strand
ACCTGGCTGAGCGCGGGCGAGGCGACCAACCCGGCGACCTGGGCGCGTCAGATCCGGGCCACCGTCCGGTTCGCCGACGAGCTCGGCGTGCTGCTGGCCGATCCGGACCGGGTGTTCGTCGAGGTGGGCCCGGGCGGCACGCTGACGGCGTCGGCGATGCGCCATCCGAAGTGGTCCGAGCGGCACCGCGCGGTCCGGCTGATGCGTCACCACGCCCAGAGCCGCAACGACCGCGACGCCTTCCTGTTGGGTCTGGGTCAGCTCTGGACCGCCGGGGTCGACGTCGACTGGACACCGCTGACCAAGGCGGCCGAGCCGCACCTGGTCTCGCTGCCCGGCTATCGCTTTGCGCGCCAACGGCATTGGGTAGAACACAAGCCGCTCGAAGGCCATCCGGCGGCGGGTGCCGGGGTGAACGGCGCCGAGTTGCCGGCGGCCGCCGCGGCCGGAGCCGCGCCGGGCGGTGCGGGCGGCCGGTCGCCGCTGGAGGCCACGCTGCAGCGCATCTGGTCGCAGTGCCTGGGCGTCGCCTCGGTGGACCGGAACGCGAACTTCTTCGACATCGGCGGCGACTCCCTGGTCGCGATCAGCGTCGCGATGTCCGCGTCCCACCAGGGACTGGACCTCACCCCGCAGGATCTCTACGACAACCCGACCGTGGCGGCGATGTCCAAGGCCCTAACGGCCCGCTACGCCGCGGGCGGTCTGGCACGGCACTCCTGGACCGAGGTGGAGCACCCGCCCGTGCCGCCGAACCTCGACTACTTCCTCGAGAACGGCGTCCGCGAGCGCGGCCAGTGGCGGATCCCGCTGATCCTGCGCCTACGGCCGGACGTGCAGATCGACGACGTCCGGGCGGTGCTGACGGCGGTCACCAACCACCACGAGGCGCTGCGGTTGCGGCTCGTCGAACGGGCCGGCATCTGGGAACAGCAGATCGGCGAGCCGCTCGAGTCCGTCGAGGTGGCCGACGGGTCGCTGCCCGCGGGCCTCGAGCCCGGCAGCGCCGCGGAGCGCGACGCGGTGTTCGAGATCTGCCGGCGGCAGATCGCCGAACAGGACGACTCGGCACCGCCGCTGGTCGCCACGTTCGTTCCGGGCGCCCCTGGCGGGCCGTCGTATGTGACGATCGCGGTGCACGGCATGGTCGCCGACGAAGCGTCACGCGAGATCCTGGTCACCGACATCTTCACCGCGTTCGGACAACGGATGAGCGGTCAAGACGTTGTGCTGCAGCCGGTTCCGGTGCAGTGGACGGAATGGTCGCAGCGCTGCGCCGGACTCGCCACGCATCCCGCGGTGCTGGAGAGCCGCGAGTTCTGGCTGGCCAACGCGACCGCGCCGGAACTGCGCCTGACCGCTTCGGACGCTGGAGCGCCCGCGGCGGGCGATCTGGTGCGACTGTCCTCGGCCCTGTCCGTGTCGGAGACCGGCGAGGTCGACGACGTGCGGCGGCGCCGTGGCGTGCCGGTCGAGGAGGTCCTGCTGGCGGCGTTGAGCCGCACGGTCGCGGCCGTCGCCGGATCGGGCACGGTGGCAGTCGATCTCGGCGGTCCGGGCCGTTCGGTGCTGCGGCCCGACGTCGACCTGGGCCGCACGGTGGGCTCGTTCACCACGGTGTACCCGCTCGCGCTGCGGTGCGCCTCCGGTGACGAACTGGGCGCCCAGGAGCTGTTGGACGGCGTGCACGAAGCCGTCGGCGCGGTACCGCATTACGGAATCGGCTACGGACTGCTGCGCTACCTGTACGCACCCACCGCGCGGGCGTTCGGTGCGGTGCGGCCCGCCGACATCGCGTTCACCTACGCGGGCACCATTCCCGACATGTCGGCGTTCTCCTCCGAGGAGGCCCCGGTCCAGTTCGACACCGACGCGGAATCGCCGGTGCGCGAAGCGATTCCGGGCCTGGGACACGCCGTCGAGCTGCGGGTGTACCGGTCGCGCGGCCAACTGCACGTGGACTGGTGGTACGACGCGCGCCGGATCGACCCGGCCGCGGCGCAGACACTGGCCCACGGGTTCGCCACCGAATTGACCACCCTCGTCGGCGAAGCGGCCATCGACGAAGAACTGGATTCGGCCAACGAAGAACTGACGCTCGTCGAGTTCGACTAGCCGATCAACCCCGGGAGTTCGCAACAGTGTTTCCATCGTCGGTCATTCGGAAGCTGGCAAACAGCGAAGAGATGCTTGCCGAGACGGAGAATTTCGTCGGGCTGGCCGCGGACGTCAAGGGTCCGATCGACATCGATGTGCTCGAGTCGGCCTATGACGCGCTGCTGGAGACGCGCCCGTATCTGACCACCCGGATCGAGCGCGGGCCCGATGGGCGTCATCAGCTCGTCGCCGACGACCTGGTGCCGGAGGGGATCGAGGTCGTCGAACTCGACGACCCGACCGACGAGGGGCCGCCGCTGTACTTCAACCAGAACGAGTCGCTGGTCCACCTTCGGGTCACGATCCGCGACGGGCAGGCGCAGCCGACGCTCTACGTCCACCACGCGCTCGCCGACGGCCACCACATGTACAGCCTGATCGAGGAGTTGCTGTCTTACTACACGGACATGGTCACCACCGGCAAGATCCGCAGGGGTCCCGTGCAACCGGTGCCGGAGTCGATCGAGGCGGTGCTGGCCGACCGTGGCATCCAGAAGGGGCCGCGGTCGGGCATCGAGCGGTTCATGCCGGCGGTGTTCACCTATGACCTGCCGCCGTCGCGGCGGGCGGTGACCGGCGACAAACCGCCGTTCCCGGTGAAGGTCCCGATGGTGTCGTGCCGGCTCAGCGAGCAGCACACGGACAGCATCGTCGCGCTGTGCCGGGCGCAGGGCATCGGCCTGACGGCGATGCTGGCCGCCATTCTCCTGATGGCGGAGTGGCGGATTCGCGGCTCGGCGAACATCCCGATCCCGTTGATCTACACCGTGGACCTGCGGTACTTCCTCACCCCGCCGGTGTCGGCCACCGGCTGCACGAACCCGGTCGCGTTGACCACCTTCCTCGCCGACGTCGACCGCAGGACCGACGTGGTGGAACTCGCCCGCGCCATCGCCGAGACGTTCAAGGCCGATCTGGCCGACGGGACGATCCAGCAGTCCCGCCTGCACTTCAGCCCGCAGTACTCGGGGAACGCGCCGGGCCTACCCGACGTCGTGCTGCTCTCCGACAACGGACTGGTCCCGCCGGTGCGCACGCCTCCCGGCGTCGAAGTGCTCAGCACGCACGGGGAGTTGTACTTCAACGTCAGTTCGGGCATCGAGATCTACTTCACCCAGATCTATTCGGGACAGTTGAACGTCGAATACCACTCGTTCGCGCCGGGAGCGGAGGAGGCGGTGGAGACCATCCGCGAGCTGCTGTGCGAGGTCGCCGAGAAGTACGCGGGTACGTCGGCCGGGGCTAGCTGAGCCGAAGCGGCCCGAACGCGTACCGGTGATACTGCAGCATCCCGCGCAGCGGCCGGATCGGACGCATCAGTCGCGCCGCCGACCGGAACGCGCGCGAGGTGCGGCGGAACGTCGACGCGTCGAAGAACGTGACGGCGTCCAGCAGCCGGATCCCGTTGACGTGTCGAAGGACGTCGTCGGGGCTGTTGACGGCCCAGTACAGCGTGGAACCGGACTGCCGCTGCAGCCGCTGGATCTTCTGGGTCCGGACGGTGACCCAGTTGTAGAAGTCGATCTGCAGTTCACCCGACGGGAAGCGGTCGACGACGTGCTGGAGCAGTTCAACCCCGTCGTGCTGGGTCAGATACATGCTGATGCCCTCGGCCAGCAGCAGGGTCGGGCGGTCGGCCGGGATCTCGTCCAGCCAGGACGGGTCGGTCGCCGAGGTGGCCACCAGGTGGTAGTTCGACCGGCTCGGGTAGACCTGCTTGCGCAGGTCGATCACGTCGGGGTAGTCGACGTCGTACCACTCCACGTCCGGACCCGGATCGAGCCGGAACACCCGGCTGTCCAGCCCGCAGCCCAGATGGATCACGGTGGCGTGCGGGTGCGCCGCCAGGAACTGCGACGCCCAGATGTCGTACTGGGCGGTGCGGACGGTGACCAGCGGCGTCCACATGTCGGCGATCTTGAGCGACGACCAGTCGAAATCGATGCGGTCGACGGCCTTTACGGCAAACGTGTCGCCCAGGACGGGCCGCTCGAACCCGGCGTCGAGCGCCTTGCAGTACAGGGTCGACAGCATCGTCTGCGCGGGGCCGGTGAGGTCGACGCGCACCAAGTCGGTCACGCCTGTGAGCTTAGTGGCCGCGGCGCCACCACGTGGTACCGGGGGCGACGATGGGAGGGCGGTCTCGCCCTGGTGCCGCAACCTCGGGGCAAACGCCGCGCGGCGGCGGATATACGATCGCTTCACCAAGGCTGTCCGTGTCCGCGGGCGTCGACGGTTCAGGAGGAGCGGTGACCGATCTGACCAGCGCCGGGGGCGGCGACAGGCAGCCCCGCGTTCTGCTGCTGTACTACTCGTACACGGGCCAGTCACGCAAGGTGCTCGACGCCGCGGGCGAGGTGTTCCGCGACCGGGGATTCGAGGTGCGCGAGGCCCCGATCGAGTTCACCGATGCGCAGTACTCCGAGCCTTTCTCGCGCTTCCCGATGAAACGGGTGTGGCCGGACATGCTCAGCGTGTTCAAGGCCCAGTCCCGCGGCGAGACCGGCGAGATCCGCGTCCCCGATGCCGTGACCGACGGCGAGTACGACCTGATCTGCATCGGCTCACCGACCTGGTGGAAGACGGTCAGCATGCCGCTGCGCACCTTCCTCAAGTCCGGCGATGCCAAGAAACTGTTGTCCGACAAGCCTTTTGCGGTCTTCGTCGTCTGCCGGCAGTATTGGCTGGAGAACCTCACGGCGGTGCGCGAACTCGCCCAGCAGCAGGGCGGCCGGTTCGTCGACGAAATCCATTTCACCTATCCGGGTGACCCGGTTCGCTCGATGTTGTCGCTGACGAGCTATCTGGGCACGGGGGAGAACCGCACCAGGTACCTGGGCGTGCCGATCCCGCCGACCAACGTGCAGCCCGGCCAACTGGAGAAGGCCCGGCAGTTCGCCGCCGGCCTGGCGGACCGGCTGTTCGGCACGCTGTCCGAAACGCGGAGCCGCTGACCGTGCCGCGTCCGTTCGAGGTGTCGATGGAATCGCCGGCCACGGTCGAAGAGGTGCACGGAGCATTCGTCGACCGCGACTACTGGCTGGACCGGCTCGCCCACTTCGGCGGGGCCAAGTCGCTCGACTCGCTGACCGTGGGCCCGAACGGCGGCGTGACGGTCGTCGTCGTCGAGGACCTGCGCCACGGGGCGCTACCCGGCATCCTGGCCAAGCTGTATCGGGGCGATCTGAACATCCGCAGCACCGAGACCTGGACACCGACCGCCGACGGCCTGGTCCGCGGGGATATCGACGTCGCGGTGATCGGCGCGCCCGGGTCCGGTGGCGGGACGGCCATGCTGGGGCCCGCCGACGAGGGCTCGCAACTGAGCCTGTCGGGACACGTGGAATTCAAGGTCCCACTGGTGGGCGGCAAGATCGAGGGTTTCGTCGCGCAGCAGTTCATCGCGGGGTTCGCCGACATCAACACCTTCACCACCACCTGGATCGCCGAACGTGCCTGACGCAGTGGACCACCCGGCCACCCGCGCCATACCCACCACGCGGGAAGCGCTGGACCGGCTGGCGATGCCGCTGGAGGCGGCGATGATGACCCAGCGGGCGGTGCGGCGGGTCCTGCCCGACCCGGTCGATGACGAACTGGTGCTCAAATGCATCGAGCTGTCGCTGCGCGCCCCGACCGGAAACGACGGGCAGAACTGGGAATTCATCGTCGTCAAGGATGCCGAGGTCAAAGAGCGGCTCGCCGCCCGATACCGGCAAGCCTGGCTGCTCCAGCGCGACGTGGTGCTGCGGCGCGCGGTCGCCGAGAACGAGTCGATGGCCAGGATCGCCCGGTCGATCCAATGGCAGGTCGACCACTTCACCGAGATCCCGGTACTGGTGGTTCCGTGTCTGCGGCTGGGCGTGCGGGACGGACGGCTGCCGGTCGTGCGGATGCCCCACGTCGCCGAATCCGCTTACTGGGGTTCGATTTATCCCTGTGTGCAGAATCTGCTGCTGGCCGCCCGCGCCATGGGCCTGGGCGCGTCGCTGATCACGCTGCCGCTGTGGAGCCAGTCGTCGGCACGCCGAATCCTGGGTCTTCCCAACGCGATTCACCCGATCTGCATCATTCCGATGGGCTGGCCCCGCGGCCGCTACGGGCCCACCACCCGCAAGCCGGTCGAAGAAGTGGTGCACCGCGACACGTTCGGGAACCGCATCTGGCTCGACTCGTACGATCGGCCGGCCGGCTGAGCTGCCGTCGATCGTCTCGCTCCTCACCGGCTCGCCCCTCGGCGGCTTGTCGACTCGACTAAGGCTTCATGCCCGCCAACATGATTCGTTCCCACATGCGGTCCGTCGCCAGGGCGCGCATCAGCACGGTGGCCCGGCCGGACGCCCCGACGACGTAGCGGGGCCTGGGGTTCTTGGACTCGATCGCCCGCACCACCGCGCGCGCGACGGTTTCGGCCTTGATCGCCGCGCCGGGCATCTTCGCCAGTTTGCGCACGGACTCGTCGCGACGACGCATGAACGGGCCGTACGGATCGTCGTCGGCGTAGGTCCACACCTCGTTGAACTCGCTTTCGAAGAACGGGGTGCGCACGCCCGTCGGGTCGACCACGGTGACTCGCACGCCGAACTGTGCCACCTCGGCCCGCAGGCCCAGTGACAAGGCCTCCAGCCCGGACTTGACCATGTGGTACGCGCCGCCGGCCGGACCGGTGACCCGTCCGGCGATGCTGCCGATATTGACGATCGTGCCCGTGCCGCGGGCCCGCATTCCCGGCAGCACGGCTTGCGAGAGATGAAGCGGCACAACGACATGCATCTCGAAAAGGGCCCGGACCTCAGCGGGGGTCTTCTGTTCGAGGACCCCCCGGTCGGTGATTCCTGCGCTGTTGACCAGGACGTCCACCGCGCCGTGCTCGGCGTTGATGTCATCGACCAGTCGGGTCACCGCGTCTTCGTCGGTGACGTCCAGCGAGCGGGCCCGCAGGCCCCGGGCGCGCAGTGCGTCGATCGCGTCGGGATTGCGGCCGGCCCCGTAGACCAGATAGCCACGGGCGTGCAGCCGGTGCGCGGTGGCCTGGCCGATGCCGCTCGTAGCGCCCGTGACCAGGGCAACCTTCCGGGAGTTCATCGGGTCAGGTCTCCTCAACACATGTCGTCGCGATCCGGTGGGCAATCGTAGCGCGGGGTTCACGTGCTACTTTTGCGCGTGCTCCAACGACAGTCGTTCGCCGGGGGAGGCCGCGCGGGTGCTTGAGGTCATCGACAAGGGCAGCGCCACCGAATCCCACCCCGTCCCACTACTCTTCGTCCACGGCGCCTGGCATGCGGCGTGGTGCTGGGACGCGAACTTCCTGAACTTCTTCGCGGACAAGGGTTATCGCGCCGTGGCGCCGAGCCTGCGGGGCCACGGCAACAGCTCGACCGACAAACCGTTGCGGTCGTGTTCGGTTGCCGACTTCGTCGAGGACATCGCCTCGGTGGCGGACAGCCTGCCCGTGGCGCCGGTGATCATCGGTCACTCCATGGGCGGCTTTTTCGTCCAGAAGTACCTGGAGTCGCACCACTGTCCGGCCGGCGTGTTGATGACATCCATGCCGCCGCAGGGGAATCTGGGGGCCACCTGGCGCTGGCTGAGGGATTACCCCGGGCAGTTCCTCAAGATCGCCGCGACGGGGCGGACGTTGCCGTACATCAACACCCCTGCCGCGGCGCGCCGCAAGTTCTTCTCGGCCTGGACCCCCGAGTCCGACGTCGTGAAATACGCGGCTCTGCTCCAGGAGGACAGCGCGCGCGTCGGCATCGACTGTCTGGTGCTCAGCCTGCCGCGGCCCAGGCGGATCACCACGCCACTGCTGGTCCTCGGCGCCGACGACGACGGCGCCCACACCCGCAAAGAGATCCTCGCGACGGCGCGGGCGTACCGCACCGAGGCGGAATTCTTCCCCCGGATGGGGCACGACATGATGCTGGAGCCCGGCTGGGTCGACGTCGCCGAACGCATCCACACGTGGCTGAGCGCCCGCGGCCTGTGAGGACGACCGAACCGGCGTCGAGGCGGTTCCCGTTGCACCTCATGGGTTTTCGAGGGGCGTCCACGGCGCGCCGAGCCCGACGCACCGAGCAAACAACCGCGGAGCCGGGCGACCAACGCTCGGGTCCGCCGCGGGCGGTATGATCGCCGCGTGCCGCTACCTGCCCCCAGTCCCGACTTCCGCGCCGTGGTCACCGGAGCCTCCAACGGCATCGGCGAGGCCTTGGCGACCGAGCTGGCCGCCCGCGGCCACAACCTGATCATCACCGCCCGTCGTGGCGAGCTGCTGGACGCCCTGGCGGCCAAGCTGACCGAGAAATACGGCGTGACGGTCGACGTGCGGCCGGGTGACCTCGGCGATGCGGCCCAGCGCGCAAAGCTCGCCGATGAACTGGCCTCGCGCAAGATCTCCATCCTGTGCGCCAACGCCGGGGTCTCCTCGCTCGGTCCGGTCGCGGAGTTGGACCCGGCCGCGGAGCGGGCGCTGGTTCAGCTCAACGTCGTGGCCGTGCACGACCTGGTCCTGGCCGTGATGCCCGGGATGCTCGAGCGCGGCGCCGGCGGCATCCTGATCTCCGGCTCGGCGGCCGGCAATTCGCCGATCCCGAACAACACGTCGTACTCGGCCAGCAAAGCGTTCCTCAACGCTTTCAGCGAAGGGTTGCGCTGGGAACTGCGGAACTCCGGGGTGTTCGTGACGCTGTTGGCGCCGGGTCCGGTGCGCACCGGGCAGCCGGACGACGTCGACGCGGAACTGGTCGACAAGTACGTGCCGGACTATTCGTGGGTCACCGCGGAGCACTGCGCGAAGGATTCCCTGGACGGCCTGAGCCACAACAAGGCACGCGTCGTGCCGGGTCTGCCGGCCAAGGCGATGAACCTGGTCAGCCTCTACGCCCCACGCACCGTCCTGGTCCCCATCATGGGCAACCTCTACCAGAAGATGTCCGGACGGTGACGGGAGGCCAGTGATGGAGGGATTCGCCGGAAAGGTCGCGGTCGTCACCGGCGCGGGATCCGGCATCGGTCAGGCGTTGGCGGTCGAACTGGCCCGGTCGGGGGCGAAGGTCGCGATCAGCGACGTCAACCCCGAGGGCCTGGCCGTCACGGCGGAACGGCTCCGGGCGATGGGCGCGGAGGTCAAGGTCGACCGACTCGACGTCTCCGACGGCGATGCCTTCGCCGCGTACGCCGAGGCGGTCAACGAACACTTCGGCAAGGTCAACCAGATCTACAACAACGCCGGCATCGGGTTCTACGGCGACATCGAGATCACCCAGCTGAAAGAGATCAAGCGGGTGATGGACGTCGACTACTGGGGCGTCGTGCACGGCACCAAGGCCTTCCTGCCGTACCTGATCGCCTCCGGCGACGGCCATGTGGTCAACGTGTCCAGTGCCTTCGGCCTGTTCGCGGTGCCCGGCCAGGCCGCCTACAACTCCGCGAAGTTCGCCGTGCGCGGTTTCACCGAGGCCCTCAGCCAGGAGCTGGCCCTGGCCCGGCAGCCCGTCCGGGTGTCCACCGTTTTCCCGGGGGGAGTCCCCAGTGGCTTCGTCAGCAACCTGACCCTCGCGGAGGCGCTCCCGGAATTCGACACGGCGAGCACCTTCGACAAGCCGTTCTGGTCCACATCGCCGGAGAAGGCCGCGCAGGTGATCCTGAGGGGCGTCCGCAAGAAACGGTCCCGGATCCTGGTCGGACCCGACACCAAGGTTTTGGATGGGCTGATACGACTCACCGGGTCCGCCTATCAGCGGGTCGTCCCCTGGTCGATGCGCTTGTTCATGAAGCCGCCGGCGGGTTCATGGCAAACCGGCGCCACGGCGGAACGGTGAGGTAGGTTACCCGCCCATGGGGACTGAGCGACTCGACGTACTGATCGTCGGGGCCGGTTTCGGGGGGATCGGAACGGCGATCCAACTGAAGAAGTTGGGATACGAGAATCTTCTCATCGTCGACCGAGAGGACGATCTGGGCGGAGTGTGGCATGCCAACCGGTATCCGGGTCTGGCTTGTGACGTCCCGTCGTTCTCCTACTCGTACCGGTTCGAGCCCTACCCGTATTGGTCGCGGCTCTACGCTCCCGGGGCCGAGATCAAGCAGTACGCCGACTACGTCGCCGACAAGTACGACGTGCGACGGCACATCCGGTTCAACACCGTCGTGAACAGCGCGCGATGGGACGAGGACACCGCGCGGTGGGAAGTGGCGCTGGGTGACGGCAGCACGCTGAGTGCCCGTTTCCTGATCGCCGCGACGGGGCTGATGTCCATCCGGCACTACCCGGACATCGAGGGCATCGCCGACTTCGCCGGCCGCACCGTCCACACCGCCGCGTGGGACGACGACTACGACTTGACGGGTCGCCGCGTCGGGGTGATCGGCACCGGGGCGACCGCGGTGCAGCTGATACCCGAACTGGCCGAAGAGGTCGCCGACCTGACCGTGTATCAACGGACGCCCATCCATGTGACACCGAAGAACGACGTCGCGATCCCGCCGGTCGTGCGCCGGTTGTTCGCCCGTGTGCCGGTCGTCGAGCGGGTCGTGCGATCGGCGACCGACGTGACCTACGAAGCGGGGTGGGTACTCACCGTCTTGCGTTACCGCCGGTTCTGGTGGCTCAACAAGGCGGGCGCGATTTTCTCGAGCCTGCTGTGTTTCGCTTCGATACGCGACAAGGAACTGCGGCGCAAGCTCACCCCGGCCTACTCATTGGGCTGTAAGCGGCCCACCTTCTCCAACTCGTACTACCGGACGTTCACCAAGCCGAACGTCCATCTGCAGACGGCGGGCATCGAGCGGATCGAACCCGATGGCATCGTCGCGTCGGACGGGACGAAGACAGAGATCGACACGCTGGTGCTGGCCACCGGTTTCGATATGTGGGACGCCAACTTCCCGGCCATCGAGATCATCGGCCGCGACGGCCGCAATCTCGGAAAGTGGTGGCGCGCCAACGACTTCCAGGCCTACGACGGGGTTTCCATCCCGGGCTTCCCCAATCTGCTGAACCTGACGAGCGCCTATTCGATCACCCTGAACTTCTTCGACATGATCGACTATCAGATGCGGCACATGGAGCGGTTGTTCGGTGAGGTTCGCCGGCGCGGTGCGAAGACATTCGAGGTCACCGAGGACGCCACCGCCCGGTTCTGCGAAAGGTTCAGTGAGTTGCAGCACGACGCGGTGTACCACCGCGGCGACTGTGCCACATCCGGTTCGTACTACTTCGCCCCCAACGGCAAGACGTACGTGCGTGTCATCTCCAACCGCGAGTCGGTAGCCTCACAAAGCCGTTTCCCGCTGAGTGACTACACTTTCGGCTGGTCCGAGATTGTCAGCGGCTGATTCGAGGAACGGTGTGGAGATGAATGGCTTCGCCGGAAAGGTCGCTGTGGTCACCGGCGCCGGGTCGGGCATCGGTCAGGCCCTGGCAGTCGAACTGGCCCGGGCGGGCGCGAAGGTCGCGATCAGCGATGTCAACCTCGAAGGCCTGGCGGCCACCGAGGAACGTCTGAAGGCGATCGGGTGCCCCGTCAAGGCCGACCCGCTCGACGTCAGCGACCGCGACCGCGTCGTCGCGTACGCCGACGAGGTCCGGGCTCATTTCGGGGTGGTCAACCAGATCTACAACAACGCGGGCGTCGCGTTCTTCGGCGAGATCGAGCACAGCGACTTCGGTGATTTCGAACGCGTGATGAACGTCAACTACTGGGGAGTGGTCAACGGAACCAAGGCGTTCCTGCCGCACCTGATCGCCTCCGGCGACGGGCATGTCGTCAACGTGTCGAGCATCTGGGGCCTTTTCGCCGTCCCCGGTCAGTCGGCCTACAACTCGTCGAAGTTCGCCGTGCGCGGTTTCACCGAGGCCCTGCGCCAGGAGATGACGTTGGCCCATCACCCCGTCGGGGTGACCGCCGTGTATCCCAGCGGGGTCAAGACCGCGATCGCGCGCACCGCCACCGGTGTCCAGGGTCTCGACGTCACCGAACTGGCGGACCTGTTCGACAACAAGCTCGCCAAAGGTAGCCCGGAGGACGCCGCCCGCACGATCCTCAAGGGTGTGCGCAAGAACAAGGCGCGGGTGCTGGTCGGCCCGGGCGCGCGGGCGTTCGACATCGTCGTGCGGTTGACCGGGTCAGCCTACGAGCGGATTTTCGGACCGGTGACAGGCCGTATGATGCCTACGTTGGACACCAAGGTCTGAGACGACATGCGCCCACCGCGTGACAGCTCGAGTTCCCAGCGGTAGTTTGCCGAGAGCTCTTCGCAGCGGAAAGGTACTGTGTAGTAACTATGGGTGAGCAGCACTACGACGTCATCATCATCGGGGCCGGTTTCGGCGGCATGGGTGCCGCGATCGAGATGAAGAGCCTCGGCTACGACAACATCCTGATCGTCGATCGGGAGGACGACCTCGGCGGGACGTGGCACGTCAACCGTTACCCCGGTATCGCGGTCGACCAGCCGGCCACCACCTACTCCTACTGGTTCGAGCCGAATCCGTACTGGTCACGCCTCTTTCCGACCGGCGCGGAGATGAAGAGCTACGCCGAACACGTCGCCGACAAGTACGACGTGCGCCGGCACATGCGGTTCAACACCACCGTCGAGGGCGCGCAGTGGGACGAGGACGCCCACGTCTGGCGGGTCGCGCTGAAGGACAGCGACGCGGTCAGCGCGCAGTTCCTGATCGTCGCCACCGGGTTCCTGTGCCAGCCGAAACTGCCCGACATTCCCGGCATCGACAGCTTTGCCGGGAAGATCATCCACACCGCGACGTGGGATGACACCTATGCGTTCGGCGGGCGCCGCGCCGCCGTCATCGGCACCGGGTCGACCGGTATCCAGGTGATCCCCGAGCTCGCCAAGGAAGTTTCCGAGCTCACCGTTTACCAGCGCACGCCGATCTGGGTGATGGGCAAGGCCGACATCGTCTTCCCGAAGTTCGTCCAGCAGATGTTCGCCAAGGTTCCGCTCACCCAGCGGATCCTCCGCTTCGGCACGGACACCTTCCTGGACATCGCGAACATCATCACGATGTGGAACTACAAGCACTTCAAGTTCGCCAACAAGGCCATCACGCTGGGGTCGAGCATCCAGCGCCGGCTCTCGGTGCGCAACAAGAAACTGTCCCGCGAGCTCAGCCCGCAGTACGAGTTCGGCTGCAAGCGGCCGTCGATCTCCAACGACTACTACCGCACGTTCACCCGGCCGAACGTGCACCTGGAGACCAGCGGCATCGAACGCATCGAGTCCGACGGCATCGTGGCCTGCGACGGGACCAAGCGCACCATCGATGCGCTGGTGCTGGCCACCGGATACGACGTGTGGGAAAGCAACATGCCCGCGGTCGAGGTGATCGGCCGGGAGGGCCGCAACCTGGGCAAATGGTGGCGTGAGGCGGGCTTCCAGGCCTACGAGGGCATTTCGGTGCCGCAGTTCCCGAACTTCCTGACCATGGCCAGCCCGTATGCGTGGGTGGGTCTGTCCTGGTTCAACACCGTCGAATACCAGATGCGGCACATGCGCCGGCTGTTCGGTGAACTGCAGAGCCGGGGCGCGACCACGTTCGAGGTCACCGACGAGGCCAGCACGCGCTTCCTCCAGGACGTCAACCACCGTCTGGAGAGCTCGGTGTTCCGGCTGGGCAGCTGTGCGTCGTCGCGGTCCTACTGGTTCAGCCCGTCCGGTGAGCCCGCGTTGTTCCGGCCCACGTCGGTCCGCAACGCGGTGCGTGCGCAGGACCGCTTCCCGCTGTCCGACTACGCGATATCGTGACGTCGAAGTCGCGGGTCCGTTAGTGGTCGCCCGTACACTCGTTGGGAAAGCTGAGGCAATACTGAACGGGTGCGGCGGATGACAGCTGTCAAACTGCTCAGTCGGATCTGGCTGCCGCTCGTCATCGTTCTTGTGCTCGGGTTTGGAGGCTACGCCGTCGTGAGACTTCACAGTGTCTTCGGTTCCGAGAAGCCACCGACGTACGCGCAGGGGCCGGTGGCCGACACCAAGCCGGGCACTCCCAAGCAAATGGTGTACGAAGTGTTCGGCCCGGACGGGACGGTGGCGGACATCAGCTACTTCGATGCCGAGGCGCGGCCCCAGCAGATCAGCGGCGCGGCGTTGCCGTGGTCGGTGACCGTGCTGTCGGATTCACCGGCCGTCATCGGCAGTGTGGTGGCGCAGGGTGACAGCTACTCCATAGGTTGCCGCATTCTGGTGAACGGCGAAATCAAGGTGGAGAAGGTCTCGAACGAAGCGCACGCGTTCACCAGCTGCTTGGTAAAAGGCGCATGAGAACGCCCGTGTCCGCCCCCGCGACCAAACCGGGGCCCTGGCTGGCCCGGGTGGTCCGCAGGTTCGCCGTCCTGGTCATCCTCGGGTGGCTGGCGCTCGCAGCGCTGGTTTCTCTCGGCGTGCCGACACTGGAACAGGTCGCGAAGGAGCGCGCGGTCTCGATGAGCGTCAAGGAGGCGCCGTCGATCATCGCGCAGAAACACATCGCCGCGGTATTCGACGAGCCGGACAACCAGAGTTCGGCAATGGTGGTACTGGAGAGCGAACAGCCGCTCGGCGACGTCGCGCACCAGTACTACGACAACCTGATCCGGCAGTTGGCCGCCGACCCCAAGCACATTCAGTACATCCAGAACTTCTGGGGTGATCCGCTTACGGCGCAGGCGGTGCAGAGTACCGACGGCAAGTCCGCCTACGTCCAGCTGAACCTGGCCGGCAGCCAGGGTGAGTTGCTGGCCAACCAGTCCGTCGACGCCGTGCGCAACATCATCGCCAAGACGCCGCCGCCGGACGGCTTGAAGGTCTTCCTCACCGGCACGACGCCGATGTCGGCCGACCTGACGTACACCGGCGATCACGCCGCCATCAAGATGACGCTGGTGTCCGTGGTGGTGATCTCGGTCATGCTGCTGCTGGTCTACCGGTCGATCACGACGGTCATCCTCGTCCTGATGATGATGGGGATCGGTCTGTCGTGCGTGCGCGGGGTGGTGGCCGCGCTGGCCCACTTCGGCCTGATCGGTCTGACGAGCTTCGCCATCAGCATTCTCGTGGCGCTGGCCATCGCCGCGGTCACCGACTACGCGATCTTCCTCATCGGGCGATATCACGAGGCCCGCCACGCCGGCGAGGACCGCGAAACGGCCTACTACACCGCCAATCGCAGTGTCTCGCATGTGATCCTGGCCTCCGGGTTGACCATTGCCGGAGCCACCTTCTGCCTCAGCTTCACCCGGTTGCCGTTCTTCCAGACCATGGGTGTTCCCTGCGCGGTGGGCATGCTGGTGGCCATCGCGGCCGCGCTCACGCTGGTTCCCGCGGTCATCACCGTCGCCAGCCGGTTCGGCCTGCTCGAGCCCAAGCGAAACATGTCGGCTCGCGGGTGGCGCCGGGTCGGCACCGCCATCGTGCGCTGGCCCGTCCCGATCTTCCTGGCCTCCTGCGCCGTCGCGCTGATCGGCCTGCTCGCGCTGCCCGGGTACCGGGTGAGCTACGAGGACCGGCCGTACATGCCGAAGGACGTCCCCGCGATGATCGGGTGGGATGCCGCGGACCGTCATTTCCCCCCGGCGCGGATGATGCCCGAGGTCGTCATGATCGAGTCCGACCACGACATGCGGAACTCCGCAGACTTCCTGGTACTCAACAAGCTCGCCGAGGACATCTTCCGCGTCCAGGGAGTCGCCCAGGTCCAGGGTGTGACCCGCCCCGAGGGCTCGCCCCTGAAGAACACCTCGATCCCGGCGTTGCTCAGCATGCAGACCGCGGGGCAGCAGCAGAACGTCGAGTTCATGAAGAGCCGGCTCGACGAGATGCGCACGCAGGCGGATGACCTTTCCGGGACCATCGGCTCGTTGGAGCGCGCCTATTCGCTGATGCAGGATCTGACCGACAAGACGCACAGCATCGTCAACGTCACCGGCCAGATGACCGAAATCACCAAACAGGTCCGTGACGACATCACCGCCGTCAACGATTCGTTCGATCGCGCCGACGAGTATCTGAACCGCAACGGCTGCAACGACTATGACACCTGTGTGGCGGCGCGAAACGGGCGTGCGGCGGGGCTGCGCGCCCAGGACGGTTTCAACCAGATCACCGGCAAGCTCGACGAGCTGCGCCCAGACCTGGAGAACATCGACAGCATCGCCCCGGAACTCGTCCAGCTGCTTCCGCCGCAGATCGACGCGCTGCGCAGTGTGCAGACCCTGATGTTGACGGCGTACAGCACCATGTCGGGCATTGTCGGGCAGTCGGAAGCGCTCGGTGCCGACGCCACCGCCATGGGCGAGGATTTCGACGCCGCCAAGACTGCGGACTCGTTCTACCTACCGCGCGAAGCGTTCGACAATCCCGATTTCCAGCGCGTCGTGAAGCTCTTCGTGTCCCCCGACGGCAAGGCGGCGCGGTTCATCATCGCGCACCGGGACAACCCTGCCTCCAAGGAGGGGATCGACCGGATCGACCAGATCCGGACAGCGGTCGAGGAGTCGCTCAAGGGCACACCGCTGGTCAATTCGACGATCTACGTCTCAGGCACCGCATCGATCCTCAAGGACCTGCAGGACGCCTGGAATTACGACATCCTCATCGCGGGCATCGCGTCGCTCTGCATCGTCCTGGTGATCATGTTGCTCATCACGCGCAGCATCGTGGCGTCACTGGTGATCGTGGGCACGGTGGTGCTCTCGCTGGGCGCGTCGTTCGGCTTGTCGGTGCTGCTGTGGCAGTACATCGTCGGCGTCAACCTGCACTGGATGGTGATGCTGATGTCGGTCATCATCCTGTTGGCCGTGGGCGCCGACTACAACCTGCTGCTGGTCTCTCGGTTCAAGGAAGAAAGACACGCGGGCCTGAATACGGGCATCATCCGCGCGATGGGCGGCACCGGCAAGATCGTGACGCTCGCGGGCCTGGTGTTCGCCTTCACCATGGCCTCCACCATCGTCAGCGACCTGCTCGTGGTCGGACAGGTCGGCACCACCATCGGGCTGGGGCTGCTGTTCGACACCCTGATCGTGCGCTCGTTCATGATGCCGTCCGCCGCCGCGATGCTGGGACGCTGGTTCTGGTGGCCGCAGAATGTGCTCACCCGTCCGTCCCGGGCAAAACATCGGGCCGGCTCGGGCGATCGCGCAGCGGAGTCTCACCCGATGGACGAGCCGGTGGCGGAGACCGGTCCGGACGGCGAAATCGGCGGTGTTGCGCCGACCAAGCCAGTCGATCTATCGTCGGACGGGGTTCCCTCTCACCCGTTCGGGCTCGAGCCGACGATTTCGGCGAGCGGTCGCACCGGCCAACCGTGACGCGGGCAATCTTTACGAAGGTTTCCAGATAATCGCCGGATTTCGTCGTCGCGACGCGGCATGTTTGACGCCAACGTCAATCGGCAGCCCGGTTCACCTGCAGAATTCTGCGATCCGGCCCGGCTACGAAAAGCGAAGAACCGCTTCCTCAACTTCCGTATCAGCGTTAGCTAGGGTAGGCTCGGCAACCGATTAGGCAACGTCAGACGATTGGGGAGGGCTTTGCGCCAACAAGGGCGGCACCGCGGACAAAAGCGCCGGCGGAATGTGGGCGCAGCGCGGCATGAGACGGCCGTCGTCGGTCTGGATGTAGCACGTCGCGGGGGCGCGTCTGCACTGACCACCACCGTCGTTCCTTACCTCACGGCCGGTGTGGCCCTCGTCGGGGCCAACGCACTGGTTCTCGACACCGCCGGATCACCGCCACCGCCGCAGGCCGAAATTCGCGTCGTCAGTGAAGACGTCCAGCTGGCCGGCTCGCTGCTCAACATTCCGATCAACCTGCTGATCGACCTCATCAACATCCCGTACTACGAGCAGCAGGCCCTCGATGTCGAGGCGCGCGCCTTCCTGTACAGCGGACCCTGGGCGGTTACCAGTCCGGCGAACGTCTGGGGTGAGGATCCGGCGGACTTCGCCCGGTTCTACGCTCTGGCCGCCTCGATGATCCCTATTCCGGCGCTGTCCGGGCTCAGCACCAGCACGGACTGGTCGGTCCAGCAAGAGGAGATGATCTCCAACAACGGATTCGCGAACCAGTTCGCGAAGTTCCTGGCCGCCGAATGGACGGTCGACCCGAATTGCACCGCGCTGAAGTGCGTGCCCAACACCCCGGTCAGCCCCATCACCGGGATCGGCGGCGTCGACACCTCCCTCTGGACCCTGATGATGCTGCTCGGGAAGGTCGACTTCCCGGTCATCAGCTCGGTGATCAAGAATTTCTTCAAGGTGGGGCTCCAGCCACTGCTCGGCGGCTACTCCTTCGGTGAACAGCCCAGTTATGACGGCCAGATCTACGACGAGTTGGGCATCAAGGGCACGGTGCTGTCCGAGGACGGCACCACCTGGCTGATGCCGTGGTCGAACACCGAGTTCAATATCGACCCGATCGGCCCCTTCGTCAATTGGTTCAATCACCTGACCGATGATCCGGCGAACAACCCGATCAAACTGCCCAGCCTGGAGGATTTCGGCCGGACCCTGCAGACCTTCCTCGCGGGTCTGATCGTGGCGTTCAACCCCTTCACCCCGGGCAGCTCGCTCTGCCCGGGATTCTGCGCCTACATGTCGCAGGATCAGGCGTCGCCCGCGATCGTGCAGTTCATCGAGAACATGTGGCCGGGCAACAAGTCCCTGCAGGCCTGGCTCGCCAATTACAAGGCCGGCACGTCGAACATGCCGCCGGACGACTACATCGACCACAACATCAACCTCTGGCGCAACGCGTTCTTCAACATGTGGAGCTTCGGCAACCCGCTGATGGAGGACGGCAACATCAACTACGGGGGCAACCCGAGTAATCTGGCCCGGTTCTTCCATGACGTCTGGACGTCGCTGGGCCTGACGCCGCCGCCGCTGGAGGTCGACAGCTCCTACGTCAAGGACGCCGGTCTGCAGGGCGGCGTATACGCCCTGAAGGGCCAGGAGATCCCGATTCTCCTGATCCTCGAGAGCGACCTGGCGAACCGGATGCAGGCCAACGCCTTCGTCAACGGGTTCGGGGTGGTGCCCGGAAACACGTTGGACAACACGGTGAACACGATTTGGTGGGAGCCCTCCAACGACGTCGGCGCCTGGTCGCTGTCGAAGACGATCGGCCAGGACAAGACGCCGACGATCTTCGGCTACGACAAGGGCGCCTTGATCGCCAGCCAGTGGAAGCGGACCTTCAACGAGAACTTCGACTACAGCGTCGACCCCGCGAGCCAAGTCAAGCCGAAGTTCGTTCTCGTCGGAAACACCGCGCGGCCCAACGGCGGATTCTCGACCCGTATCGACTTGAGCGACCCCTACGGCGCTCCCTACAGCATCGCCACCCCGACCACCACGGCCGGCGCGGCGCCCGGTGAGATCACCACGACCGACGTCGCCTACCAGTACGACCCCCTGGCGGACCTGCCGACCAACCTGCTGAACCCGATCTCGCTGCTCAACGCTCTGATGGGCTACGTCAACCATCTGAGTTATCCGGACCTGAAACAAGACGCGTCGGTCGACCCGAAGAGCGTCTCGCTGTATCAGGGCACCACCGGTGACACCGACTACTACCTGATCCCGAGCAAAACCGTTCCTCTCCTGTATCCGGTGCAGGCGATTCCCTTTATCGGGAACGCCCTGGCCGACATGCTGGATCCGGTCACCCGGGCCCTGGTTGAGACGGGTTATGACCGGACGATCAACCCGGGACAGCCCACCGCGGCCAACTTCTTCTATGCCCCCGACCCGTTCAAGCTGCTCTTCAGCACGATTCCCACCGCCATCCTCACCGGTCTGGACAACGGTTTCGAGGATGTGGGGCTGGGTCGGGTGTTCGGTACCACCAGGCCGAATACCACGTCGTCGGACGGCGCGTACGGAATCGGTGGCCCGTCCGTCGACGTGAACAACCAGAATCTGACGACGACCAGCAACAACGCACTGCTGGCCGCGGCGAAGTCCGTGAGCACGTACCAGGTCGAGTCCGCTGCGACCGGCGACGGTGGCGGGTCCGGCAGCGCCGGGTCCACGACGGGTTCGACCGGCAGCACCGGGTCGACGACCGGTTCGACCGGCAGCACCGGGTCCACGAGCGGTTCGACGGAAGGCGCAGGGTCCACGACGGGTTCGACCGGCACCGGGAGCGCCACTGGTTCGACGGAGGGCACCGGGTCCGCGACCGGTTCGACCGGCAGCACCGGGTCCTCGACTGGTTCGACCAGCAGCACCGGGTCCGCGACCGGGTCGACGGACGGCACCGATACGGGCAATGACGGCAGCACCGGCGGCAGCACCGGTTCGACCGGATCCACCACCAAGGGCGGGACCGGCACCGACGACAGTTCGGGCGACGACACCGGCAGCGGCACCGGTTCGACCGGCAGCGGCACCGGTTCGACCGGCAGCGGCTCCGGTTCGACCGGCAGCGGCTCCGGTTCGACCGGCAGCGGCTCCGGTTCGACTGGCAGCGGCACCGGTTCGACGGGCAGCGGCTCCGGTAGCACCAGCGGTTCGGGTGGCGGCTCGGGCACCGGAGGCGGCTCCAGCGACAGCGGCTCGGGCGGCAGCGGTTCCTGAGACCGGCCCGTGAGCATGGTGCCGCCGGATTTCACCCCGGCACAGGAGAGCCTGTTCCTCACGCTGGGCAGCAGGGCGCTCGACAGTCGGCTGCCGCGTCCCTTCCTGGGTGACACCACGGCTGATGCGATCGTCGCGAAAACGGGGTATCCGCTCGAACGGTTCCCCCAGCTGGGCACGAAGGTCCTCGACCCGCGGTCCAAGGTGTTCGACGTCGCCGTCCGCACCAAGATCATGGACGACATGGTGCGCCAGTTCGTCCGTCGTCACCCTAACGCGGTCGTGCTGGACCTGGGCGCGGGGCTGGACGACAGACTCGCCCGGGTCGACCCGCCGGCCGGCGTCGACTGGTATGACATCGATTACCCGGAGGTCATCGAACTCCGTCGAAAAGTGTTGCCGCACTTGGAGAATAGCCATGACATCGGTGCGGATCTGACCGACCCGCAGTGGCTGAACGATATCCCGGACCACCGGCCGGCGATCATCGTCGCCGACGGCCTCATGTTGTTCCTCGCGCAGGACGACTTCCTGGCGCTGCTACGGAGGCTCACTACGCGATTCCCGAGCGGGGAACTGGTCCTCAACGCCTACACGTCGTGGGCCATGTGGACCTTCAAACGCTCCCGCGCGATGGCGCCGATCGCGGGCGGGATCGCCAACCCCGGGCTCAACAACCCGAAGAAACTCGAAAAGTGGGTCAGTGGTCTGAAGCTGGTCGACGAACTGCTCCTCACGCGGACCGCGGAGGTTGCCGAACTGCCGCGGCTGGCGCGATGGTCATTCCGGCTCGCGGCTCGCAGTGCGATCCTGTCCCGGATGATGACGACGGTGGTACTGCGCTACGGCTTCTGAGAGTGTCCGGTGGTGATCGGCGCTCCGGTGACCATAGAGTTGCGTGTAAGCGGTCGCGAGGGTGGGTAACACTTTGGCGCTGACTGCGGATGTATTCCTCAGATCCACTCATGTTCGGGAAAAGGGAGTTGCGGTGACCAAGCGACTGGCGATGATCGCTTTCACGGTGGCGATGTTGTTCGGGCTCTCCCCGGCAACCGCGCAGGCCGATCTCGACTACGGTGTCGGCTCGGGGGCGCAGGTCGCCGTCCTGCCCGGCGCGTTCGGCCTCCCGGAGATGGCGTTTCCGTTCCTGAACGGCAAGGTGTGCGCGCCACCGAACACGTGCGTCCCGATCTACTACATGAACACCGCCGAATTCCTCGGCACGGATCTGGCCGTCCAGAGCATGGACGACGGGGTGGCCAAACTGGACCAGTGGATCCGGAACACGCCCGGCAAGAAGATCGCCATGGGGCATTCGCTGGGCGCCTCGGTCATCTACCGGTGGCTGCGGCAGTACTCGCACGATCCGTCGGCGCCGCCGCCGAGCGAGCTGAGCTTCATCACCATGGGCACCCCCGAGCACCAGCCCACCGGCCTGGCCTACAGCGATCCGACCGGCATGTATAACTACCGCCGGTCGCAAGGGCTCGGTATCCCGGCCGACACCCCATACCACGTCACCGACGTATGCCGGAAATGGGACGGCTACTGCTACTGGATACCCAGTGCCGCTGACACCTCCGAAAAGGGCAAGTCCGCCATCCACATCGACTACACCAAGGTGAACCTCGACGATCCGGCCAACCAGGTCAGCGTCAACGGCAACGTGACCGAGGTGCTGGTCCCGACGCCGGGCTGGCCCTGATCACAGCCCCGGCAGCACCGCGGCCAGCAGAATCAGCAGCGCCAGACCCGCGGTGGCCCAACCGGTGACCCCGACCGCGACCGCCGGTGAGCGCACCCTCGGCCGCGCATCGGCGCCGGGCGTTCCGGCGGTCCGCCCGCGCCATCGTCCGATCAAGACAACCGTCAGGGACAGCGCGATGCTCAGCCAGGCCAGCACCGCACGGCTGTGCGACACCGGCCCGTCGGTGTGGAACAGAAGTACCGCCGTGACGGCCAGATAGCCGAACGCCGTTCGCTCCCAGGCCAGCTGGGTGCGCTCGGTCTGAAGTCCCGGCTTGGCGCCGGCGTCGTCGGCCATCTCAGTGCCCGTTCGGTTCGACGACGATGAGGACCAGCAGGCACGCTGTGACCCCCAACAGTGCGATGGCGAGCCACACCGGCAACCTGCTCACCGGGAGTTCGCGATCGTCGCGCATCGCCTCCTGCACCTGCTTCCACCGCCGCACCGACAGCCCCGCCACCGCGCCGCCGATCAGGACGAGCACCACGCTCAAGCCGTGTTTGACGCCGGGGATGCCGAAGGACGGCACCAACTGCATGAGGCCCACACCGCCGGCGATCAGCGCCAGCGCGGTCCGCATCCAGGCCAGGAAGGTGCGCTCGTTGGCCAGGGTGAACCGGTAGTCGGGCTCGCGCGGGGGGACCGTCATGCGTCAACGGTAGGGGGTGCAGACGCCCCGGTACCGGATTTGCGTCGCCGAATAGAATCGAGCACATCGGCACCGATCCGGCCATCACCGGGGAGCCTTCGGAAGAAACGCCGGGCCACGCCTGGCCGACTAGACCCGAACGGGTGGGCCCGTCACAGCCCGTATTCGAGCGGCGTGCCCCGGCACGCAAGCGGGGTGGTACCGCGGCGCTCGCGCGTCCCGCGCGTCCGTCGTCCCCGTGCCAGGCAGTGCGGGCACAGGAGACGGCGTGAGCGACGCGGAGAACACCAGCAGGACCTACCCGAAGCCGGCGGGCGGCACCCCCAGCTTCCCGGCCCTGGAAATCGACGTCCTCGACTACTGGGAACTCGACGACACGTTTCGTGCCAGCATCGCCAACCGGGACGGCGCGCCGGAATTCGTCTTCTACGACGGGCCCCCGTTCGCCAACGGGCTGCCGCACTACGGTCACCTGCTGACCGGATACGTCAAGGACATCGTGCCGCGGTACCGCACGATGCGCGGCTACAAGGTGGAGCGCCGCTTCGGCTGGGACACCCACGGGCTGCCCGCCGAACTCGAGGTGCAGCGCCAGCTCGGCATCACCGACAAGGCCCAGATCGAGCAGATGGGAATCGGCGAGTTCAACGAGGCCTGCCGGGCCTCGGTGCTCAAGTACACCGAGGAATGGCAGGAGTACGTGACCCGGCAGGCCCGCTGGGTCGATTTCGACAACGACTACAAGACCCTGGACCTGACCTTCATGGAGTCGGTGATCTGGGCGTTCAAACAGCTGTGGGACAAGGGCCTGGCCTATGAGGGCGTCCGGGTCCTGCCGTACTGCTGGAACGACGAGACCCCGCTGTCGAACCACGAGCTGCGGATGGACGACGACGTCTACCAGAGCCGGCAGGACCCGGCGATCACGGTCGGGCTCGCGATTCCCGAAGGGCCGCTTGCGGGTTCGCACTTCCTGGTCTGGACGACCACCCCGTGGACGCTGCCCTCCAACCAGGCCGTCGCGGTCAACCCCGATGTCACCTACGTCGACGTCGCGGCGCCCGACGGCCACCGGTACGTCCTGGCCGAGGCCCGGCTGGCCGCGTATGCCCGCGAGCTGGGGGAGGAGCCCGAGGTGCTGGGCACCTTCACCGGTGCGGACCTGCTCGGCATGCGCTATCTGCCGCCGTTCCCGTACTTCACCGAGGGCGACCACGCGCGCAACGCATTTCAGGTGCTGCGCGGCGAGTTCGTCACCACCGAGGACGGCACCGGGATCGTGCACATGGCACCGGCCTACGGTGAGGACGACAAGGCGACCACCGACACGGTCGGCATCCTGCCGGCCACACCCGTGGACTCCAAGGGCCGGTTCGACGCGACGGTGCCCGACTACCGCGGCCAGCAGGTGTTCGACGCCAACCCGGCGATCATCCGCGACCTGAAGAATCGTGCCGCGGGCGCAGCCGTCAATGGCGCGGTGCTGCTGCGGCACGAGACCTACGAGCATTCCTATCCGCACTGCTGGCGCTGTCGCAACCCGCTCATCTACCGCGCGGTGTCGTCCTGGTTCGTCAGAGTCACCGAGTTCCGCGACCGCATGGTCGAACTCAACGACCTGATCACCTGGTATCCCGAACACGTCAAGGACGGTCAGTTCGGCAAGTGGCTGGCCAATGCCCGGGACTGGTCGATCTCCCGTAATCGCTACTGGGGCAGTCCGATTCCGGTGTGGAAGTCCGACGATCCGGCGTACCCGCGCATCGACGTGTACGGCAGCCTGGATGAACTCGAACGCGATTTCGGGGTGCGCCCGGACAACCTGCACCGGCCGTTCATCGACGAACTGACCCGGCCCAATCCGGACGATCCGACCGGCCGGTCCACCATGCGCCGGATCGAGGATGTCTTCGACGTCTGGTTCGACTCCGGTTCGATGCCGTTCGCCCAGGTGCACTACCCGTTCGAGAACCGGGCGTGGTTCGACGGAACCAGCACCGAGGATCCGCACTTCCCGGGCGACTTCATCGTCGAGTACATCGGCCAGACCCGCGGCTGGTTCTACACCATGCACGTGCTGGCGACCGCGATCTTCGACAAGCCGGCCTTCAAGACCTGTGTGGCACACGGCATCGTGCTGGGCAACGACGGGCAGAAGATGAGCAAGTCGCTGCGCAACTATCCCGACGTGTCCGAGGTTTTCGACCGCGACGGTTCAGATGCCATGCGCTGGTTCCTGATGGCCTCGCCGATCCTGCGCGGCGGCAATCTGATCGTCACCGAGCAGGGTATCCGCGACGGGGTGCGTCAGGTGCTGCTGCCGTTGTGGAACGCCTACACCTTCCTGACGCTGTACGCGCCGAAAGTGGGCATCTGGCGCACCGACTCGGCCAACGTGCTGGACCGTTACATCCTGGCCAAGCTGGCGCAGTTGCGCGACGACCTGACCGCGGCCCTCGACGTCTGCGACATCTCCGGGGCGTGCGAACACCTGCGCCGGTTCACCGAGGCGCTGACCAACTGGTACGTGCGACGGTCGCGAAACCGGTTCTGGGAGGAGGACGCCGACGCCATCGACACCTTGCACACCGTGCTCGAGGTGACCTCGCGGTTGGCGGCCCCGTTGCTGCCGATGGCCACCGAGGTCATCTGGCGCGGCATCACCGCCGGGCGGTCGGTACACCTGACCGACTGGCCGACGGCGGATTTGCTGCCGGCCGACCCGGAACTGGTGGCGGCGATGGACCTGGCGCGGGAGGTGTGCTCGACGGGATCCTCGGTGCGCAAGGCCAAGAAGCTTCGTGTCCGCCTGCCGCTACCCAAACTGACTGTGGCGGTGGACAATCCGGATCAGTTGACGCCGTTCACCGACCTGATCGCCGACGAGTTGAACGTGAAAGCCGTCGAGCTGACCGATGACATCGCCGCCTACGGCCGGTTCGAGCTGACCGTCAACGCCCGGGAAGCCGGCCCGCGCATCGGCAAGGATGTGCAGGCCGCGATCAAAGCCGTCAAAGCGGGTGAGGGGGTGCTCAACCCGGACGGCACGCTGACGGCCGGGCCGGCGGTGCTGTTGCCATCGGAGTTCAGCTCGAAACTCGTTGCCGCCGAACCGGAGTGGACCGCGGCGCTGCCCGACGGCGCCGGTCTGGTGGTGCTCGACGGCGCCGTCACGCCCGAACTGGAGGCCGAGGGATGGGCGAAGGACCGCATCCGCGAACTCCAGGAGTTGCGCAAGAGCACCGGGCTGGACGTGTCCGACCGGATCAACGTGGTGATGTCGGTGCCCGACGACGGCAGCCCGAAGGCCGACTGGGCTCGCACCCATCGCGACCTCATCGCCGGTGAGATCCTGGCGACCGGTTTCGAATTCGGCGATCCTGTCGACGGCACCGAGATCGGCGACGGCGTCCGGGTGTCCGTCACGCGCGCCTGAACCGGCGAGCCCAGGTCAGCGGGAGACCCGGGCGGCCCGTCCCTCGAACTCCGCCACGTCGCCGTCGCGCAACTGGCGGCCCCGGCGGACCTCGACCTCACCATTGACGGACACCAGGCCGTCGGCGATCACCGCCTTGGCGTCCGATCCGCTGTCGATGAGGCCGGCGAGTTTGAGGAACTGGCCGAGCCGGATCGACTCGTCCCGAATCGGCACATCCGTCACCGGGTCCATGGCACAAAGGCTAGCCACTTAACATCTGCGGAGTGGATCGCTGGGTCCTGCACCTCGACATGGACGCGTTCTTCGCGTCCGTCGAGCAGTTGACCCGTCCGACCCTGCGCGGCCGCCCGGTGCTGGTCGGCGGCCTCGGGGGACGCGGTGTGGTGGCCGGCGCCAGTTACGAGTCCCGGGTCTTCGGAGCCCGGTCGGCGATGCCGATGCACCAGGCCCGCCGGCTGGTGGGCGCGCAGGCGGTGGTGTTGCCCCCGCGCGGGGTCGTCTACGGGGTGGCCAGCCGCCGGGTCTTCGAGACCGTCCGCAAGACCCTGGCGGTGCTCGAACAGCTGTCGTTCGACGAGGCGTTCGGCGAGCCGGCCGAGTTGCGTGGCCGCAGCCCCGCGGAGGCCGAGGCGTTCTGCGCGACGCTGCGCGCCCGGGTCCGGCAGGAGACCGGGCTGGTGGCCTCGGTCGGCGCGGGGTCGGGAAAGCAGATCGCCAAGATCGCCTCCGGGCTGGCCAAACCCGACGGCATCCGGGTCGTCGGACGGGACGAGGAACGACTGCTGCTCGACGGGCTGCCGGTGCGCCGGTTGTGGGGAATCGGGCCGGTCGCCGAGGACAAGCTGCACCGGCTGGGCATCGAGACCGTGGGGCAACTCGCCGCGCTGGACGGGGCCGAAGTGGCCGGAATCCTCGGCGGCACCGTCGGTCCGGCGCTACACATGCTGGCCCGCGGTGTCGACGACCGCCCGGTGGTCGAACGGGCCGAAGCCAAACAGATCAGCGCCGAATCGACGTTTCCCGCCGACCTGACCACGCTCGACCAGCTCCGTGACGCGGTGGGGCCGATCGGCGAGCACGCCCATCGGCGCCTGATGCGCGACGGCCGGGGTGCGCGGACGGTCACCGTCAAACTGAAGAAGGCCGATATGACGACGCTGACCCGCTCGGCGACGCTGCCGTACGCCACCGGCGAAGCCAGCACGCTGATCGCCACCGCCCGCCGGCTGCTGCTCGACCCCGTCGAGATCGGCCCGATCCGCCTTCTCGGCGTCGGGTTCTCGGGCCTGTCGGACGTCCGGCAGGAGTCACTGTTCCCCGAACTCGAGCAGCAGGAGGCCGAACTGGGCGACACCCGGACGCCGGTGCCGGCACCGGAACCGCAGTCCGGCGGCTGGCGGATCGGCGACGACGTGTCGCACCCCGACTTCGGACACGGCTGGGTGCAGGGAGCCGGGCACGGCGTGATGACCGTGCGGTTCGAGACCCGCGCCAGTGGGCCGGGCACCGCCCGCACCTTCGGCGTCGACGACGGCGACATCGTCAAGGCCAACCCGGTGGACAGCCTGGACTGGCCCGACTACGTCAGCGGCCTCGGCGAGGAGTGATCCGGTCAGCCCAACCGGGCGATGACCTCGCAGGCCGGCAGGCCCGCCGCCAGTGCCGCCATCAACAGCACCCGGGCCTGGGGCGGGCCCAGTCGCGGCACCACGCAGGCGCCCGCGTCGAACATCGCCCGGCCCGGGCCGTAGTCCGGGTGCACTCCGGCGCCGGGGACCCGGGTGGACACCGCGACCACGACGCCGTCGGCGCAGTGCCGCGCGACGGCGTCGACCACCGCCGCGCCGGCATTGCCGGAACCCAGAGCCTCCAGCACGATCCCGCGGGCACCGGCCGCCACACCGGCGTCCATCGCCACGGCGTCACTGCCGGCGTAGACCGCCACGATGTCCACCCGCGGCGCATCGGCCGCCCGGACGTCGGCCAAAAACGTTGCCGCTGAAGGAAGTTCGGTCAGCGCCGTACCGTCGAACCCGCCGGCGACCTTGCGCAGGCCGCGGGCGTCCAGGACGCGGCCGCCGAACGTGACCAGCACGCCGTGCGCGTCGGGACGACCCGCCAGGGCCAGGGCCGCGCGCAGGTTGGCCGGACCGTCGGCGTCCGGCGCGTCGGCGCTGCGCATCGCCCCGGTAAGCACCACCGGCGCGGCGCCGGTGTAGGTCAGCGCCAGCCACAGCGCCGTCTCCTCCAGGGTGTCGGTTCCGTGCGTGACGACGATCCCGTCGGCCCCGTCGGCCGACGCGCGCTCGGCGGCGTCTCGGATGACGTCCCAGTCGGCCGGGGTCAACTGCGAACTGTCGACGGCCATCAGGTCCACCGCCGACACCTCCGCGCCGTCGACGAGACCGCTGATGAGTTCCGCCCCGCGGCGGGTCGGTCGCTTGACGCCGTCGGACCCGGTGCCGGTGGCGATCGTCCCGCCGGTGGCGATCACGGTGAGGCGCCTCATGGCGCTGATCATGCCCGACCCGGTCACCCATCGGCAGATGCTGGCCACACCTTGGGGGATGATGGCAGGGTGACTGACGCGACCGACCCCGCCGAGCCGGCGGACAATGCCGAGGCGCGCGTCGAGACGACAAACCCGCCCGAGCCCGCCGGGCCGCGCCCGCGCCGCCGGCTGCGGTTGCTGCTGACCGTCGCCGCCGTGGTGCTGGCACTGGACGTCCTCACCAAGGTGCTCGCGGTCCGGTTCCTGACCCCGGGTCAACCGGTGTCGATCATCGGCGACACGGTGACCTGGACCCTGGTCCGCAACCCCGGCGCCGCATTCTCGATGGCCACCGGTTACACGTGGGGGCTGACCCTGGTCGCCACGGCCGTGGTGGTGGGCATCATCGTGATGGGTCGCCGCCTGGTCTCGCCGTGGTGGGCCATCGGGCTGGGCATGATCCTCGGCGGTGCGCTCGGCAATCTCGTCGATCGGTTCTTCCGCTCGCCCGGGCCGCTGCGCGGACACGTGGTCGATTTCCTGTCGATCGGCTGGTGGCCGGTTTTCAACGTCGCCGATCCCGCCGTCGTCGGCGGCGCGCTGCTGCTGGTCGCGCTGTCGCTATTCGGGTTCGACTACGACACCGTCGGGCGGCACGGCGCGGTCGAGACCCGGTGATGGCCGACCGGTCGTTGCCGGTGCCCGAGGGGCTGGCCGGCATGCGGGTCGACGCGGGCCTGGCGCGCCTGCTCGGGTTGTCCCGAACGGCGGCCGCCGAACTCGCCGAGGACGGCGGGGTCGAACTGGACGGCGTGCGGGTCGGCAAGTCCGACCGCCTGGTCGGGGGCGCCTGGCTGGAGGTGCAACTGCCCGAGGCGCCGCCGCCGGTGCAGAACACCCCCGAACACATCGAGGGCATGGCGATCCTCTATTCCGACGAGGACATCGTCGTGGTGGACAAACCGCCCGGGGTGGCCGCACACGCCACGGTCGGCTGGCACGGGCCGAGCGTGCTGGGCGGGCTGGCCGCGGCCGGCTTCCGGATCAGCACCTCCGGAATCCACGAGCGGCAGGGCATCGTGCACCGTCTCGACGTCGGGACGTCCGGTGTGATGGTGGTGGCGCTCTCGGAACGGGCGTACACGGTGCTCAAGCGCGCATTCAAGGCACGCACCGTGGAAAAGCGCTACCACGCGCTGGTCCAGGGGCATCCGGATCCGTCCAGTGGCACCATCGACGCGCCCATCGGCCGGCACCGCGGCCACGACTGGAAGTTCGCGGTCATCGAGGGCGGCCGGCACAGCATCACCCACTACGACACCATCGAGGCGTTCGTGGCCGCCAGCCTGCTCGACATCCACCTCGAGACCGGCCGCACCCACCAGATCCGGGTGCACTTCGCGGCCCTGCACCACCCCTGCTGCGGCGACCTGACCTACGGGGCCGACCCGACGCTCGCGAAAAAGCTTGGGCTGGAACGACAATGGCTGCACGCCCGATCGCTGGCGTTCACCCATCCGGCCGACGGTCGCTGGGTCGAGTTCACCGCGCCGTACCCGGAGGACCTGCAGCACGCCCTGGACGTTCTGCGCCAGCTGACATGAGCGGCCCGGCGGTGCAACACAATTCACGCGCCGGGTTGTTGTTCGGATTGGGCGCCTACGGATCGTGGGGATTGTTCCCGGCCTTCTTCCCCCTGTTGAAACCGGCCGGGGCGTTCGAGGTGCTGGCCCACCGCATCGTGTGGACGCTGGTCTTCATGGCGGTGGTGCTGCTCATCGCCGGACTCGGCCCCCGACTGCGCCGCATCGACAGGCGGACCTGGTTGTTGCTGGCCGCGGCGTCGATGCTGGTGTCGGCCAACTGGGTGATCTACATCTACGCGGTCAACAACGGCCACGTCGTCGACGCCGCGCTCGGATACTTCATCAACCCGTTGGTGAGCGTTGCGCTCGGGGTGCTCATATTCGGCGAAAAGCTCAACCGGACACAGGGTTTGGCTCTGGTCATCGCGGTGGTGGCGGTCGGGGTGCTCGCCGCGGAAGCCGATACCGCGCCCTGGATCGCGGTCGGATTGGCATTGTCGTTCGGGTTGTACGGCTTGGTGAAGAAGATCGTGCCGATCGATCCACGCGTCAGCGTCGGCGTGGAATCGGCGTTGGCGGCGCCGTTCGCGCTGGCCTATCTCGTGGTTGCGGCGATCGGCGGGCATGGGCACTTCCTCGGCCACGGCGCCGGCCACGTCGCGTTGACGATGTCGTGCGGACCGGTCACCGCGATACCGCTGCTGCTGTTCGCCGCCGCGGCCCAGCGACTGCCGCTGGTCAGCCTCGGGCTGTTGCAGTACCTGACCCCGGCGATGCAGATGACCTGGGGTGTGGTCATCGGGCGCGAGCCGATGCCGCCGGCCCGCTGGCTCGGTTTCGCGCTGATTTGGGTGGCGCTGGCCGTGTTCACCGCCGACGCGGTGCGACGCGCCCGCCGCGGCACTCGAACAGCCGGCTGACCTGCCGGTTCAACGGCCTGTGACGCGGTTCATATCGGCTTGCGTTGGACAATGTCGGATTCTGCGATTAGAACTCTGACCAACGGGTATCTGTGGGCAACGGCGCCACCGCAATAAACCACGACCCCGGGAGCGACGCCATGTTAGCCATTCCGCACACCGTCAGCATCTCCTGCCCACGCTGTCGGCGCGACATCGAACTTCCGGTGGACATCAGCTACAGCACCGGCCTCACCGGCAACCGGCTGACGGCCCGGGTCGCCGACTACGCCGGGCCGGTCGAACAGCACTACCGCGACGCGGGCCACGCGGCGGCCGAGGACACCGTGGCCGTCCGGGTGCACACCCTTTGCATGAACTGAATCACGCTGTGTGGCACGTGAATTCGTTGCCGAAGAAATTCACGGTGACTTCGCCGTGGTGTTCCCAGAACTCGACCTTGTCGCGGCCGTATCTCGCCCCGCTGGCCGCCGGTTCGGCGAAGGTGACCGCGGAGTCCTCACCCAACGTCAGCACGGCGACCCGGGGATCGAAGTCGTTGTAGAACTTGGCGGTGAAGGGTTTGTCGCCGGGGCAGGAGTAGGCCACCACCGGCGGAGTCGGGATCGCGGGGTCTGAGGTGCGCAGTTCGAAGACACGCGTCTGGTAGGACTCCCGCAGACAGCGGCCGACGTCGTGAGCGTTCGAGCAGTCGTCGCGGCCCGACACCCAGCGGTGCTGACTGTCTTCCAGCATGGTCTTGTCCGCCCCCGGATGGCTCAGCGCCTTCTGATACTCGTCGGCGAGCCGGCGATCCAGCGCGGCCAGGGCGGGGTCATTGCAGACCAGTTTCTCGGCGTCGCCGTCGGCCTTGGCGCAGTCGAACGACGGGCCCGGCGCGGCGGTCGGGGTCTCGGCCCGCGACGTCACCGTGCCGGTTTCGGTGCTGTCCGGGTGACCCGCCCGGGGCGCGCACGCCGTCAGCGTCGACAAGCCGGCCAGGACCAGAACAACGGGGACCATGCGCATCCGTCGACTCAATCACAGGCCGCGACGTGGGGGCCGAGTGCCGGTGTCGAGACACGCCGCACCGGCTTGCCCGCGACACGCCCGAGCCTGTCGGCGCTCCGTCCTAGACTGACGGGCCTATGGGTAACAGCGGCGGCTCCTTCGTGCATCTGCACAACCACACCGAATACTCGATGTTGGACGGCGCCGCCAAGATCATGCCGATGCTGGCCGAGGCCCAGCGCCTGGAGATGCCCGCGGTCGGGATGACCGACCACGGAAACATGTTCGGCGCCAGCGAGTTCTACAACAAGGCCACCGAGGTCGGCATCAAGCCGATCATCGGCATCGAGGCGTACATCGCGCCCGGTTCCCGCTTCGACACCCGGCGCGTCACCTGGGGCGATCCGAGTCAGAAGGCCGACGACGTCTCCGCCGGCGGCGCCTACCTGCACATGACGATGATGGCCGAGAACGCCACCGGCCTGCGGAACCTGTTCAAGCTGTCCTCGCTGGCCTCCTTCGAGGGCCAGCTGGGCAAATGGTCCCGGATGGACGCCGAGATCCTGGCCGAGCACGCCGAGGGCATCATCGCCACCACCGGCTGCCCCTCCGGTGAGGTGCAGACCCGGCTCCGGCTCGGTCACGACCGCGAGGCGTTGGAGGCGGCCGCCAAGTGGCGGGAGATCTTCGGGCCGGACAACTTCTTCCTGGAGCTGATGGACCACGGCCTGTCGATCGAGCGACGGGTCCGCGACGGGCTGCTGGAGATCGGCCGCAAGCTGGACATCGCGCCGCTGGCCACCAACGACTGCCACTACGTCACCCGCGACGCCGCGCAGAACCACGAGGCCCTGCTGTGTGTGCAGACGGGGAAAACGCTGTCGGATCCCGCGCGGTTCAAGTTCGACGGCGACGGCTACTACCTCAAGTCCGCGGCCGACATGCGCGCCATCTGGGACGACGAGATCCCGGAGGCTTGCGACTCGACGTTGCTCATCGCCGAACGGGTGCAGTCCTACGCCGACGTCTGGGCGCCGGTGGACCGGATGCCGATCTTCCCGGTGCCCGAGGGCCATGATCAGGGGTCCTGGCTGCGCCACGAGGTGCACGCGGGTCTGCGACGGCGCTTCCCCGGCGGGGTGCCGCAGGAATACACCGACCGCGCCGAGTTCGAGATCGACGTCATCTGCGGGAAGGGATTCCCGTCCTACTTCCTGATCGTCGCCGACCTGATCAACTACGCGCGGTCCATCGACATCCGGGTCGGCCCGGGCCGCGGATCGGCGGCCGGGTCGCTGGTGGCGTATGCGCTGGGCATCACCAACATCGATCCCATTCCGCACGGGCTGCTCTTCGAACGCTTCCTCAACCCCGAACGGCCGTCGGCGCCCGACATCGACATCGACTTCGACGACCGTCGGCGCGGCGAGATGGTGCGCTACGCCGCCGAGAAGTGGGGTAGTGACCGGGTCGCCCAGGTCATCACCTTCGGCACCATCAAAACCAAAGCGGCGCTGAAGGACTCGGCCCGGGTGCACTACGGCCAGCCCGGGTTCGCGATCGCCGACCGGATCACCAAGGCGCTGCCGCCGGCGATCATGGCCAAGGACATCCCGCTGTCGGGCATCACCGACCCCGACCACGAGCGGTACAAGGAGGCCGCCGAAGTCCGGGCGCTGATCGACACCGATTCCGATGTGCGGACCATCTACGAGACCGCCCGGGGACTGGAGGGTCTGGTCCGCAACGCCGGCGTGCACGCCTGCGCGGTGATCATGAGTTCCGAGCCGCTGATCGAGGCGATCCCGCTGTGGAAACGCCCGCAAGACGGCGCGATCATCACCGGCTGGGACTATCCCTCGTGTGAGGCCATCGGCCTGCTGAAGATGGATTTTCTCGGGCTGCGCAACCTGACGATCATCGGCGACGCGCTGGAGAACATCAAAGCCAACCGAGGCATCGACCTCGATCTGGAATCGGTGCCCCTCGACGACCCGGCCACCTACCAACTGCTCTCCCGCGGTGACACTCTGGGGGTCTTCCAGCTCGACGGCGGCCCGATGCGCGACCTGCTGCGCCGGATGCAGCCCACCGAGTTCAACGACATCGTCGCGGTGCTGGCGCTGTACCGGCCCGGCCCCATGGGGATGAACGCGCACAACGACTACGCCGACCGTAAGAACGGGCGGCAGGCCATCAAGCCGATCCATCCCGAACTCGAGGAACCGCTGGCCGACATCCTCTCCGAGACCTACGGCCTGATCGTCTACCAAGAGCAGATCATGTTCATCGCGCAGAAGGTCGCCTCCTACACCATGGGCAAGGCCGATGCGCTGCGAAAGGCCATGGGCAAGAAGAAGCTGGAGGTGCTCGAAGCCGAGTACAAGGGCTTCTATGAGGGCATGACGACCAACGGGTTCTCCGAGCGTGCCGTTAAAGCATTGTGGGACACCATCCTTCCGTTCGCCGGCTACGCATTCAACAAGTCGCATGCGGCCGGGTACGGCCTGGTGTCCTACTGGACGGCCTACCTCAAGGCGAACTATCCCTCCGAGTACATGGCAGGCCTGCTGACCTCGGTCGGCGACGACAAGGACAAGGCCGCGGTCTACCTGGCCGACTGCCGGCGCCTGGGCATCACGGTGCTGCCGCCGGACGTCAACGAGTCCGTGCAGAACTTCGCCTCGGTGGGCACCGACATCCGGTTCGGACTGGGCGCGGTCCGCAACGTCGGCGCCAACGTCGTCGCCTCGCTGATCCAAACCCGCACCGAAAAGGGCTTTTTCACCGACTTCTCGGACTATCTGAACAAGATCGACGTGGCAGCCTGCAACAAGAAGGTCACCGAGTCGTTGATCAAGGCCGGCGCCTTCGACTCGCTCAAGCACGCCCGCAAGGGTCTGTTCCTGGTGCACACCGATGCGGTGGATTCCGTGCTGGGCACCAAGAAGGCCGAGGCGATGGGGCAGTTCGACCTGTTCGGCGGCGGGGGAGACGACGACGCGGAGGGCGGCGACCCCGTGTTCACCATCAAGGTGCCCGACGAGGAGTGGGAGGACAAGCACAAGCTGGCACTCGAACGCGAGATGCTCGGCCTGTACGTGTCCGGTCATCCGCTCGACGGAGTGGCGCACCTGCTGACCAACCAGGTGGACACCCAGCTGCCGGCCATTCTGGACGGCGACGTCGCCAACGACAGCCAGGTTCAGGTCGGCGGCATCCTCACGGCGGTCAACCGCCGGGTAAACAAGAACGGATTGCCCTGGGCCTCAGCACAATTGGAAGATCTCACCGGCGGTATCGAGGTGCTGTTCTTCCCGCAGACCTACTCGATGCACGGTGCCGAGATCGCCGACGACGCGGTGGTGGTGCTGCGGGCGAAGGTGTCGGTGCGCGACGACCGGCGTTCACTGATCGTGCACGACCTGGTGGTGCCGGACTTCTCCAACGCACAGCCGAACCGGCCGATCGCCGTCACCCTGCCCACCCGGCAGTGCACCATCGACAAGGTCACCGCGCTCAAGCAGGTGCTCGCCCGTCATCCCGGCACCGCGCAGGTGCATCTGCGGCTGATCAGCGGGGACCGGATCAC